>OZ247587.1:1220258-1830388 GCA_965233865.1 Candidatus Neptunichlamydia sp.
CGGCCTCTTCTTTGATAGCACGCTGTAAAAAACAAAAAGTCTGAAACCTATGTGGTCTGTCTCCAGATTTTTGAATCTCTTCAAGCGACGGTCTTGTTTCGTAAAACCCATCAAAAACACGAATTAAACTGCCCCACTTTGGTGGTTTTGTATACTCATGAGTGTATTGAAAGTAAGCTAAGCCTTTTTGAGTTTGAATTTCATATACATCGCCGATCTTTTTTCGCCTAGTCATTCTAAAATCTCCTCTATCCCATCATACTTGATTTCCTTTAATATTTCAGCTCCCCTAGATATAGAATCAGCATATTTTGGGTTTTTCTCTGATATACTGTTAATTTTATTGGAAAGTGTGCCCCCATTTTTCTCTAGTTTGTGCATTTCAATCAAGGCTTGCTCGACTGCTCTTGCATCATATTTTGTTAGGTTTGTTGCTCTCGCTATCTCTCTTACTCTATGGTGGTCCCAGACGTCAAGACCAAAATTTGCAAAAGTTAAGCTAGTTTTTCCTGATGTTAAATTCAGTTCTTATTCCTTCTTTAGACCTCAAGGCCTGTTCCATAATAGATCTCTGACGGCGTCTGATATCCCAAACTCTGGTGACGGCGCTGTCCATTATAAAACTCAAAATACACCTCTAGTCCCTTTTTTAGTTCTTTAAGGCTTTCATACCCTTTAGGATAAATATCCTCATACTTCACACTTCTCCAAAGACGCTCTATGAAAACATTATCAAGAGCTCTCCCTTTCCCGTCCATGCTGATTTTCACACCCTCTTTTTCTAATCTCTTAGTGCCGTGTACTTTTTTTTAAGCCATTCCAGCTCCATTTTTAGCCTTCCAATTTGCTCAAATAACTCTCCTTTTTCCTGCTCCTCTTCTTTGGTAATCAAACGCTTATTGCTTTTCTCAAAAATTTGGGCTGCCGTGGCTTTAAAGTGTCTTTTCCACCCTCCAAGGACTAAAGGGTGAACTTCAAATTTCCCAGCAAGCTCTCCTGCCGTTTTCTCTCCTTTCAAAACTTCAAGCACCACCTTCAGCTTAAATTCAGCGGAATATTTTTTTCTTGTTTTTGCCATTTCTGTTCTCCTTTTGCTCGGAGAAAACTAGCTTAGCAAGTGGCTCGAATTTCTGGGACCATTATACTCTGATTCCCTTTTTTAAAAGGTGTTCCAACTGCCTTCTAGATAGATTATTGGTAATCCCAACATACTTCACTTCTCCAGTGGTTTCATTGAAAGATCTGTATACCGAGATATTCCCCTGCTCCCTAACTACAGGAGTCTGAACTTCAACTTGTGGCGTATTTGCTCTAGGGATTGGAGGATTCGTTGTAGTAGTCGTAGTCAGAGCACTTCCCGCAGCACCAGTAATAGCCATACCTTTTACAACACCAGAAGCTTTTGCAACTTTAACTATGGCCTTTGCACTCTTCGCGATCTTAGCAGGCTTACTTAATTGGCTACCAGGAACCGGCACAAAACAAAATACTACGTCCTTGCCAAGTTCTTTGAGTAATTCTCCCATAGTTTCAGGAGTTGAAGAAGATTTAAAGCTGCCATATTGTCCGGCGTAGTCAGTATTAAAAGACTGGTCTATCTTATCATGCAGACGATCGCTAAACGGAACCACGTCATTGCTAAAGAATTCATCGAAAGGCTCCCTTTTTGGAGGGTAATCATCGTATAAAAAGGAACTCATTTTTCCTAAAGATTCGACAAAGTTAGCTGTTCCATCAACGAAATTATGAACAACATAAGAGCCAACCTTTCGCGCTTTTTCGGCTGCTTGTGACCAAAACGAAGCTTCGTCTTTCTTTGGAATATTTAAGTTATTTGCAGCTAGCACAGGTTCTTGACTGAGCTCTTCTTTAAGAGTGGTGTTTTGTCTTTCGATAGTTTCTTTTAGGAGAGCACTTTTCTCGGGTATCGGCTCTAATTGTGGAGTGATCTTTGGTATTAAAGCTTCTATTTCTTTCGGTCGATCATAGTCACAATGGCTTGGATAATAGGGATCGTTAAACGAATCAGCGTGAGGTTCTTCTTCATAAATCTCCCCAGCCTTATTTACAGGTGTTCGTGGTTTGGGATTGTTTTTTGGATTCGTTTCTCCATTGGCATCATAATCTACAGCAGCAGCTCCCGCAGCAATAACAGGCGCAGCAGCTCCACTTGTAGCGATGATAACCACAGTTGCAGCAACTACAACAACAGCTGAGATAATCACTACCTTTTTGTTTCTTTTGACGAATTTCTTAGTGCTTTTCCATGTGTTTGATACCCAACTGCAATTGATAATCTTTAGAGATTGATACCCATTTAATACCGCAGGAACAGCCTTAACGCCGTAATCTTCATATCTTTTAGGGACGACCACCACCATCCTCCGTTTCCCTCATTACATTCGCATTAAAAGCTAATTCTGAATTATTTGGTTCTCCTCTAAGCCATTTGATGTCTTCTTCGAGTTGAGCCTTAGCTTCAAGATCGTCGTCGCGAATGCCATTTCTAGCCAAGAAAATGACAAACTCCATGACTTGACTGGTCTGTGCTTCAGTTAGGTGCTTTTCTAAGGTGTTGCCATAAGCTACTTCATAAAGGAAATCTATGATGTGCTGATAGGAAAGAGTTTCGTAATTGAGTAAGTCCCAAGGCGAAAAGTTTGTGTAATCGCCTTCAGAATGGCCTTGAGATACCTTCCAAAGTGAGCTTTTTGTAGATAATTTAAGAGCTTTCTTCTTGCAAAGACATATCTTACTAAGAGCGCTCTCATGCCTAAGAACTCCTTAGTTTCCTTATCAACGCCATGCATGTCTATTTCTAGTCTTTGAATTTTTTCGGTATATACGCCAATCCCTACATCACATGAAGAATTGTCCTGAGGAGATGTTTGCCACCGTTTGATGATGTCGCGCATGTCAACAATGTTAATACTATCAACCGTGCTTGATTTATTAGAAAGAGGCTTGCCTTTCTTGACTCTACTCGGAGGGACAAAATTTCGGATGGTTTTTTCGCAGTAGAAATTCTTGCCACTTACTTTCTTGCTTGGTTGAAAAACTCCTTTAGAAAGATAGCCTTTGAATGAATCTATAGAACAGCCAATGATCTGCGCTGCTTGCTTGGTGCTGATTAACTGACTTGTTTGTTGCGATTGTGTTTTCTCTGACAAGCTCTCACTTCTCTTTCTTAAAAAAGAAAGATATTTCCATAAATCACGGTTTAGGAACAAGCTTTTCGTAAGCTGTCTTTGCAGTAATTTGCTCGGCTGAAGATTTGTAAGAAGCATGGTTTAACGTACAAGACTGTGGCTTATGAGTTCGAATATCAAGAAGAAGCTGAAATCTAGATGATCGACAACCAATGCGAGATAAAACGAAACATAACTGAATTCTGCAGAGGGAGATACGCTCTTTTGAAGAAAGAAAGGATTTTATCTCTTAATAAGAAAAAAGCCGATGAGGGTAAGAAGAAAGGTGGAGAAAATGGTAGTATTTATTTTAATAAGTCTGCCCCAACATTGGGGCATACGTTTTCTAAAAAAGATTTGATAGAAGATCCTGCAGACAGAAACTACTCTGAAAACACGGATCGTTTACTCGCAAAAGATGCTGGTTTGTCTCATGGTACGATGCATACACCTAAGAAAAAACTTCCTCTTCCCCCTTTTTCAGCAATAAGGGTTTTTAAGGCAACCTGATAGCATGAAAAACAAATTGAATATGGATCTTTACTGTTGCTAAGGTCCAAAAGGCTGTATTTTGACAATTTAGGCATTTCTTTTTCAGATGGTGTTTTTTCTTGAAAGGGCGCTTCAATAATCTCACCGAATGGCGTTGTTTTGAGGGAAAGACTAGCATAACGAAGAATTTTTGGAAGACTCACAAAAAACAAGGCTCAGATTTGCGCTGTGTTGCGCTGTTGGAGATTTAGAGTTGTGTTGGGATTGCGAGAAGATAAATCAGCTTAAAACGTGATTAAATGAGAATATGCGTGTTTAAGTATAATTAGTTGGGATTTGGAAGGCTTTAATGTGAATTTAGTTAAAGTTTACGAAAAATATCAAGTTCCAAAGTGACTATTGAAGGTGTTAAATAATTCTGGTCTATTTGCAAAGCGCCCTTGTCCAATAAGAATATCTCGAAGTGATTCATTTACTTGTTCTCCATCATCATCAAATTGGGGGTAATCGTCCTCAATTATTGATTTAATAAACCCTTTCCCACGCAACATATGACCTGGATGGAGATTTGCATAGTTTTCAACTGTGTCTTGGAAGTTTTCCTCCCAAAGACCTGAATTTATTCCAATATGACCGAGACGAGGACGTTTACCAAATTCTCTCCTAGCTGCATTCTCGTCATTTTCTATATTTCTGGCCTCTTCTAGGTCTGAATATAATGATGGAATTCCAGATGGATGAATCATTGGCAATGGAATAGATCTTCTGTTTATGGACTCTTGAGGATCTTTTAAAAAGGATCTTTGGTGGCCGTGTTCATGAAGCAAGTCATCTACAGTTCTTGGTTGTTTACCATAGAACGTACGTCCTTCATAATCATGACGCATTCTTGTGGAATCTTCTGATTCTTCCTCGTCACTAGGAAATAAAAGTTCACCGCTATTAAGTTGTGATTGAGTAAATGGTCCCTTCTTTCCAGGAGGTTCGTATATCTCTAGATGATGTAAGGGCTCCGTTCCGTATCCAGTAACCATGTCTTTTTGCTCGAATTGTCCATCTGCTCCTTGCTTAACTCCGAAACCAAACCTATTACTGTGCGAGAATGGTAGCTTTGATTTTTGATGTTTTTCTATGTCATCCAGTAAAACTTTAAAATAACTTGGAGCTCCCTTAGATGCTATTCTTGCATCTTCCATAATCGCGTCTTTATCTTCAGAGTCATCAGTGAAGTCAAATAAAGATTCATATTTACCTGTCAATACGTCTGAAAGAGATCCCCTGGATCTAGCTTCGGGAAGAGGGATTTTGTCTTTTCTTAGTGGCTGTTCACCTGAAAAATACTCCGTAGAATTCGCATCAAACAGGGGTATTTTACTTTTTCTAAGTGGAGCTTCTTGATCAGGAGAATCGATATACACAACGTTTTTTCTTATTGAGCGAGAAGGATCAACGTAAACTACATTTTCTCTTTTTGTATCCCTTTTTTGCCTCTTGAGATCCCAACGATGCTGTTTTCTTCTTAGGTTGTGCTTCATTATTTTCTACCGTTCTTTTAAATATTTTTGTTACTTTTTCAAGATGTTCTACCGTTTCGTCAAATGACTGGTCATATAAGAAAAACCGCCCCGTTGTTTCAGATCTACAAATCGGACAAGGGATTTTATCGTCCATTGTGAAGCCCTTTGTTTTTCCAATCATTTCTACAGCTTTCGCGCTTAAAGCATGGCTACAACGCATCACTAAAGGAGTTCTAATTGGTTCATACGTCACTGGATCTAAAGCACATTCAGGCAATTCTTCACATAAAGGCCTAAGCTCTTCAACTATCCTATCGTTCATTGTCTTTTGAGCTTTCATTTCGCGTATTTCAAGCTCTCGATCTTTCAGTTCTTCTCGCATCTCAGATTCTTGTGTTTCCAGTTGCTCTCGGACGAACTGTTCAAAGTAAATAGTGTTGTTCTGAATGCTTAATATGGCTGACATATTGTTCTCCTTGGGGTTTACCTGCAAAAGCTGTGTTATAGCCTAGCCTAGTTGGTTGTATCTGTTCTCCCCTTTCATCATTCTCTTGAATTCCTTGAAATGTTTTCATCACATCTTCTAACCAGCTTTTTGAGAATTTCCCATCGCCTTTTACTGAGCTCCAAAGAGAGCGTACTGGGTAATTATTTCCTTTTCTCGTTATAAAAACATGGTCTTCTGGCCTATCTTCATTGGCAAAAACAGTTGTCCCATCTGGAAGATCAAAATCTTGTAATTTATTATAGTCGATTTCGCCACGATTTCCAGGCGGATTTAAAACATCTATAAGCCTTTCACCATAGGAAAGGCTGTATTTTCCAGGTTCTGTAGCTCTTTGAAGGCGTTCTTGTACTTCTTCTTTTTTCAGCTTGCCTCTTGAGATTAAGTCATAGCAAACCCCTTCAGCACAGTTCATCGTCTTTGGTTTTGAGCCTTTTTCGCTGTTATGGTCACTTCCATACTCGTCTGTAACCCACCTTCCAAACGGTCTGGAGGAATAATCTTCATGGTCAGCAATAGGACCCCAGGCTACGTTCTTGTAATATTCAGAGTCATCTGGGTTTGTGAATGGTGTTCCTGGTTCTGATTCTCTTGAAGAGATTTGATCAAAAAGTCCTTCTTCAAACTCTCTATATTGCGGTTGTAGAGCAGAATGCAAACTCTGACTATCTGGAATCTGATCAAACATTTCCTCTTCTAACCCTCTGAATCGAGGTAGAGTCTGTAATAGATTTATTTGAGAATCTTCTAGCTCTAAGCTAGCATCATATCCATATGGAAAACCAATATTACGGTTTGGTTCCTCATCTGAATCATAGTCCGGTGCATTTTTTGTAGGCATGGGTGTTTTATAGATAGTTGAAGTAGGTCGAAGAGGTGGAGGAGGTACTGGCCTGTATGAATATTCTCTAAGAGTTGCCATCCACTTTGCCATATCAATAGGCTGGTCTCCCATTTCTGGATCATATCTAGCAAACTGCTTTTTTCTATAATTACTCGGCATATTTTTTAAAGATTCCGCTTATTTTTTTAAAAATTTCCACACAACCTTCTATAGGAATATATGGGTAAAGCATGTTGATTGTTGTTGAGGAGTTGCAAGATGGGCATTTTATTAAATCCTGCTTGTATAGCTTTTGTGTTTTAGCAATGCTCACAACTGTAGAAAGATTCAATGCGTGACCACACCTATATACTATACTTCTGTCTAAAGGCTCAAAAGTAACAGGGTCCAACGCGTCTGGAGGTAGTTCTTCGCACAAAGGCCTTAGTTCTTCAACAATCTTGCTATCTCTTGTCTGTCGTTCTTTATATCTCTCTTCAAACAATTCATCAATCGACATTGTTTGTGTTGCGACAGTAGTGCTGTTTTTTGGTGTGATTGATATGCTCATCTTGTTCTCCTTGTGTCTATTATAACACATTTTGCACTGAATCGTGGCATGAATTCTTGTGTTTTTAAAAAATTTTTCATGTAGAAATGCAGGGAGTATATCATGATAGGAATAACACGTATTTTGAATTTTTGATTCGTGCGCAAATCCGCCTGACCAAGAATAAAAAAAGAATGCTTTTTAGGGGTGGCCCCCTTTTTAAGGGTAACTAGTTGGGATTTGGAATGTTTTAATGTGAATTTAGTTCAAATTGATAAGCTGAGTTTTCCAACAACAAATACAACTCCAAAACTATTTTAGCACATGTTTTTGAGAAGCTTGTATCAGGCATGATCATCTTTGAATAGTGATTTCTTGTTTTGGGTGTCTATACCGAGGCATACGCATGATATCAGAGTGGTCAACGTCACTTCCTAGCGCGTCCCACAGAGTGCCAATATTTGGAAAATCAGAGCCAAATTCATCCTCTAAATTTTTTTCTTCTTCTAACTCAAACATACTCAATGGACCACTGTTTTTAATTAACCGCTCCGATTTTTCTAAAAAACCATCCCAAGCTCTTAAATTTCTTTCTGTTGGGATTTGTTTTCGTTCTGTATCCATAAATTTGTAGGTTTCATTTTGTAAATCTACAGGTAGATTATTACCTATTTTTCCTAGCAACGCAGACCTTAGGGTGCCTCTATTTATTAAAGCGTCCTGTAAGTTGCCGTTTGAGGAACCGTGATCAGCTTCAGAAAGAAAACTAATCTCATCAGAACCAGTATCTTCTGGTTGGAATAGTGGGTCTCGAACAGACCCCACATCAGAATCATTGTCGTTCACTCCTGAAAATCCAGGGAATGCACGATACTCAAGGGCAGGATAATTATTGTCATCTATTAAAAAATTTGGCTTTTCCTTGAAATCCCTTAAGTCACCCCAATTATATTCCTTTGGTAATGATTCGTATCTTCTACGAGATCTTTCGTAGTTTTTTAATCCTTTATAAGAGCTTCTGTCTTCATGAACATGTCGTGGAATGTAAGTTGGCGATAGACCACCATCTTCCTGAATTTCTTCTAATCCAGTTTCTTTAGTAACAAAATCTCTTAAGAGCCCTTCATCGTAATGGGATAAAAAATCAAATGTTTGAGGAGAGGGAAGATCTGTGAAAGTATTAGCATAAGCGGCAACATCAGGAATGTCATTGTAACCATAATCTCTAATATCTATTTTTCTACGTTTAAGATTTCCCATTTTCAGCCTCAAACTGTTAGTTTGTTTTTGTCGAAAACATTTTTTATTCTTTTTATAATTCCCACTGTCTCTCCAAAAGATTGGTCATAAAATAGGTGGTTTATTTTTGAATCCTTTCTGCAAAGAGGACATTCTATATTTAAGTCACTTCTACTTCTTTTTTTTGATTCGAAGATTGATTTGATGGTATCTTCATTAAATGTATGTCCACATCGTGTTACTCTAGGTCGTTCCAAAGGCTCAAACGTAACAGGATCTAAGGTGCAATCGGGAAGCTCTTCACACAGAGGTCTTAATTCTTCTACGATTTGGTCATTCCTTGTTTTTTGAGCTTTTATCGATTCTAGGTTTTCTTGCATCCCTCTCATCTCATCTTCTCGATCTTTCAGGTCTGCTCGCGCTTCTGTTTCTTGCGTTTCCATTTGAGTACGCATCGCTTGTTCAAAATAAGTGATAGTGTTGCTTTTTGTATTTGCTATGACGGACATCTTGTTCTCCTTGTGTCTATTATAACACATTTTGCGCTGAATCGTGGCATGAATTTTTGCTTTTTTAAAAAATTTTTCATGTATAAATGCAGAGAGTGTATCATGATAGGAATTAAGGTAAAATCCATCGAACAGTCAGGTGATTTTCCAAAACCTCCTCCAAATAGAGTAAAATTCATCTTATAAATGAACGTAATAGGAAGAAAATTATGAGTACGATAACAGCAACAACAAGCACACAAACATTGTCTTTTGATGAAATCGTTGAGCAAGCGATTCAAGAACGGCAGTTAAAAAGTGATGAATCTTTTGAAGAATTAAGGGAGCACATTTGTGATTACTCTCCAACATTAGGATATGATCCGATCACTAATGAACCATTGATAGAAGAACCTCTTCAGATACGGTGTGGTCACGTGTTTAATAGAAATACTTTTATCAAAGAATTTAAGAAAATTCCAAAAGAACAAAAAGATCCAGAAAAACAGGAGTGCTTTGTATGCAAAAAAACTTATTCTGCTCGCTGTGCTTGGTCTAACTTTTCAACAGAAAGTGCTATGAGATATATAATAAAAACAAAGGAACTATTTAAAACATATGCCGCCAAAATACAATTTTAATGGTCTTCAAACTCTAGAAGAAGAAAATCCGGAAGAAGAAGCACAAGACTTTTGGAATGTTCAGAAAGAAGACATGGGTTAGAAAGAAATTTAGTTCCAGAGAATAGACTATGATAACAGCAAGCTGTTCTACACAGACAGAATACTCAATCCAACAATTGTATTATAAATCTCCAAGAAAAGCTTGGGAGCCAATTATTGCAACTGGGATTTTCAAAAAAAAAGATGCAGAATCTCAAACAATTGAGACTGGGATTAACCAAAAATTAAAACAAGTATTTAAATTAAAAATAAAAAATCATGATAAATCAAAAGATTCAGAATCTCAAACATATGCATTTCCAGTCTTGATGGGTCTATATCAACACATGATAGATCAGAAAGCATCTAAGATAAATGGAAAGGTCGAACACATAAGTAATAAAGAGTTAACAGATCCGATAACGCTTTCATGTAGCCATATTTTTAACAAAAAAACGATTGAGAATATCGAATCTGCGCGTCATTTCATGCACGAACGAAATGTTGAACCTCTAGAAGATTACCCAAAAATACCATGCCCAGCATGTAATAGATTATTAAACGCAAAGGAATATATATAATGTCATTACCAGCTCAGAACCTTTTAAATGATTTAGGGTTAACACAGGAACAGTACGATGTTTTTTTACGTGATCAAGAAATAGCGGAAAGGATCATAGTGAATTATCCTTTATTTTGGGCAACATATGGTATAATGAACGCAAGAGGAAGAAGTTATGAGTATGATAACAGCAACAACAAGCACACAAACATTGTCTTTTGATGAAATCGTTGAACAAGCAGTTCAAGAGAAACAACGTGATAATGATGTGCTTCTTGAAAAAGTAAGGCATGAGGTATGTGATTTTGAGCCCATGCTAGGTTATGATTCTGTTACAGGCAAGCCGTTAACCTATAATGGTCCCAGAGATTCGAGCCACTTGCTAAGCTAGTTTTCTCCCGATAAAAGGAGAACAGAAATGGTAAAAACAAGAAAAAAATATTCCGCTGAATTTAAGCTGAAGGTGGTGCTTGAAGTTTTGAAAGGAGAGAAAACGGCAGGAGAGCTTGCTGGGAAATTTGAAGTTCACCCTTTAGTCCTTGGAGGGTGGAAAAGACACTTTAAAGCCACGGCAGCCCAAATTTTTGAGAAAAGCAATAAGCGTTTGATTACCAAAGAAGAGGAGCAGGAAAAAGGAGAGTTATTTGAGCAAATTGGAAGGCTAAAAATGGAGCTGGAATGGCTTAAAAAAAAGTACACGGCTTTGAGTTAGCTCTGAGAAAATCTCTTATAGATGCAGGTGATACTGAGCTATCACAGAGAAAGCAGTGTGAGCTTCTGGGATTAAGTAGATCGACCCTATACTACGTTGAGAACATTCCTAAAAAAGAAGACTTAGACTTAATGAAAGCAATTGATAAAGAATATCTTAGAAACCCATTTTATGGGAGACGTAGGATGACATTAGAAATGCGCGACCAAGGATTTTTCGTTGGAGAAAAAAAAGTCAGGACTGCCATGAAAAAAATGGGATTAGAAGCGATTTACCCAAAGCCTAATTTGAGCAAGCCACATCAGGAGCACAAGAAATATCCATATTTGATGAGGTCTGTAAAGGTAGACCGTTCTGACCAAGTGTGGGCTGCAGACATCACGTATATTCCGCTTCAAGGTGGATTTGCATATTTATTTGCAATTATTGATTGGTACAGCAGGTTTATCCTTGAATGGGAGCTCTCAAATCTCCTTGATACAGATTTTTGCATAGAGGCTTTGGAAAGAAGTTTGAAAAAAAACTGCCCAGAAATTTTCAATACAGATCAGGGAGTGCAGTTCACAAGCTTGTGCTTTACTAAGAGATTAGAAAAAGAGGGTGTGAAAATCAGCATGGACGGGAAAGGGAGAGCTCTTGATAATATTTTCATAGAGCGTCTTTGGAGAAGTGTGAAGTATGAGGATATTTATCCTAAAGGGTATGAAAGCCTTAAAGAACTAAAAAAGGGACTAGAGGTGTATTTTGAGTTTTATAATGGACAGCGCCGTCACTAGAGTTTGGGATATCAGACGCCGTCAGAGATCTATTATGGAACAGGCCTTGAGGTCTAAAGAAGGAATAAGAACTGAATTTAACATCAGGAAAAACTAGCTTAACTTTTGCAAATTTTGGTCTTGACGTCTGGGATCACCATAATGTTTATCTAGACCTTACAATGCGATACGTTATGAAAATAAAAGGAGTATTTAAAGACCATGCCGCCAAAACATAGTTTACACGGACTACCAGCACATTTACGTTCTATGGCAGAAGATGCTATGCCAGATACGAGGCATCCACCACCTGCATATACTACAAGCAGAATAAATCCAACCCTTGAAGGAGAAGATTATGGCCTTACTATTGTTCCGTCGCTTTTAATTTCATAGCAATAGTGAACTTCAGGTTTTTCAAATGTTTTGCCACAGATAGGACATGTCCAAGAAGGAGCTTCTTTTTTGCGAGAGGATTCTTTCACAGTTTTAATGTCTTTAAAATCTTCACTCGCTGCGTTTAATATTCCCAAGAATGACAATGACAAAATGATTTTAGTAGTGAATTTTAACACAATGTTTTTCCTTTAGATTAGCTGCTTGAGGTTCAATCTAAAATGCCGTTAAGATCATCAAGACCTAAGACTTCTTGAATTTCATGAGGGTCCATATTCTTTTCAACAAGCTTTCTTGCAATGTATTTTAAGCGATTTTCTTTTTCTAGTTCTTTCTCCAGCTTCAGAAAATTTAATTCTTCTTTAAGGCCTGCGTTCTCAATGGCCGAAATTTTTAAATAATCTAATTGAGCTTGTGCTATTTCGTTTTCTACATATGGGTCCATGATGTTCTCTTATTTAAATTGGTCATGGGATTTACTTATAGCATAGAATTTGTTTACTCGAAGTTATTTATATAAAACCATCGCATCCAACCTCCTCTTCTTTGAGGTGCTTTAATGTTTTGCCGTTGATTCTCCTTCAGCTGGCGCCTCTCTTCTAGGAAATCTTGATCTTTAAATAAGTGCCCTGGATATTGCCTTTGAATCGGAAAAATTGCATTATTGAAGCTGTTTTGATCAGGCTTTTCCTGCCACCCAAAATGTCCATATCTAACGGGGAGACCAGCTTCTTCCCTAAAAGCATTTTCTGTAACTTCTCCCTTTTTAAAATCTCCTCTTTTACCTATGACTTTTATCTCATTGGTGTTGCTGTAGAATGGAATATTAACTGCATTAGGAGAGTAATTTCCCTGTTTTTTGTCTAAGATATGCTTTGCTTCATGAGCAAAAGAAATGTGATTTGGTCTTTCAATAGGAATCATCTCTCTCTCTTTTGAATGCCTGCCAACAACATATCCAGAGTTAGAGTTCATGGAAATTTCATTGTCTCCAGCTTCCCAATCTCTTTTGGTAACATCTATTTTTGGTGGTGAAAATTTAGCAAGAGCACCTGCTAGACTATTTGTTGTTTGAGGGGATCTCATAGATAAAACCACTCCATGATTATGCATATCTTTTTCAAGTCCTTCCTCTACGTTAAATAGAGATTGAAAATTAAGAAATGTTTGAAGTTCTTGAGGGTAGTTCTGAGAGTCTCTGATTATATTTTTTCTGTTTTTTAATTCTGCTTTCATTACGTCATTGAGAGATTTATAATTTTGTAGAGGAAACATTGATTGGCGAGTAGAGTAGTCATCTGAACCAACATAGATTGTGTGTTTCCTTTTTGCTTCCCGAGGAGCATCAACGCGAACTGTATTTACTCTTACAGGTTCTTTTTTTTGTCTTTTTAGACCCGAATGAGGCTGCTCTTTTCGTCGATTTTTCTTCATTGTTTTCTACTGTTCTTTTAAATATTTTTGTTACTTTTTCAAGATGTTCTACCGTTTCGTCAAATGACTGATCATAGAAGAAAGAATAGCCCGTTGTTTCTGTTCGACAAACTGGACAAGGTATTTTGTCACTCTTAGTTAACCCCTTTGATTCCGCAACAGAAACTGCTGTTTTAGAGCTTAACGTATGTCCGCATCTCATCACTAGAGGTGTTTTCATTGGTTCATATGTTACTGGGTCTAAAGCGCATGAAGGAATGTCTTCGCACAAAGGCCTTAGTTCTTCAACAATCTTGCTATCTCTTGTCTGTCGTTCTTTATATCTCTCTTCAAACAATTCATCAATCGACATTGTTTGTGTTGCGATAGTAGTGCTGTTTTTTGGTGTGATTGATATGCTCATCTTGTTCTCCTTGTGTCTATTATAACACATTTTGCACGGAATCATGGCATGAATTCTTGCGTTTTTAAAAAATTTTTCATGTAGAAATGCAGGGAGTATATCATGGGAGGAATAACACGTATTTTGAATTTTTCATTCGTGCGTAAATCAGCTTGATCAACAATAAAAAAAGAATGCTTTTTAGGGGTCACCCCCCTTTGCGACTACACTCAGGTTCCGGGTCCCTTTACGCCTTTAATATCCTTAAGCTTCAAAAGAATTACATTCTAGGACATTAATTCGGACACGTCAAGTCAATTCCGTAAGAGTATACTTTTTGAGATTCTATGGGGCTGCATGGAAGATTGGGATAATTACTTGATAAAATATCTGGTGGTATGGTGGTTAATAACCAATAGGTGATATCATATTGGGCGCCAAACAATATAACTAAGAAAGGAGAGCAGTTATGGACGCATTATCCCAATTATCAAATCAGATGGTTCGGTGCCAAACAGACGTTGAAAGTTTAAAAAGACGTTTTGCAGAAGCCGAAGGGCAAGCTGAAAGAGTATGGTGGTCCCAGACGTCAAGACCAAAATTTGCAAAAGTTAAGCTAGTTTTTCCTGATGTTAAATTCAGTTCTTATTCCTTCTTTAGACCTCAAGGCCTGTTCCATAATAGATCTCTGACGGCGTCTGATATCCCAAACTCTGGTGACGGCGCTGTCCATTATAAAACTCAAAATACACCTCTAGTCCCTTTTTTAGTTCTTTAAGGCTTTCATACCCTTTAGGATAAATATCCTCATACTTCACACTTCTCCAAAGACGCTCTATGAAAATATTATCAAGAGCTCTCCCTTTCCCGTCCATGCTGATTTTCACACCCTCTTTTTCTAATCTCTTAGTAAAGCACAAGCTTGTGAACTGCACTCCCTGATCTGTATTGAAAATTTCTGGGCAGTTTTTTTTCAAACTTCTTTCCAAAGCCTCTATGCAAAAATCTGTATCAAGGAGATTTGAGAGCTCCCATTCAAGGATAAACCTGCTGTACCAATCAATAATTGCAAATAAATATGCAAATCCACCTTGAAGCGGAATATACGTGATGTCTGCAGCCCACACTTGGTCAGAACGGTCTACCTTTACAGACCTCATCAAATTAAACTTTTCATTTCTATAACCCAAAGGATAATAAACTTTGAATAGCTCGAGATTAGAAAGTTGGAAGCACTCTCTATAGTCTAATTCTCTCCAAAAATAATCGTAGAACTCCATTTCAGGATCTTTTAGTCCAAGTTTAACAAGTTCTCCCGATTTAGGATTTTCATTCACTGGATAATTCACATCAAAACATGCCCAATTTCTCACCTTTTGGTGCAAATCTTGGCTGCCTGTTATTCCAAAGAACAAGCCACCGTCTCTTAATTTATCAGAGGAAAGGTTTAAATAGTCTACTATTTCATTTTTATTTGATAGTTCAAAAAGAACAAAACAGGAAAAGACTAAATCAAAACTACAGATGTTTTTTATATTATCAAAATGAACAAAATTAATATAAGGAAAGTTTAATCTTGATTGTTTAATCATAGAAGAGCTTTTATCCGTCTCGAAAACTTCATACCCTTTTTTAAAAAGATATTGAGAAGAATCCCCCGCTCCTGAACCTAAATCTAACACCCTATTGATATTTTCAAAATCTTTAATTAACATAGGAAAGTCTCTATAAGCCAAGAACCTATGCATGGATTCATGAGTTTTGGAGTATTCCTTAGCTATGGAAGAGTCATGTATTTCTCCCGATTTATATATCTCCAATTTCTCCAAGAAGAACCACCTTATCTACATAAAAATTTCTCATCGCGTGCTAAAATCACCCAATTCTTCTTTATCCTCTCGCGCTTTTGTTTTAATTACTAGACATTCTTTTGATAATAAGATGTGTTTACCGCAACTTAAAATCGACTGCGACAAGAAGTCGTTGCGACGAGTTGTCTCTCCATAGAAGAGACAATCCTTACAGTGGGATGAATCTAGAGCCCTGAATAAAGGAGCGGGTTCGACAATGAAGCAAAGGTTGAAAAAAAACCGGGAAAGATACCGCAAGGTTGAAATCCTCCTAACAGCCATGCGATTTTGGTGCTTGGACATACCTTTCCAAAGATCCCAAGGCCTATCATGATAGAAAGATCAAAATAATCACCTTAAAATGAATACAGGAATCATTAGCGCAAAGTAAAAAACAAAGGGAATAACGGCCACCAAATATGTAAAAACACACCCCTTGTATCCAATAAAGAACTGTAAAGATCCCCAAATGAAGCTCCCAAAATAAATTGCTATCACTCCTAACCAGCCCCATCCGAAAAACTTTGTAATAAGACCAAGAAAAGTCAAGCTAATGAAAAGAAGCCACTAAAAGAAAAATACAATTTCTCCAATTCCAGCTAGTCCTAATCGATCTTTTTTTTCAGAAGGGTATAGCTTATAAAAAAAGGAAAGCATAGTAGCTATGAAGAGAAATGAAAAATTAACGATGAGAAGTCCGGTCATTATCTTTTACCTCAGCATTCTTCAATTACATGATACTTAGAGTGTAGAACTTGTAATTCTTTAGGAACCACCTGAAAAAAACCTCCAGCGCTTTCTTCATAATCCATAAAGCACCACTTTTGGAAAAACAACAGCTCAGAAAAAACCTGAGGAAAATATCGTTTTTCAATAAGCCAGTCAAAAAGAGGAAAATAACAAACTTCAATTGCTAATCTCATTGGGGTTGCTGGAAGGGGATCAGGTGACTCTGATAGAGCCTCAAGCCTTTTCTCAGCTACAATCTCTTTAATGACATCGATTCGATCATTTAATATAGCCTGGAACAGATCTCTACTCACACTGCCTTGTTGATGTCTTGAACTCTCAAAATCCCGCCATTCTTCAGCCTTTGTAGATATGGATGTAGCCTCATGAGAAGAAAAAAATATTTTCAAAAAAGAGTCTCTTACTTCTAAAGAAAAAAAGTGGTTATTAACGCCTTGAGCATCCCATAGATTCCTTATTTCTCTAGATGGAAACTGAGGAAATTTTTCCAGAAGCATGATGGCTATTTCCTTTTGTTTCATTGATAAGGCAAGATGAAGCGGAGATAAGCAGTCGGTTTTCATGAGAGTTTGGTCATAGTCGTTGATGGGATCAAAGGGCTCCACACAAGAAATTCCAATATTATTAGACAGAAAATCAATAAGTTGAAGATTTTGTTTGCGGACTGCAATATCCAAAGGAGACCCAATTTGAGAGACTACATTCCCAAGACTACCTTTTGAAATCAACTTTTTAACAATATCAAGATGTCCATTCATACAGGCATAGTGAACTGGGAAGCATCCTGCTTTGTCACTGGAGAAGCTTTTTGAATACTCCATTAGCAGCTCCAGAACTTCCGATCTTCCATAATAAGCCGCCATATGGAGAGGCGTCTTACCACTATAGCTCTCCTTTTTGTTAACCTTTGCCTTATTTTCCAAAAGCCAGCGGACCACTTCTACTTGCTCAAAGATCACTGCTAAGTGAAGAAAGGTCAACCCCAGCCTTCCAATCCGAGTATCGATACCTACTCTCCCCTGTCCAGACAGAAGGTTCTTTAAAGCTTGAAGGTCTCCCGCCTGCACCACAGAAACGCAAGCATCCTGAAAGTTTTGGTCATTTACTGGGTTTTTCTTGAACATCATCTTCTCCTATAGAAAGCTTTTCCTGGTTTTTTTGAAACCATCCCTCCCCAAGAGGGTCGATTTCCATCAATGCCCACCCTTGAATAGGCGCCCCCTTCAAAGATCTCTCTATTGATATAGAGAAAGAACCTCAATTTTCCTAACCCTGTAGGATAGGCCTTTCGATCAATACCCCTTTAGTCAAAGTCATGATGCCTGGAAAAGTTAATACAAATAAGATTTCCTGGAGGATTATACGTATAACAGATGGGGCATGTCCACCCCTTTTCGCTCTCTCCCTTAGCAGAAATATATACTCCCTTTTCATCAGAAGATAAGGTGTGGATTTGCATCGGGTTTCCACCCACATCTAGATAAATCTTCCCGTCTTCAAAAAACAGAAGATCTTGATTGAGGTAAATACAATCTCCTTTTTGAAAGGCAAAGCATGAATAATCTCGACTAGAAAAACATTCACAGTTACCTTCGTGGGCAGATAGTGAAGCAAGTGAGAACAAGAAAAATAACGTTATAAGAGAGGTTTTTATTTTTTTCATGAAGCGCCTCCGTGCGTGCTGTCTTGCGCTCAGCCTCCTTCACCAAGTTATTTACTGTCAAGAAAACTCTTTCCATTTCTTGGATGTTCTACCCTATTCTAACGACCTCACGGAAGAAGAATTATTGCAGCTTTCATACTTTATGAAGTTCCTGTTTTATGAGTCACACTTTGGCTATGTTTTATTATCTGCAAAGCCTCTGGCCTTAGAGACAATCCCAAATCACGAAAAAATAACAGAGCAATGGTGCAAATCAACAAGTTCATTTAATCAAATCATAAAATTGTTTAACGTTGATAAAGGAAGAAAAGTCTTTTTGAAACTTAATATTCCTATAGGTCCAGACATTATATACTTTGAAGAAAAAAGAGAATGTAATACAGATATCTTCCTTTGCAACCGAAAATCATTACAAACAGTTTTCGAAAACAACATAGAAGTCTTCAGGTTTTACTTTCAAAAGGACGCCTCACCAGGTCAAATTACAGATGCATATTTATACAACCCAAAAATCAGAGAGGACGTCAATAGAAATCCGTATTTGTTAGGAATACTCTTGGGATATGGTGAAAAAAATGCTAAATTATACGACTCTATCAGACAGATTAAGAAAAACCGCTTTTTATCACCAAATGTCAAACTTCAAAAAATTAAACACCTTGACTGTGATTTTTGTGCAGAACACGAATCCATGTTTTACCCTTACATGCCACCCCTTCCCCTTCCAGGATTTGCAGGAAACCCAAATGACCAAGAGACAGTGGGAATTATTGTAGACTTTAAAAAATCCCGAAAACAAATCTTTACGCAAATGCAGCACCACCTTACAGCCACTATTAAAACCAAAAAGGAAAATCCAAAATAAAGAGACCACCTGCCATCCTAAGAAGTCTCACCTTCTTGCCTCCCTGCTGATCAGGAGAAGCGGAATATTTTTTTCTTGTTTTTGCCATTTCTGTTCTCCTTTTGCTCGGAGAAAACTAGCTTAGCAAGTGGCTCGAATTTCTGGGACCATTATACCCTTTAACGTTGCTATTATTGGAGGATAAATATGAAAACGATAGGATGGATAGGCTTCTACAAAAGTCAACCTATAGCAGGACCTAATCGAAGTCTTGCTGTATTAGTTGTGTCTATACAGAAAATGCAGACATCAATGCTGCAAAGAGTACTCTAGCGGCAGGACATGCCGTGCTAGCCTGTGGAGAGACTGCATTAGCAGACTCTGTGAAGCAGGAACCTCTGAATATGGGCGACTTATTTCATCCTGGAAAATCAGAAATCTTCTTCCTTTATGGGGAAGAGGGTGTCAACCTCAGGGTAATCGATAGTAATTAGGGTCACCTTCTTTCCTTGCACCGCTTCTGCATGCACGGCAGTGTTATGCATCTCTAAGGGCCCTTCTTTTAGAATCATTTCACGTAATGACTTATTTCGAAGGTGTTGCCCATGGATTTTGTCTGTCAGCTCCTTTGCCCTTTGGTAAAGGTGCAGGGTTTCAGATTCAATATCAACAAGGGGGTCTAAGACCTCATTTAAAGTTGTTCCAATGGTGTTTAGTGGCATAAGATCAAACAGCCTGCGAGTGAGCCCTCCCCGTTTTTTGATGACCTCTTTAAGGCACCCTGCTAATTTACTGCATTCTCGATAAAGATTGTCTTTCAGTTCAATATCTCCAATCAGCAGAACATATTCCTGCTGATTCATATTGCCTAATATCTCACGTCGCAAGTCAATTTCTTTAGATAAAGTGACTTGCAGCTGCTGATTGATCTCTGTCCACTTTGCCATTTTTACCCCCCGGCCTTACTACACCACTTGCAAATAGTGTGCCAATAGAGCTAAACTTCTTGTTTGAAATGGAGTAGAATAATGGACACCGAAACACTGCGTCATTGGTTCTTCAAAAACCGCCGCGATCTCCCCTGGAGGGAAAATCCTTCCCCTTACGAAGTGTGGGTATCTGAGGTCATGTTGCAGCAAACCCAAGTCAGTGTGGTAGTTCCCTATTTTAAAAGATGGATGACTCTTTTTCCCACCATTGCAAAACTTGCCGAAGCACCCCTTGAAATGGTGATCAAAACTTGGGAGGGGCTTGGGTACTATTCTCGAGCTCGAAACCTTCATGAAGGAGCTCGGTATCTGACTGAAAGTCATGGTGGAGAGCTTCCTTCATCAAATGGAGAGCTAAAAAAGGTTAAAGGATTAGGCCCCTATACAATTGGGGCGATCTTAAGCTTTGCCTTTAAAAAAAGAGAGGCGGCTGTCGATGGGAATGTATTGCGAGTCCTTTCCCGCTTTTATGGAATCGATGAGCCGATTGATCTGGGGAAAGTGCAAAGAAAAGTATGGGCTCTTTGTGAGGCGCTTCTTCCTGAGAAGGAACCGTGGATTATTATGGAGGGCCTCATTGAGCTTGGCGCCCTTATCTGCAAGAAAAAGGCCAGCTGCAACTCTTGCCCTTTGCAAAAAGAGTGTGTAGCCAATAGAACCAGTAAAGCGGATTTACTTCCTCTAAAGAGGAGTCGAGAGAAAACAATCCACCTCCATCGGGAGGTCGCAGTCATCCATACTGAAAATGCGCTTCTCCTCCGAAAGGGGGAAAGAGGAAAAGTGATGGCAGGTCTTGCAGAATTCCCCTATTTTGAAAGAGGGACCTCTATTGAAGATGCTCTTGATCTCTCCCTCACATCTCTTTGCTCCCTTCCAATGGTGACGCACGGATTTACAAAGTATAAAGCGTTTCTCTACCCCCATCTCTATAGAGCTCTGCATAAGGAGATTAAAGGGTATGAATGGATTCTTTTTGAAAGAATTCCTACGACTTCTTTCTCTTCTGGCCATCGCCGGATCCTTCAAGGGCTGTCTATGATGGGGCCTCAGGCGCTTCCCAAGAAGTTAATCCCTCTTTTACTGCCCCTCTCCGGGGATAATTGAAAACCCTTACCTTATGGGAGTTTCCAAGATTTCTCTCTAAAAATCGCTTTTAACTTTTAGCTTTCCTATAACTCCATTATTGTTTTGTCTTCTCGTAAAGCGGATAAGGCTACTCTAAATTTAAGCCCAGTTGAACATTTTCTACTCATTTTTCTCCATTTAGCATATCTGAGACAGCTTATTCTCCTAAACATACCTGTTTAAATTTTGGGGAGCATTATAGTTCTCACTCTTTTTTCTCCAACAAAAAAGCCTTGGTCGCGCATTTCTAATGTCATCCTACGTCTCCCATAAAATGGGTTTCTAAGGTATTTTTTATCAAATGCTTTCATTAAGTCTAAGTCTGCTTCTCTAGAAATAGTTTCAACGTAGTATAGGGTTGATCTATTTAATCCCAGAAGCTCGCATTGCTTTCTCTGTGATAGCTCACTATCAAACGCTTATTGCCTTTCTCAAAAATTTGAACTGCAGTGGCTTTAAAGTGCCTTTTCCACCCCCCAAGAACTAAAGGGTGAACCTCAAATTTCCCAGCAAGCTCTCCCACTGTTTTCTCTCCTTTTAAAATTTTGAGCACCACCTTTAGCTTAAATTCGGCAGAATATTTTTTTCTTGTTTTTGCCATTTTTGTTCTCCTTTTATCGGGAGAAAACTAGCTTAGCCAGTGGCTCGAATTTCTGGGACCATTATACAAAAAGGGTGATCCGGAGTAGAAAAGGGCAGAATTTGTTATTGGAGGGCTTGCTTTGAGCAAAATCTTAAGGCCTCATGTGGCGAAAGCTCTTATCGGACGCGTGGACCTGAATCTTAAAGCGTCATTTCGGTCCGCAATCATAATGTATCACTTCATGAAATACTAGACCTTCAGCTGCTTCTTTCTGACAATACACAAAAGACACCTCAAAAAGAGAGAGACGGGTGGAGCTGCGCTTTCGAAGTCTTGCATTTCTTGGCTGGATCTTCCATGGATAACATGGATGCAACGCCTCTTCCTATGGAATCGCTAGCTCGAAGGCTTGCCGCCCTGAGGCTTCTTAACCCAATAATCGCAGGTCTTGCCATGACGCTCAGCTCTATTTCGGACGTCTTAAATTCACTGTCTTTAAGAAAACCATGAACATGGGGATGTTCAAAAATGGGAAATGAGGTAGAATGGATTCTTTTATCTGAACGCGAGAGCATGCTATGGATATTGAGATCGATTTACCGAGACGGGTGTTATTCGATTGGAAGAAATTATTGGTATATATTGTCCCTGCGGCGCTTCTTGCAGGACTTTTAATTACAAAGATGGGAACTCGTAAAGGGCTCTCTGAAGGGGAGTATATTACTGCCACTCATGCTTTTGTCAAGTGGGACCAGATTTTGGATCAGGAAGCGGAAGAGTTTGCAAGTTTGCAGAGGGTAATGAAAAAACATCCTGAGCTTCATGCTCACTATGATGCTTTGATCGGTCAGAATCTGCTTTCCTCTCGCTCATCAAAAGAAGCCGAACCCTATATCGAACGGACTCTTAAGAGAACTGATCAACCTTATTACTCTGACTATGCTCGAACGTCTCTTTTAATTAGCGCAGCAAAGTATGAGGAGGCAAGGCAAAGTGCGACCCTGCTGAAACAACAAATACTTGAGGATGCCTCTTTTTGGGAGGACAGGAAGGATAACTCTGCCCTCTTTGCCTTTAATTTACTCCGAATTGCCACTCTTTCTGAGCAGCTTGGAGATCTGGAAGGCGAGCAAAGCGCCTGGAAGGAGTTGAAGCGTTATGGAGGATGGGAAAAAGACGAAAAAGCAGACGAAAAAATTGGGCATGCAGGATTCAAGCAGCTCTTAAGCCACTTTACCGTGCAAGAAACGTCGCTTCTTGACTATATCGCATCAAGAGAAGAGGACCTCAGCAAAGGGTAATTTGCTTACTATCCTTCCCCATTATTATTCAACTTTGTTACTGACGAAGCAGCTTTGTGCATCCCTGTTCCTCCTACAAGACCTAGGAAGAAGAAGACAAGCGGAGGCAAGAAAAATGAAATGATGACTCCAACAATTGCAAGTACAAGCTTAGTTGCCCTTTCTTGTTTGAAAACAAACCCAAAGGCAGCTTTTGCTGCTTTTTCAATCTTTTTAGGAAGCCATATTCCGAGAATTCCCCCTACGCCTGCTAGGAAAACACTCCACGCGGCGCCAAAGAAGATAAATGTTAGCAAAGTTGCTAATAGAAAATAGAGTACGAAGAAGATTTCAAGTCGATACTTCTTTCCAAAATTTTCAAGCTCTTGAACGCTAACGCCCTCTTTCAATTTTTTATCCATTATTTCTCTCATTTGTGAAAACCATAGAAGCACCAAGCCTATACTTAGTTGCCCCTACACTCAAGTTTAAAATAAAATAAATTTTTTGCAATCTAGATGTTTTTTGTTTTCTTTGAAATTTTTCATTAAATTGAATAATATAAACACGATACTGACCTTGAATTTTTTTTAGATGAGAAGCAATTGATAGCGAAAGAAAGATCGTTAATTCATACCCATAATAGCATCAACCTTTTAAATAAGATTTTCCTACTATTACTCATTTTTGCTCTTGCCTTTCTTTTATTGAACATCTTCAATTTTTCACTAGAAAAAAGCGGGGTAGTCATACCCAAAAATAAGGAAATGAGCCCGTCAATCTTAGTTTTTGAATATGAAAAGATTGGCGAAGGCCCCCTTGCTGTTGATTCAGAGCTTCAAAGTTTCCCTTTTCCTGATTTAAGCGGCAAGATTTTATTTCTTGCCCGCTCAAATCGTCCAAATAGTGGTTTTATGGAGACACTCTATTTGTTGGGTCTTAAAGGATCTCAAGAAAAAAGGGTAGTAAAGGAAGAGCAAAAGCTGTATCTAGCGTATGAAGAAGACCAGCTCATCTTTTCCGAGAAAGCAGCGCCCCTATGGATCAAGCCAAAGCAAAATGAAGAAGGGAGAACCACCCTGCAAATGGGGATTGATTTAGCTTCCAACCAAGGAGCAGTGCTTCTTTCTGAGACAAGAGAACATCTGATTAAAGAAGATTGGAAGCCCTTAAAAAGAGAGCAAGTGTCTCATCCTGAGCTGATTGCGGGGGTTTATGCTTTCGAAGATGCTAAATGGTGGCCAGCCGATCGCCTTTTTGATCAATATGCTGGAGATGAATACCAAATTTACAAAGGGCTTGAGCGTCTAGAAATTCTTGGGGAGCAAATTCTGTTTGTAGAGGAAGGAAGAACCTATATTTGGAAGGAAGAAAAGTGGGACGTGGGCAATGAAGAGGGGTACCCCCTAGCACGGGTCAAAGAGATCACTCCTTTCAAGATGAGCTTCGAACTTTGGGATCCATCAGGAATTGAAACTGTCCATATGACTTTTAATCGAGAAAGAGCGCGGCCCATAGCAATTAAATTGGAAGAGATTTTTACGCGTCTAAGACAAAGAACAATATCGCGCGTCTCTTGTCGTATCGATAATCGAGCGACGATATTAAAAATTGGAGATTGGATTTTTCATACAGATAGGGGGTGGCACACTGTTAAAAATTCCTACGAAATCGATGCTATCGTCAAGTTTAATGTTATGGGGGAGCTTTTCATTTTTGACGGGCTTGAAACTAGAGATGGGAAGAAGTTTTTTTGTGGATCGCTCTTTGATCCAATGCGCACAGAGCTCCAATCCGTTCGACTTCCCATTTCGCAAATGAAGACTCTTGAACATTCTCCTCCCACTAAAAAGAGGAGATCGACTAAAATTCGTTCTCCGGTTTCTAGCAAAACAGAAAAAAGTCGTTCAAGACTGAAATCGCACAAAAGATTGCAGCCAATAGAGGATTACGAAGTTTTTGAAGAATAGAATCGCCCTCCTATTATTATTGTGTATCTCCGCTTTACATGGGCAAACTATCGAAGAAAAGCGGGACTCTCTCCTCCTTCAGAAGGAAGAGAAAGAGCTTCGCAGTTTTTTAAACGAAATCAATGGCCAACTCCGAAAGCTTCGTATTGTAATGGAAGAAAAGTATGAACTCGTCAATGAATATCATAAACATGGAGCAGGAGAGAATGAATACCAAGATCTTTTAAAAGACGTAAATGGAATCCGTCGTGAAATCCAAGACCTCGAAAAAGAATGGCACGATCTTGTTGTCACCGAGGCAAAAAAAGAGGATGAGGGATACGCTCTTTGGGACCAGGAAGAGACCTCTCTCTCTCAGTTGATTATGGAATACGGTTCGAGCGACTATTTGTATGTGATTCCTCCGGAAGTTTTGTCGATTAAACTTCATATGCATTCTGACATTCCAATCCCTCGTGAATCTTGGAATGATCTCCTAGAAATAATCCTCTCTCATAATGGAATTGGAGTCAAACAACTCAACTCATATACACGACAGCTTTACATATTGAAGCAAGATTTAGTTGCAGTAGACCAGGTTCTTAACAATCCCCGTAACCTCCTGCGCATCCCTCCGAAAACACGTGTAGCTTATATTTTCTCACCTCCTCCCGAAAGAATTAAAGGAGTGTCTCAGTTTTTTGAACGGTTCCGTGATCCTAAAATGACCTTTGTTTATCAGGTGGGGTACAAGATAGCGATCATCTCTTCCAAAGAAGAAGTGGAGAAGCTGTTAGCTCTTTATGATGCTGTGTGGGAAAAGGAAAACGAAAAACTTACGCGCGTTTTTCCGATGGACCGGCTAAAGCCTGAGGAAATGGAAAAAATCTTAGTTGCCTATTTTGGTGATTTAACAAAAAAGCCACGAGTGGGTTTAACAAAGGGAGAAGGGGATGACTTGGTCATACTCCCTCTTAAAAACGAAGGGTCTTTAGTTCTAATTGGCCCAAAAGACATGATCGATCGTGCAGAACATATCATTAAAGAGACAGAAGGGCAGATTGAAGACCCAATGGAGATGACAGTTTATTGGTACACCTGTCGTCATAGCGATCCGCTTGATGTTGCTGAAATCTTAGGGAAAGTCTATGCATCACTTATTTATTCAGGGATTGAAGGTCAAGCTCCTCGTCCTGAAGGGAGCCTAATCCCGCCTACCCGTTTGTTAGAGTCTTCGCTCGAGCCACAACTTTCTCCACCTACGTATGGCTCTCCTCCCTATTCTACTGTTGTGCACCCTCCAACAGCAGTTGCCGCAACAATAGAATCTCAGAAAGAAAAGTCATTTACCACCAACTTCATTCCTGATCCAAAAACAGGTTCAGTTATGATGGTTGTACGGCGTGACACACTGGATAAGATTAAGAATTTAATTCGGAAGATTGATGTTCCGAAAAAAATGGTTCAAATTGAAGTCCTGCTTTTTGAAAAAAGGATAAAAAACCAAAATGATTTTGGTCTTAACTTATTGCGTTTGGGTTCAGCTGCAACCAATACTCATAAAACCGGTTTAAAATATGAAACAAGTCTAGGACATGCCAGCAAGGGAATTATAGACTTTTTTATTTTTAGAGAAAAACCGAGCGATTTTTGGCCAGCATTTGATATTGCCTACAATTTTTTGATGGCCCAAGAAGATGTTAGAATTAATGCAGCACCTTCTGTCACAACACTCAACCAAACCCCTGCTCAAATCTCGCTTGTTACGGAAATTTCAATCGATAATGGAGCTGCACCGATAGATTCGAATCAAGGAATAGCATTCCAGAAGTCCTATTCGCGGGCGCAATATGGGACCACGATGGTGATTACTCCAACCATTCATGATCCCGAACATCCTGATGATGAAAAACATTTTGTCACACTTGAAACCAATATCACTTTTGATACGATTAAAAAAAACACTCAGGAAGACCGCCCTGCTGTTAGTCGACGCCATGTTGAAAATCAAGTGCGTGTCATTGATGGTGAGACGGTGATTTTGGGTGGTCTCCGTGAGAAAACAGCAGAAGATTCAAGTAGTAAGATTCCTTTTTTAGGAGAACTACCAGGGATTGGGAAATTTTTTGGGGATTCTCGAATGACTGATGAAAAAACCGAAATGTTTATTTTTATTACCCCAAAAATTGTTTTCGATGTGAAAGGTGAGCATGAAAAACTACGGCTGGAAGCTCTCATGAAACGGCCGGGGGATCTTCCTGAATTTCTAGAGAGGATTCAGGAGGCGAGGAAGCGAAGCAAAAAAAGTCTCTTTGATAATAGTTTAAAACTCCTTTTTGGAAATGTCGATGGCTGATGTAGAAGATGACTATCTTTTTGCAGATCGCTTTGGTCTTACTTCCATGTATGATCTTTCAAATAGCCCTTTTGTTGCTCAGGGCATTCAGAAGCTTCCCTACGGTTTTGTAAAACAGAAACTTGTACTTCCTATTGAAGAAAAAGAAGGAAAATTAGTCGTTGCGATTTCCCACCCTTATGACTTAGAGGTGCTAGAGGAAATTCGATGCATCACTGGGCAAGATATTGAAGAGGTCTTCTGCCCTCAGGCATCTCTCGAAGAGGCTATTGAAAAATGCTATCACCAAGGAGAGAAAGAAGCCTCTCAGTATATTGAAGGCCTTAAAAAAGAAGGGCAGGAAGTTATTTCTGAGGAGAGTGATGATGAATACGATCTTCTCGATAAACAAGACAATTCCCCTGTTGTTAGACTGTTAAATATGGTTATTATCGAAGCGATTCAGCAGGGATCCTCTGATATCCATTTCGAACCGCTCGAAAATAAAATGGCTGTTCGGTATCGGATCGATGGTGTTCTTCAATTTCGCCATTCCCCTCCTCCAGATCTTTGTAAACAACTTCTAACGCGCATCAAGGTGATAGCAAAGATGGATATTGCAGAATATCGCCTTCCTCAAGATGGACGGATTAAGCTTCGGATGGGAGGAAGGCAGATCGATTTTCGTGTAAGTACCGTACCCGTTGTTTATGGAGAACGGATTGTTCTTCGAATTCTTGATAAGAGCAACATTGTCTTAGGCCTTGATAAGATTGGAATGGAAGAAGAAACCTTAAAAAACTTTCAAAAATATATCCATCAAAACCAAGGAATTGTTCTTGTTACAGGCCCAACAGGAAGTGGAAAGACGACGACTCTATATAGTGCAATCAATGAGATTCACTCGCAAGAAATCAATGTGATGACCATCGAAGATCCCGTTGAGTATAAACTTGCAGGAATAGCACAAATTGGGGTGAATCCAAAAATTGATCTTACCTTTGCAAAAGGGCTCCGACATATTTTAAGGCAAGACCCTGATGTGATAATGATAGGAGAAATTCGAGATAAAGAAACCGCAGAAATTGCCATTCAATCTTCACTTACTGGTCATTTAGTTTTAAGTACACTGCATACCAATGATGCGCCTTCAGCGCTTACACGACTGGTTGATATGGGAATTGAACCCTACCTTCTTTCTTCTTCAGTGCTTGCTATCCTGGCGCAACGACTCGTTCGCCGTATCTGCGATGGATGCAAAGAAACCTATATGCCCTCCTCTCAAGAACTCGAGGATTTGCAACTGAAGAAAGGAAAACTCTATAGGGGCAAAGGATGCAATGCTTGCTTTGGTTCCGGCTATCGGGGACGAGTGGGAATTTATGAACTTTTGCCAGTTACGGGTCCGATCAAACAGCAACTTCTTCTAAGTGCGGATGCAAATGCGTTGCAGAAAATTGCAACAGAACTAGGAATGGTATCTCTCCGCTCTGAAGGAGGGAAACTAGCGCAAGAAGGCATGACAACCACTGCTGAAGTCCTGCGGGTCACCCGGCAATTAGAACTTTATAATTAGTGAGATAGGCTCATGGCACTCTATCAATATACAGCACTTTCTGGAGAAGGGCGGCGCAAAATGGGAATGGTCAACGCTGATTCGATCGAGCTCGCTAAAGAACGTCTTCGGAAGCAGCAAATTCTTGTTACAAAATTGGTTTCCTACACAAAAAGAGGAGACCAAATGTCTCTTCCTTCAGCGCTGTTAGTCGGATTTACAAGAGATCTTCATGTCTTCCTTAGAGCAGGGCTTCCTCTCTATGATAGTCTCCTAACCCTGGAAGAAAAATATCGTCGCACTAAGCTCCATCCCATTTTCCTCGATTTATGTGATCAGGTAAAAGAAGGGCGCCTTTTTTCAGAAGCTCTCAAAGATTACCCTAAGATTTTTGATCCTGTTTATCTCTCTTTGATCAGAGCTGGAGAAGAATCTGGATCCTTGCAACAAAGTTTTGCAGAGCTTGAAAAATTGATAGGTCGAGAACAAGCACTAAAGAAAAAACTCTCCTCTGCTATGATTTATCCCGCCTTTTTAGGCGTTTTTTGTCTCACAGTTATTTCTGTTCTCCTCTTTTTTCTTATTCCCTCGATGAGCGAACTGTTTGAAGAGAGACAACTTCATCCGATGACAGAAGCTGTTCTAGCGCTTAGCCATTTCTTGAATGCGCACTTCTTCCTTCTTTTCGTGACAGGTGCTGCTGCCCTACTATTCTTTCTTTTTTTCTTCCGCCATCCCAAGGGCCTAGAAAAAGTGAAACGGGCCATGCTCCATGTTCCCATTGTCAAGCGGCTTTTCATCGAAACCATTATGGCACGTTTTTGCCGCGTTTTTTCCATCCTTTTTAATGGGGGCGTATCGATGATTGAATGTCTTCGCCTTGCAAAGAAAGTGATGAAGCATCCCTCATTTGAAGCGATTGTGACCGAGGCAGAGAAAAAAGTTCTTGAAGGGCGGCGCTTATCCGAAGAGTTTCAAAAATCCCCGCTGATCCCTACCCTTGTTGTTAGAATGCTCTCAATCAGCGAAGAGTCAGGTCGGGTTGCCGAGATGATGAACCATCTCTCAGATATTTACGAAGAAGATATTGAAAGAAGTTTAACACGCCTGACCTCATTTGTTCAGCCGGTGATGCTTCTTTTTTTAGGTGTAGTGGTTGCAGTGATCCTTTTAGCGGTCCTTCTTCCCCTTACCGACGTCAGTTCAATTTTATAATAAGGAAAAACCATGAAAAAAAAATATGCAATGACCCTCCTTGAAATCATGATTGTAATTTTCATCATCGGTATTATCGGAAGCGTGATTGGTTACAATATGCAAGGAAGTCTAGATAAAGGAAAAGCGTTTAAAACAAAAGAAGGAGTGAACAAGATTTATGAGATTGTCCAGTTGGAAGAAGCTCAAGGAACTCTTCTGAATCCTGATAATTTTGAATTATCTGTTAAGAACTTACTCATAAATTCTGGGCTTGTTCGAAAGCCTTCTGATTTGATGAAAGATGGTTGGGGAAATTCCTATAAATATAAGATTGAGAATAAAGAGCTTCATGTGACTTCAGACAAATATGAGAATTATTGTGAGGTCAAAGGAATTAAAGATAAGTATCCATGGGACAACGACGCAGCTTCACGCTAATAGAGCTTTTCCTCACACTTGGTTTGATTGCCATGGTGGGAAGTACTTTTCTCATTCAGGCAAAGCCTATGCTTGATCGGTATCATTTTCGCCAAGGAGTCTCAAAGCTTGAACGAGAGATTTTGTTTTCAAAACGCCTCTCTGAGGCGGCCCATGCAGACATCGAGTTTCAGATTAAAGAAACTAAGAAAGGGTTAGAGTGCAAGAGGTTAACCGATGAACCGCTCAAGCTTCACCGCACCATAGATACAGGGATCAAAATCCCCCACCTTCATTTAGAGAAAAGGGGAAACCTTTCTGTGACCTTTACCGCTTCAGGGGCATTGATAGGTGAAAATCAGTTTACTGTTTCGAATAACAAAGAAAAGTGGGTCGTGCAAGTACCAGCCCATTCGATTCAGAAAAAACAATATGAATCCTCTGAGGGTGAATGACATCATTTTTTTTAATGAGGTGAAAATATGAAAAACCCCTTAACCAACCTTCCAATACGTGATTTTTCTATCTACAAGTCATCTGAATGTGGTTCTCGATTTAGATTTTATGCCAATAAGAAAGAAATATTAAAAAATTGCAACTTTTTCCCTATCGTTTGGAGTCACCCAGATTGCTCAGTTCAAAATCAGATTGCTCTCATGTTAAGATATGCTGATGCTCATAGAGAAGTCGATCCACAGAAATCAATTAAAACCTATGAAAAAGCCCATAAAATTGGAAGCTTAGATGCTAGAGTTGGTCTTTTTGAGGTGCATAAAAAGCTTGGAGATACTGATAAATCTCTTTTCTGGGCAGAGAGAACCGTAAATCAGGTGGATAATCCTTCTCTCCAAAATATATTCTTTTGTGCTTCAGAATTTAGGAAGGCGGGAAGATAGGAAAAAGCTTATAGTTACTATTTAAAGGCGGCCAATCAGAGTAACTATTGGGGCTATTTAGAAGTGATTAAAAGGAGAGAAAGAGGGGTAGGTGTAGAGAAAAATTTACACAAGGCAAGGAAATGGAGGAAGAAACTTCCTAAAGGTTTTGTGAAAAAACGTATGTCATATTTTGGAGCGTATCTGAAGTCCATTGGTTATCAAGTGACCAATAAAACTTGGTAGAGTTCTCTAATTGCAAGCAAGAGATTTTCTCCAAACTCCTTTAAACCGGATCATCATTCATCCTCATTGGGGGTAAGTGGAGGGAGTATAACAACATCTAAAAGATTATCAAGATTTCCAGTACAAAGACGTGCTTCAATTTCCGCGGAAACACATCCTTCTTTTAGGATTTCTATTTTGGTGACAATTGCAACAGGAATGTCTTTTGGAAACACCCCATCCATTCCAGTTGTCACAAGCAAGTCCCCTACATCCATCAAAGAAAGCCTTTCTTCCTTATTTAATTGATCAAGAGGCCTTCCGCTCCTAAGCTCTCTTGCTGGTCCCTCTTCATCTCCAAAATCGTAGTTAAATCCGATTCCCTTTAAAATTTCAGAGCGCCCTCTCCAAAGAGCAGAACTACTTCCATAAAGCTCTCCCTTTGCTAAATATTCTCCCTCTCGAGCAACTCTAACAGAGGGGGTTAACGAAGAATCTGTTAATAACCGCACACGACTCCGATGTTTTCCAACATACTCCACCAAGCCAATTAAGTTTTCTCCTTTTAGAACCGGGCTATTGAGCTCAATTTCTTTTTCACCCAAGTTAATCCACACAGTTGCATTCCAATTTGCTACTTCGCGGTAAACCACTTCTGCGAATCGGAAAGACAACTCTCTTTCAAGACTCTCTTCAGCAGCTTTTTTTCTTCTGCTATAAAAACCTGAAATTTTTTTCTCATCGAGTGCAATGAGTTCTTTGACCCGCTTGATTCGAACGCTAATCCTTTCTTCAGAAAGGAGACGTCGGCGGAGAATGCTGTTTTGATTTTTTAATAAAAGAAGTTCTGCTTGAAGCTCTTCGATATCGCTAGTACTCGTATGAACAAAAACTTTTGAGCCAACGGCTGCTCCTGTTGCCGCTGTTCGAACCTCTTCAACAATCCCTTTAGGAATATAGAAAAGTCCCAATAAAACAAGCCCTAGGATAATGTAGGAGCGATAGCTTTTTTCTCTCATCCCATCGTTTTTACAATTGCTTCCATGACATAGGTAATGTTTTCTTCTGATAAACCGGTTAAATTAACCCGTCCACTCCGAGCCAAATAGACCCCATATTCACCAATCATTCGATCAACTTGCTCTGGGGAGATCCCTAGCATTGAAAATAACCCATGCCGTCTTTTTAAAAACCCGAAGCTATCTTTTCCAAACTGCCCAGACAGGGCGTCATATAAAATGCACCTCATCTCTTCAGCCCGCTTACGCATCTGGTCAACCTCTCCTCGCCACAATTCAGAAAGGCCCCTATCTTGGAGCACAGTTGCGACAATTCCTGCCCCATGCTTTGGGGGATTTGAGTAGGCGACTCGCGCCACTCCTTTGACAACAGAGGAGGAGTTTTGAACGAGCTGCTCGTTCTTAGCAAGGACCGACAACAAGCCAATCCTTTCCCCATACAGCCCAAAGTTCTTTGAGTAGGAGGACGCAACAAACATTTCGTGCCCTTGCTCTGCAAAGTACCGAATTGGCCAAGCGTCTTCCTCTAGCCCTCGGCCAAAGCCCTGATAAGCAAAATCAAAGAGAGGGACAAGCTTCTTTCTATGGATGAGCGCTGAAATCTCTTTCCATTGCGCCTGCGAGGGATCGCATCCCGTTGGGTTGTGACAACAGGCATGAAGAACCACCAAACTATTTTCAGGGGCTTCTGATAAAGCATTCAGTAGACATTCAAAATCAAGTATATGATTTTTCTTGTCGTAATAAGGGTATTTCTTTACTTCCAATCCACATGCTTCGAATATACCAACATGGTTGGGCCACGTAGGATCAGAAACATATGCCGTTTTTGTCACTTCGAGAGACAAAAATTCCCCAGCTAACCGGAGAGCTCCCGTTCCACCAATAGATTGTACTCCAAAAAGCGTTCCTCGTGCATCCTTGCAAAAGGTCTCTCCAAAAATGAGTTTTTGAGCCTCCTTGACAAAGGTATCACTTCCTCCCATAGGCAAATAAGTCTTATCCACTTCAAGTTTCATCAAAACCTTTTCTGCCTCTTTGACAGAGCGTAGAGTGCGTGTTTTGAGATCATTATCGCGAAAAACCCCTACTGTCAGATCGATTTTCTTTGGATTTTTATCTTTCTTAAACCGGGCAGCCAGCCCAAAAATGGGATCTGGGGGATAGGGTTCTATTTTTTCAAAAATACTCATAAGCGCTCATCATAACAAGTGATTGAAAAAAACTCTCGAAGAATTTATAATTAAGCTCATTTCTCGTGGGGCGTTAGCTCAGTTGGTAGAGCGCAACAATGGCATTGTTGAGGTCAACGGTTCGACCCCGTTACGCTCCAAAATTCACCACAAGAGACCCCCTATGCTATCATCTTTTAAAACTCAATACCAAGATGACCGGTAACACCATAAAAAGTTAGGTCGTCGGCCTGGCGAGCAATTTTAAGCCTTCCTCGACCCGTATCTTCCATTGTCACCATTTGATTTTGACGCCAATAGTAATCTGCTTCATATGCAAGAGAGATAAAAATTTGAGCTCCACCTATAGGGAAATCTTTATTCAAGCCGAAGGTGAAGGAAAGGTTGGGGGAGAAAAGGTGAGCATCTCCCTTAATTTTAATGGGAATTTCTGTATGTTTGACCTCAAAATCTCCATAAAGCAGTGCCCCTTTGACGTTCCCAAAAAAGCTAAACCCTGAAAAAAGGTGACAGTTCATATTCATTCCAAGCTGAGGCCCCACTCCTTTAAATCGGCAACGGTCTTTCACCTTCGTAAGGTCTTGTTGAAATGCGCTATATGTCACCCATTGCTTTTGGTCAATCCACGCTTGTTTAACACCTAAACTAGATCCTAATCCCAGAAGGCTTCCTAAAAATGAGTTCCTCTTTAGCTCAAGAGAAACCGCGTCATAGTCAATATCATAAGAAGATTTTATGCTCTGGTTGAAGACAAAAAAGCTTCCCCGCAAATTTACAAGAAGAGAAGGAGGAATGATTCCGCGCCCTTCCGTATCGTGAGCCCCAAAATGGGTATAGGTACCCAAAACTTCCCACTTCACAATCGGAAGAAAAACCCCTACCCCAAGGCGGTATCCAAGATCCCAGTCAAAACTTTGGCTTTCCTCTTTCCTCTTTCCACTCGCTAGACTATAGACATACTCAGTGCCCCCCACTTTTGCATGCCAATAAAGAGGGCCCCCAAACAACTCAATACCAATCCATCCTCTTTCAAATGTGGCATTTGCAATCTGGGATCCATAATCACTACTAGGGGGGTGTGTCCCGATATTCCCCATTTGCTGCTCTAAAACACCCACCCGTGTTTCCATTTTCTCAGCAAACAAGGGAAAAGTGCAAAATATGCCGACAATCATCCATTTCATGGAAATAAATTACCATGGCTTGCTCAAATTCACAATCGATTCTTCTTGCATCAATTGTTTAAATTTTTTACTCAATTATTAAAAAGGTGATCAATGAATTTTCTTAACATCGACCCAAAAATTGTTTTTCGCTGGGATTACTTAAAATTTCTTTCTGTAGCAAACAACATCCATGTGCAAACAATTGTTGAGGTCGGAACGTGGGATGGGGAAAATGCTAAAAAACTAATACCTCATTGACCCCTATCACCCAACTCCCACTTACCTTCAAAAAGGAAACCCCACTTCTTTTAATCCAAAAGATTATGAAAACAATTATAAAAAAGTTTGTAAACACTTTGAAAATGACTCGAAAACAACTATACTAAAAGCGACTTCCACGGAAGGAGCATTTCTAGTTCCGGATGATATTGATCTCGTGTTCATTGATGGAGACCACAGCTACAAGCACGTAAAACAAGACATTCTAACATGGAAGCCAAAAATTCGTGCTGGAGGGCTTCTCACAGAGCATGACTATAGCTTGTTTTTTCCAGATGTTATGAAAGCTGTTAATGATTGTCTTCCAAATAAATTTGTCGTCGGAAAAGATTCTGTCTGGGCTGTGATCACATCAGGTGTTTAGCATAATAAATTGTCCCCAAAAGAGCAGTCCTATCATTGAGAACAACACGAATGGGAATTGCTTCAAGGAGAGACCCAAACCGTCCCTTTCCTGTGAACGATCGGAGAAAATCTCCTCTCTTCAACACTCCCATAATTTTTGGCGCTATTCCCCCGCCGATATAAACCCCGCCCAGCGCAAGCATTTTTAATGCGACATTCCCCGCCTCAGCTCCGTAGATAGACACGAAAAGCTCTAGCGTTTCTGCGCATGCTTTCGACGAGCCACTGAGCCCTTTTTCTGAAATAAGAAGAGGAGAGTCTCCCGATGCAATCTCCTTATAAATCTCTTCCTTTTCCACTACTTGCTTTGTCTCCACCATGAATTGATAGAGGTTGTAAAGCCCGGGACCAGAAAGAATTCTTTCGTAGGAAACATGACCAAACTTTTCTCTCAAATAGCGAAGAAGAGCATCCTCCCTTTCATTCCTTGGGGCAAAGTCTGTGTGCCCCCCTTCGCAGGCAAAGGGATAGTGACGTCGTCCATCGAAAAAAACACCAGCTTCCCCTAAACCCGTTCCAGCTGAAACCATTGCCTGGTTTCCCTCTGCGCGGGGATCTCCTTCATTGATCGTATAAAACTCATCATCCTTAAGCATGTTCAATCCATAGACGTTGGCTTCTAAGTCATTAATCATGGAAACCTTGTCGATTGAGAGTTCTCTTTTCAGTTGGTCTATATCCACAAGCCAAGGAAGATTTGTTGCTTGACTTTTTCCTTTTTTAACAGGCCCTGCAATGCCAAAGCAGGCTTTAGAAATATGAACCGTTTCTCCCTTTAGAAATTCTTTCACAATAGTTCGAAGGTTAGGGTATTTCTGGCTAGGAAACTTCTCTTCTTTTACACACTCTACCTTTCCCTTTTCTTCAAGATAAAGGGCTAAGTGGGTTTTTGTTCCGCCTATGTCTCCTACTAAATAAGTCATTTCTTTTTCTTATCATGATGGCGAAATTTTAACCATGATTCTAATCGCAAAAGTGTGTATATTGAGAAGAAATGAATTTAAGTGTAAGGACCTACCATGTCAAACTCAAGTGATGCTGCAAAGAAAAAAGCGTTGGAACTTGCTGTATCTCATATTGTAAAGCAATTTGGGGCCGGATCTATTATGTCTCTCGGAGACCACTCCGCAAGCCACGAAATCAGTTCAATTAAAACCGGCGCAATTTCTCTTGATCTTGCTCTAGGAATTGGGGGAGTCCCTCGAGGAAGAGTTGTTGAAATTTATGGTCCTGAGTCTTCAGGAAAATCAACGCTCGCTACACATATTGTCGCAAGCTGCCAAAAAGAAGGAGGTATTGCTGCCTACATCGATGCAGAGCATGCAATGGATCCTTCTTATGCAGCAAAAATTGGGGTAAACATTGATGATCTTATGATTTCTCAGCCTGACTGCGGAGAAGACGCTCTTAATATTGCAGAAATGCTAGCACGCTCGAACGCTGTTGATGTGATTGTCATTGATTCGGTTGCAGCTCTCGTTCCAAAATCTGAGCTTGAAGGAGAGATTGGGGATACTCACGTAGGACTCCAAGCCCGCCTTATGTCGCAAGCCCTTCGAAAACTTACATCATCTCTTGCAAAAAGTGGCACCTGCGCTGTTTTTATTAACCAAATCCGTGAAAAAATTGGGGTTATGTTTGGAAACCCTGAAACAACATCTGGTGGCCGTGCCCTAAAATTCTATTCTTCTGTTCGCTTAGACATCCGTCGAACTGGAAGCATTAAAGGTCCAGAAAATGTTGATATTGGAAACCGTGTAAAAGTGAAAATCGTTAAAAATAAAATGGCTCCTCCATTTAGAATTGCTGAGTTTGACATCCTCTTTAACGAAGGCATTTCTCGCACAGGATCGATCATTGATCTTGGTGTTGAACATAACATTATCGACAAGAAAGGAACTTGGTACAGCTATGGAGATAAACGCCTAGGTCAGGGTAAGGAAGCGACGCGCGAAGAGCTTAAGAAAAACCCAGAGATGACGGATGAAATTGAACGTCTCATCATGGAAAAAGTTCAGGATGTTCCAAAAGGAAAACCTGCCTTAGCAGCGAAGTAAGTCAACCATTTGCTGAAACTCGGGAACCCACATCCCGAGTTTTTTCATTTTAAGAGTGAATGTTTTGACCTCTTCCTCTAATCGACGCTCTGCATCTTCTTTTCCACAGGCCTGAGCAATATTTATCGAACCTATGCCGTCTTGATCCATATCCCCTATATCATCCCAAATCTGAAAAGCCATTCCAAAGTGGAATGCCACTTCTCGAATCTCATCTACTCTTTGAAGTTCACCTCCTCCAAAAACCCAACCATAAACAAATGCGATTTCAAAAAGAGTCACCGTTTTTTTGTAAATCACATCAAGAATTTCTTCTATGGAGTGGTTTTTAGGAAAGATGTCCTTAAACTGCCCACCAACAGCACCAGAAATCCCCGCACACCGCGTAGCAGCATCCAAAGAGATAGAACAAGCCTCATTTGCTCTCTTTGAAAAAGGGTCTTTTTGTTTCGATAATGACTGAACTGAGTGAAAAATCTTCTCGTACCCGGAGGAAATTAGAGCATAACTAGCTAATAGCGCAATGGTTTCTCCATGCACTTTATGTAAAGCTGGTTTACTTCTTCTGTAGTCATCGTTATCCATACAAGGAAGATCGTCAGCAATGATTGAAGCCGTATGAAAGTATTCGACAGAAAGACAAGCCTCTAAAACATCTAAGTTATTTCCTAGAGCTCGAGCCACCACCATTACAATCAGCGGGCGAATCCTTTTTCCCCCGTTCAATAAAGCATATTCGCAAGCATCCCGTAGTTCGCTCTGGTCCCCCAGGCGAAGAATATTTAACTCCAAAAAAGTTTCAAACGTCTTTTTAAGGGGTTTAAGAAGGCTGGCTTTAGGAGCAATCAGCTGATTTAACATTTTTTAGATTCCTTACATTTGATTTCTGAATCAAGCTACATGCTTTTGAAAACGTGTGCTTACGCAGCAATACACCGGGGTTAAGGACGCTATTACACCCAATCTGGGATAGATCCCCCAATATAGCCCCAAACTTCCTTAGACCTGTCTTAAAAAGCGTTCCCTCGATTTTAACAAGGACCTCTCCATGATCCAGCCTAAAGTTTGCGCAAATCACGCCAGCACCAAGGTTAACACCTTTTCCTAAGATAGAATCTCCAACATAATTAAAATGGGGCGCTTGAGCACCATCGAGCAAAACAGAGTGCTTCATCTCAGTTGAATGGCCAATGATACATTTATTTCCAGTTAAAACATAGGGTCGAACGTAGGCCCCATGACGCACCTGAGAATCCTCCCCAATAACGCAGGGGCCCTCAATATAGGCTCCCGGTTCAATGCGTGTTCCCTTCCCTATTGAAATCTTGTCAGGACTCACAAGTGTGACTCTCTCGGGAATAGCACACTCAATTTTTCCAAGATCCAACGAATTAAGATATCTCTTTAGTTCTTTTAAGCTGTCCCACACTGGCAACCCTAATTTAAAAAATCCTTTGTGAGAAAAATCCTTTAGATCAAAAAAACGTTCTGGCGTAGGCATGCATTTAACTCATTCATTAATAAGAGAAAAAGAATAATCTATTTAAGTATTTTTCTTCATCTTCTTCCGCTGTGGATTTGTTGATAACCCCTAATTTCTATAGAGGAACCTCATTGTTCACTCGATGTTGAAGAACTGACAAAACTGATAACTATTTGAATAAACCGCTCCTGCCAACAAGTTATCATCAGTTGCTCGACAGAGCATAAACAGCATTTTCCACAGCAGCATTTTTTGACTATAATAACGTGAGTTCGATTTTGAATCTACAGATTATAATCTTTTTAAAATAAAAATTCTAGGTTAAATCTCTCTTAAGAAATCTGGGTGAGAGGATTCGAACCTCCGACCCCTTGCACCCCATGCAAGTGCGCTGGCCAAGCTGCGCTACACCCAGAAATAGAGGAGAACACTGTTTTAGAAAAAAAAATAGTGAATTGACTTTGATATTTTCAGTTAAAACTTTGCTTTTGACCTCATTAACTAACAAGTGGTCAATGTCGATCTCCAAACATAATTTTTCCGTAAAAACCTTTGAATCAATTCTGCACTTTGTTTTTTCGAAATGGTATAATATTGTATGGATATTTACTGTTTGTGTCAATCTTGTAGTAAAGTTTTCAACGTGGTATTCTGCTGCCATGATGCAAATGGAAAAAAGTTGGCACGAAGCCCTCAAAGAAGAAATGGAAAAGCCCTATATCGCGGAGCTTAAAAAATTTTTAGAAAGTGAAAAAAGAGGAGGCCAGGTCATTTTTCCTCCTGAAGAGCAAGTTTTTAATGCTTTTCGTCAAACTCCCTACGACAAAGTTAATGTTGTTTTGATGGGACAAGATCCCTATCACGGCCCGAATCAAGCAGAAGGACTTTGTTTTAGTGTTAGGAAAGAAGTTTCTCTTCCCCCGTCGCTAAGAAACATTTATAAAGAGATGGAATCGGATGTAAAAATCCCACCAACATCTCACGGCTGTTTAATTAGCTGGGCAAAACAAGGCGTTTTAATGCTCAATGCAACCTTAACAGTTCGAAAGGGGGAACCAAAATCTCACTTCGGAAGGGGGTGGGAAACATTTACGGACGCAGTCATTCGAAAACTTTGTAGACGAGCAGACCCGCTGGTTTTTATCTTGTGGGGAAGGTCTGCAAAGGACAAGTGTGAAAATATTTTAAATACAATGAAACATCCGCATGCAATTTTGACAGCAGCACACCCTTCTCCGTTTTCTTCAACGCAGTTTTTTGGGTGCCGCCACTTTTCGAAAACAAATGCCGTTTTAAAAGAGTGGGGGAAGACCCCGGTGAACTGGTCTGTGGATGGATAAGGAAGTTGTTAAACAAAAAACCTCCCTCTTTTCGATTTTCTTCACCTTTGCGGTAGACAATTTAGGTGCAACAATTGTCTTTCCTATTTTTGCCCCTCTTTTTTTAGAACCTTCAAAAGGGTTGATCGGGGCAGATAATTCCCTTGCTTATAAAACAACAATGCTCGGATTATTCTTAGGAATTTTCCCCTTTATGCAGTTTATTTTTGCACCGATCATGGGGGAGTATGCTGATCATCACGGAAGAAAAAAGGCCCTTCTATTAACGACTTTCTTAACCTTTGTTGGGTATGCACTTAGTGCTTTTGGAATTCATCACCACTCCCTTTTTATGATCTTCTGTGCAAGGCTTATCATGGGGGTTGGAGCTGGAAATCTCTCTATTTGTCTTTCCTCTTTATCTGATCTAAGCCCCAGCCCTAGGAAGAAGGTCCGTTATTATAGTTACGGTTCAGCGGTCGCTGGTTTAACATTCATTCTTGGTCCCTTCGTTGGAGGAAAGCTCTCAGACCCTTCAATTTCTCCATTATTTGATTCCTCCTTCCCCATGTTTATTGGTGCAATACTTGGTTTAATTAATGTTCTGTTTATTCTCCTTGCCTTTGGGGAAACTTTAGAAAACCCTTCTAAAAACCCCTTTGATTTCATCAAAGGAATTCGCAATATTCAGCTTGCCCTCAAAACAGACTCGATCAAGAGCCTTTATCTCATCTATTTTTTCTATCTTTTTTCATGGAACATTATTTTCCTTTTCGTGCCGGCCTTTGTTGTTGAAAACTTTCATTTAAGTAATTCCAAGATTGGAGACATTTGCGCGCTTCTTGGAATCTGTTGGATTTTTGGAACGGGGGTGTTGCACCGCCTTTTCTACCACACGGTCAACCCAAAGTGGATTCTTCTTACGTCCTTTATTGCCTTTGGATTGCTGGTCGTTTTTATCCCCTATCCTCACTCTTTAAAAGGGTTCCTTATTACCTTGGGGGGATGCACTATCATTTCAGGGTTGATTTGGCCTTTATGCACGAGCGCAATTTCTAACGCAGCGCCCCCAGACATCCAAGGTAAGGTTTTGGGTTTGAGCCAATCAATGCTTTCTCTAACAATGATGTTTTCTTCGGTTCTTGGGGGACTATTTCTTCATGTGCATTCGATGATTCCATTTGTATTTTCAAGCATTTCTGCCTTAGTTGCAGCTGCGGTCCTTCTCCAGGTAAAAGTTGAATGAACCTTGAAGAAGCCATAGACTCTATTTGTAAGCCCTATTCGCAAAAAACACTTGTACAAGCAGCCGCAGAGCTGTCAGAGAGGTATCACCATAAACAAGCTCACGCTACCGAGCTTCACCGGATTGCATATGTAGTAACCCGCCTCCCCGCAACATATGCTGTTTTAAGGAAGGTCTTTTCTCAAATTGAAACACCTCCAACTGTCCTTGATTGCGGAGGCGGCCCAGGAACCTCGATCTGGGCTCTCCTTGACCATCCTATCGACAACCTCACCCTAATCGAACAAGACCCTGAATTTGTGCGGCTAGGAAAAAAACTCTCTCCTAAAACACCCTTTTCCGTCACCTGGAAGACCGGAAGCTTTCTTAATCTTAAAGACTCTGCCGACCTCCTCCTTTTTTCCTATTCTCTCAATGAAATTCCCCAAGAAAAACTACCTGCCGTGATCGAAAAAGCTCATGGATTAACAAACAACTTCCTCGTTGTTGTTGAACCAGGCACTCCAGAAGGTTTTGAGCGCGTTCGAAAAATCCGCATTCAGCTTCTTTCCCTAGGGATGTCTCTCCATGCCCCCTGTCCCCATCATAATAGTTGCCCTATGTTTAACGGAGACTGGTGCCATTTTTCGGCGCGCCTTTCTCGCACGACGCTTCACCGCACGCTTAAAAGGGGATCGCTTGGCCATGAAGACGAAAAGTATTCCTATATCATCGCCTCTAAAAAAACTTTCGCCCCATCCGGCGCGCGCATTCTCCGTACGCCACTCAAGCGCAAGGGACACACCGTTGCAACCCTCTGCACCGAAGAAGGGCTCGTTCAAAAAACCTTCACAGGCAAAGAGCGAAAAAAACTCCATTGGGGGGATCTAGTAACCGACAATGAGTCATGAATCAAATCAATTGCCGCTTGGGCTTGCTATCTAAGAGTGCTGATTTCTAGAGAATCATTCTTTGGTCAATTCTTCGTAAACAAGCTTAGCGTATTCTCGGACCTTATGCCAGTTGAGGTCAGCAACGATTTCTGCATCATTCTCAGGACAGTCGTCACTCGAATCATAGATATCCACTATATCGTAGAGTTTCTTAAGCATTTGGTACTGTAGATTAGTAAGCTGAATATCGCTATCATTTCTACTTTCTAAAACAGCATCGGCATCTTCAATGAAATATATGACAGTATTTTCATAACAGGCATAGTCTTTTGGGTTTTTGCGAGCTACCCATTGACAAGTTTGGTATGCTTTATCCGACATTTCCTTGATCGTGTCAATAATTGAAAGAAAAGCAGGGGCTTTTTTGTTCTTTTCCATTGCTACCATCCTTTGAATTCAAACTTCCCAAGGGGGATGTGAGCTTCTTCTAGGTTTCTGTTAATAAGCTTCCCCGATTTGGTGACCGCATCAGCACTTCCTCTTTGCACAACGTAGGGCTCTCTTTGCGAAAGGTTTGGACTTTTGGGATTGCCAGGCATTACACGCACTTGGATGCATTGCTTATTTGCTGTTCCTGGCTTAATATAGACCATACTACCACTTTTCTCGGAGATTTTAACAACGGCATCTCTTGAAAGCCCTTTGGGTCTGCGGAATGTTTTGAAGCCTGCTTGATGAAGGATTTTGCGAATCTGATGCTCAGATAGGGATTGAGCACAGAAGGCTTTGTAAAGCTCTTTTTCGAGGCGCTTGGTGTTTTTAAATTCCTGGATGAGAGAAGTGGTTTTCCCTCGCCAGGTTTCCTGGTGGGCGGAAATAATTTGGCGCGCTTTAAGCGATTTGGACAATCTATTCAGGGTGAGAGAGGCATTTGCTTCTCGAAGCTCTCTGAAAATCTGGATGCCTTTCTTTGTTCTTTTAAGAAGAGCAAGCTCCACTCCAACTTTTCCAGCTATGATTCCTATGAGCTCTCCTTGCCTTAAGTAGGATAGCTGGTCGCCGCCTTTGATAAGTTCTTGCGCTTCAGGAAGCATTTGATAGAGGACTCCTCCAGCCCCTTCTTCCTTGATATACTGAATGGCGTGCTCAAAGGCTTGGCACAACTCTCTTGAGATTTCCGTTGTGAATAATATGAATTATTAGGCATTGACATATTTACATTTTCTCTTTGAATATTTTTGTTATTTTTTGCACGTGCTCGGTTAACCCCTCAAGAGGAACGCATTCTGATATCTGGTTACTACCAATACGATTTTTACAAACGGGACATGGAATTCCAGATTCTTTTGTTACTTTGTTTGAAAATATAAGGCTTTGGATAGTCTCTTTATTAAAAACATGCCCACACTTAAACACCCCAGGGATATTTTTAACCGTAAAAGGTTCATACGTCACAGGATCCAGTGCATCAGGAGGCAGTTCCTCACATAGAGGTCTTAGCTCTTCTACGATTCTGTCATTCATTGTCTTTTGAGCTTTTACATCGCGTATTTCAAGCTCTCGACCTTTCAGCTCTGCCCTTGCTTCGTTTTCTTGAGTTTTGAGTTGCTCGCGGATGAATTTTTCAAAGTAAATGGTGTTATTCTGAATGCTTAATATGGCTGTCATCTTTTTTATCCTCTTACCTTTATTATAACATACATTGCACGAGATGCTTGCATGAAATCGTTCAAAATCAAAAATATTTTAGACCTTCGTTTCATAAAAATTCAACGCTTTATAATGGTCCCAGAGATTCGAGCCACTTGTAAGCTAGTTTTCTCCCGATAAAAGGAGAACAGAAATGGCAAAAACAAGAAAAAAATATTCCGCTGAATTTAAGCTGAAGGTGGTGCTTGAAGTTTTGAAAGGAGAGAAAACGGCAGGAGAGCTTGCTGGGAAATTTGAAGTTCACCCTTTAGTCCTTGGAGGGTGGAAAAGACACTTTAAAGCCACGGCAGCCCAAATTTTTGAGAAAAGCAATAAGCGTTTGATTACCAAAGAAGAGGAGCAGGAAAAAGGAGAGTTATTTGAGCAAATTGGAAGGCTAAAAATGGAGCTGGAATGGCTTAAAAAAAAGTACACGGCTTTGAGTTAGCTCTGAGAAAATCTCTTATAGATGCAGGTGATACTGAGCTATCACAGAGAAAGCAGTGTGAGCTTCTGGGATTAAGTAGATCGACCCTATACTACGTTGAGAACATTCCTAAAAAAGAAGACTTAGACTTAATGAAAGCAATTGATAAAGAATATCTTAGAAACCCATTTTATGGGAGACGTAGGATGACATTAGAAATGCGCGACCAAGGATTTTTCGTTGGAGAAAAAAAAGTCAGGACTGCCATGAAAAAAATGGGATTAGAAGCGATTTACCCAAAGCCTAATTTGAGCAAGCCACATCAGGAGCACAAGAAATATCCATATTTGATGAGGTCTGTAAAGGTAGACCGTTCTGACCAAGTGTGGGCTGCAGACATCACGTATATTCCGCTTCAAGGTGGATTTGCATATTTATTTGCAATTATTGATTGGTACAGCAGGTTTATCCTTGAATGGGAGCTCTCAAATCTCCTTGATACAGATTTTTGCATAGAGGCTTTGGAAAGAAGTTTGAAAAAAAGCTGCCCAGAAATTTTCAATACAGATCAGGGAGTGCAGTTCACAAGCTTGTGCTTTACTAAGAGATTAGAAAAAGAGGGTGTGAAAATCAGCATGGACGGGAAAGGGAGAGCTCTTGATAATATTTTCATAGAGCGTCTTTGGAGAAGTGTGAAGTATGAGGATATTTATCCTAAAGGGTATGAAAGCCTTAAAGAACTAAAAAAGGGACTAGAGGTGTATTTTGAGTTTTATAATGGACAGCGCCGTCACTAGAGTTTGGGATATCAGACGCCGTCAGAGATCTATTATGGAACAGGCCTTGAGGTCTAAAGAAGGAATAAGAACTGAATTTAACATCAGGAAAAACTAGCTTAACTTTTGCAAATTTTGGTCTTGACGTCTGGGACCACCATACTTGCTGTTTATTGGATTTATATTTGCTGGTAAAGCTACAAAGGGATAAAATGAGAATTAAACGAAAACAATGGATGATAATCATGGACTGGACGCAAGCACTTACTGTTATAGGAGTTTTCATTGGTGGGTTTATCTACATGATGAACAAAATGGACTCTCATCAAAAAGAAAACAATACTCGCTTTAATGGCATAGAAAACCGTCTCACTGCCATGGAAGTTGAAGTTAAAAACATCAATCAAAGAATCGATGACTTTAAACATGAAACAAGCCAAAGACTCTCTACGATTGAAGGGTATCTAGTCCCAAAGAAGGTATTTCACTTTGAGGAAAATAAAGACGAAGAACCCAAAGAAAACTGAGCCTCTAGTATGCTAACTGACAATGAAATGCTACAAAAACTTCAGGAATCTTTAGAGATAAGATTCGATGATCAACGGGATTTATTCATAAGAGAGGACGATAGCGGCAATGGGCAGTTATTGATGTTTTAGCAGAGCTTCAAGTCTCCGCTCATTCCGGTTTCTATTGCTTCAATAAGGCCTGTGCTGTTGTATATGCCCCTTTCTGGATAATTTGTCTGTTCTTCTAAAGAAAGATTTCCAATATGCCAAGACTTCTCCCCATTCCATAAGTACCAATTCGCTTCCTCTGGACTAGGCTTTTTAAATAGAAATTTCATGCTTTTGAAAATAGGGAACTCTTGAGCAAAGGCAGGAACAGGAAAGTTTCCAACACGTTCCCAATCACCTACGTTTACACCATGATGAACCGGGCAGAAAGTTTGGAACCTATGAGCCTTTTCTACACTTTTTTGAAGTTCTTCTATGGAGGGCCTTTTTTGGTAGAATTTCTCAAGAATACGAATCAAGCTCCCATAAACAGGTGGTCCTGTATGCTCATGAGTATATTGCACATATGCCAGGCCTCTAGATGTAGGAATCTCAATAACATCGCCAATTTTTTTCCTTACACGGCGAATGCATTTTGGAATCTCGGATCGTTTGGTTTTTGGTCTTTTGATAGATATACTCATTTCATTCCTCTATGTATCCTGCTTCCTGCAATATTTCTGAACCTCTTACGAGTGCTTTGTGATATTTAGGATTAGACTCCGCAATGCTGTTTATCTTGTTTATCAGTGTACCCCCATTTTTCTCTAGTTTGTGCATTTCAATCAAGGTTTGTTCTACAGCTCTTGCATCTGATCTTGTAAGGTTTGAAATACCCTCCATTTCATCCACTTTTATCCCTTTTGATTTCCAGTGTTCCAACTGCCTTCTAGATAGATTATTGGTAATACCAACGTATTGTACTTCATCAGTTGCTTTATCTATCGATCTGTATGCCGAGATATTCCCCTGCTCCCTAACTACAGGAATCTGAACTTCAACTTGTGGCGTATTTGCTCTAGGGATTGGAGGATTCGTTGTAGTAGTCGTAGTCAGAGCACTTCCCGCAGCACCAGTAATAGCCATACCTTTTACAACACCAGAAGCTTTTGCAACTTTAACTATGGCCTTTGCACTCTTCGCGATCTTAGCAGGCTTACTTAATTGGCTACCAGGAACCGGTACAAAACAAAATACTACGTCCTTGCCAAGTTCTTTGAGTAATTCTCCCATAGTTTCAGGAGTTGAAGAAGATTTAAAGCTGCCATATTGTCCGGCGTAGTCAGTATTAAAAGATTGGTCTATCTTATCATGCAGACGATCGCTAAACGGAACCACGTCATTGCTAAAGAATTCATCGAAAGGTTCCCTTTTTGGAGGGTAATCATCGTATAAAAAGGAATTCATTTTTCCTAAAGATTCGACAAAGTTAGCTGTTCCATCAACGAAATTATGAACAACATAAGAGCCAACCTCTCGCGCTTTTTCGGCTGCTTGTGACCAAAACGAAGCTTCGTCTTTCTTTGGAATATTTAAGTTATTTGCAGCTAGCACAGGTTCTTGACTGAGCTCTTCTTTAAGAGTGGTGTTTTGTCTTTCGATAGTTTCTTTTAGGAGAGCACTTTTCTCGGGTATCGGCTCTAATTGTGGAGTGATCTTTGGTATTAAAGCTTCTATTTCTTTCGGTCGATCATAGTCACAATGGCTTGGATAATAGGGATCGTTAAACGAATCAGCGTGAGGTTCTTCTTCATAAATCTCCCCAGCCTTATTTACAGGTGTTCGTGGTTTGGGATTGTTTTTTGGATTCGTTTCTCCATTGGCATCATAATCTACAGCAGCAGCTCCCGCAGCAATAACAGGCGCAGCAGCTCCACTTGTAGCGATGATAACCACAGTTGCAGCAACTACAACAACAGCTGAGATAATCACTACCTTTTTGTTTCTTTTGACGAATTTCTTAGTGCTTTTCCATGTGTTTGATACCCAACTGCAATTGATAATCTTTAGAGATTGATACCCATTTAATACCGCAGGAACAGCCTTAACGCCGTAATCTTCATATCTTTTAGGGACGACCACCACCATCCTCCGTTTCCCTCATTACATTCGCATTCATCATCAAAAGCTAATTCTGAATTATTTGGTTCTCCTCTAAGCCATTTGATGTCTTCTTCGAGTTGAGCCTTAGCTTCAAGATCGTCGTCGCGAATGCCATTTCTAGCCAAGAAAATGACAAACTCCATGACTTGACTGGTCTGTGCTTCAGTTAGGTGCTTTTCTAAGGTGTTGCCATAAGCTACTTCATAAAGGAAATCTATGATGTGCTGATAGGAAAGAGTTTCGTAATTGAGTAAGTCCCAAGGCGAAAAGTTTGTGTAATCGCCTTCAGAATGGCCTTGAGATACCTTCCAAAGTGAGCTTTTTGTAGATAATTTAAGAGCTTTCTTCTTGCAAAGACATATCTTACTAAGAGCGCTCTCATGCCTAAGAACTCCTTAGTTTCCTTATCAACGCCATGCATGTCTATTTCTAGTCTTTGAATTTTTTCGGTATATACGCCAATCCCTACATCACATGAAGAATTGTCCTGAGGAGATGTTTGCCACCGTTTGATGATGTCGCGCATGTCAACAATGTTAATACTATCAACCGTGCTTGATTTATTAGAAAGAGGCTTGCCTTTCTTGACTCTCCTCGGAGGGACAAAATTTCGGATGGTTTTTTCGCAGTAGAAATTCTTGCCACTTACTTTTTTGCTTTTTGAGATCCCAACGATGCTGTTTTTTTCTTAGGTTGTGCTTCATTATTTTTTACCGTTCTTTTAAATATTTTTGTTACTTTTTCAAGATGTTCTACCGTTTCGCCAAATGACTGGTCATATAAGAAAAACCGCCCCGTTGTTTCAGATCTACAAATCGGACAAGGGATTTTATCGTCCATTGTGAAGCCCTTTGTTTTTCCAATCATTTCTACAGCTTTCGCGCTTAAAGCATGGCTACAACGCATCACTAAAGGAGTTTTAATTGGTTCATACATCACTGGATCTAAAGCATATCCAGACAATTCTTCACATAAAGGCCTAAGCTCCTCAACTATCCTATCGTTCATTGTTTTTTGAGCTTTCATTTCGCGTATTTCAATCTCTCGATCTTTTAATTCTGCTCGCGCTTCAAGCTGTGATCGCATTGCTTGTTCAAAATAAGTGATGGTGCTTGTTGGTGTAATTGCTATGGCTGACATCTCGTTCTCCTTGTGTCTATTATAACACATTTTACGCTGAATCGTGGCATGAATTCTCGCATTTTTAAAAATATTTTCATGTAGAAATGCAGGGAGTATATCATGAGACGGATATCGAGTTTTAAGTTTATTCTTCTCTAAAAAAGTTCAATGGGAGTATCTTAGTGAAAGCTCAAGCTTAATTATTAAGGGAATGCAAATAAAAATTTAAACACTCAGATGATTAGACAACGAACAAAGGAGTTCCAAATGACATCACCAATAGGAAATACAAGTGTAAATGTCTCAAGTAACTTACTAAATCAAAATATTAAAGAGCCTTTTTTATCATCTTTTGGCTCGTCATCAGATGGTCTTTTTCAAAGAGAAGGAGAGGAATTCAAAAGTACTCTTACTCTTCAAAGAGATGTTTCTCCCTCAAGATCACTAACTTCTTCTTCTTCAAATGGCATCTACAAGGACGATGGAGACGCTGTTGTTGTGAATCCATTTTCTTCTTCAGCTATAAGTAGCGCACATATAGAGCAAATAAGAGCTATTGTACTTTTAGAAACAGATCCTTTGAAGGAGAAAGTGACAGTACTTGAATCTGAGAATAAAGCACTTCATGGAAGGTTCACGGTCGTTGAGACAGAAAACCAAGGGCTTAGGATTGAAAATGGTCAGCTGAAGGAAGAAATTACAACCGTTAGGGGTAAAAATGGTCAGCTAGAGGCAGAAGTTACAACCGTTAGGGATGAAAATGGAAAACTTGAGGCAGAAGTTACAACCGTTAGGGATGAAAATGGAAAACTTGAGGCAGAAGTTACAACCGTTAGGGATGAAAATGGAAAACTTGAGGCAGAAGTTACAACCGTTAGGGATGAAAATGGAAAACTTGAGGCAGAAGTTACAACCGTTAGGGATGAAAATAGAACACTTGAGGCAGAAGTTACAACCGTTAGGGATGAAAATAGAACACTTGAGGCAGAAGTTACAACCGTTAGGGATGAAAATAGAACACTTGAGGCAGAAGTTACAACCGTTAGGGATGAAAATAGAACACTTGGGGTAGAAAACATCCAACAAAGAGACGCTATACAAAGAATTGAAAGAGCAGTAAATGCTCCAGAAGAAAAGAAATATCTTACTCTAAGAGAACAAGTTTCTGAAATAGGCAATGCCATAATTAATCCCGTGCCTGCCCGCAAGAATCCATTACTGGGAGCGGTGAAAGTTGTAGGTGGGGTAGTATCTATCATTGCTATCGACGCATTGACTGGAGCAGCATTAGTGGGAGCTGGACCTATAGCGGGACCAGCGATCGTAGCAACATATGCGGCTACTTCTGTAGGGTCCTTAGGATTTTCAATAGTACATGCTATGGGAGTAGGAGTGGGCATCCAAGATCGAGTAACTGGAAATGTACCAAAGTAGGTTATGATGTTAGCAATTACGACTTTTTCACAGCCTCCAGAACTCTTTAAGTGCCTAATTTGCTTAGATCCTATGGAAGAAAATGCTTGTTCATCAGCTAGGTGCAAGCACTCCTTTCATAAGATATGCATAGAGGATTGGCTGAAGGAAAATAACAATTGTCCAGCTTGTAGAACGGATAGACTAAGCAAAACCCTTTTTGTAGATAACAAGGAGATTGCTAGCGAATATCATAAGTGGAAAGATAATCCAGTAGTGTATGTTGTTCCTCAAGAAGACTCTGACTCAATAAGGCCTCCATCTCTAAGGGGGCCTGGTTGGCAACGAGATCTTTCAGCAAAAGAGGCTGTAGCGCATTTAAATGAAAGGCTAGATGACAATTGCTCTACTTCTGAAAGGAGAAAAAATGCTAATGAAGCTTTTGATGCTTTGAAGAAGGAGAGCGATGAGATCAAAAAAGATCAACAAAACATACGTAAAGATCTTATAGACATACGTAAAGATCAACAAAACATACGTAAAGGTCAAGAAAACATACGTAAAGGTCAAAAAACCATAAGCGAAGATCTTATAGACATACGTAAAGATCAACAAAACATACGTAAAGATCTTATAGACATACGTAAAGATCAACAAAACATACGTAAAGATCTTATAGACATACGTAAAGATCAACAAAACATACGTAAAGATCTTATAGACATACGTAAAGATCAACAAAACATACGTAAAGGTCAAGAAAACATACGTAAAGGTCAAGAAAACATACGTAAAGGTCAAGAAAACATATGTAAAGGTCAACAAAACATACGTAAAGATCTTATAGACATACGTAAAGATCAACAAAACATACGTAAGGGTCAACGTGAAAATGCAGTCTCCATTGAAAAGCTAAATAAACGCTTTGGGATACGGCCTGATCAACCACCAATGTCTTCGTCCTTCTCTTCTCAGGGATTAACGTCAGAATCTTCAACCCCATCTACACCTCCCCAAAGAATCAGCCCTATTAGAAAACAGCAATCGACTTCAGCACCACCGAACATACTGAGTCATAGAACTGTTAGAATATTTTTATTGGGTATGATAGCGGGTGCCTGTACGAGGATTGTATGGAAAGTATTAGAGAGATTCAAAAGCAGAAGGTGATAAATAATAAAATTATCTGAATTTGAAAATTACCTTCGTGCGCAAATCCGCCTGATCAAGAATAAAAAAAGAATGCTTTTTAGGGGTGGCGTCTATTGTTGCTATCGATGCATTGGCAGGATCAGCACTCGTTGGAGCAGGAACTATAGCAGGACCAGTGATCGTAGTAACATCTGTGGCTGCTTTTGCAGGGGCCTTTACATTTTCAGTTGTAAATTCTATAGGAGCAGGAGTGGGTATCCAATCTAGAATAACAGGAAATGTACTAAAGTAGGTTATGATGTTAGCAATTACGACTTTTTCACAGCCTCCAGAACTCTTTAAGTGCCTAATTTGCTTAGATCCTATGGAAGAAAATGCTTGTTCATCAGCTAGGTGCAAGCACTCCTTTCATAAGATATGCATAGAGGATTGGCTGATGGTATCAACAAGGCAAGAGAGAATGGTGTGCAGTTTGGTCGCAGATCTAAGATGAATAAAGAGGAGATCAAAGAACTCAAAGAGAAGCGAAAGACAATGATGATCAAAGAGCTAATGAAAGAGTATGGACTATCAAAGTCAAGCGTCTACAAGTACCTGAGTAGAGCCTAGACCTCAAAGGGACCCAGAACCTAGTGGTCGTCGCAAAGGGGGGCCACCCCTAAAAAGCATTCTTTTTTTATTCTTGATCAAGGTGATTTACGCACGAAGGGGATTTTCAAAATACGTGTTATTCCTATCATGATATACTCTCTGCATTTCTACATGAAAAATTTTTTAAAAAAGCAAAAATTCATTCCACGATTCAGTGCAAAATGTGTTATAATAGACACAAGGAGAACAAGATGTCCGTCATATTAAGCATTCAACAAAACATCCTTTATTTTGAAGAATCAATGCGTACTCAGCTCAAAACACAAGAATCCGAAATGAGAGAACAGCTCAAAACACAAGAGACTGAGATTCGGGCAGAGAAGGTGAAGAACATAACGAATACTAGGATAGTAGAAGAGCTCAGACCTCTTTGTGAGGAAGTGCCTCCTGATGCTCTAGATCCTGTTACTATGGAGCCTTTTGAAGAACCACTTTTATATGGATGCGGCCATGCTTTTGATCTGTCTACAATTATGAATATAGCTAAAGCAAACCACTTAGGGCAACAGGATCTTCTAGAATGTCCGAAATGTAGGAAAAGTTATCGATTAAGAAGTTTTTTTACTCCTCTAAATTTAATAGGTTGCACAGATGCATTTAAAAGAATAAGTCAAGTTTTTAAGAGGCACAAATGAGCTCAATTATCTCTGATTTTTCAATAGATCTAGACGACTTTTTATCTAAAATGCAAACTCGCTTATCTGATAATAAAATTAGTCATGACGAGTATAAAAACACTCTTGAAAATGAAGAGAAAAGAAGGCTTGCTTACAATAGGAGTCTTTATGAAGCCCTTATGTATCCGCCAGACTCTGTATCTCAGTCTAGCCTTGAAGCGTCTGTTCCAAGATCAACAAAAGATCAAGATTATCAAACATTTAATAAAAAGATGCTTGATCGATCAGAGAATGGAGAAATCAGTCACGAAGAGTACAAAGATGAAATATTGAAAGAATTTGAACGAAGAAGCGCTTACAGTAGGAGTCTTTATGAAGCTCTAGGGTACCCGCCAGAGCCTGCAAAAAGCAGAGGATAGAACTTTTGAAAGAACGGCTCTCAGGGAAGCTTTTGAAAATATGCCTAGAGAAGATTTAGCTACCGACAGGTTTGAAAGACAAAAAACTGAAATAGCGTTTAATCTACTCCCTCAAAGATCACAAAGTAGTGAACGAGAAACTCCACCCGATGAAGCTCTATACTACAACGATCTCGAATGGGAGCCAATTAACACGGACCGACTAGAACAAACTCAATTTGCTGACTGGCTTCACGGAAACTCCGATTACAAACCGAATAAGATGAATTGTTATGAAGGTGTTTGCTACGACCTTCTTTCAAGAGAAAAACTAGATAAAGAAAAGCTCAGAGAAAGGCTTACGGCTGATTTTCCGGGGGAAGAAAAGAGACCAACGGTCGGTCGCGCATATTCAGACAGTCTATTAAGTGTGCTTGACCCTAAGGATACTCGAAAAACCGTTAGCTATGATGACGTGCAATCTGGAAAACACAATATTCCTGCTGGATCTGTTATATTTGCAAACGACGAAAGTCCAAGAGACCATGTTTTCATGACAAGAACTGGAGAGAGTAATCCAGTACGTTCTTTATGGAGTAAAAACCGGGGAAGCGGTAATTTTTCCAGAAGTTGGCTAAAAGACGTTGTAGATGAATTTTACAAAGGGAAAGGAATGGATGGAAAAGAAACAACTCTTCTCTACAACACAGCCTTTGCAGATCCTGTTCTTCAACAAATGCGATAATTTGAACTAAATTCACATTAAAACATTCCAAATCCCAACTAGTTACCCTTAAAAAGGGGGCCACCCCTAAAAAGCATTCTTTTTTTATTGTTGATCAAGCTGATTTACGCACGAATGAAAAATTCAAAATACGTGTTATTCCTCTCATGATATACTCCCTGCATTTCTACATGAAAAGTTTTTTAAAAACACAAGAATTCATGCCACGATTCAGTGCAAAATGTGTTATAATAGACACAAGGAGAACAAGATGAGCATATCAATCACACCAAAAAACAGCAATACCGTCGCAACACAAACAATGTCGATTGATGAATTGTTTGAAGAGAGATATAAAGAACGACAGACAAGAGATAGCAAGATTGTTGAAGAACTAAGGCCTTTGTGCGAAGAACTACCTCCAGATGCTCTAGATCCTGTGACTATGGAGCCTTTTACACTAGAGAACATTCCATTAGTCTTCAAATGCGGGCATGTATTTAATAAAGAGACAATTAAATCTCTAATCGCGAATAACCCTGAAAAAAATTCAGGAATATCATGTGCTGTCTGCAAAGAAAAAATTTTTAAAAACCACATATCAGAATGCGTTCCTCTTGAGGGGTTAGTGGGACACAACAAAAAAATAAACAGAGTCTTTAAAAAATATGCCGAGTAATTATAGAAAAGAGCAGTTTGCTAGATATGATCCAGAAATGGGAGACCAGCCTATTGATATGGCAAAGTGGATGGCAACGCTTAGGGAATATTCACACAGGCCAGTACCTCCTCCACCTCCTCGACCTACTTCAACTATCTATAAAACACCCATGCCTACAAAAAATGCACCGGACTATGATTCAGATGAGGAACCAAGTCGTAATATTGGTTTTCCCTATGGATATGATGCAAGCTTAGAGCTAGAAGACTCTAAAAAGAATTTATTCGATTCATTGAGTGGAGGAAAAGGAAGAGGGAGAGTTTCAGATTTAGATTTGTTAATAGGTGACCGATCTCCAAGAAATAGAAACAGAATCCAAGGTTTAGAGTTACAGGATGAACCAGGAACACCATTCACAAACCCAGATGACTCTGAATATTACAAGAACGTAGCCTGGGGTCCTATTGCTGACCATGAAGATTATTCCTCCAGACCGTTTGGAAGGTGGGTTACAGACGAGTATGGAAGTGACCATAACAGCGAAAAAGGCTCAAAACCAAAGACGATGAACTGTGCTGAAGGGGTTTGCTATGACTTAATCTCAAGAGGCAAGCTGAAAAAAGAAGAAGTACAAGAACGCCTTCAAAGAGCTACAGAACCTGGAAAATACAGCCTTTCCTATGGTGAAAGGCTTATAGATGTTTTAAATCCTCCTGGAAATCGTGGCGAAATCGACTATAATAAATTACAAGACTTTGATCTTCCAGATGGGACAACTGTTTTTGCCAATGAAGACAGGCCAGAAGACCATGTTTTTATAACGAGAAAAGGAAATAATTACCCAGTACGCTCTCTTTGGAGCTCAGTAAAAGGCGATGGGAAATTCTCAAAAAGCTGGTTAGAAGATGTGATGAAGACATTTCAAGGAATTCAAGAGAATGATGAAAGGGGAGAACAGATACAACCAACTAGGCTAGGCTATAACACAGCTTTTGCAGGTTAAACCCTAAGGAGAACAATATGTCAGCCATAGCAAGTATTCAGAACAACACTATTTACTTTGAACAGTTCGTCCGAGATCAGCTTAAAACACAAGAATCTGAAATGCGGGAAGAGAAGGTGAAGAACACGACGAATACTAGGATGATTGAAGAACTCAGACCTCTTTGTGAGGAGGTTCCTAATGATGCTAGGGATCCAGTCAGTATGGAGCCATTTAAGTCTCCTGGATTGTACAGCTGTGGCCATTCTTTAGACATATCTACTATATTAAATATAGCGAGGATAAATGGTTTAGCTCAAGATTCTCTGATTGAGTGTCCTCAGTGCAGAAGAAAGTCTCCAGTTAAAAGTGCGATTAGCCCGGTAAACCTAATGGGTTGCGTAGAAGTATTCAATAAAATAGAAAAAATATTTAAGGAAAATCAGCAAAATGAGCGGCTCAAATCATCCATCCTCACTTTCGAAAGAAGATCTAAAAGCACTTAATGCTTATCGATCGGTTCGTGGCAACAAAGGATATTCCCCAGGATTTTATAGATACGGACAAAGTCCAGAAAAATTCGGAAAATTGCTTTCAGAACAAAGAGAAGTTCTTAAAAATAGGGATGGTACATCGTCAAGCAACCTCCATCCTTTTAAAAAGCCTAGTCCAGAGGAAGCGAATTGGTACTTATGGAATGGGGAGAAGTCTTGGCATATTGGAAATCTTTCTTTAGAAGAACAGACAAATTATCCAGAAAGGGGCATATACAACAGCACAGGCCTTATTGAAGCAATAGAAACCGGAATGAGCGGAGACTTGAAGCTCTGCTAAAACATCAATAACTGCCCATTGCCGCTATCGTCTTCTCTTATGAATAAATCCTTCTGATCATCGAATCTTAGATCTAAAGATTCCTGAAGTTTTTGTAGCATTTCATTATCAGTTAGCATACTAGAGGCTCAGTTTTCTTTGGGTTCTTCGTCTTTAGTTTCCTCAAAGTGAAATACCTTCTTTGGGACTAGATACCCTTCAATCGTAGAGAGTCTTTGGCTTGTTTCATGTTTAAAGTCATCGATTCTTTGATTGATGTTTTTAACTTCAACTTCCATGGCAGTTAGACGGTTTTCTATGCCATTAAAGCGATTATCTATTGCAGTAAAGCGGGTATTGTTTTCTTTTTGATGGGAGTCCAATTTGTTCATCATGTAGATAAACCCACCAATGAAAACTCCTATAACAGTAAGTGCTTGCGTCCAGTCCATGATTATCATCCATTGTTTTTGTTTAATTCTTATTTTATCCCTTTGTAGCTTTACCAGCAAATATAAATCCAGTAAACAGCAAGCGTTGAATTTTTATGAAACGAAGGTCTAAAATATTTTTGATTTTGAACGATTTCATGCAAGCATCTCGTGCAATGTATGTTATAATAAAGGTAAGAGGATAAACAAGATGACAGCCATATTAAGCATTCAGAATAACACCATTTACTTTGAAGGATTCATTCGAGAGCAACTCAAAACTCAAGAAAACGAAGCAAGGGCAGAGCTGAAAGATCGAGAGGTTGAAATGCAAGGAATGCAGAAGAACCTAGAGTCCATAAAAGCTCAAAAGACAATGAACGATAGGATAGTTGAGGAATTGCGACCTCTTTGCGAAGAACTGCCTCCTGATGCTCTAGATCCTGTTACTATGGAGCCTATAGACAGGTGTATGGTATTAAGATGCGGACACTCTTTAAATATAACAACCATTGTCAGTTTAGCAAAATCCAATGGCTTATGTCAGCAAGATGCAATGGAATGCCCCATGTGTAAGGTAAAAACACCTCTAAAGCAAGCATATACATGCTATTCCTTAGATCATTGTTCTAGAAATTTTCAAAGAATAAATAAGGTTTTTCAATCTCATGTCTAATCCTGCATTTTCACTCCCAGTTATCGACACCGAAGCCGAAGATTTAATAAATCAAATACCTACTGGAGCATTTTCTTCTAAAACAAGAAGTTCAAGCTTACAAAGCGCTCTTACAAACCCAGATGACGCAAACTGATCATCGAATCTTAGCTCTAAAGATTCCTGAAGTTTTTGTAGCATTTCATTATCAGTTAGAATGATAGATGTCTTAGTTCTCTTTGGGTTCTTCGTCTTTAGTTTCCTCAAAGCGAAATACCTTCTTTGGGACTAGATGCCCTTCAATCGTAGAGAGTCTTTGGTTTGTTTCATGCTTAAAGTCATCGATTCTTTGATTGATGTTTTTGACCTCTACTTCCATGGCAGTTAGACGGTTTTCTATGCCATTAAAGCGTGTGTTATTTTCTTTTTGATGAGACTCCATTTTTGTATCAGTGTCTTTCTTATTTGCGTCCATTTTGTTCATCATGTAGATAAACCCACCAATGAAAACTCCTATAACAGTAAGTGCTTGCGTCCAGTCCATGATTATCATCCATTGTTTTCGTTTAATTCTCATTTTAGCCCTTTGTAGCTTTACCAGCAAATATAAATCCAGTAAGCAGCAAGCGTTGAATTTTTATGAAACGAAGGTCTAAAATATTTTTGATTTTGAACGATTTCATTCAATGATTCCGTGCAGAGTATGTTATAATAAAGGTAAGAGGATAAACAAGATGACAGCCATATTAAGCATTCAGAATAACACCATTTACTTTGAAAAATTCATCCGCGAGCAACTCAAAACTCAAGAACTCGAAATGAGAGAGCAGTTGAGGTCTCAAGAAGTGGAAATGCGGGAAGTAAAAGCTCAAAAGACGTTGAATGATAAGATCGTAGAAGAGCTAAGACCTCTTTGTGAGGAACTTCCTCCTGATGCGTTGGATCCTGTGACGTTGGAGCCTCTGCACCAACCATTGGTTACTGCATGCTGTCATACATTCAATCAATCAACACTAGAAAAAATAATGGGAATATCTGGTGGGTCTGAGGGAATAAAAAAAACGCAAGGGTTACCTTGCCCGATCTGTAGGTCGAAATTATCTCCTACATACGATACATTCCCATGTGCATCTATCATAGGAATGGTGAATTCTCTAGAAAGGATATCAGGGATTCTAAAAAAAGAGGGTGCATGACATTTCCATTCGAACATATAAATTTCCCTTCGTACCAGTTAAGTAGAAGGCTGCGACCTGGAGAGAGAGAAAAGTATTTACTGTCTCAAGAAGAAAAAACAGCAAGGGAAGCTATTGTCAAGAATGAAACAGACCGAAACCTTGGAGATCTATTAAGGTCCGCGCCACATACCAAAATTCCTCTTACTTTATTAGAATTGGAGGAAAGAGACCAAATTGAAAGTGAGTGGGGAAGCCCTTTTGATGTAGTACAAGCGGTTCCAGAGCACAAAAAAGGACCAAGTGTTAGCACGGAATTTCCTTATGACTTACATAAAGGAAAACCATCATCAGAAAAAGTAAACTTAAATCAAATCCTGTCTGATGAAAGATTTGAACGTGCTCTCCTTAAGAAAGATCGATCAAATGAATTTGAAAAGTTTGATAAAGAATACGACCAAACACCTTCTAGGATTTTTACGCCTAATAAAGGACAAAACACAGACGATTTTGAATTTGCACCTTTTCCTAATTATTCCCTATCTTCTAGACTAAGACGTCAGAACCAAGCCACATTTGTTGAAGATAAAACAAACCTACAAAATTTTTCAGATCAATATAAGCAAGAACAGATCAGAAAAAAGAGGCAGGATCTAGATGCCGAGGAATCTTCCGCAAGAGAGGCTATTGAAGACGAATGGGATTCTTTACCATTTAACACCATAGGAAAGTTCAAAGAGCTCATGAATATGAACGGTGATCAAGATCATAATTTAAATGTATTAAAGGATTTAGAGCATATTTCTTTTAAGGCTCCAAAATCTTCTAGAAGCCTTGCGGATGAATTAACTCAAGTATCTAACGGGCTTGATCGAATACCTGTTGTTCCAGGATCTAGATGGGCGTATAACAGAGCTAATCGTGAATTGAGTACTCAATATCCCAGAGACAGTTCTGTGTATGAGCCCCGTATGAGTAGGAGTGGAGACATTACAATGCAGAATAATCCCCATACTTTTTCTGGTTTGTTTCATGAGTTAACCCATGCGCTACATAGAAGAAAGGATTTTGGGGAGTTTACAAAAATGGCGGCAACAAAAACTGGCCCGATTTGGACAAATGTAGAAGAGAAAAGAACAATAGACCGAGAAAACCAATTATTAAAAGAGATGGGATTAGTTGCCCGAGCTTCGCATAAAGGCTTTAAAATTCCTATATCAGGGCTAAAAAAACCAGGATTGAGGGCTAAAAAAACAAAGACCACTATGAGAGATCGATTACAGCTCCGCCGGTTGTTTGGGGAGAAGAAAACCAACCTTTATCACCCTATAATGGACCTGTAAAGCAATTTTCAGGAAAGGTTAACTGGTAAACTGGAAGATGGAGGGAAACATCAACCAAAAACACAACTACACTTACATAACTAACGCAGCTTAAGAAAGCAACATCTTCGCTCATCTTATCTTCTTACTCCTTGAGATTGCTTTCTTGAGCTACTCCTTCGTTAGTTATACCGGGCTCTGCTGCTCTTGTAAATGGATCGTTAAATTGATTTCGTACACCAGATGCATTTAATAGTCCTTGAAGAGTTTGTCCTTCGTATCCATCTGCCCTACTTGTGATGCCCTGAGTCCTGAACACTCCTTGTTGGGGGGCCTCCCAAAAATAGTTCGTAGAAATAGGATCTGTCATGAATTCATTCAAGTTGACATTCTCGTCGGTATCATTTTCTATCGAATTTCTTAATTCAGATCTATAATCATACGTATTTATTGGGTGGCCTCTCATATAGTCATTTTCCAAAGACGCTCGGTCATAGAAGTTTTGTAAGTCTCTTTTAGCTTCTCTTTGAATGTTTTGTCTTTGACCCCGCTCTTCTAATCCAACCATTCTCCTTTCTATGAGTTGTTTAAGTTCATAGTCATGTTGTTGATCTATTGATTGAAGACCTTCTTGGTATTCGTCTAAGATATTCGGCCTTCCAAGAGCTTCACTGAGGTTAAGTCTACGTAGCCCTTCTTGATTCGATAGTTCTTGCCTTTTGCCAAATTCTTCGTCTTGATGGCGTTGAGATGTTAACAATTCATCTAAAAATGATCGCTCTTGGTCTTGGATACCTCTCCTCTCAAATACTTCCCCTAATTCTGGGTCTCTGTTATAAAATGCTCGTAACCCTCTATATGCGTCAGACTGATCTCTGTGTATGGCTCCTCTAACCTCTCTTTCCCCATTGATTAATTGTTGTCTCCAGAATTCATCTTTAAACGAATCTCTTTGATCTTCTTGTTGTTCTTCGTCATTAAGATAACGTAGGTTTTCGAATCTATTTCTACCGGAAATCGGTTGATCTTCAATATTTGGTAAATTCTCAAATCTCCCTCTATCTTGACGATCTCTTTGAAGTGCTTTCTGTTTTTCTCTATATTCACGAACAGCATCAAGTGATAGTTTTGTTTTTTCTAATGGATTACTATGATCATCCACATGAAGCATAGCATGTATGCCCTCTCTAACCTTTGATTCATTACGGTGATTAGATTCTCCTCTTAGTCTCCTTTGAGAAGCCCTTACTGATTGAGGTTGTGAATAATATGAATTATTAGGCATTGACATATTTACATTTTCTCTTTGAATATTTTTGTTATTTTTTGCACGTGCTCGGTTAACCCCTCAAGAGGAACGCATTCTGATATCTGGTTACTACCAATACGATTTTTACAAACGGGACATGGAATTCCAGATTCTTTTGTTACTTTGTTTGAAAGTATAAGGCTTTGGATAGTCTCTTTATTAAAAACATGCCCACACTTAAACACCCCAGGGATATTTTTAACCGTAAAAGGTTCATACGTTACAGGATCTAGTGCATCAGGAGGCAGTTCTTCGCAAAGAGGTCGCAATTCCTCAACTATCCTATCGTTCATTGTCTTTTGAGCTTTCATTTCGCGTATTTCAATCTCTCGATCTTTCAGCTCTGCCCTTGCTTCGTTTTCTTGAGTTTTGAGTTGCTCTCGAATGAATTTTTCAAAGTAAATGGTGTTATTTTGAATGCTTAATATGGCTGTCATCTTGTTTATCCACTTGATCTGTAGTATCTTAGCATTTGATCGGTTGATTCTTCTGCAGCTTCTTTAGCGATCCTTTCTAGTCTTTCTTTCTCTAGTGCTTCTGCTCTTTGGGCTCTTGCTTCAGGAGATATTATGAAATGTCTTCGGCGATTACTTGTTGGATGATTAGGTTGGCTCATTTTCTGTGTTTTCCTTGAATATTTTTTTTACTGCTTGAGCGTTTTGAACAAGCCCCTCAAGAGGAATACACTGGAGTAATTGAATCCTTCCGCTTGTTAATTTACAGATTGGACAGTCTAGATCCCCTTGCCTCGAAGGGTCGCTAATATCGATCATTGATTTGACTGTTTTCTTATCAAAAACATGTCCACATCTATATACAACAGGAATTTCAAAAGGTTCATACGTCACAGGATCTAGTGCATCAGGAGGCAGTTCTTCGCAAAGAGGTCGCAATTCCTCAACTATCCTATCGTTCATTGTCTTTTGAGCTTTTATGGACTCTAGGTTCTTCTGCATTCCTTGCATTTCAACCTCTCGATTTTTCAGCTCTGCCCTTGCTTCGTTTTCTTGAGTTTTGAGTTGCTCTCGAATGAATCCTTCAAAGTAAATGGTGTTATTCTGAATGCTTAATATGGCTGTCATCTTGTTTATCCTCTTACCATTATTATAACATACATTGCACGAGATGCTTGCATGAAATCGTTCAAAATCAAAAATATTTTAGATCTTCGTTTCATAAAAATTCAACGCTTGCTGCTTACTGGATTTATATTTGCTGGTAAAGCTACAAAGGGATAAAATGAGAATTAAACAAAAACAATGGATGATAATCATGGACTGGACGCAAGCACTTACTGTTATAGGAGTTTTCATTAGTGGGTTTATCTACATGATGAACAAAATGGACGCAAATAAGAAAGACACTGATACAAAAATGGAGTCTCATCAAAAAGAAAATAACACACGCTTTAATGGCATAGAAAACCGTTTAACTGCCATGGAAGTTGAAGTCAAAAACATCAATCAAAGAATCGATGACTTTAAGCATGAAACAAATCAAAGACTCTCTACGATTGAAGGGTATCTAGTCCCAAAGAAGGTATTTCGCTTTGAGGAAACTAAAGACGAAGAACCCAAAGAGAACTAAGACATCTATCATGCTAACTGATAATGAAATGCTACAAAAACTTCAGGAATCTTTAGAGCTAAGATTCGATGATCAACGGGATTTATTCATAAGAGAGGACGATAGCGGCACTGGGCAGTTGTTACTTTTTTAGCAGAGCTTTAGATCTCCACTCATTCCAGTTTCTATTGAATCAACGAGTCCGGTGTCATTGTGAGATGATTTTTTAGGATACTTCATCTGTTCTTCTAAGGAAAGTTTCCCCACATGCCAAGATTTCTCCCCGTCCCATAACCACCAATCGGCTTCTTCCGGCTTTGGTCTTTTAAATAAATATTTCATGTTTTTGAAAGTGGGAAACGCTTGAGCGAACTCTGGAACAAAAAAGTTCCCAACACGTTCCCAATCACCCAGATTTACGCTGTAATGAACCTCACAAAAAGTAGTAAATCTATGTTGATTGTCAACGATTCTTTTAATCTCATCTAATTCCGGCCTTACCTTATAGAATCCATCAAGAACTCTTATAACACTTCCCCATTTAGTTCCTGGTCCTGTATGCTCATGTGTATACTGGGCGTATGCAAGGCCTTTAGAAGTAGGTATTTCTATCACATCACCAATTTTTTTTCTTACACGTCTGACGCATTTTGGAATCTCGGATCGTTTGATTTTTGGCCTTCTAATGGATGTGCTCATATGGTTACTCTATATACCCTATTTCTTGTAATATCTCTGATCCTCTTACGAGAGATTTGTGATATTTAGGATTTGACTCTGCGATGCTATTTATCTTGTTTATCAGTGTTCCTCCATTTTTCTCCAGTTTATGCATTTCAATCAAGGTTTGTTCTACAGCTTTGGAATCGTACTTTGTTAGGTTAGCTAGCCCCTCCATTTCTTCGATCTCCATTCCTTTATTTCTTAGGTGCTCTCGAGTCCTCCTTGGAATATTGTTTGTAATACCAACGTATTGTACTTCATCAGTTGCTTTATCTACCGATCTGTATACCGAGATATTCCCCTGCTCCCTAACTACAGGAATCTGAACTTCAACTTGTGGCGTATTTGCTCTAGGGATTGGAGGATTCGTTGTAGTCGTCGTAGTCAGAGCACTTCCCGCAGCACCAGTAATAGCCATACCTTTTACAACACCAGAAGCTTTTGCAACTTTAGCTATGGCCTTTGCACTCTTCGCGATCTTAGCAGGCTTACTTAATTGGCTACCAGGAACCGGCACAAAACAAAATACTACGTCCTTGCCAAGTTCTTTGAGTAATTCTCCCATAATTTCAGGAGTTGAAGAAGATTTAAAGCTGCCATATTGTCCGGCGTAGTCAGTATTAAAAGACTGGTCTATCTTATCATGCAGACGATCGCTAAACGGAACCACGTCATTGCTAAAGAATTCATCGAAAGGTTCCCTTTTTGGAGGGTAATCATCGTATAAAAAGGAATTCATTTTTCCTAAAGATTCGACAAAGTTAGCTGTTCCATCAACGAAATTATGAACAACATAAGAGCCAACCTCTCGCGCTTTTTCGGCTGCTTGTGACCAAAACGAAGCTTCGTCTTTCTTTGGAATATTTAAGTTATTTGCAGCTAGCACAGGTTCTTGACTGAGCTCTTCTTTAAGAGTGGTGTTTTGTCTTTCGACAGTTTCTTTTAGGAGAGCACTTTTCTCGGGTATCGGCTCTAATTGTGGAGTGATCTTTGGTATTAAAGCTTCTATTTCTTTCGGTCGATCATAGTCACAATGGCTTGGATAATAGGGATCGTTAAACGAATCAGCGTGAGGTTCTTCTTCATAAATCTCCCCAGCCTTATTTACAGGTGTTCGTGGTTTGGGATTGTTTTTTGGATTCGTTTCTCCATTGGCATCATAATCTACAGCAGCAGCTCCCGCAGCAATAACAGGCGCAGCAGCTCCACTTGTAGCGATGATAACCACAGTTGCAGCAACTACAACAACAGCTGAGATAATCACTACCTTTTTGTTTCTTTTGACGAATTTCTTAGTGCTTTTCCATGTGTTTGATACCCAACTGCAATTGATAATCTTTAGAGATTGATACCCATTTAATACCGCAGGAACAGCCTTAACGCCGTAATCTTCATATCTTTTAGGGACGACCACCACCATCCTCCGTTTCCCTCATTACATTCGCATTAAAAGCTAATTCTGAATTATTTGGTTCTCCTCTAAGCCATTTGATGTCTTCTTCGAGTTGAGCCTTAGCTTCAAGATCGTCGTCGCGAATGCCATTTCTAGCCAAGAAAATGACAAACTCCATGACTTGACTGGTCTGTGCTTCAGTTAGGTGCTTTTCTAAGGTGTTGCCATAAGCTACTTCATAAAGGAAATCTATGATGTGCTGATAGGAAAGAGTTTCGTAATTGAGTAAGTCCCAAGGCGAAAAGTTTGTGTAATCGCCTTCAGAGTAGCCTGTGGTTGATGATTGCGTTTGTTGGTTTGTGGGTAGGTGCTCAGCACTTAAAGGCACGTTCCAAATGATTGATGGAAGACAGAGCACCAAAAGCATGGCTTTCAAAGCAGTGAATAGTCTGACAAATCGTAGGTGCATTGCGTTGTCCTTTCAGAGGTGATAAGCAGAATGCTCTTACCCCTAAAAAGATTTTACCCGCAAATTTTACGCTCTTATTCTTCGTGACTTGGAATGGTTACCTCCTTGATGGTCATCACAGACTTAAGATCTGCAAGAAGCATGGTCTAGCATACAAGACTGTGGCTTATGAGTTCGAATATCAAGAAGAAGTTGAAATCTGGATGATCGACAATCAATGCGAGATGAAGCGAAACATAACTGAATTCTGCAGAGGGAGATACGCTCTTTTGAAGAAAGAAAGGATTGTGGCTCTCAACAAGAAAAAAATGACTGATGGTAGCGAGAAAGGTGGTGAGGCAAATAAACAACGCTATGAAGGGAGCCCTCCCCCAACATTGGGAGACCTTGATTCAGAAAACTCTAAAGCCAAAGATTATTCAGGAAATACGGATCGTTTACTCGCAAAAGATGCTGGTTTGTCTGTGGGTACCATGCATACACCTAAGAAAAAGCTTCCTCTTCCCCCTTTTTCAGCAATAAGGGTTTTTAAGGCAACCTGATAGCATGAAAAACAAAGTGAAGGCTCCCCGCAGCAGAGCTACGGGGCATCTGTCAGGTAGTTTTGCTTAGCTCCAAAAATCCAGTTGCTGATGTAACCTTTTATAGTCTTTTTTTCCTTGGTTTTTGACGTAGTTTCCTATTTTCTCCTCGTCCCCATGCTTCCCCACGGTACTTATAAAATATCCATCACTCCAAAACTCCCCTCCCCAAAGTATCTTCTTTACTTCAGGCCTTCTCAAAAAAATCTCTTTTGCCGTGATGCTTTTTATTAGCTGAACAGTTTTTTTGGGACTATACATCGGAACTGATTGTATCAGAAAGTGAACATGGTCCTTATCAACACCGATCTCTAAAAAATTTATCTCATATCTCTTTGAAATTTCAAGGCATATGACCTTAATTTCTTCATCAACACTCTTGTCAAATACCGCTTTCCTGTATTTGGCCGGACAAACTATGTGGTACATCAAAACTGAGACATTATGACTTTTATGAATATATTCACTCATGCCAAAAAACTATACTTGTTCAGCTTTTACGCAGCAAGCTGCGGGGAATCAAACCCAAAGAGATTGAAGTTTTCTTGATTTTGACCGTGTCTATAGAACCCAGGGGAATATCCTCTATTATCACGAACCGACCGATAAGCATTAAGAGCTTTTAGGTCTTCTTCCGAAAGTGAGAGTGGATGGTTTGGATTGCTCATTTTGATTATTTTCCCTAAATATTTTTTCTATTTTTTTGAACACTTCTACACAGCCCATTAGATTTACTGGACTAACCCCACTTTTCAACGGAGATTTTCTTCTGCACATAGGGCATTCGATCAGAGAATCTTGATGTAAACTGTTTCTTCTTGCTATATCTAATATAGTAGATATACCTAAAGAATGACCACATCTGTACAAAAGAGGAGTTTTAAACGGTTTCATACTAACAGGATCTCTAGCATCATTAGGCACCTCCTCGCATAAGGGTCTCAATTCCTCTACTATCTTGCTGTCTCTTGCCTTTTGAGCTTTCACCTCGCGCATTTCAGACTCTCGATCTTTTAATTCTGCTCGCATTTCGGATTCTTGTGTTTTGAGCTGATCTCGGACGAACTGTTCAAAGTAAATAGTGTTGTTCTGAATACTTGCTATGGCTGACATATTGTTCTCCTTGGGGTTTAACCTGCAAAAGCTGTGTTATAGCCTAGCCTAGTTGGTTGTATCTGTTCTCCCCTTTCATCATTCTCTTGAATTCCTTGAAATGTCTTCATCACATCTTCTAACCAGCTTTTTGAGAATTTCCCATCGCCTTTTACTGAGCTCCAAATAGAAACCTGGGGAGTACCCTTTTCCAGGACCATCTCTCATTGCTCTAAATGCTGATAAGGCTTCCGCTTTTTGGGACCTATTCATTGGATGATTATGTGGGCTCATTTTCTGTGTTTTCCTTGAATACTTTTGTTATTTTTTCCATATGTTCAACAAGCCCTTCTAGTGGTATGCACTCTAAGAGTTGATCTCTTCTAGATATTATTTTACAAGTAGGGCAATCTAAATCGGACCTTTTTTCTAGGTTTCTAGATAAAATTATAGATTTAACCGTTTCTTTATTAAAGACATGCCCACAACTATAAACAGCTGGTATGTTTTTTCCATTAAAAGGCTCATAAGTCACTGGGTCTAACGCATCTGGAGGTAGTTCTTCGCATAAGGGCCTGAGTTCTTCAATCATCCTAGTATTCGTCGTGTTCTTCACCTTCGCTTCCCGCATTTCAGACTCTCGATCTTTTAATTCTGCTCGCATTTCGGATTCTTGTGTTTTAAGCTGATCTCGGACGAACTGTTCAAAGTAAATAGTGTTGTTCTGAATACTTAATATGGCTGACATATTGTTCTCCTTGGGGTTTAACCTGCAAAAGCTGTGTTATAGCCTAGCCTAGTTGGTTGTATCTGTTCTCCCCTTTCATCATTCTCTTGAATTCCTTGAAATGTCTTCATCACATCTTCTAACCAGCTTTTTGAGAATTTCCCATCGCCTTTTACTGAGCTCCAAAGAGAGCGTACTGGGTAATTATTTCCTTTTCTCGTTATAAAACATGGTCTTCTGGCCTGTCTTCATTGGCAAAAACAGTTGTCCCATCTGGAAGATCAAGGTCTTGTAATTTATTATAGTCGATTTCGCCACGATTTCCAGGCGGATTTAAAACATCTATAAGCCTTTCACCATAGGAAAGGCTGTATTTTCCAGGTTCTGTAGCTCTTTGAAGGCGTTCTTGTACTTCTTCTTTTTTCAGCTTGCCTCTTGAGATTAAGTCATAGCAAATCCCTTCAGCACAGTTCATCGTCTTTTAGGCTTTGCTTATTTTGACTTACGGTGTCTTGCATTCCGCGGTGAATCGATTCTCCTCTTCTTGCTAATTCTAGATATTTGGGATGGGGTTTTGATTTCCATTTTTGTTGATAAAGATCTTCAAGAGATTTGTTCTTAGTGGAAATGGGCTGCACCCCTTCTTCAGGGAAAGGGATATCTGCAATAGCAGACCGTTCACCACCAGATAAAGAATGATTGCTTGGTATTGGAATATCTTCTAAAACAGGCCTCTCGTTTCCTGCGTAATAGAATGAGGGATCCTGTATACTATTTTTAAATCCATTCTGTTCTTTAAGAAGTTCTTCAAACTCGTGTAGAGTCGTATTATTATTATAAAAACCAGGAGCATAACCCTTTCCAGGGCCATTTCTAAGAGATCTAAAGGCGAATAAAGCTCTTGCACGCTCTTCTTCTTGAACTCCCTTTGCAGTGTGAGAAAGTTTTGGAGAAAAAGGATGATTAGGTTGGCTCATTTTCTGTATGTTCCTTAAATATTTTTTCTATTTTTTGAAGATGCTCTACTAACCCTTCTAGGGGAATGCACTGTAATAATTGAATTCTCCCAGTTGTTAACTTACATACTGGGCAATCAAGATCACCGTTCCATAATGGACCTATTTGAGAAATCAAAGACTTTACTGTAGCTTTGTCAAAAATATGACCACAACGATATACAACAGGAATTTCAAAAGGCTCCATCGTCACTGGATCCAACGCGTCTGGAGGTAGTTCTTCGCAAAGAGGTCTTAGCTCTTCTACTATCCTATTATTCGTCGTGTTCTTCACCTTCTCTGCCCGCATTTCAGTTTCTTGTGTTTTGAGCTGTTCTCTCATTTCGGATTCTTGTGTTTTGAGCTGAGTACGCATCGCTTGTTCAAAATAAGTGATAGTGTTGCTTTTTGTATTTTCTATGACGGACATCTTGTTCTCCTTGTGTCTATTATAACACATTTTGCACTGAATCATGGCATGAATTTTTGCGTTTTTAAAAAATTTTTCATGTAGAAATGCAGGGAGTATATCATGAGAGGAATAACACGTAATTTGAATTTTTGCTTCGTGCGCAAATCCGCCTGATCAAGAGTAAAAAAAGAATGCTTTTTAGGGGGGGCCCCCTTTTTAAGGGTAACTAGTTGGGATTTGGAAGATTTTAATGTGAATTTAGTTCAAATTATCGCATTTGTTGAAGAACAGGATCTGCAAAGGCTGTGTTGTAGCGAAGAGTTGTTTCTTTTCCATCCATTCCTTTCCCTTTGTAAAATTCATCTACAACGTCTTTTAGCCAACTTCTGGAAAAATTACCGCTTCCCCGGTTTTTACTCCATAAAGAACGTACTGGATTACTCTCTCCAGTTCTTGTCATGAAAACATGGTCTCTTGGACTTTCGTCGTTTGCAAATATAACAGATCCAGCAGGAATATTGTGTTTTCCAGATTGCACGTCATCATAGCTAACGGTTTTTCGAGTATCCTTAGGGTCAAGCACACTTAATAGACTGTCTGAATATGCGCGACCGACCGTTGGTCTCTTTTCTTCCCCCGGAAAATCAGCCGTAAGCCTTTCTCTGAGCTTTTCTTTATCTAGTTTTTCTCTTGAAAGAAGGTCGTAGCAAACACCTTCATAGCAATTCATTTTATTCGGTTTGTAATCGGAGTTTCCGTGAAGCCAGTCAGCAAATTGAGTTTGTTCTAGTCGGTCCGTGTTAATTGGCTCCCATTCGAGATCGTTGTAGTATAGAGCTTCATCGGGTGGAGTTTCTCGTTCACTACTTTGTGATCTTTCTGGAAGTTGATCAAATCTTTTTGATAATCCCTCTCTTTGTTGAGATATGGAAGGTTGCTCTCGATATGGAAAGCCCCCGACAATTTTCAGTCCCTCTCTCTGAAAAGGAGCAGCAACATCTTGTGAATGATCTAAACGTGTTCTTGCTTAATATTCTGTTGTGTACAAATGCTTAATTGCTTTTTCGTATTCAGTCTCTAAACGCCCCTATTGCATTTGTCCTCACTTTTGCTCCCCGGTCATGGGTGCCGAAGCACCTCTCTCCTATTTTTGAGTAACCATGCGTTCGGGGCATATTATGGGCAAACCCACTTTCATCGATGTATACAATCGGTTTTCCCAAGCATTCATACCTTGCAATCTTTTCTCTGAAGAGAGATCTCTTCTTTTTGCAAGCCTTGGGATGGTTAAGTGTTTTTTTTATAGCTAATTCTTAGCCGCTTCATGGCACAACGAACACCTGAAGGGCTTACATTGAGACGATATGCTCGTTCATAGTTGAAGGCATCAGGGTATTTTTTGATATCCTCCATCAAGCGATCTCTTTCAATCTTTATTGCAGGTCTATTTTTAGTGCGCTTTGCCTCTAGCCTCTTAGATCAAAGAAATATGCTATTTACACTTACACCAAAACGTTTTGCTGTTTTGGCAAAACTTAAATTTTCTGTGCTTCGGATCAACAGTACCTTTTTTCTAAAATCTAATGAATACGTCATTCAAAAAAGTATAACTAAAACGAAATATTTTAGCTATAGAATGCCGAGACACAGCTTCAACCACTAAAACTCTCAACGGTGAAAGTCCTATGGAGATGGCTCGAAGGCTAGGAAACCAGGAAATTATAAATTTACTTGCGAAACATAGAATCCTTTAGATCTTCTATAGCAAAATTTTTGGTCTCTTAGTCCAAAGTTTTTTGAGAGGCAATATGGCTTTATTTCTTGTGATTAGTATAAGATTAAGGGCATGTTTACTGATTCACATGCACACCTTACCTGCGATCCTGTGTATCTTGATCTTCAGGGAATATTGAAACGGGCTCAGGAAAAGAAAGTCAAAACGGTGATCAATATTTGCACCGATAAAATTTCTCTTGAACGTGGACTTAAGCTTGCTGAAGAATGCAGTTGGATTTACAACGTGGGCGCAACAACTCCTCATGATATTGAGAAAGAAGGTGGGCTGTATTTTCCTCTATTTGAAGAAGCTGCGCGCACGGGAAAGTTTGTTGCAGTTGGAGAGACGGGTCTTGACTACCATTATGAGCATTCACCTCAAGCACTTCAAAGAACGTTTTTATCCCGGTACTTCCAGCTTGCTTCTTCTTGCCGGTTACCAGTTGTGATTCATTGTCGGGATGCTTTTGAAGACTTGTTTTCTATTGCTCAAAATGATTTTCCCAAAGGGCGCGTGCTTCTTCACTGTTTCACTGGAACAATGGAAGAGGCTAATAAAGCCCTAGAAAGAGGGTGGATGATTTCAATGAGTGGTATCGTGACGTTTAAAAAATCTGATCTTCTCCGCACGGTGGCAAAAGAAGTTCCCCTAAATCACTTGATGATAGAAACCGATACCCCATACTTAGCGCCACAGTCGATGCGCGGGAAAGCCAATGAACCGAGTTTCATTTCAGAAACAGCACAAATGATTGCAGATATCAAAGAGATTTCTCTTGAGGAAGTGGCGGCAATGACAACGATCAATGCCCAAAATTTTTTTAGTCTGGAGTCAGGGCTTTGATGTGCTCATGTGAAAGTATGACATAGAGAGAGGTATTAAAAAGAGTTCTCACCCGATTTTTAAAGGTAAGATGTTCTAAGACCATTGCAAGCGGTTTCCCACAGATCAAAATTTGTGCACACAACCCACATTTAAACACCCACCCAAAATCTTGAAGTGCTTTGCGATTCGTATTTGAAATCTGCTCACTTTTTATCTGAAAGAAAATATTATTAAAAATAGGAAAAATGGAGATGAATTTAACCTCCCATTCATGGGGCTGCTTTTGGCGGCAATAGTTAAAAATTCTATCTATAGGGTTAGCCATCGGGAGTAATAGTGCACGATGATAGAATTTTTTTCTTTTTCTAATTGGACATTATCGGTTTAATGGCAAAAAAGGATTTTATTTGGGTATACTTCGGAGTATTAGATGGCAACAGCAATTCTTCCTATAAACCGCGCTTTTGCATGGAGAAGAGTTCACTCTCTTTTTGGGCTTTGGCTTGTCATTTTTCTTATAGAACATTTGCTAACGAATTCCCAAGCGGCTCTTTTGATTGGTGCAAATGGCGAAGGTTTTATCCGTGCGGTGAACTTTCTTAAAAACCTTCCCTATCTCCATGTAATAGAAATCGTCCTTCTAGGGATTCCCATTTTATTGCACATGGCTTGGGGAATTCACATTCTTTTCACATCGAAAATGAACTCTACCTCTTCCGATGGATCTCGACCTTCCCTCAAAAGATACTCTCGAAATCATGCCTATTCATGGCAGAGGATCACTTCTTGGATTCTCCTCATTGGAATTATTGCTCACGTAGGATACATGCGCTTTTACATGTATCCAGTCACTGTTGAAATGGGAAAAAAGGATGCCTATTTTGTGCGGGTCAGTATGGATCCAGGGCTTTATACCGTGAGTGATCGTCTAGGCGTCAAACTTTATAATCAAGAGGCAATCAGAGCCTGTAAAGAGTATGTAGAATTCCAAGACACCCAGATGCAAGGGGTCGTTAAGCAAGGGGAGCATATTCAGGAAAGCGCTCCTCCCTATCATTACAAAGAAAATGTTGCTGAGCTAATGAACAAATACCAAATCCTTGAAGATCAAAATGCTTACTTAAAAGGACTCGAATCGCGCTCCATTGATAAAAATCAAGTCATCGCGGAAGCATCAGACTTTGGAACAGCAACGCTCTTGATTGTTCGAGATTCATTTAAAAGTCCTTTCAAGTGCATCCTCTATACAATTTTTGTTCTTGCAGCTGTTTACCATGGATTTAATGGGCTTTGGTCCTTTTTGATTACCTGGGGAATTGTTTTGAAAATGCGTTCTCAATCTCAAGCAGTCAATTGGTGTTATGGGGCAATGTTTGTTTTGTGCCTCTTGGGACTCGCCTCTGTATGGGGCACCTACTTCATTAATTTAAGGAATTAGAATGAAACAAAAAGAAGTCATCGTTGTTGGAGGTGGGCTTGCAGGACTTGCTGCAGCCATGCGTTTAGCTGAAAACGGGTGCCACGTCAAAATCATTTCCGTCACGCAAGTGAAGCGGTCACATTCTGTGTGCGCGCAAGGGGGAATTAATGCTGCCGTGAATCTTAAAGGAGAGGATGACTCTCCAATGATTCATACCTACGATACAATTAAAGGGGGAGACTTCCTGTGCGAGCAAGCTCCAATTTTGGAAATGTGTCTATCGGCTCCTTTGATTATCCAAATGATGGATCGCTTTGGGTGCACATTTAACAGAACCGCAGAAGGAAATATTGATTTTAGACGTTTTGGGGGAACTCTTTACAACCGTACCGCCTTTTGTGGAGCGTCAACAGGGCAGCAACTTCTTTACTCACTTGATGAGCAGATCCGTCGCCATGAAGTAAAAGGAAATGTGGAAAAATTTGAGCATCATGAATTTCTCCGCTTGATTCAAGATGAAAAAGGGGTTGCTCGGGGCATTGTGATGATGGACCTCTTCAATCTCAAGCTTGATGTTCTTAAGGCCGATGCTGTCATCATTGCATCTGGAGGCCCCGGTCTCATTTTTAAAAAATCAACAAACTCTACTTTCTGCACGGGGGCAGCAAATGGACGGCTTTACATGCAGGGAATGAAATATGCAAACGGAGAGTTTATCCAAATCCATCCGACTGCCATTCCTGCAGAAGACAAACTCCGTCTGATGTCCGAATCAATCCGTGGTGAAGGTGGAAGAATTTGGGTCTATGGAGACTCCTCGAAATCAATCGAAACCTCCGACGGGAAGATGATTCCATGCGGTGAAACAGGAAAGCCGTGGTACTTTTTAGAAGAACTTTATCCAGCCTTTGGAAATCTTGTTCCTCGAGACATTGCAGCGCGCGAGCTTCTTCGTGTGATTGAGCTAGGCCTTGGGGTTGAAGGGAGAGATGAGGTGTACCTTGACGTCACCCACCTCCTAGAAAAAACCGTTCATAAACTTGAGTCGGTTCTGGATATTTATCAGAAGTTTACCGGAGAAGATCCGCGCAAAGTTCCTATGAGGATCGCCCCTGCTGTTCATTACTCGATGGGTGGAGCGTGGGTTGATTGGCCTGCTGCAGATGCCCCTGATCGAAAAGAGCGGTTTCGTCAAATGAGTAATCTGACCGGATGTTTTGTAGCTGGCGAGGCAGATTATCAATTTCACGGGGCGAATCGTCTAGGAGCTAATTCACTTCTCTCTTGCATTTTTGGAGGACTTGTTTGTGGCGTGGAAGTTCCTCGCTACCTCGAAACATTAACGCTAGGATATCAAGATGTAGATGAGGCACCCTTTAAAGAAGCTTTAGAAAAAGAAGAGACCTTTAAACAAGAGTTAATGGCGCGGAGCGGGAAAGAAAATATCCACAAGCTCCACGAAGAACTCGCTAAGATGATGGTTCAACATGTCACTGTAAAGCGGAATAACAAAAATCTCAAAGAGACCCTTGAAAACATCAAAAAAATTCGCGAACGCTACAAGCATATCTCCCTTGATGACAAAGGAGGGAGTCTCAACCAAACCTATACCTTTGCAAACCAGTTTCAGTCGATGCTAGAGCTTGCATTGATCATCACCAAAGGAGCCTTTTTGCGTGATGAATTTCGTGGATCTCACTTCAAGCCTGAATTTCCAGAGCGTGATGATGAAAACTGGCTAAAAACAACCATTGCAACTTACGATGCGGGGAGCGATGAGCCAGAAATTTCATACAAATCTATTGACACCCCCTACCTCCAGCCGATACAACGAGATTATTCAAAGGCAAAACGGATAAAACCCAAATTGGAGAATATTCCGCCCAATATAGAATTACCTTTATAGGAGCAGTTGTGGCAAAGACCTTTACACTAAAAATCTATCGTGGAGAGAGTGGAAACCAATATTGGGACGCGTTTGAACTTGAGCTCAAGCCATACATCAATGTGATTTCTGCTCTTATGGAAATTCAGAAAACTCCGATCAACACCAATGGGGAGAAAGTCACTCCCGTTGCGTGGGAACAAGGATGTTTAGAGGAAGTGTGCGGCTCATGCTCAATGCTCATCAATGGGCGTCCTCGTCAAGCCTGCGCAGCTATTATCGAACCCATCCTAAAGAGAACAGGAAGCAGTACTATTACCCTTGCACCGTTTTCGAAGTTCCCTCTTGTTCGCGACTTAGTTGTTAATCGCTCTCAAATGTTCGAGAATCTCAAGAAAGCCAAAGGATGGATTTCTGCAGATGGTTCCTTTATTAAAGGGTTTGGTCCTAAGATCAACCAGGCGACACAAGAGACCATGTATACTCTTTCAACATGCATGACCTGTGGGTGTTGCTCAGAAGCCTGTCCCCAGGTCAATCAGAGCTCAGAATTTGTGGGACCTGCTACTGTTTCCCAGGTCCGACTCTTTAACCTTAATCCCACAGGGGAGATGGAGAAAGCAACCCGCCTCCATACCATCATGGGAAAAGGAGGGATCAGCGAATGTGGAAACGCCCAGAATTGCATCCAAGTGTGCCCTAAGGAGATTCCTCTGACCGAGTCCATCGCAGCAATCGGGCGAGACGTTTCCAAGCAAGCTCTCAAGGAGATATTTAAATAACTGATTTTTTATCAGATAGAAATAAAATTTCTTTCTGTAAAGAATTTTCTCATAAAAAATCCCTGGTTTTTACCAGGGAATAAAAAAGTGTGTGGTTGTTTTTCTGTGAGGCTTTTTTAGGAGGGGAATCAAGGGGTTTAAAAGTGTTTTTTTGACAGTGTATTTCGATTTTAATCCTTCAATTACCCGCGAAATAAAGTGGGATTTTGAAGGAATAAATTCTTTTAATCGACATAGAAATTGATCATGAGATCGCTCTTCCCGATACTTGGGCATCTTTTTTGGGTGGAGAAGGTAGTCCATTTTTGAAGGATCAAAATCCCATAAAAATGTTGTGTGATGGACAAAACGGTGCTTTTGGATATACTGCGCATTTCCTCCGCATTTATAATCACCAATAACATAATCATTTTCCCTGAGCTGAAAATCAGGAATGCCTAGAGTTTTTTGATAGAAAGATTCTGACCAACGGAGAATAGGTTCTGGGAAGCAGGGGAAATCATGGATTTCTTTCTGAAAAATGAAGGAGACAAAGAGAGTGTTATCGTCGACAATCACTGTTCCTCCTCCGCTATACCGTTTAACGAGAGGAATTGGAGATTTCTTCATCATGAAGGCATTGACGAGCTCTTCGGGCTTTCCAGAGATCCCCATGATAATTGATGGTGGAGATCCTTCGTTAATAAGGCACCAGTTGTCATTTGTGAGTCGAAGGAGCGCTTCTTCAATTTGAAGCTGTTCGTTTATTGGAACATTTTGAAGCTGGAGAAGGTTGATGGTTTTATTCACTGAGGGACTGAACCTCTTCGATATTGATAACTTTATATCGAAGTCCCTTTAAAGAGGTAACTTTGAAGATCAGAATGGTTCCCCCTGGCATGACATCAACATCCATAATACTTGTGATTTTAGAGCCATCTCTAAGCGTGATATTAGGTTTAGAAGTGGGAACGTGTTGGTTTAAAAATTTGATGGCAGCTTGAAGATCTTTAGCACGGAGTTCAGGGGAAATGACCATGATCTCGCTGACTCCCTTGCTTTTGTTGTCAGCTTTTTGTGTTTTAGCCATCACAGCTAGCTCTGCAGATACTGCATCGGTGGGCGGAGCGCTTTTTTTTGTAATTGGAGCTGGTGTGTAACCTGTTGCTGGCGGGACGACATAAATAGGAGATTGCGCTCCAAACACTGCAGCTGAAAGCGTAAGAAAAGGAATCAATTTTTTCATGGGTTATCACCTGTTTTTAGAGATTCGGAGATAATTGTATCTTTTTTTTTGCTCGCTCTACTTAAACACTGAGAGGCACCGCTTGAAAGGCGCTCCAAATTGATAGCTGCAGACTTTGTCACATCACCTGTTTGACCAAGAGATGTAATCCCAATAGACACCGTTAGAGTAAAACGAATATTTTCTGCAGAAAAAATTTCTGAGTCAAGGTATTCGCTAATATTTTTAGCAATAAACGTTGCTGCTTTACAAGAAGTCTTTGGAAGGAAAACAGCAAATTTTCCGTGATTTTGGTTATATAAAAGATCTTGTGAACGGACGAGTTTTTGCAAGTGGTTTTCAAAGTCTAATGTGAGGGCATGGGCAACATTTTCTCCTCGTGTCTCAAGAATTTGAGGGTATTGGTCGATCTCGAGTAGAAGAAGAGCGAGTTGAGTTTTCTCACTGAGAGCCTGACCAATGAGCTTGCTTGCTCGATCCCCCACAACAGTTCGATGTTCCAAGCTTGTATTTGAGAAGATTGCTTTTGGCATACGGGAAGGAAGAGTAGCCATCTTTGCCTGGGTTTCCGTAACCTCCGCGGCCATTTCCATTCGAATAAGAAATTCGTCTTCTTCGAGGGGTTCACGAAGAAAATCTGTAGCGCCTGCTTTAATCAAGTTGCGGATAAACGATTTTTTTAGGTGGGCAGTAATGATTAAGATAGGTGTGTGTGTGTAATCTTTTAAGACGCGAATATCGGTGCATAAAGGAATAAGTTCTAAGTAAGGTGTTTTTTCATCGATGACAATAATACTGATATAGGTTCTGTCTAAGTACTCAAGAGCTTCAAGTTTTGATGAAGCAATAATGAGCGCGTTGTCCTCTATCTTTGCGATGACACCTTCAAAAAAAGCGCGCACGAGAGGGTTATCAGTAAGGAGAAGGAAAGTGGGAAGTTTTTTTGGTTTTATTGCCATACCTTCTCACTATAAATAATTATCTTTTTAACGAAACTAATAGAATCGAAATATCAGCTGGTGAGACTCCTGAAACGCGGGAGGCTTGCCCTAGATTTGCAGGGCGATGGTGTATCAATTTTTCCCGTGCTTCATTCTTCAGACCTATAATTTTTGAGTAGTCGAAGTTCTCAGGTATTTGATGGGTGTCGATACTCTCAAGTTTTGCCGCTTCTTTTTTTTCGCGAGCGATGTAACCTGCGAATTTTATATCGATTTCGATCGCATTGTTTGTAGGTTTTCCGTAATCCTCAACTTTTTTTGGGAAAGTCTCTAAGAGCTTTTGATAGGAAAACTCTGGACGACAAAGAAGCTTTCCAAGGGTTGTAGATTTTCCTTCAAAGTTAAGGTAGCTCTTTTCAAAGCGCAGCTTTTCCTTTTCGATGATTTCTTTTTTCTTTTGGAAGGATTGGTAAAGTGCATCATCAATTAGCCCCAGCTGGTGTCCAAAATCGTGGAGACGCAAATCGGCATTATCCTGCCGAAGAAGGAGTCGATGTTCAGCCCTTGAGGTGAACATGCGGTAGGGCTCATCGAGGGTTTTTGAAATGAGATCATCAATCATCACTCCGATATAGGCCTCAGAACGTCTTAAGATGAATGCTTCTTTTCCCCGAACCTTGAGAACGGCGTTAATTGCTGCGATCATCCCTTGCGCTGCGGCTTCTTCGTATCCTGTTGTTCCATTGACTTGTCCTGAAAAGTAAAGCCCATTGACACGTTTGGTTTCAAGAGTACTCTTAAGCTGACCACTTACAGCGTAGTCATATTCAATGGCGTAGGCTGGGCGCATGATTTCGACATTTTCGAGCCCAGAAATCGTCCGCATCATTGCATACTGAACATCAAATGGAAGGGAGGAAGAGATGCCATTGACATAGATTTCGTTGGTATTGAGTCCCTCAGGCTCAAGAAAGAGTTGGTGACGCTCTTTATCCGCAAAGCGGACCACTTTATCTTCAATAGATGGGCAGTACCGAGGGCCGACTCCTTTAATTTTCCCAGAAAAGAGGGGGGAGCGGTGGATATTTTTCTGGATAATTTTTTTTGTTTCCTCATTTGTGTAGGTGATATAGCAGGAAACTTGAGGTAGTCGTTTTGCTTGCGGTTCAAAGGAAAAGGAAACTCCCTCTTCAGGAGGTTGCTCTTCGGTTTTTGAAAAATCAATCGAGCGACTGTTGACTCGTGCAGGAGTTCCTGTTTTGAGACGATCGAGCGTAAAGCCAAGTTTTTCTAATGTTTTGGAAAGGCCCACTGAAGGCTTATCTCCTGCGCGTCCTCCAGCATAGTTAGACTCTCCAATGTGAAGGAGCCCTCGCATAAAGGTTCCCGCAGAAAGAATCACCGACTTTCCTTGATATTGAATGCCCTCCTGAATCTGAACACCAACGATGGAGCCCTTTTCGACGACGAGGTTTTCAATGGTTCCTTGTTTGATCTCAAGATTCGGGGTGTTTTCTAAGGCATATTTCATCTCAGTTTTATAAGCGAGCTTATCGGATTGCGCGCGAGGGGACCAAACAGCAGGACCTTTTGTAGCATTAAGCATGCGGAAATGAATGCCGGTGCGATCTGCCACTTTCCCCATGATTCCACCAAGGGCATCGATCTCACGCACGATGTGTCCTTTTGCGGTTCCCCCAATGGCGGGGTTACAACTCATTTTGGCGATTGTGTCGAGATTCATGGTGAGCAGGAGGGTATGTGCGCCCATACGAGCAGCAGCATGTGCAGCCTCACAACCGGCATGCCCAGCACCAATAATAATCACATCAAAGTGATCGGGATAAGTCCACATGATTAACCCAGACTAGGGCTATTTCTTCTTCTTATGACGATCTCTGCGACGGCGCTTTTTGCGCTTGTGCTTCGAGATCTTAAGACGACGCTTTTTCTTTACAGATGACATCAAATACTCAAATTACTTTACATTTCGCCGCTCAGTGTAGTCTTTTCCCTCAAAAAAGTAAAGAGAGGAGTGATATAGGCAGTCGCTCTCGCTGAAGAATCATTTAAGTATTTGAAAACCAATGATGGAAACTAAAAAAGTTTACGAAGAAATAATTTTGGTTTCTCTATAAAATTTTCTTCAGCGGAAGCGTCTATAAAATTAGACTCCTTCTTTCCTTTAAAACAACAGTGTTGTACCCTAGAGGGTGTTAAAAAAAATAAGGGAACTTATTCTTTTGAAAATGTGGGCTTTAGCAGATCTTCACCTTCCTTTTGGTTCTTCCGGAAAAAACATGGAAGTGTTTGGCCCTGCTTGGGAAAATTATACCGCTCGCATTGAAAAAAACTGGATGGAAAATGTAGGCGATGAGGATCTGATGCTCATTGCGGGGGATATCTCCTGGGCGACGAAGCTCGAAAACGCAATGAAAGACCTAGAATGGATTGATGCCCTTCCTGGAAAAAAAGTGATTCTAAAAGGAAACCATGATTATTGGTGGCCTACGAACAAAAAACTTGCTGAAGTTCTTCCTCCATCTATCCAATTTGTAAATAACACCGCAGTCACGATTGGAGATGTGACAATTGGAGGGGCCCGTCTTTGGGATAGCTCTGAATACACGTTCAAAGACTACATCACCTTTGTAGAAAATCCTTTGGCAAAAGAAAAGCCCTTAAACCTAGAAAAATCGAAACGAATTTTTGAAAGAGACCTTCAGCGTTTGAGGATAAGTCTAGAGCAGATGGATCCAAAGGTAAACTATCGCATCGCAATGACCCATTACCCTCCAATCAGTGCTGATCTTCAAGATTCACAAACCTCAAAAATTTTAGAAGAGTTTAACATCAATATTTGTGTTTTTGGTCACCTGCATAATGTGAAAAAAAAACGCGCTCTTTTCGGGGAAAAGAATCAGATTCTATACTTATTTACCGCTGCAGATTATTTAGAGTTTAACCCTATTCTGGTGAGAAAGTAACGATACCGCGCAACACTTGAAGTACTTCCTCATTGGATTCGATTGGCTCTTGGAGGTCTTTCTCTTTTTGTCTTTCTAAAAGCCCCGTCACTAACACTTCTTCTTTTTCTTTTCCAATCGCGTTGAAGTATTCAGCAGTAAGAAGCAACAGTTCTCGCAAATCTTCTTGCGTTTCGACTCCGTCGAGGGCTTGGAAGTATGCCATTTGGAATTGTTCTGTTTCTTCCACATGAATCAGATAGTGAAGCGTTTCAAAAAGAAGATAAAGTTCAGGTTCTTCTTTAAGCAAGGTCAAAAGACGTTCAATCATCACTTTTCCTTCTTCAGGATCGGCTGCAGTCACAAGCCGAATACGAATGAGATCGAACCATCTCGCATTGTCGATATATGGATAAAAACCTTCGAGAAGTTCCGATGCAAGTGTACTATTTTCTGCATCGATTAGGTGCGATGTATATTCATAAATAAAAACTTCTAAATCATGACAAGAAAATGCAGAAAAGAAATGGTAGCCATCTTTAGATTTCCCCCCTTCATCAACATTGTCATCAAGGGTCATTTGAAAACTGGAAAGGGCTGCTTGCAGCTCATCTTCGATCCCAAGTTCCCCTTCTTCATACTGTTCAATCAGATGATCAAGCTCATCTACAAATAGAGAAAGAGATTGTTTGTGAGGGGCTAAACGGCGCCAAAGTTCGAATACAGAAAGATAAACTTTCTCATGTTTTTCACAATTTTCCTCCAGATAGAGACAGTTGGCCAGATCTTCTGGAGAATCACACTCTTCAACATAAAGAAGGAAATTCTCTTCATTGAGAAAAATCTCCATCTTTTCAAGTCTTTGGAACAACTCCTTCTGCGAAAGGTCTCGATAGTTTTCTACCTGCCATTGATCAACTTTCATTGTAGGGTTTTGTTTCAGATTCATCTGAAGTAGGTTATAGAGGGCTCGACCTTGATATGTCATTGCGTCCTTTGGTGATCTCGCACAATTTTCTAATTAGTTGAAGAGGGAAATTATTTAAATAAAAAAAATTTAATAAGTTAATTTTACACTCACCAGAAATAAGTGTCAAATTGGATTTGAGATTTTTTTTTCCTTTTGTTACCAAGAGTAAATGTATTTATAAAAGTTATGGTAATCATGATTCCAAAAAAACTGCATTTTACTTACAAAACAGATGATCTTCCAAGAATTTACAAGGAAAATCTTAAGCGATGGCAAGCATATTGCCCTGAATGGGAGATGATCCTTCATACAGACCGAAAGGTTCTTAAATTTTTTGAGAGGCATTTTCCACAGTATGCCTTTGATATTAAAAAAATTCGACAAGGCGTTGTTTTGGCGGATCTATTTCGGTATGGGGTTTTGTATACCTTTGGAGGAATGTACAACGATATCGATACGATACCTCTTAATCCTATCCCGGAGACATGGCTTGCGCTTGAAAGTGTCATTGGCTACGAATACCAACCGTCCAAGTTTGAATGTAGTTCTGTTCCCAGTTACTCAACCGACACTTTTTGCCAATGGTCATTTTTAGCAAAACCCAAGCACCCTCTTTTTAAAGAAGCTCTTGACAAGTGCATAGAAAATTTGAAAGAAAAAAAATTCAAGCTAAAGCACGAAATAGATGTATTAACAGCAACAGGCCCATTACTTTTTACTGAAATCGCAACCAAATATCTAGGTTCATCTAAGGTTTTGTTTCTAGATATGGATGTATTTTCGCCCCTCTATTTGAAAGCGCCGAACCTCTCCAACTGTATTGTTTTCCATCAATTCCATGGAAGATCAGGATGGAAGTTAGAATTTCAATGTCCCCAAATTAAACTATTATAATATTGAGATATACCGATCATGATCCCAAAAAAACTGCATTTTACCTACAAAACAGAGTGCGCGCCTGAAAAGTTCCAGGAAAATCTTAATATATGGAAAAAGATGTGCCCAGATTGGGAAATTCATTATTATTCAGACACCATGATCTTGAATTTTTTTAAAGCTCACTTTCCAAAATATCTTTCCGATTTATCAAAAATCACATTAGGCGCAGTCCTTGCAGACATCTTCCGCTACGCCGTGTTATACATCGATGGAGGAATGTATACCGATATCGACACGATTCCCTTAAAGAAAATCCCCATTGATTGGCTTAACTACCAAACAGTGCTTGGATACGAGTTTCAATTGGGAAAGGGGACAGCAGATTTTCGGTATAAACATGATGTAATTTGCCAATGGACAATGCTCTCAGCTCCTAGAAACCCTCTGTTTAAGGAATCTCTCGATAAATGCATCAAGAACTTAAGAGGCATCAATTTCCATTTCTCTGCATCACAACAGGTCCTCTACACAACAGGTCCTCTTCTATTCACCTCTATAGCTAACAACTATCTCCAATTAGACCAGACCCTCGTCTTAGACATGGAAATTTTCGGATCATTCCCCGAAACTCTCCCTGTTTCTGAAAAAAGTATTGTTGAACATCAATACCACGGAGAGCACGGATGGACTCTAGGCGTAAAATTTCCTAACATTAGATTGTAGATAGATTCATAATTTCAAAAAAACTTCACTTTATAGCTAAAGTGAGTTGTTTTAGTTATACCATCTATGGAATAGATAGGATTTTCAGGGAGTACTGACAATAACTAATTTAAGTCACTTTAGCTATACCTATAAAACCAAAGCCTTCCCCAGTAAATGCTCTGAAAACATTGCCATCTAAAATGTCCATTCATTGATCTCCACTAATAATTCTGCTACTCTCCTTTTCATGAATATTCGGTATAAACGCCCTTTTGTTCTTATTGAGGTTTTGATTTCAATTACTCTGCTAACTCTATGCACTTTTCCTTTGATTTCGGAACCCCTTTTCTCTCAAAAAACGATGCGCAGAAAATTTTTCGAACTTGAGCTCGAAAGGGAAGCTGAAAAAATATACTATGAAATTCTGAAAACCCCTCTAATTTTTTCAGAAATCCCCAACAAGGGTTCCAAAAACACCAAAACCTCTTCTGTAGAACTTTCGATCGAAGGATTCGGGAAAAAAAACTACAAGGTTCTTTCTTCGCTTTATCATTGTACCGATGAAAAGAGGCATAAAAGCAACTTTTACAAAATCCACCTCCAAGTTTGTTTCATAGAGGGTAATGACACCAAGAACCCTTTCGAATATAAGTTTGAATTTGTGGGGGAAAAAGTGGCAAAAAAAAAAACTGATCAGCATGTTGAGAATAAGAGTCTTCATCAGGAAAATGAAAAAACATCTAGCAGCATTCAAACCCTTTGTCAAAGCGAGTGAAAAACAAACCGAGTTTTCTGTTCGTGCTCTTGTTCTAGGAATTTTACTAAGTCTTCTCTTTGCTGTCGGGAACGCTTACTTAGGCCTCAAAATAGGGATGACAATCTCTGCATCGATTCCTGCTGCAGTCTTGTCTATGGCCATTTTGCGCACTTTTTTTCGAAAAGTCGGAATTCTAGAGAACAATATCGTCCAAACCGTTGCCTCAGTTGGAGAGGGACTCGCAGGAGGAGTTGTTTTCACTGTCCCCGCTCTTTTTCTTTTAGGTGTTACCCCTACGATTTCCCATATCTTTATTTTAGCGCTTTTAGGAGGGATCTTAGGGATTCTCCTCATGATTCCTATGCGTCGTTACATTATTGTTCAGGAACACGGAGTTCTTCCATTTCCCGAAGGAACTGCCTGCGCAGAAATCTTGAAGGCTGGAGAAAATAATGCCCCACATGCAAGCCTTGCGATTTGGGGCATTGTGATTGGAGCGGTTTACAAAGTCCTTAATAGCGCTTTGTATCTATGGAATTAGACAGTTTCATTCATTGTCAGAAAATATGAAAACACCCTTCTTAGTATGGACTGCACTTCTAGGGGTAGGATTTATCATCGGCCCCCTCATTCCTGCAGCCCTCTTTACAGGAAGTGCCATTGGCTGGTGGGTATTCATCCCCCTCATTAAAAAGTTTGGAGCTGGAGCACCCGCAATTTTCCCCTCTAAAGTTCCCGTAGAATTAATGACAGTAACGGATGTGTAGTCCAATTACATCCGCTACATTGGCGCTGGAGCAGTCGCTGTTGGAGGGATCATTACCCTCTTTAGAATTGCCCCGGTTATTTTTAAAACGATCATCGAGAGTTTTCGTGAACTTGTGCATCTCATGCAGTCGAAGAAAAAAAAATTAAGCGTACTGATAAGGATACCCCCCTTTCTTACCTCTTACTTGGTTCTATTGCAATTATCCTCGCGCTTTGGCTCCTTCCTGGATTTTACCTAAACATTGTTACTATTGTTCTTTTAGTTGTCTTAGGCTTTTTCTTTGTCGCCGTTACATCGATAACTGTGGGGCTTGTTGGAAGCTCTTCAAGTCCTGTTTCAGGCGTGACAATTACAACGCTTCTAATTACATGTCTTGTTTTTGTAGGCCTTGGTTGGACAGACCGTATCCATCTGATTGCAGCCATAACAATGGGAGCCGTTGCAAATGTTGCGATCGCAATGGCCGGAACAACATCCCAAGATTTGAAAACAGGATTTTTATTAGGTGCAACCCCTCTCTCACAACAAATTGCCGAGATCATTGGCCTCATTCTTCCTGCTGCGGCAATGGGCTTTACACTTTATCTTCTCAACGATGCCTACGGCTTTGGAAGTACTAATCTTCCTGCCCCACAAGCAACACTCATGGCGCTCATTGCAAAAGGAGTCATCCAAGGCGAGCTCCCTGTTGTCCTTGTCCTTATCGGAGCAGTGTTTGGACTCATGGTTTATTTCATGAGAGTACCTGTTCTTCCGTTTGCCATCGGCCTTTATCTCCCCATCTCACTCAATACTTCGATTATGGAGGGAAGACTTGTTTGTTACATCGTTAAGAAAATCACCAAAAATGATAAGGCCATCGAACAAGGAGTTCTCATTTCTTCAGGTCTTGCTGCTGGCGACGCCTGTATGGGTGTTTTAGCCGCACTCCTTAGATAGTGTAAACACAAGTTTAAATTTGTGCTAAGCTGGTTTCTTAAACTTTCAAGGAGAGGTTTAGAGATGACCGTACCAGCACACAGACGTCACGATATTTCAGATCGAATTTGGAAAAAACTTGAGCCTTATCTTCCAGGAAGAAGAGGGGTGTAGGGAGGGGTAGCACAAGATAATCGGCGATTTATCAACGCGGTTTTTTGGATTATTCGTACCGGAGCTCCATGGCGTGACTTACCTCCAGACTATGGGAACTGGGGAAATGTGCATCGTCGTTTTATCCGTTGGGGGAATAAAGGTGTCTGGGAACTTCTTCTGGAAAAAGTAGTGGACGATCCTGATTACGAGTGGTTAATGATCGATGCAACCCATATCAAAGTTCACTCTCACGCAGCAGGTGCACAAGGTGGCAATCAAGATATGGCTCGGACAAAAGGGGGCTCAACACGAAATTGCATTTGGCCGTGGATTCGCATGGTATGCCGGTCAGAGCGATTATTACGTCAGGTACTCAATCAGACTACCTTCAGGCCAAACACCTAATAGAGGGAATTAACGCCGATTACCTACTAGCAGATCGGGGTTATGACAGCGATGCAATCGTAACTCAAGCGATCTCTCAAGGAATAAAGGCGGTTATCCCTCCCAGAAAAAATAAGAAAAGCAAGAGAGCTTATGATAAGCATCTCTATAAATTGAGACATCTTGTAGAAAATGCTTTTTTACATTTGAAGCGATGGAGAGGAATTGCTACACGCTATGCTAAGCACACATCTTTTTTCTTGGCTGCGGTTCAGATCAAATGTTTGGCTTTATGGGTAGAAATCTCGTGACTACACTATTTAGTGTCTTAAAAATCGTCCCTTCTTCAGCAGTAGGATTCTTAGGCGACGGATTTTCACTCTTCTTTTTTATATTGCTAAGTAGCTATTTAGGCTGGAGAGCCGCCAAAACAGACAAATAAAACCAAATCATTTATCCTCCTGTGCTATGAAAAGGTACACTTTTACATTGATGGAGCTCATGATAGCCCTTTCTCTGTCTGTGATTGTCCTGGGAGTTATCTTCTCATCGCTTTATCAAAACTCTGTCCTCAATGTAAAGCACGAGAAGGGGGCCGCTATAGTGATGCAAAAGGTCCATATTCAAGAACGTCTGGATCAAATCTTTGCCAATATTTCAGGTAAAGATAAAAGCTCTATTTACACAGATGAAAAAGGGGTTCTCCACTTCGAGTTTGACCATGGAATCGATCCCGATCCAATATTTTGCGATATCATTTCCGGAAAACTTGAACTCGTGAAAGAAGATCTTTTCCTCATTTTAATGAGAGGTAAAAAGATGCGATCCGAACGCCTGTGCTTTGATGTGAAAGCTTTAAGTTATGAATTTCTTACGCATGATGGCCATGATGTGAGAACAACCGAGATTTGGACTAAAGAAGAAGATAAAAATCCTCTCTATTTTAAACTATCCGTAGATGATGCGTCCTATATTTTCTGGATTAACCATCAAGGAATGGAGATCCCCCTAAAATGAATCTCCTTCCATTTGTCATTGTAATCATTACCATCCTTGCACTCTTCTCGACCTCTTTTTTCGATAGGCACATCATAGAGAAAAAAGAACAAGAGATCTATTTAGCCTACTTCAAGGGGCTCCGCGCTGCAAGAAATCACAAGGAAGACCTAGCCTACCGCGCTCTCAAAAAAAGGAGGAACCCCCAAAGCACTAATTCCTCAAAAAAAGACCTCTCAAAAAAGAAGGCCGAGTACTTCAGAAAAGAGAAAATTGGATGGGAAAATGGACGTCTCAATCTTTCCTCTCTAACTCAAGATGCTCAAAAATGGCCTGAACTCAAAGCAGTCACCATTGCCTATGTCAAGCGGCTTTACGCTGACCGTCCGTTTTTTCCAAAGGAAGAGAAATTTACCGAAAAATTAGTCAACGCTCTCCTCACCGCTTATAAAGAATCAGACTCACCGCTTCCCCTCCATAAGGTGACGCTAGAGGATCCATTTCATATTCCATTTTACAAAATGGTTAAAGGAACTCAAACTTATGACCTTAAATCGAAGACAGGGTGCCCTCCTTTTGGAGATTTTTTCACTTTTGAAGAGAGGGAAAGTCCTCCAATGTTTTTCCAAGATGCAAATACCATTTTCCTATCGATCGTCTTAGGAACGAAAAAAACACAAATGATCGAAGACGAAGAACTCAGAGAAATTGAAGAGTCAGGGGGCCATTATTCATCGTTTAACAGAACGAAATTGGAAGAGCTCCTTAGCGATTCCCCTCCAAGTCCTCAACAACTCGACCTATTTGATTTCAGCCAAAAGAGCTCTCCTAGAAAACCAGGGAAACACACAGACCCAAAAACCCAAATTACAGTGAGAGTGCCATAACTGGCTGGAAAGCCAACTTGAAGGTCGTCCCTTTACCAACGGTAGATGTCACAGAGATTTCAGCATCATGCTTGCCTACAATTGCGTTCACAATTGAAAGCCCAAGTCCCGCCCCACCCATTCGACGAGAATGGGCTTTATCAACCGTATAAAACCGCTCAAAAATCTTATCGAGATCCTTTGGAGGAATCCCCATCCCTTTATCGGCAATGGATAGCTCAATCGAATCACCAAAATCAGCAACAATAATCGATAAAAACGCAGGATTTCCTGAGTACTTCACTCCATTTTCCAAAAGATTCATGATTGCTAGCTCCAAGAGGTCGGGATCGCCACTCACAAGAATAAACTCTTCATTATGGAACGATTCAATTTCAATTTCAGGATGAAGGGCAAGAAGTGAGTGACTACAGTTATCAATCATTCCAACCAGATCAACTTCCTGAAGGCGTGCTTTAGGGAGGTAGTCGAGATCTGCTAAAGTGAGGAGGTTTTTTACTAGGTTATCCATCCTCTGACAATTCCGCACAATTTTCTCTGTAAACTCAGTGAGCATAGCGTCTGAAATTTCAGGAAGGTCATACATTGTCTCAGCAAACCCCTTAATAATCGTAATTGGAGTTCGAAGTTCATGAGAAGCATTCGCAACAAAATCTTTTCCAAGCTGTTTTTTTTGATATTCGCCTGTGCTATCTAAGAGTGTTACCAAGATCTTCTTCTTTGCATCAAGAACCTTAAGGTCCAGCTCAATTCCTTCAAGCATTACCTTTTGAGAAAGCTTAGTTTCCTGTATCCGTTTTAGCAGGGGAAATCCCTCCTTTAATCGTGGCTGGTCAAAAAAAGGCGTGCCTACAAGGGATCTTTTATCTTGCTTAAGAAACAACGCTCCCTTCTGATTAATTTCATCAATGTTACCTTTCCAGTTGAGAATGGCAACCCCTTCACGCAAACCGTCAAGGACAGAAAGGGATCGTTGCTTCTTCTTATTTCCTCTAAGAAGTTGAACAGTAATGGTGATTCCGAATAGGGCTAAAAAAAGAAACCATTCAAGAAAGGCATTGTACAAACATAAGAAACTTGCACACCCAAGGGTCGATAAGAGGACAATATAGCGTTTTTTCATCTTTCAGATGATAACAAATTAGGACATTTTGTTGAAATTTTAGCACGCAGCTTGGTAAATTGATAGCGAAGGAAAAATGGCGATGTGGAGGCTATGGCAAAAATCTATTTCTACTACTCAGCAATGAATGCAGGAAAAAGCACCACTCTTTTGCAGTCCAGTTACAACTACAAAGAAAGAGGAATGGATACCATTCTCTTTGCCCCATCTTTTGATGACCGCTTTGGCGACCCAGCAATTTATTCTAGAATTGGACTCAAGGAAGATGCAATTCTTTTTGATAAAAGTTTCAACCTCTACGAATATGTCTCAAAGGTTCAGGAAAAATTTGAGAACCTTCGGTGCATTTTGATTGATGAAGCTCATTTTTTAACCAAAGCCCAAGTTGCACAAATCATCGCAATTACAAAAGATCTCGGAGTTGCTTCCCTAAACTATGGTTTAAGAAGTGATTTTTTAGGAGAGCCCTTTGAAGGAAGCAAATATCTCTTAGTTTGGGCAGATGAAATCGTAGAAATTAAAACAATTTGCCACTGTGGAAGCAAAGCTACAATGAATATGAGAATTGACAACGCAGGGAAACCGATAAAATCGGGATCTCAAATTCAAATTGGAGGGAATGAAAGTTACACCTCAGTTTGTATGAAACACTTTATAAAAAATGTGGAGGCGATCAGTCGATATGCCTTCGAGAAGGAAGGAGCAAATATATGAATAATGTCAGTTCTTGGAAACGGAGAGTTCTTCCGTGGGTGGTTTGCCTTTCGGCATCGCTGTTTTTTGCGTATGAGCTTCTGCAACTCCACGTAATGAATGCTATTTCCCCCATGTTAATGAGAGATCTTAAACTGAGTGCCACAGACTTTGGATATCTTAGCTCAACCTATTTAATTGCGGATGTCATTTTTCTTCTTCCTGCAGGAATCATTTTAGACCGTTTTTCTGTAAGAAGGGTTATCTTGACTGCTCTTTTCTTTTGCTTAGTGGGAACAGCAGGTTTTGCAAAGGCTACTTCGCTACCATTTGCAGCCGGATGTCACTTTCTTTCAGGAATTGGGAACGCATTTTGCTTTTTAAGCTGTATCATGCTGATCTCTCGTTGGTTTCCCAAAGAAAGGCAAGCTTTTATCATCGGGCTTATGATTACCATTGGAATGCTTGGAGGGGTCGTTGCACAACTTCCCTTTTCACTTCTTGCTCAAACACTAACCTGGCGAGCAGCCCTAATGATTGATGCTGCAATTGGTGTGATCCTCTTTGCCCTTATCTTTTCTTTTGTGAAAGATGCTCCTATAAAAATTACAGAAAAACAAGAAACCAAAATTCTATTTTTTGAAGGGCTCAAAAGATCTGTTTTAAACTCCCATAACATTTGCTCTGGGTTGTACATCTGCTTGATGAACCTCCCCTTAATGATTATTAGTGCAGTTTGGGGAACTCTTTTTTTAACTCAAGTTCATCACATAGCTCTGACAACAGCCTCTTTTATTGTCAGTATGATTTGTATGGGAACGATTGTAGGTTCTCCACTCTACGGCTGGATATCAGACAAGATCCAAAAGCGAAAAGCTCTCATGGTTTTTGGAGGAGTGGTGTCTATAGTAATCTTCATGCTAATCCTACTTATTCCCTATCCGAGTGAGGGAATGTTTATATTTCTATTCTTTTTCCTTGGTTTTTTTAGTAGCTCTCAGACCCTAGGTTACCCAGCTATTACAGAAAACAATCCCAAAGAATTAACAGGAACCTCTATGGGAATTGCAGCATTAATCATCATGGGATTCCCTGCGTTTATCCAACCCCTTTCTGGGAAGCTTCTTGATATGGGTTGGGATGGAACAATGGCAAATGGAGCGCCATTATATTCTGCAGCAGATTTTCGCACAGCGTTTTTAATTTTTCCCGTTGGCTTTTTGACAGCTTTGTTTGCCCTCTCAAAAATCAAAGAACGTTCTAAAAAGCAATTTCTGAAAACGATCTATTGATTTTGAAAAACATGCACTATTCAGATTGAGAGCTCACCCCCCCCTGCAACACTACCAGTACCGATTAGAACGATTTAAAGAAAATATTTAGATTAATTGGGGGAGAATGCTTCAAAAGCCTCGGAGTTGTCTTCGAGGTTTGCGCTATCTGTGGAGGTGTAGTTGGCAAATTGAGCAAACTCTTTTCGGTAGGCAATATCGATGTTCCCCACTTTTCCATGACGGTTCTTTCCGATGATCACTTCGGCGAGGCCTGGCTTATCATAGGGATCGTAGTACTCGCGGCGGAGGAGAAACATCACAATATCGGCATCTTGTTCAATTGCACCAGACTCCCGGAGGTCACTCATCATGGGGCGGTGTCCAGTTCTCTCTTCAACTTTTCGTGAAAGTTGAGAGCCACAAAGGATAGGAATATTGAGTTCTCGTGCCAAATTTTTCATCATTCGGGAAATCTCAGAGATTTCACCCTGCCGGTTATCGCTTCCAGAAAAACTATTGGATCCCGATAGAAGTTGGAGGTAGTCGATCACGAGAAATTGGATGTTATGGGCTTCTTTCATACGGCGCGCGCGTGCGCGCAGGTCGGTAATTTTTAGACCGGGCTGATCGTCAATAATAACAGGGGTTTTTTGCATCTTGTTGATTGCCCCCACGACCCGTTGGTATTCTGAACCATTCAACGCTCCGGTTTGGATTTTTGAAGACTCTACTTCGGACTGGGAGCAGATCATTCGGTGCAAGAGTTGTTCGGCGCTCATTTCAAGGGAAAAAACACCGACGGGCATTTGATGTTTGAAGGCAACATGCTCTGCGATATTGAGAGCAAAAGCGGTTTTTCCCATTCCAGGTCTACCGGCTAAGATAATGAGATTGGAGTTGGAAAGGCCATTGATCGTTTTATCAAGATCTGTAAAGCCGGTTGGAATCCCTGTGAAGGCGAGAGCGTCTGGTCCTTTTTCAAGGAATGTTTCCTGTCTTTCTTCAAGCTCCTTTAGGTAAGGGAGTCCTGATTCGGCTTTGACTCCTGAGATAATATCTTTGATGTGTTTTCCGGCTGCAGTGTTTGTTGCTTGGGAGATATGAAATAGGGTTGCTTGGGCATCATCGAGTGCACCATGAACATCCCCGGGTTCTTCTAGGGCAGTCTTTTCGATTTCTTGCGCTGCATAGATCATGCGGCGCAGGATGGATTTATTTTTAATGAGCTCGACATATTCTTCGATGTAAGCAGATGTTCCGGCGTATTGTGCTAAAGTGGTGAGGTAACCGACTCCTCCGGTGCTATCGAGCTTTTCAAGCCGCTTAAGCTCTTCCGCAACTAAGTGGATATCGGCAGGTTTGTCATTTTTAAATAGCCCTTTAAGAACATCAAAAATAATCTGGTGTTCGGAGTAATAAAAATCAAGCGCTTGTAGAGCATCTGCAGAGACATTAAGGCTGTTTACTTTGGTGAGCATACATCCAAGAACCATCATTTCTGATTCTTTGGAATTGGGGGCGACTTTGATCTTAGATTTTTCTTTTTCTTCCATAGCCTCAGTTTATCGACATTGCAAAAAAAACGGAATAAAAAAGGGCTCCAAAACGGAGCCCTGATACGGAAAGGGAGGGATTCGAACCCTCGGTACCCTTGCAGATACGCGTCCTTAGCAGGGACGTGCCTTCGGCCACTCAGCCACCTTTCCATCTCTACAATAGAAAGGAGATTTTAGCGCACTTGGGGATTATTATTCAATGAGGTTGGCGTGAGTTAGTTGTTTTCCATTGAGGGCATTCCAATGAGAAGTGTGGAGGGAACCATCTGGATTTTGAACAGTGATGCTGTAAATCGGGAGAAAAACATCTCTTGTTGTTCGAATTGCAAAGTCAGATCCAAAGGCAGCTTCAGCTGCTTTTTTGATTTGAGAAGGGGTATAGCGGCGATTGAGTCTCTCACTATGCTTGGAGCTTTTAGTAACAAGAGGATCAGCAATTAAAGTGGAAGGTCGGACATTTACAAGGGGATCATGGAGGTGAACGCGGTAGTGGTTTCCGTGTTGGACGACAAGCTTTTTCTTGCGGGCTCGATCGATCCATGCTTCGAAGAGATGGGTTTCCATATTAAGGGAGGTCATGAGGGTTTGTCTGTCCGCCTTGCCGCCATTTTCGGCAATAGTTGAAAGAATTTTATATTCATAGCGGTCTGCACCGGCGTTAATGCAATCGGCAAACCCATGAGTCTTTTCCCATGATCGGGTATCAAGGACCATTTCACCATCGATAAGATCCCACAGAATGATGCCCTCTTCGGTTTGGAAGCTTGGGTTGGTAAATTTGACTTCTATTAAGAGATAGGGATGAAAGCGCAACGAAGGTTCGCTATAGCGGTGCTCTGTATCTTTTAAAAGGGTGAGGCTCTCCTTCTCCATGATCTGCCGAGCTGTAAAGCGCGCTTCTAGGGTATGAAAAGTCCCGGTGTTGATCATTTCAAGAGCTTTGTGTTTTAGCTCAGGTTGGCTGTTATTGACGTAATAGGCGCCGTAACCGAGCGCCCCAAGGACAATGAGTGTTGATAAAAATCGCATAAAAATTCGTTTTGGAGATCGTTTGCCGCTACCGGTATAGCTTTTGGCGGGTTTTTTGTCCAAGTTAAGATTTTTTGAGGGATGGGTCATATAAGAGGGTCTCCATTTACCCCCATATATAGTCAACTACCCTAATCTTTCCAATGACGGAGTTTCATCTGGAGCAGTGCGTAGGCTAGGAAAGGGTCTCGAACACTTGCACGGAGCGTTTTTCCAGGAAGAGAAACATCTAAGAATCCTTTCAGAAGAGCTGCTTCGAGTTCATTGACACTTAGAGTGATATTTAAAGCGATTGCTTTTGAAAAATCGCACTTTCTGTCTGATGGGTCTATCACTCTGCAAGCTAATACAGGGACTACAGTTGCCAGAATACCGCTATCAATTGCCATTGTTCCAAGGAGGAGAGAGTCGTCCACATGATAGCCCGTTTCTTCTTGGAGCTCTCGAGCTGCAGCAGTTCGAAGGGTTTCTCCCTCCCTGAGCAGCCCTTTTGGAAGTTCAAGTTCCCAGCTTCTGGTTGCATGACGGTAGTTAAGAATGAGGACCACTTTTCGATCGGCTAGGTAAGGAAAGAGCGCAATACCTGGTGGGGCTTCGAGTGTAGATTTCCAGAGAATTCTGTCGTAGGTTCCCTTTTCACCGGAGGGGAAAAGGACACCATCTCGTATCCAGAAGAGGTATTGGTCTTCAGCAATAATTCCCACTTGGCTCCACTCCCAAGCTTGCTCTGGAGGGACGCCCTTATTTATGAGGCGCTCCATTGCAATGGCTTCGGCTTCGTTGATGGAAAGAGGGTGGAGAAGAATTTCTATTTCACCTTTTTCATGATTTCCAATGATGCCGTGAGATTTAGGAGTGGAGGCTAGTAAATCAAAATATTTTTCTGAGGGTGAACCAAAGAGTGAACATGAAAAAAACAGGAGGAGAATCAGTCGCATAATGAGATCTCTCAGGGCTTGCATTAAGGGGACTCGCTCAGAAATTTTGCTTCTTTGCAGAAGTTTTTCTAGAGCATCGATATTTTTTTGGAATGTCTGAAAGGATTTTTGTAATGAGGACGAGAGACTTCCTCCCTCGAAAATACGGTCTAAATTCCATATCTTTTGAAATTTCATAGTTGCTCCCATACACTTCGGAGAACTATAGTAAGTTATCTAAACGGATCTTCTCAAGGAGAATCGATGCCCATCCAAATTTTATCGGATCAAACGATCAACAAAATTGCAGCCGGAGAAGTGGTTGAAAACCCCGCTTCTGTGGTCAAAGAGCTTGTTGAAAATGCACTTGATGCAAAGAGCACTTCAATTACGATAGAAATTGAGCGAGGGGGGTTTTCTTTGATTCGTGTCAGTGATGATGGGTCTGGGATGAACCGAGATGATTTACTCCTAAGCTTAGAAAGGCACGCAACATCAAAAATCCGCATTGCAGAGGATCTTGAAGAAGTATTGACCATGGGCTTTCGTGGGGAAGCTCTGGCCTCAATTGCAGCTATCTCAAAGACGAAGATTGTCTCTGCTCAAAAAGGGCAGACCTTAGGTGGAGAAGTTGTTGCTGAAGGGGGGGGGATTCGGAGCATTGATCCTGCAGCTAGGAACGAGGGGACCACTGTAGAAATAGCAATGCTGTTTTACAATGTTCCAGCAAGAAAGAAGTTTCAAAAGAGTCAGGGGGCATCTCTTAGAGAAATCACCAAGTTTTTAACACGATTTGCATTGTCGCATCCGGAAATTCAGATCCGGTGTATAGCAGATGGAAAAGAAATCATTCATACTCTTCCGGGCTCTATTGAAGAGCGTTTAAAAGCTCTTTTGGGAGAGACATTTTTAAACCGGGCAAAAAAAGTGGAAAAAACAGACAACAGATGCTTTTTAAGTGGGTTTCTTGGATCACCTTTAGAGGCTCGCTCCAACCGGCTCGGTCAATACCTTTTTGTCAACGGAAGGTGTGTCTGTTGCCCACAAATTGCGCGCGCCATTTATGAGGGTTATGGAACGCGTCTTTCATCCCGTCTTCATCCCATTTTTGTTCTCCACCTCAAATTACCACCTGAGTGGATCGATGTGAATGTGCATCCCCAAAAGAGGGAAATTCGTTTAAGGGAAGAAGGTGTGATCCAAGAGGTAATTCGAAAAGGGGTCATGGAGTCTTTTCAAGGGAAGGAGCCGTCTAAAGAATACCCTAAAGGAAACTGGGACTTTGCAGCCCCTCTCAAGTTCCAGGAAAAAAAAGAATTTCTGCCTCCATCACTAGATTATGTTGAAGAACAGGTTGCAGTCATTGGTCTATTTGATCACTACTTAATTACGCATGGTTCTTCCTATTTTTCACTTCCAAACACGCTTGGTCCCTACAAAGGGGTTTTTCTGATCGATTTAAAGGGAGCATATGCACGTATTCTCTATGATCGATTTGTTAAAGAGGAAGTTCCTCCACTCCAAACTTTAATGATCCCCATAACTTTGGAGTTTCCTAAAAGTGAAGGAGATATTCTTAAAGGATATTTAGCAGAAATTCTAGGGATGGGAGTGGATCTTCGACCGTTTGGTGATTCAGCATTTATTATTGATGCGCTCTCTCCAGAGATTGAGGAGGAAATGGTTCAAGAGCTTTTAGAGGAGTTTATTGAAGTTCTAGATCAGAGCTTAACTGAAAAAATGAGACAAAAAAAACTTGCTTTCACGCTCTCTTCTTATGCAAGATCACAAAAAAAGGGATGGACGGTTGTTGAAGCCAAGCAGATGATAAAAGAGCTGATGAAAACAACCGCACCATATGATTGCCCTAAAGGAAAACCAACAGTTATTCATTTAAACCATGACGCGATCGAAAACCTATTTCAAAAGCCGCCTTGCTAAGTTTCGGACTCACTTTTCCAAATGGGGTGTGGAAGGGTTTGTCATTGAAAATCCGACGGATCTTGCATATTTTTCTGGGTTAAAGCTTTCCCGCGGGAGGCTTCTTGTTGGCCTTAAAACTGCAACATTTTTTGTGGATGGGAGATACAGGGAAATCGCCAAGAAAGGATCTCCTTACCCCGTCAAAAATCTTATGGAAAAAGATTTTAAAGAGTCTCTTAGGAAATTAAAGGAAGCGACAGTGTTTGGGTTCGATACCTCGTTGACTGTAGCGGCGCATCGAGAGCTAAAAAAAGCCTTTGTTAAGCAATTCCTTAAAGGGGTTGATCATCCCACGCTAGCTGTTCGGATGATAAAAGACCAAAGTGAGTTGATCCTTCTTCAAAAAAGCGCAGACCTTCTTTGGAAAGGATTCCAGCATCTTCGAAAAAAACTAAAAGTTGGAATGCGAGAGAATGAGATTGCCCTCGAGTTTGAGTTTTATGTGAAAAAGTTGGGCGCAGAGGCTCTTTCTTTTGATCCGATCATTGCTTTTGGCGAAAATAGTGCTCTTCCTCACCATCATAGTGGGCAGAGAAAGCTCAAGCGGGGAGACTCTGTGTTAATGGATATGGGTGTTGTTTTGAATGGGTATGCCAGTGATATGACACGTATCGTTTTTTTTGGAGAGGTCCCCAAAAGAATCCAAGAGATTTATAAGGTAGTAAGGAAGGCTCATCAGGCGGTTATTGATGTTTGCAGAGCCGGAGTTCCTGTAGCTTTGCTTGATACCGTTGCTCGAGAAAGTATGGGAAAAGAAGAAAAGCACTTTATCCATGCCCTTGGACATGGTATAGGATTGGATGTGCACGAATCTCCTCGGATTTCTGCGCAGTCAATAGAAGAAACCCTTCAGGAGGGGATGGTGATTACTATTGAACCAGGCATATATCTTCCAAACATTGGAGGAATTCGATATGAAGATATGGTTGTGATTACCAAGACAGGGTACCGAAACTTTTTTAAAAATACAAAGCCATGAGCCTACGTTATCGATTATTTCTTTGGGTGGCAGCAATCTTTACTGTTGCTTTTGTTATCTCCTTATATTGGGAAGAAAATGCAACACGAAAGAATTTAGAGGTAACTTACAAGGAGCTTCTGGTTCAGCTCGATCAAGCCAATCAGCAAAAGACAGATGCTATTGAGGATTATCTTTCAGATATGCTCTTTAAAATACAAGCTGAGGTCGATGCTGTTCTGCTGGGAGTTGCAAAGTACCAACTCGTACGGAAAGGGTTTGAGCCGACAACAAAAAACCTTTTAGAAAATAATTGGCTTGATTCTGCTTCGCTTATGATTACAAACAAGTGGATTGACTTCATTCAGAGTACAAACGAAGGGAGTTTGATGTCTGAGGTCATCATCAATAAGAATTCTCTAAGTGACTCAATTCATATTCCAATAAATAGCGGATTTCATCTCGTTGGAATTAGAAATGGAGAGAATAGAGAGGAATGGGATGGTCCTTATATCGGGATTGCTTTGGATATTAGTTCTCTTCATGGTGAGGAGAAAAAGGATAAAGAATCAGACGAAGACTATTTTGTTTTTTTTACTAGGCAAGCGATGGAAAGCTTTAAATACGATCACACATCTAACAAAAGCCTAGATTTGTCCATTAATCTCTTAGAGCCTTTTCTCAAGTGGCTCGAACTCACTACTCAACAGTTTTACCTTAAAAATTTTATCGACAAAATCATGTCCGTACAAAAAAAGATTCGGGAAAACCCAGAGGTTATTCCAAGTGAATCAGAGTGGCACAGGATTGTTAGCGATAAGTTAAAGTCCCTTCAAAAAAGAGAAATGATTGATGAAACCTGTTTCAGCCTAATGGAAGATGATGCGGACATTAATGAAACATATTCTCGAAGTAAAGTGGTTGAAAAACAGGTGAAGTTCTACGTCAAGGAGTATATCGACCATTACAACAAGGTAGGATTGATTTGGGGATTATCAACCCTGACAAACTCTAATATTTTTGGAAAAACTCCTCTGAGTGAGCACTCTCCGATAGGGATGGGGGTGGTGGATGATGAGACGCATTGCGGGAAATCTCTTTTGAGTGATTCTGTGTTTTACGATAAGGTGGTATACCCTGCTCGGAAAGAAATCAAGGGGATGAAAAACGCAACGCCTGAATTTTTAGCGACCCATTTAGATGTGATTTCCCTTCCTGAAAAGCATCATGTTTTTTTTGGAAATACACTTCGTTTAGAAGCGGAAGAAAATGGCCAAAGTCGAGAAGGATATTTGACAGTTGGGACTCATGGTGGAGAAGTTTTAGGATCTCTTTCAAGATCAACGCACCAACCAGCCCTTTTTATCTCTGATAACAAAGTGATTGCGGTGACAGATGCTTTAGGAAAGGAAGTGACCGAGCTAGCCTGGTACGACATTTCACCTGAAAAGCTCCTTTCTGGAGCTTCAGGAATCATAACGATAAAAGGAGAAGAATATTTTTTTCTCCATATTGAGCCTTATAAAAGTTTAGACGTACATTTCTTCCTCTTTAAGCCGAAGGCTGAAGAGTATGCTCTTATTAATTCTATCCGAAAAGAGGCAAAAGAGATTATCGAGAAGATTTCGATGCAGATGCGCCTTGCTTCGATTGCGGGTCTCCTCTTTGTACTGGTCCTGCTTAATAATATTGCAAAACGGATTACGCGCCCTATTACACATCTAGCAGAGGTGACAAAAACTGTTGTGGAAGGAAAGTTAGATGCAATTGAAATTCCTGATGAACCTAAGAAAAAGACAAAAGATGAAATCTATTCACTGTATCATTCATTTTTTGAAATGATAAAAGGGCTTCGAGAAAAAGAAAAAGTACGAGGAATCTTAAATAAAGTTGTCTCTGAGGAAATTGCAGAGGAAGCGTTAAAAGGGAATATTCAGCTTGGAGGAGAAGAGAAGAGAGCTACAGTTCTCTTTGCAGATATTCGAGGGTTTAGTGAAATGACTGAAAAAATGGATCCAAAAGAAGTTATTAATCTGATCAATACATGCATGACAAAAGTTTCCGAAAAAATTGACGCACACGGTGGTGTAATTGATAAGTATGTTGGGGATGAAGTGATGGCGCTTTTTGGTGCTCCTATTGAGAAACCTAAAAGCGCCCTTCAAGCGATTCAAAGCGCTTTGGATATGGTGGATGAAATCAATAAATGGAATCTTGAAAGAAAGCAGCAAGGGCTTCAAGTCATTGAAATGGGAATAGGCATTCATACTGGGAATGTCGTTGCAGGAAATATGGGTGCTGACAATCGTTTGAACTATACTGTTTTGGGAGCTAACGTGAATTTGGCTGCGCGGATTTGCTCTGAGGCCGAAAGGATGCAGGTTCTTATTAGCGAAAGCACATTAGAAGCTGAAGGGGTTAAAACTAATATCGAATACGAAAAACTTGAGGCGATGCAACTCAAAGGGTTTACTGATCCGATTGCGGTCTATTCTGTAAAATCATACAGAATGGAGCGGCACTGATAGCGATTCCCTATTGTAATCACACTTCGCAGATGTAGGCGCTTAGTAAATCAGATGAGATTTTTATTGGCAGCTACTATCCTCGAAGTAAGCATACTTGAAATCAACCGACTGCAAGCTAGAAACTTTTTCTCCTTTGAGTTTTTGATTCTTGGCGTATCTTTTTCTGAGAGAGCAGACAGGAATAATAGGCATTTCTTCCATAAGCAGAGTCTCTGCCTCTATTAAAAGACGCTTTCTTTCGCTTTCATCTAATGCATGTTCAGACTTATTAAAAAGCTTCTTAAATTCTGAATGCTCCCAGTTGGTTTTGTTAATATTATTCGATCGTTCTTTGAAGGCATTTAGAAAAAACACTGGGTCAAAAACAAATGTCTGAAGAGGAGAAATGCACATCTGATATTGGCCTTTTACTGTTGTGCTGGCAAATAAGTTATGCTCCACTGCCCTAATGCGAATATTTGTGATACCCAAAACCTGTCTCCATTGGTCTTGCATAGCTTGAGTCATTCTTTTCAGAAGCTCTACATCCCCAATGTAAAGAATTTCTATCTCAGGGAGGTGTTCTGTTTTTGTATTCAATTCATCAAGAGCCTGTTTAAGATGCCTTTTTGCTCTATTAGGGTCATTGTCCTCAAAATATTCATTTGCTTGAAGTCTCATACAATGGGGAATCATTCCTGTACTTGAAGTACCAGTATGATGAAAGATGTTTTCTGCGATGGATTTTCTATCTAAAGCATATGCAAGAGCTTTTCTAAAGTTCTTATTATTTAGAGGGTATTCTTCAATATTAAGAGAGATCCAGCATCCTGCAGAATCTGCCCCTCCTTCTATAAGAACATCTTTTGAAATATCGTAAGACAACCTATAGAAAGGGCTTCCTATCCAATCGAGTTCACCTTTTCGAAACATATTAAGAGCTGTCGTTCCATCAGGAATAATATAGAAATACACATGTTCAAGCCTTACATTTTCAGCATCCCAATAGTATGCATTCTTCTTAAATATCAATTCTGATTCATGTTTCCATGAAGTTAGGCAAAAAGGCCCATTGCAGACGATCCCGGGTTTTTCTGCCCAATGAGGATCTTCTTCTGCTATGTGTCTAGGTGCAGGGTAAAATAAAGGAGAAGCCACCAGATCAAGAAAATATGCTGCGGGATACTCTAGCTCCACTACAAGAGTCTTATCGTCAGGACATGTAATGCCAATTTCAGATTCATCACATTCTCCTAAAATGTATTTTTCTGAGTTTTTGATAGGGTGATAATAGAACGGAGAAATCGTAAGAGACTTAGAATTTGGATCCATACACATTTTCCAAGCATAGGCAAAGTCTGAAGATTTTACAGGCTCTCCATCATTCCAGTAGCATTCTTTTAGGTAGAATATGTAGGTTCGTTTGTTTGAAGACACTGTATAACTTTTTGCAATAGCGGGTTCTACAACATCGTCCTCTCCAAGTCTTGTAAGACCCTCAAAAAGCATGCTAATACCATGTGCAGCGTTGATTTTGGAGCCCTTAGAAGAGGATGCAAAATTCAGTGTAGAAATATCGGCATTAAGGGCGACTCTAAGCGTATCCTGCGGATGTCGAAGGTCGATGCTTCCTATGTTTATTGCCTTTTTCATGCCAACACCTATGATGACTAGAAGTAGTACGGCAATAACGATTCTATACTTGATACTGATCACGTAGCACCATCAAAAATTTCATTGGGATAACGATAGTCCTAAAGATTTTTTTTTGTCTACTCTATAAGCTGCTTAGCTTTTCTATAGCGATTAAAATCTGTCTTGGGTAGGTACGCTGTCTAGTTTACAGGAAGCGTTTTTCTGCCAACTGATTTAACGCGATTTAATTACAAGAATTTCTTCAGAAATGGGGCTGCCAGCACTACTCAAAGCAACCACTCGGTAGGTATAAGTCTTCTTTGATTTCAGATTATTATCTGTAAATTTCAAAGTACCTTGGCCTTGCACTGTTCCAACTAACTTTGAATCTCTATAAATTCGGAAGGTGCCTTTTGCAGAAGAGTTCCAGGAGAGTTTAACAAATATGTTACTTTCGGTTAAAAAATTCTCCTTCCCTGTTTTTCCGGATACAGAAAAGTCTATATCTGGATCTACATTTGGATTGGGAATAACTGTTACCCAAAAGGGTGCAGTAAGAATTGAAAAAGGGTCGCCAATCAGTCCTGTGACAGCTTGAGTGGCAACATCTATAATAGAAACAGAGGCGCCATTACTATCTGCTACAAAAACAGTTGTTCCATCCGAGGTAATCGCAATCCCCCTTGGTTTCGAGAAGGGACTAAGGGCATCATTTACAAGACCTGTGGTAGCTTGAGTAGCAACGTCTATAATAGAGACAGTACCATTATTTATGTTTGAGACAAAAGCAGTTGTTCCATCTGGGGTAATTGCAGCAAAAATGGGTTCATCAAAAGGGGCAAGAGCGTCATTTACAAGTCTAGTAACAGACTGAGTTGCAACATTCACCACAGAAACGGTGTTGTTGTTTTGATTTATGACAAGAGCAGTTGTTCCATCTGGGGTAATTGCAGCAGAAGTGGGTTGATCAAAAGGGCCGAGAGCGTCATCTACAAGTCCGATAACAGACTGAGTTGCAACATTAACAATAGAAACGGTGTCATTATCATTTCCTACAAAAATGGTTGTCCCATCAGGAGTGATGGATAGAGTGTTAGGACTAGAGAACGGTCCGGAAGCATCACTTACTATTCCGGTAATCGTTCGAGTGGCAACATCCATGACAGCAACAATGTTGTTTCCTTCGTTTACTATAAAAGCAGTTGTTCCGTCCAAGCTATAAATAGCCATATTCGGTCTATCAAAAGGAGCAAAGGTGTCATCTACAATTCCAGTAGCAGTATGTGTTGCAATGTCTATGACGGATATCGTGCTGTTATTTCTATTTGGGACAAAAGCAGTGGTTTTATCGGGTGTAATAGTCACTATAAAAGGGCCGCTAAAGGGACCAAGAATGTCATTTACAGTTCCTATAATAGTTTGCGTCGCGGCATCTACAATAGAAACAGAATCCCCAACAGTGTTTGTGACTAGGTAGTTAGGAAAAAGACTTATGCAGTTGAAAACCAAAGCAAACAAAGTAACCTTAAAAAACTGTCTCATGATTGCATCCTCTTGAATGTTTCAGACGCGTGATGATAATTTATAAAAAATGTTTTAATCAAGTCTTTTTAGCGCTCAGAGAATTTAGAAGCTTCGATAGAAGAGAACTGAGGCAAAGGCGCGATGTGGCAATCCTTACAACCTTGATACTTAAATAATCCATAATTACTTTATATTTAGTAGCTTGTGAATAAGAAAACAAACTTTTAAAGCATTTATAGTTAAATAACTAAATTGCTTGAGATAATAGTGTTAGAGGTAACAATAATAATGCCGTCACGGATATAGATGCCGTCACCATCGTAGGTTTCTACTCCATTTTCGTTAGTGAGGCGCACATTGTTGCCAATTTTAACATCTTGGTCGATGATGGCTTTCTCGATGTAGCAGTTTTCTCCGATTTCATAAGAGATTGAGGCATCACCGGTTTTGGTGAAAGTTTTGTTTCCAAGGAGGATCGAACCACGAATAATTGTTCCTTTACGAACAACGGAGCGTATTCCAATGATGCTGTGAGTAATCTCCTCAGCTTCAAGAACGGCTCCATCGCAGATGACAGAATCAATAACAGTGGTTTCTGTCAGCCTTGCGCCTGGAAGGTGGTGATTATGTGCATAGATAGGAAGGACTTCATTATATAGGTTAAGTCCGAGTGAGTTGGTTGTTAGGGAGAGGCTTGCATCATAGTAGGAGGAAATCGTTCCAATATCTTCCCAATACCCTTGGTAAAGGAATGCCGCGGCTTTACCATTCTTTAGTTGAGTGGGGATCATATGTTTTCCAAAGTCTTCTCGGGGATCTTTTTTAAGGAGAGAAATCAAAACATCCTTTTTAAAAACGTAGATTCCCATTGATGCTAAAAAACAGGGAGGGTTTCCGCAATGGATATCATGATTCATTACAAAATCATCTGAGAGTTTGAATTGCTTAAGAACGGTAGGATCCTTGGGCTTTTCCTTGAATTCTATGATATTGCAGTCTTTATCAATATTAAGAAGCCCTAGACGAGGAGCTGCGATTTGATCAACGGGAAGTGAGGCAATTGTGAGGTCGGCATCCTTATCATAGGCAAACTGAACCATTTCCTGAAGGTCCATGTTGTAAAGCTGATCTCCGGAGAGGATCAGAAAATAGTCGATGGGGAGTTGTGTTAACGTTTCAATATTTTGCCTCACTGCATCTGCCGTTCCTTCATACCATATCTTTCCATCTGGGCGCTCTTCTGGTGTAAGTAGATTAAAGCTTCCTCCTTGAAACTGATCTAGTGGGTAGGTTTCTTTAATATGCTGGTTCAAACTGGAAGAAAAGTATTGAGAGATAACATAGATATGATTCATCCTGGAGTTGAGAGAGTTAGAGATTGGAATATCGATAAGACGATAGCGTCCACCGAAATTTACAGCGGGTTTACATTGATTTTGAGTTAAAGGAAATAAGCGCGTGCCCTGCCCTCCAGCGAGTATAACACACGCAACACGATCTGTAATATTGAATCCCTTCTTTAGAGCCACTTGTTCTTTCCCACCTTATATACTGTCCTATATCTAAAGGAGGGAGGAAAATCAATGGCTGAATTAAAGAAACTAGTTAGATCGGCTTCTTCCAGTTTTTTATGACGACCATCATTTCATCTTGAATCGATTTCGAGAGACCGTTTGTTTTGGAGACATGGGTAAACCGCTCTTGAAGTGAACCTTTGGTCAGGTCTGAACACGCAAAGATTAAGTAACCTGCAAAAAGAGGGTGTTTGAGGGTTGTTTCTTTTTCAAGGACTTCTAATGCAGCGGTGGCGATCTCATCATCTTCTGAGAATCCAGAAAGAGCGATGGCTGCATATTCATTGTCTTTCGAAAGAGGCTCTTGTTTGAGACGTTTAATAAGGAAGGATTTTGAGCGATTACCGAAGGAGACTAAGGCTAAAATGATTTCTTCGTCGGTAAAAAAGTTTTCCTGTCCAAGTGCTTCAAAAAGAGGAGGAATCGCTCTTTCATCTTGAATTTTTGCTAAGCACTTTGCTGCAAAAATGGGGCTGCGACCATACCCAGGGTAAAGGGGATCATAAAATACACGAGAAGAGATAAGGTGAATGAGGGCTGTAACTGAGTCTTTTCCTTGTTCTACAAGGGCTTGAATTTCTTTTTCTGGGTGGTGCTCTTCAGAAAGAATGAGGTCGCTAATTAGCTTTTCACCTTTTTGATCATAAACTTCGCGGAGTTGGTGGTAAATTCTTTTTGACTCTTCAATACTATCTTTTGCTGCATCGGGAAGGTAAACCTCGGCTAAATTTTGCTTATGATCAAGCTCAATTTTCTGTAGGTATTCAATTTGCTCAATATCAAAATCGGGCATCACTCCCACGCCATCTTGACCGTAATATTCCAGCATGATTTCAAAGCTTCCTCCAAAGTGGATATCGCGGTGCATTAAAATTTCCATATCAACAGTATCAATCACATCATGCATGAGAAGTTTCTCCTTTGAAGGCTTTGTCTTTTAATAGAGAGGCATTGTAACTCGAGCGGACAAAAGGTCCAGAGTACATATATTTCACCCCAATACTGAGTCCATACTCCTCAAGCATTTTGAACTCTCCGGGAGTGATAAATGATTTTACCAGGAGCTTGTTTTTGTTTGGTTGAAGGTATTGGCCGATAGTTATAATTTCGCATCCAACGCTATGGAGATCATCGATTGTTTCTTTCACCTCATCTAGTGTTTCTCCAAGTCCCACCATGATCCCTGATTTCACAAAGGGAACAATATTTTGATTTTTTACGTAGCGGAGGACATTAAGCGTTCTTTCATATGTGGCTTTATGACGCACGCGCGGCGTCATTCGTTTGACTGTTTCAATATTGTGGTTAAAGATCTCAGGTTTTGCATCAATGACAATATCAAGGAGCTTTTCATCACCTGAAAAGTCTGAAGTTAATACTTCGACGGTTGCCTCGATATTTTCTTCGTGAATAGTCTGAATAATTTTAGCAATGTGGTTTGCTCCTTGGTCAGGAAGGTCATCACGTGCCACCATTGTGATTACAATATGGCGCAGACCCAATGCCTTTACCGATTGCACAATCCGTATGGGTTCGTCAGCCTCTGGCGCTTTGGGTTTTTTTGCAAAGTCGATGTCGCAAAATCCACAAGCTCGTGTACAAGCGCTTCCAAGCGCTAAAAAAGTTGCTGTTTTATTAGAATAACATTCTAAACGGTTAGGACATTTTGCTTCTTCGCAAACAGTGCTTAGCCCGCTCTTTTTTAAGATTTCATTCGTTTGGAAAAGCTCTTTTCCTCGCGGAAGTTTTCGGTGCAACCAAGACGGAAACCGTCCCTTTGCTCCATCGGAGTTTTCTGGAAGACGATTAATCTTAGGCTGTTTTGGGCGGTTGTCGAATAGCTCCTTAGTCAAATTATCCCCTAGGTTTTATCTTTGGAGGAAAATGGATGGGGGTCTCATTTGCAAGGAAAGATGCCTCAAGCCATGCCTCAGGAATTGTAGGATGCGCATGAATTGTATCTGTAACGCAATCTAAGGTGAGCTCGTTATTTATTGCAAGAGCCATCTCAGCAATCATTGCCGATGCTTCGTGCCCAATGACTTGCGCGCCGTAAATCTCCCCTGTGTTTTGATCAGAAATTACTTGCGCAAATCCATCAGTCTCATTGGTTGCTATTGACTTTCCAAGAGCCTGAAAAGGGAAGGTCCCAATACGAATGTGGAGTCCTTTTTCTTTGGCTTCTTCAGCAGTAAGCCCAACCATTGCAATTTCAGGGTGGGTAAAAATAACTGCAGGAATGGCGTTGTAATGAATGAATGCTTCTTGTCCACAAGCATTTGCTGCGGCAACAATCCCTTGATGAGAGGCAACATGAGCAAGCATCGCAATTGCAGTAATATCTCCGATTGCATAGATTCCCGGGACATGGGTTTCCATTCTGTCGTTGACTTGGATAGCCCCTTTAGGCCCAGGTTTTAGACCCGCTTTTTCGAGGTCGAGCCCTTCTGAGTTTAGGCGCCTGCCTACAGAAACAATAGCCTTTTCGACTTCGAGAGATTCTCCACCCTTGAAGTGAACAACAAGGCTGGTTCCTTTCTTTTCAACTTTCTCAACAGCAGTATTTGTTTTGAGTTCGATTCCTTGTTTAGTGAATGCAGCGGTGAGTGCATCAGAAATTGTTTTTCCCTGCGCTGCAATAATTGCTGGGAGGGCTTCAATAATCGTGACCTTCACCCCAAACTCTGCAAAAAGGGAAGCAAATTCACATCCAATATACCCGCCCCCAATGATTGCCATTGATTTCGGAAGCTCGGTGAGTTCGAGTGCAGAGGTTGAGTTTAGAATTATGTTATGGTCACAAGGAAAGGCAGGGATGTTAATGGGTTCAGAGCCCGTTGCAATAATGATTTTCTCTGCATAGATAAGAGCATTATCTTCTCCCTTAACTTTTAATTCTTTTGGTGACTGAAACTGAGCCATTCCCTGGAAAATTGTAATACCATTCGACTTCAATAAACCACCAAGACTTCCTCGAATTTTGCTGACAACCTGGTCCTTTCGCTCTTTCATTTTTTTATAGTCGAATGTAACATTCTCTGCTTTGATTCCAAAATCTTCAGCATGTTTGATCTTATTGAAAATGCTTGCATTCGAAAGAAGAGATTTTGAAGGGATACATCCAACATTCAAACAGGTCCCTCCTAAATATTCTTTCTCGATAAGGGCAACTTTTTTCCCCATCTGCGCCGCTTTAATCGCAGCGACATAACCGCCCGGTCCAGCACCGATTACAGCTAAGTCAAACTTTTGTTTTCCGGTCATTCCATTCTCCTAAAATTGATAGGCCTATAGTACCTTTATTCAACCAAAATGTAAATGGACATAGAGATAATTTTACTTTCCCTATGAAGAGAAATACGTTAAGATGAGATTAACAGAATAAATTTGGACCCAAGAATGAAACAGGTAGATAGGACAAAAGTTTGTTGGAATTGTGAAGCAGATGTGAGTCACCAAGCAACCTATTGCCCTTTTTGTGGAACCGATTTATTGACATCGTCTGTTGAACCATCAAAAACATCTGCTCCATCTCAAGATCAAAAATTTGTGGATCAAACGCTTCAAGAAAGTTTAGCTTCTTTATACAAGCCGCCCTATTCCATTCGTAATAGGCAAGGGCTTGGCGTTCCCGATGAGAGGGAAGAAACATCTTTTAAGGAAGCAGAGCCTACGAGAGAAAATCCTCTTTTCCAATCCTATGAGCAGATGGACATCGAAGATCATGTACTTTCTCCCTCTCTTGCTCCAGCTCCAGCCCAACATATGGAGGTTGTAGAAGAAGAAGAGATTACTCGTCGGGGAAATATTCTCCCTCTGCTATTTTTAATGATTGGTGCACATCTTTGTACGCTTGGAATGCTTCTTCTTTTTTGTTCTAAAAATGGGGTTGTTACCCTCCAGTGGAGCAATCAGTTTTGGTTTCTTTACTGTCTCATTAGTGCACCTCTTCTATACTTTGGGGGGCGCATGCTAAAACCTATGAATACGCCCCATAGCTAGTATGTTAGGCATAGAACACGCTCTAAAAACATTATATTAGTTCTAATGACAAAAAAATAAAATTTAGTTTTTCTTCTGGCCTCAGACCTAGAGATCTCCTCATTGAATGAGTAGTATCATCAAAAAATGGTACATGCTGAAGAGTTGATTATCGAGATTTATGAGAACATTGAGCAATCCGAATCTCAGATTTCAAAGCTAGAAGAGCATGAATAATATCATTTATCAAAAATCACTTAGTGAATGGTATAGCTAGCAATAAATCGGAATCTCCTCTAGAATGAGGCGATTAGGTATGAATAATTTGATTTTGTATAGGAGATAAAATGGCCGAAAGTTCAATTCAAGAAGTAAATGATGATGGGTTTGATGCCCTAATCAAAGAAGGGGTAACACTCATTGATTTTTTTGCTGAGTGGTGTGGTCCCTGTCGGATGCTTGCACCAGTTCTTGCTGAAGTTGCTGGAGAACTATCTGGAAAGGTGAAATTTGCTAAGCTTGATATCGACAACAATCATGTAACAGCCAAAGCGCACCACGTGACCTCGGTACCAACAATGATTCTTTATAAAAATGGAGAAGAGGTAAACCGTCTTGTGGGCCTGCGTGATGCAGCAGCTCTGAAAGACTTTGCTCTCTCAGCATAGTATAGATGGGGCGTTTGATTATTTTAGTGGGCGTTTGTCTGATTGTTATCGGAACGCTCATAACACTTCATATACCAATGAATTGGATTGGGTATTTGCCTGGAGATTTCTCTTTAGAGTGGGGAGGCACAAGAATCTTTGTTCCCATTACTACATCAATTGTTTTTAGCTTTATGCTGTCGGTTTTACTCTTTCTTTTTTCAAAGCGGTGAATTCGTTTTGCCTTAGTGCTTCATAAAGAACGATAGCGGCTGAATTTGATAGGTTGAGACAGCGACTTCCTTTTTGCATTGGAATGGTAAAAAAATGCTCAGGCCACCTCTTGTAAAACTCAGGAGCAAGTCCCGATACTTCAGATCCAAAGATTAGAATCGCATCCTCCTCAAAGGAGGCATTACTATAGGGGACTTCTCCTTTACTCGAGAAAAAATAGAAAGGAAGAAGTGACTTTACTAGGTATTCGATCAGATCATCGATGATAGTTACCTTGGTCCCTTCCCAATAATCTAACCCTGCACGTCTCAAGCTTTTATCATCGGTTTTAAATCCTAATGGCTTAACTAAAATAAGCTCACTCCCTGTTGCGTGGCAGGTCCGGACAATATTTCCGGTATTCGCAGGAATTTGAGGCTGAAACAATATAATAATCATAATAAATTGAAGGCTCTCAACTCCAATAAGGAAGCTGAGAGCTTAGAGTGGTAAAAAATTTAGCGCAAGGCTTCTTGTTTTGATCCTTTAGGAAGAGCAATTTCTCGTGTTCCTTCATCAGGAATTGAGGTGATTGAGTCTTCTTGTTCAGGAGTAGCGTTAGCCTTGACAACTTCAATGTCAAAAACCAGGGTAGAGTTTGGAGGAAGGTAGCCACTTGTTCCATATCCAAGATCTGGATGAATATAGATGGTTCGTTGTTCGCCTTCTTTCATTCCAACGATTCCTTGGCTAAAACCTTGAATGGTTTCGTCCAAAGAAATTAGCTCGTCTTCTTGAGAAGATCCAAAAACTTTTCCATCGAGAAACTTTCCTGTATAGCGGATCATTGGGGAGAAATGCTCTTCGACAATGATTCCATCACCTTGCGTCTCAACTTTATACTGAAGCTTATGTTTTTCAATCTCAACCACACCTTCATTTCTAGCGTTGTTGGTCATGAAAGTATCGGCTTCTTTAAGATTTCCAGTAGCCATTTTTTGGAAGGACTCTTCCTGCACAAGAGAAATAGCTTGGACACATTCAGTTTCATTCATCGGAGATGATTTCCCTGCGACTGAATCTTCCATTCCTTTAATGACTTGTTCCATATTAAACTCAAAACCAAGCGAATCTAAGTTCTTTCCAATGAGGTGCCCAAAGGCTTCGGAAATTTTTTGAATATCAATTTTCCCGTCTTCCTTCTTAGACTCCTCTAGGGTATTATTTTGCGAGTCCCCTCCTGCATAAGCTACTGTTGCTAGGAAGGAAAATGCAATTGCAATTGTTGAGAAAAATTTATTTCTTAGTAACATTACAAACACTCCTTTAGAGTACTGTTGAAAACTTCAAATTTATTCACTTGTAGAATTATATCCAAGATATTTCTTTTGGATGAGCTTGAATTTCAAGCTCATCCAATTGCTTTTTGTAAACCTTTGAAGGGCATTGCATCATTAAGTCACTTGCTTTTTGTGTTTTAGGGAATGCAATAACGTCTCGGATATTTTCTGTTTTAGTAAGAATCATGACAAGGCGGTCAAAGCCCAATGCGATCCCTAAATGAGGCGGTGTTCCATATTGGAGAGCTTCAGTGAAAAAGCTAAATTTTTCCTTCACTGCTTCTCCATCAAGCTTTAGAGCTTGAAAGACTTTCTTTTGGATTTCAAAATCATGTATTCTTTGAGACCCTCCCCCCACTTCGTAACCATTGATAATGATGTCATAAGCATTTGAGCGTATCTTGAGAGGATCATGTTCAAGCAGCTCCAGATCGTCAAGGTGGGGCATGGTAAAGGGATGGTGGGTGGCTTGAGGGCGATTTTCCTTTGGGTCCCACTCAAAATAAGGGAAGTCGGTAACCCAAAGAAACTCGTATGCACCTGGATTGATAAGGGTGCGATCTTTTGCAATTAAGCGGCGAAGATGGTCAAGGGATTGATTCACAAGAGATTCATTTGCTGCAGCAAAAAGGAGAAGGTCTCCTTTCTCTGCTCCTAAAGCCTCTTGCAATGCTTTTAGCTGCTTGTCGGAAAAGAATTTTACAATACTTGAGGTGAGGCCTTCTTCTTGCTTTTTCATCCATCCAAGGCCTTGGAGTCCAAACTTTCCAACAAATTCAGTGTAACGGTCAATTTCTTTCCGCGATATTTCAGCTCCACCCTTAACACAAAGGGCTTTAATGCAGCCACCATTTTGAAGCTGCTCTTTAAAAACAATGAATTCAGAGTCTTTTGCAATAGCGTCGACCCTTACAAGAGGCATTCTAAAGCGCAAGTCTGGGCGGTCTGTCCCGTAATGTTCCATACAGTCTTGATAACTCATTGAGGGAATGGTATCGGGAACGTCATAATTGAGGCACTCTTTAAACAAAGCTTTTAAGAAACGGTGGATGATTTCCTGGATATCTTCGGGGTAGGCAAAGCTCATCTCAATGTCGATTTGTGTAAACTCAGGTTGTCGATCTGCTCTTAAGTCTTCATCGCGAAAGCAATTGGCAATTTGAAAGTAGCGATCCATTCCACTTACCATGAGCAGTTGCTTAAATAGTTGCGGTGATTGGGGCAATGAATAAAAGTTTCCAGGATAGGTGCGTGAAGGAACAAGATAATCTCGGGCTCCTTCTGGAGTGGAACGCCCCAAAGTGGGGGTGTTGACCTCAGTAAATCCTTCGCTATTAAAGAAACTTCTGGTGGTGATCATTGCCTTGTTTCTCATTAAGAGTTTGTCTAAGACATCCCCACGTCGGATATCGAGGTAGCGATACTTTAGACGGGTTTCTTCATGGGTTTCAGTTTTATCGTCACAAATGGAGAAAGGGGGTGTTTTTGCTTTAGACAAAATTTCGAATGACTCAACTTCGACTTCGACTTCACCCGTTTCTAGTTTTGGGTTAGTGAGCCCCTCGCCTCGGGCACGTACTTTTCCCTTCGCAGTAATGACCCACTCAGAGCGGAGGGCAGAGGCTATTTCATGTGCCTTTTTAGAAATTTTGGGGTCGAAGATTAATTGTGTCAATCCAAAGCGGTCACGGAGATCGATAAAAATAAGCCCTCCATGATCCCGCCTTCTGTGAACCCACCCGGAAAGGTTTGCGATTTTTCCTATTTCATCTTTTCTTAGTTCATTGCAGCGGTGTGTTCTTCTATAGTCCATTTGGTTTCCGTTTGCTAAAATAATCAATGAGATTGGAGAGGGAAGCCTCTTCAGTTTTGCGTGATTCCATTTCTTTGATCTGCACCTTGTTCTTCTCGAGTTCTTGCTTTCCGATGATAACAGCATGTTTTGCTTTTAATTGACTTGCTTGCTGCAATGCTTTTTGAATTTTTTTAGAGACGATCATTTCAGCTGAAATATTTGCGTGACGAAGCTGATAGAGAAGGCTGAAACAATTTTCTTTTGCCTGTTCATCAAGAGGAATTAAAGCGACTATCGGCCCTGAAATTTCAGGGAAAGAGACTCCCTGCCCTTGCATGGTTTGTAGTATCCTTTCCATTCCTGTGGAAAAGCCAATGCATGGAAGGTCTGGTCCTCCAACTGCTGGAAGGAGACCGTCGTAGCGCCCCCCTGCACCAATGGTATTTTGTGCTCCTAAAACGTCCGAAGTGATTTCAAAAACAGTGTGATTGTAGTAGTCTAACCCTCGAACCAGGTGAGGAGTAATAGTGAAGGGGATTTTCTGTTTCTCTAAAAGTTTGCAAAGAGTTTCGAAGTGGTCTTTGCTCTCTGGATCTAAATAGTCTAAAATCGAAGGAGCGGATTTTAGTAGTTCGCGTTCTTTAGAATCTTTAGAATCTAGAATGCGAAGAGGATTTTTGGTGAATCGGGCTTGACTTTCTTCCGAAAGAGAGTTGAAATGAGGCTTTAGATAGTCCAAAAGAGCGCTTTTGTATTTTTCTCGACAGGGACGGTCTCCTAAAGAGTTGATCATTACATGGAGGTTTTTAAGACCTAATCGACGGTAGAGTTCATAGAGGAGTTCGATGGTTTCAAAATCTTGTTCAGGTTCCCCATTCCCAATGGCTTCAATTCCAAATTGATGGAATTGCCGGTACCGTCCTGCTTGGGGGCGGTCGTACCTGAAAAATGGACCAATATAGAAAAACTTGTGGTGCATCCCGAGTTGTTGCAGTTGACCTTGAGCAAAGGCGCGCACCACCGATGCGGTTCCTTCAGGGCGAAGGCTCATCGATCTATTGCCTTTATCCTGAAAAGTATACATTTCCTTGGACACAATATCAGAGGTCTCGCCAACTCCACGGATAAAGAGCTCTGTCTTTTCAAAAATGGGAGTGCGGATTTCCTGATAGCCGTATTCTTGGACGAGAGTACGGATTACGGTTTCGAGATGATTCCATTTTGCCGATTCCTTCCAGCTATTTTGCGGCTTGGACTCCTCAGGAAGGATATCAAAAGTTCCTTTGGGAAGTGAGTATTTCATGGGACAAGTATAGCTTCTTTGAAATTAATTCTGCAAGATCTCATTGATCAATTCGACCCACTGCATCAAGGTGCTATGAGATTGGTTTACCCTATGGTCAGAAAAAAGACATTTGAGGATCTCCCTGAAAGGAAGGGGCATCCAATTTTCTCCAGCAAACTCCGAGAGATAGAACCCTAGCTTGTGATCTTCATTTGGAGGATAATTACCAACGCCTGCTAGAAAAGCTTTAAGCTTATCGGCATCAATAAGGGCCTTCCTTTTTGTGTGGGAAAGGATTTGGATTCCTTGAAGTAAGCGGTGCCAAGTAGCAGAAAACTGAGCGCAAAAGGTTCCATTCTCACTTTGATCTACGTCCATCATGATCTGAAGGATTTGCTTGAGTTCTTGGATATCACCTGTTAGAGCATCCTCAGACATTTCTTCAAGTGTTCCTTCCTTTTCCTTCCCAAGGCTTGTTGTTAATTTTTGAATAAATATAAGAAAGGCCACATAGGCTCTAGGGCGTTTATCTTCTGCAGGAGGTTCCCATGATTGATCCCCCTTGGATTGTTTGTTCGCCTCAATTGGATCAACTCGATACTTATCGTCTTCTCTCCCTTCTGAGGGGCGCAGAGGCTCTGGAAAAAATGTCATATTCACGCTCGGCAATTTCGTATTTTGTTTTACAGTAAATTAGGGTTAGAAGGCAAATTGGAACCGACTAAAACATTGACTTTGAATGGAAATTTCTATAGTCTCACCCCGAATACGAATGGACCATCTGGATTGATAATTTTAATATTTACCAAGGGAATAGGGTTAAAACGTGAGCGTTCTGGATAGACTGAAGCCTAATCTTCCGCAAAGTGAGGTCGAAAGTGCTGACGAAATCAAAGCTAAATACAAGTATTGGCGGATTCGGATTTTCTACAGTATCTATGTTGGGTATGCTCTTTTCTATTTTACAAGAAAAAGCTTTACATTCTCAATGCCAGCGCTTATCAATGACTTAGGCTTTGATAAGTCTGATCTAGGCTTTTTAGGAACTCTCCTGGCTGTTACTTATGCAATTAGTAAGTTTGTAAGTGGACTTATTTCTGATAAGTCTAGCCTTCGCATTCTTATGGGGGCGGGGTTGGTTTTAACAGGTGTTTTTACCCTATTTGCGGGACTCTCCTCTTCGGTTCTCTTTTTTGCTATTTTTCTGGGCTTAAATGGATTTTTTCAAGGGTGGGGATCTCCACCGTGCGCCAAGTTATTAACTTATTGGTATTCACAGACCGAACGGGGACGCTGGTGGGGATGGTGGAACACCTCTCATAACATAGGGGGAGCTGTAATCCCTATCCTGTGTGCTTTTGCTATTCAAGCCTTTGGCTGGCGCTATGCGATGTATCTTCCAGGAGTAATGGCTATTGTCATGGGGCTCTTTTTGATTAATCGCATTCGAAATAGCCCAAAGCAGGTCGGACTTCCAACAATCGAAAAGTATCGAAATGATTATCCTAATGATGTCGAAAAAGGGGAGATTGAACAGGAAAAGAGTCTCTCCACAAAAGAGATTTTATTTAAACACATTCTTAAAAATAAATTCATTTGGATTTTAGCGGTCTCTTATTTTTTCGTGTATATTGTCCGCATATCGATCTATGATTGGGTTCAGCTTTATCTAATGGAAGAGAAAGGCTACACCTTGATGATTGCTGGATCCTGTGTTTTTTGGTTTGAGATCGGAGGGATCTTTGGGAGCTTAGCTGCTGGTTACCTCTCCGATACTATCTTTAAGGGAAGAAGGGGTCCTGTAAATATCCTCTTCACTGCTGGGGTAATTGGTAACCTGATGGTTCTGTGGTTCATTCCTTCATCAAGCCTTCTAATAATTTCTATTGCGACGTTTGTCTTTGGATTTCTGATATTTGGGCCTCAAATGCTTATTGGGATGGCAGCTGCTGAACTGGTGAGTAAGGAAGCGGCTGGTACTGCAACGGGATTTACTGGGCTTTTTGCATACGCTGGCGCTGCTTGTGCAGGATGGCCTGTGGGTCGATTGATTGAAGGATTTGGATGGCCAGCATTCTTTCTTCTCCTGTCTATTTGTGCAGGTATTGCAGTTTTATTGCTTATTCCACTATGGTCGAAGGGAGTTCGACTTGTGCCACTGGCTCAAACGAATTAAAGCGCTTATAGTACCTTAACTTTAAATTGGTAAACCTAAGTTGCTCTTTCAATTTGTATTCTCATCTTCGCTCTCAACAACCATTTGCGATTATCTACGAGCTCTAGGTCTCAATGTCGGTCAAAATAATTTTCGTATCTTTATCAATTTAAAACATTATAACAGGCAGGTTTATTGATGGGTTGGACGCCACTCCATGTTCATTCACAATATTCAATTTTAGATTCGACGGCTTCCGTTCAACTTTTGGCTAAGAAAGCCAAGGAATTTAGAATGGAGGCACTTGCACTTACGGACTTTTGCAACATGTTTGGAGTTGTAGATTTTTTTAAAGCCTGCAAAAAAGAAGGAATCAAACCAATTATTGGGACTAAGGTTGTTGTTGCTCCTCTTTCTCGTCATGATAAGAAACGAATTTCTGGTCACTCTGTTGGGTATCCCTTAATTCTTCTTGCGAAGGATCGTGAAGGATACCAAAATCTTTGTAAGATCTCCTCGATTGGATACCTTGAAGGGTTTTATTATACCCCCCGTGTCGATAAGGAAGTTCTCGAGAAGTATTCAAAAGGGTTGATTTGCCTCTCGGGGCCTATTACAAGTCGACTTTCACAGTTCATCATTCAAGAGAGGAAAGAAGAATTTGAAGACGAGCTGAAATGGCAGTTAGACCTTTATGGAGAGAACTTTTATTTCGAACTGCAACGTCATCAAATGCATGAGGAGCAGATCAAATCAGAGGGGATTGAGAAAGAGTCATGGCTTTATCAGCAGTACCTTGACAGGGTTAAAAACCAAGAGAAAGTCAACAATCAATTTATCGCACTTTCAAAAGAGAAAGGAATTTCTTGTGTTGCAACAAACGGGACGCATTATATTGACCGGGGGGACTGGAGAGCACATGAAATTTTAATGAACGTGCAGTCTGGAGAGCCTGTTGAGGTTATTGAGAGGGATTCTTTTGGAAATCCAAGAGGAATTAGCCTTAACCCTAAGCGAAAGGTGATTCCAACGCATGAGCTTTACTTCAAGTCATCTGAGGAAATGATGGCTCTTTTTGCAGATGTTCCTGAAGCAATCGAGAACACCGGAAAAATCGCGGTATTATGCAATATGGAGCTCGACTTTGAAACGAAATACTATCCTGTTTTTGTCCCGCCCTATCTTGAAGGGACCGAGTATAGTGAAAAAACAAGGGTTGAAGAGGCCGCAAACTTTTTGCGCACACTGTGCAAAGAGGGAATTCCAAATCGGTATACGCCTGAACACCTAGCTAAGGTTCAAGAAAAGCATCCCGATCAGAACCCAATGGACGTTGTAACAAAGCGATTAGAAGGAGAGCTTGAGATCATCATTTCAAAAGGGATGTGTGATTACCTTCTCATCGTGTATGACTTTATAGCTTGGGCAAAGAATAAAGGGATTCCTGTCGGTCCAGGGAGAGGATCAGGAGCAGGCTCGATTATTCTTTATTTGATAGGAATTACCGATATTGAACCCTTAAGATTCAATCTTTTCTTCGAGCGATTTATCAATCCTGAAAGGATGTCATACCCTGACATCGATGTTGACATATGCATGGATCGTCGTGCTGAAGTTATCGAGTATACCCTCAAAAAATATGGGAAGGAAAAGGTCGCTCAAATTATTACATTTGGAACAATGAAAGCAAAGATGGCCATTAAAGATGTGGGCCGAGTTCTTAGTGTTCCTCTCGCAAAGGTGAATGAGATTGCAAAATTGGTTCCTGAAGACCCAACGATGACACTTGAAAGAGCACTTAAGCTTGATCCTGAGCTCAGAAGAATTGCAGAAAGCGATGAAGATGGAAAGAGAGTTCTCGAATATGCTAGGCGCTTGGAGGGATCAATCCGGAATACGGGCATTCATGCTGCAGGGCTCATTATTTGTGGAGATCCTCTAACCGATCATATTCCAATCTGCAGTGCCAAAGATTCCGAACTTGCTGCGACACAATACTCGATGAAACCAGTCGAAGCTGTTGGAATGCTTAAAATTGACTTCTTAGGGCTTAAGACGTTGACTTCAATCCAAAAAACTGTGGATGCTATTGCAGAACGTGGAGGAGAAAGAATCGATTGGGTCAATCTTCCTCTTGAAGATCAGAACACGTTCAACCTCTTGAACCAGGGGAAAACACAAGGGGTTTTTCAACTAGAATCCACCGGAATGCAAGAGCTGGCTAAACGTCTTCATATTGATAAGTTTGAAGAGATTATTGCTGTAGGAGCTCTGTATCGTCCAGGTCCTATGGAAATGATCCCCTCTTTTATCAACCGGAAGCATGGGCGTGAAAAGATTGAAGTTGACCACCCCTTGATGGAAGATGTTATCCAGGAGACCTATGGAATCATGGTTTACCAGGAGCAAGTGATGCAAATAGCCTCCCTCCTTGCCGACTATTCTCTTGGAGAGGGTGACGTTTTACGACGCGCAATGGGAAAAAAAGATCGGGATGAAATGGCAAAGCAACGGGAAAAATTCCGCAGCGGAGCTATTCAGAAAGGAATCAGTGAAAATAAGGCGATGAAAATCTTCGATAAGATTGAAAAATTTGCCTCATATGGTTTCAACAAATCCCATGCTGCAGCTTATGGGTATCTTAGCTATGTCACAGCATTTCTTAAAGCAAATTACCCAAAAGAATGGCTTGCAGCTTTGATGACCTGTGATAGCGATGACTTGACCAAAGTATCGAAGCATATCCGAGAATGTGAAGCCATGGGAATAAAAATCCTTCCTCCTGACGTTAACGAATCAGGGACAGAGTTTGCTGCTGCCCCATCTGGAATTCGTTTTGCAATGTCAGGAATTAAAGGGGTTGGAAGGGGTGTTGTTGAGGCTATTTTTGAAGAACGAAAGAAAAAAGGGTCATACAAATCATTTTATGATTTTTTCAAACGGATAGATCTAACAAGAGTAGGGAAAAAAGTTGTTGAAAATCTTGTTGATGCAGGGAGTTTTGATTTTACAACATGGACGCGACAAGAACTACTGGAGAGCGTCGAACCTATGTTTGAGCAAACGTCTCGAGAACAAAAAGAGGCCGCTAAAGGGGTTATGGACTTCTTTTCAATGATTGAAGATGAAGGAAAAAGCCCATTTCTCACTCCTCCAATTGTCGAAAGGCAGCAAGAAAAGAAAGAGATTCTTGTAAAGGAGAAAGAATTCCTAGGGTTTTATCTAACGGGTCATCCAATGGATGAATATAGAGCGTTTATTGATGAACTAGGCTGCCTTCCATTGCGGGAACTAGGCTCAGTCAAAAATGGAGCAGTCGTCAAAGTGGCATGCATCATTGAAAGTGTGAAAGTAAAGATTTCTCAAAAAACACAGAAAAAATTTGCGATATTGGTTATTAGTGATGGGATAGAGCGATTTGAGCTTCCTGTTTGGCCAGGCATGTATGATGAACATAGCGCTTTTTTTGTAAAAAACCAACTTCTGTTTTCGATTCTTCAAGTTGAAAATGAAGAGGATGCGATTAAGCTTCGGTGTCGCTCCCTAGAAGACTTAACAACTATTACTGAAGAAAATATGGGGCAGTTTGATGCTCTTTATGAACAGGTCAAGCAGGTCACAAAATCTGATGCCCGTCGCAAAAAAAAACAAAATGTGGAGAAAATAATGGATTCAAGTGACAACAAAAAACTCCAACTGACTCTGGACGTAAATAGCATTCATTTATCAGAAATTGTAAAGCTCAAAAATCTTTTTCATAAATATCCTGGAAGCGCCCCCGTCCATATTATTTTCAATAGTGCTCATCAAAAAATTGGAGTTGTAGAAGTGGAATCCAAGTGGGGTGTGGGCTGGAATTCAGAGCTGGAAAACAGAATAAAATCATTTTCTTTCATTCAGGACTTTTCTTTTGAAGAGTGAACCGATATACTAACAAACATGAAAAAAGTAGCGATCATCTTTCTCATTTGTTTTGGAGCGCTTAGCGCGAACCCTCTTGACCCGGTCATTCGTAGTCAGATCAATATTCATCAGTACTATTCAAAAATGATCGACCATTATCAAAATGAAGATTGGCAGAAACTGTCTTGGAAATGCCAAGACTTTATTGCTGATTTTCCGACGAGTCCTTTTTCCCGTGAAGCCCTGTACTATTTAGGGGTTGCTCATTACAAGTTGGGGAAATTGGAACATGCAAATCAGATTTTTTCTGATTACTTAAAGGAAGAATTGACGCCGAAGGTTTTTGACCAAGTTATTCGCTATAAATTTGAAATTGCTCGCGGGTTTGACGAAGGGGCAAGGATTCACTTATTTGGTTGGCAGAGGATGCCCAAGTGGCTTCCTGCATATGATGAAGCACTTGAGATTTATGATGAAGTGATTACAACCCTTCCACGAGATGATTTAGCTGCTCAATCACTCTATAGAAAAGGAATAATTTTGCTTCGAATGGAAGAATACAAAAAGAGTATTGAAGCATTTCAAACATTGATTCGTCGTTTTCCTAAACACCCACTTTCCCCTGATGGATATGTTAGAATTAGTGAAGTTTACCTTACTGAGTGTGATCAGAAATTCCCTGATGCTAATAAGCTTGATTTAGCGGAGATTAACCTCCGTAAATTTCGCTACCACTTCCCAAGTGAACCTCGCATTACTGAGGCTGAGCAGAAGTTATTAGGAATGAAGGAGCGCCTTGCCAATGATCTATTAGAGATCGCTGAGTTCTATGAAAGAACGAAGAAGAAAAAAGCTGCTGCGATTTACTATGCGACAATCCTTAAGAAATATCCAGAAACCAAAGCAGCAAATAAGTCTAAAAAACGACTAAAAGTTCTTGATGTCCCCGATATTTACTCGAATAAAAAGTCCCAGAAAAGGGCGATTACTATGGATAGCTCTGCTGAGTAGCAGCCTCTTGTCATCGTGCGGTTATCAGGCTGGTGATGATGCGGCCCTTTCTGCTTTCCCCACCATTTCTGTTCCCTATTTTAATGGGGACCAGAGTGGGGTGCTTACCGATATTGTTGTTAAATCTCTCAGCAGTTCTGGTGTTTTCAACTACGCTAATCGAGGAGGAGCACTCACCTTAGAGGGCAAGATTATCTCAGATAACTGCGAAAACATTGGGTATCAATATGATCGTCATCCTGTATCAGGAGAGAAGATCAACCGTCTTGTTCCCAATGAAGGGCGTAGAGAAGTAACAGTTGAGATCAACTTAATCGATACCCGTTCCCTTAAGACTCTTTACGGTCCATTTGTTGTTGCAGCATATAGCGATTACGACTTTGTTGATTCAGATTCTCTCCAAGATGCCTCGTTCATGAATGCAAAGGGGATTCGAGAATCGGTTCTCTTTTTCTCTCTTGGTCAGCTCGACTCGATCAATGGAGCCAAAGCAGCCTCATTAGATCCGATTTACCACCGCCTTGCCACCAAAATCACCGAAGGGCTTTCCAATCTTTCCTATAATATTGAAGCGCTTATCGATGTAGAGTAATACCATTTATCGAAAATAATTTGGTGAATGGTATAACATTTTATGTATGATAAGCTCATGGAAGAGCAAAAATCATTTACTGCGACTCTGAATGACCTATATGCAATGCTTGGGTGGATCCGCGAGAAACTTGAGCAAACTGGCCTATCAGACGTTGAGGTGAGGCGGATTGAAATTGCACTGGAAGAAGGGCTTGTGAATGTGATTTCCTATGCGTATCAATGGAAAAAGGGGACGATTGAGCTTTCCATCCAGTTTAAAGAGGGAAAATATGTAGAAATTACGATCGAAGATTCGGGGCTGCCCTTCAATCCGTTAAAACATAAGAGAAAAGACGATCTTTTTATGCCTATTGAAGAGTTGGAAGAAGGAGGATTGGGTATTTTGTTCATGCAAAGGCTTATGGATAAAATAGAGTACCAAAGGGTCAAGAAAAAAAACCAGCTTATTATGCGGAAAAATCTACCTTAAAAACCTTCTTGAGGTGTATGATTATAATTTAATTTGGAGGTTTCTCTTGAGAGTCTTGGCTACTTTTCTTTTGTTGTTTTTTTCGTTTGGATGCAGTAAAAATGCCACCTGTAAGAAAGGTAATCGCCCGCTTAAGATTTGTTTTAGTGAAGAGATGCGCGTTCTGGATCCTCGACTTGGAGGAGATGAACCGACTACTCATGTCATTCGAATGCTTTTTGATGGGCTTATGAGACGAAATGCAGAAGGGAAAGTGGTTCCTGCTATTGCTGAAAGTTATAATGTTTTTGAGAATAGTACTGTTTATATCTTCCATTTAAGAAAAGCTCTCTGGAGCGATGGCCATCCTGTAACTGCACATGATTTTGAATATGCTTGGAAAAAGTCGCTTGATCCAAAAACTCTCAGCCACGGGGCTCAAAATTTTTATATGATCAAGAATGCTAAGGAATCCGTAGAGGGACTAGTTCCTCCCAATGAAATTGGGGTTTTGGCTCTTGATGATCTTACGTTAAGAGTCGAACTAGCTTGCCCTGTGCCGTACTTTGTGGATGCTTTGCTCTGTACCATGTTTTCTCCAATTCCAAAACATGTTGCTCTAGAGGATCCAATGTGGGCTTTTCGCACGGATGAATCCTTCGTTTCAAATGGGCCTTTTCGCTTAAAAAAATGGCACCATGGAAATGATATTATACTAGAAAAAAATCGACTGTATTGGGATCAAGAAAGTGTATTGATTCCCGGAATTGAGGCTTGCTTTGTTGAAGAGGGGGCGACGCAGCTGTATCTCTTTGAGAAGAAAGAGACAGACTGGTTTGGAAGCGCAATTAATAAGGCTTCTCCAGAAATATATAAGAGTATCCAAAAGACTCCTTGCTACGAAACCGTGGAAAGCCCCACGATGTTCTGGTATTTCATTAACACGGAGAGATTCCCTTTTAATCATGCAAAGATTCGTAAGGCATTCTCTTATGCTCTTGATCGAAAAGGTATTGTGGCAGCTGCGTTTGAGGGAGTTGGGCAACCAGCATTTGGAATCATATCCCCCTGCTTTGAACTTCAGAACCCTCCTCAGTTCGAAGATCAAGACGTTCCTTTAGCTCGAAAGCTTTTTGCTGAAGCTTTAGATGAGATGGGCTTAACAACTGAAACGTTTCCTGTTGTAAGCCTCAAATATGTTGCAGGAGCTGAAAACTTAAGCCGTACTGTTCAAATTACGCAACAAAATTGGCAAGAAGCATTCGGTATTAAAGTCGAGCTTCAGCAGGCCGATTGGCCCTGCCATTTCTCTGCCATTCAAAAAGGAGATTATCAAATAGGGGTAATGCGTTGGCTTTCTTATTTGTTTGATCCAATCTATATGCTAAAAACGTTCCAATATAAACATGATCTTGTCAATATGAGTAATTGGGAGGATAAGAACTATCAGACTCTTCTTAAAAAGTCCAATTTTCAAGCGAATCCAAAGGAAAGGAATGCAACATTAGTCGAAGCTGAAAGAGCTCTTATGGATGAGATGCCTCTCATCCCTATATGTTTTCTCAATATCCAGTTTACAAAATCGGAGGAGCTTGCTGGTGTGATGATACCTCCGTCGGGTGAAATCGATTTTAAGTATGTTACCTTCCAATAGAGGAAATAGCTTCTTCTGTGTCGATCACTTCTGACAAATAATACTTCAATAATTTTAATATAAACTTGGGAGTATTATAGACGCCTTTAGTTGAGAACACAATTTCAAGGTGTGGTCTGCTATTTGTGATTAGAGAAATTATCACAATAGTTGTGGGGTTTTCATCAACAATTTTAGGGACGATCCAAATTGCAAATTGATGATTGAAAAGTGTGACTTTATCGGGTGTTTCAATCACATGAAAATAGTGAGGGAGTTGCTCTTGGTTATTATCTTCTTCAAACGAGACATTAGTTAATAGACCCGTTTCTTCCAATAGCGACATGTCCACTTCAATAATACCTTCAGGAATCCATCTTGATAGGCTCGAAACAAACTCATTATAGGCTTGGTCTAGTTGTATGGGGTTCATTGATACTGCCCGTTAGCTCCTTTGTTACCACTCTCTTTTTTTTCATAGTGATGCGCATGTTTTTTTTAAAGAATTGTTTCATTTATTAATTTTATTTAACTTTAAAGGTGCTAATTTTGAATTATTTAGATGATTAATGTTTCTTGAAAATTCATAATTTGTTACAAAGGATAGAAAATAAGGAATTCAAATGCGGATCATTATTCTCCTTCTTTTCACGACAGCGCTTGCAGCAGAACCTCTAAATGTGAAAGTTTCTGCAAAATCAGCAATCTTGATGAACGCTGAAACAGGTGCGATTCTTTATGAGAAAAAGGCAGATGAAAGAGCCTATCCCGCAAGCTTGACGAAGATTGCTACGGTCCTGTATGCACTAAAACAGAATAAAAAAGATCTCGAAGAAATCGTTTCTTGTCCGCAACATTGTCTACGGCGGATGAACAAAAGTGTTAAAATTGCGCATAGCTATAAAGATCCAGCCTATTTGTTGGAACCGGATGGAACGCATTTTTGGCTCAAGAAAGGCGAAGAAATACCCTTTCTAGATCTTCTCTATGGCACCTTACTTTCATCCGGAAATGATGCTTCAAACACCGTAGCAAACTATATTGGAGGAACGATTCCAAAATTCATGAATGGGATGAATACATTTCTAAAAGAGCTAGGATGTGAAGATACCCAGTTTATGAATCCCCATGGGTTGCATCATCCAAGTCATTGGTCAACAGCACGAGACATTGCGATTATTACAAAACATGCCCTTAAAGAAGATTTGATAAAGACAATTGCATCAACAAAGGAATATGAGCGGAGTCAAACAAATCTTCAAACAACAAAGAAAGTCACAAATCATGATCTACTGATCCTTCCAGGAAAGTTCTTTTACGCGCGTGCAATTGGAATGAAAACGGGATACCACTCTGATGCAGGCTATACCTATGCAAGTGTAGCTAGGGATGGAGATAGGACGTTAATCACTGTTCTTTTAGGATGCGATGATCCTCATAAACGGTTTCGGGATGCGATTAGACTTTTTGAAGCTGCTTTTGATGAAGAAAAAGAAGAGCGCTTATTATTTCGAAAAGAAGAAAATACCTTTAGCCGCGATTTAAAGGGAGCTAGGCAGGCCATGAAAGCAACCCTTACAGAGAATATTTTAATTTCCTATTTCCCTTCAGAAGAGCCTGATGTTACCATTGAATTGAACTGGGAACACATCAATCTTCCCATAAAACAGGGCAATTGTGTTGGAGCGATCAAAATTTTTAATCAGCAAGGACGAGAACTTTCAAGCTCTCCACTAGTTGCAACGATTGATGTTGAGCGTTCTCTTCCAGCTCTAATCAGTGCTGCCGCTCGGGGAGAGTGGACCTGTCCCTTAGAGTTCCAAAAACTTCTGATTCTTTTTTTAGGAATTGGGGTTATGGTAACTTTATTCGGACTCAGTCGGATTCAAAGCAAAGAATAGAGATGAAAATTCCTCTAACCCTAATTCTTGGGGGCGCGTTGTTTTTGGAAGACCTAAAGATTCTAAAGCAGTTTCCACTTGATTTGATGGAAAAAGGGTTTTAAGGGAAGCACGCAGCATTTTCCGCCTTTGCTGAAAAGCCATTCGGATCAACTGAAAGAATGGATTGTATGGAGCCTTCACCGGTGGGGGATTCAACTTTAGCTCTAAGACCGCAGAGTCTACTTTTGGAGGAGGGTAAAAACAGGAGCGCGCAACGGTAAATAAGAGTTTTGGGTCTGCGTGGTATCTTGTAAAAAGAGAAAATGAACTGTAGTCTTTTGACCCTTTCTCAGCAACGCACCTCTCTGCTACTTCCCTTTGAACCATTAAATGGACCGATTCAATCAGATGCGTTTTTGGTAAAAGCTTTTGAAGGATGATCCCAGTAATATTATAGGGGATGTTAGCAATGATTTTGACTTTCCCCCTGTCCTTCAAAAGAGAGTCTATTTGAACGTTTCTGAAATCGTCGATTAAGATTTCTAGCCTCCCGTTTTGCAAACGCTTTAAGTGCTTAGCAAGTTTCTCATCTTTTTCGATGACAATCACATGAGCTCTTGAATCTAGAAGCGCTTCTGTAAGGACTCCAGGACCAGGACCGATCTCTAGAACTGTATCTTCATTTTTAAGCTGTGCAGCTGAAATCAACTTACGCAAGATATTGCCGTCGATAAGAAAGTTCTGAGAAAGTCCTTTTTTAGGCTCGATTCCTATCTCTTGTAAAAACTGGCGAAGTTCTGAAGGTTTATATAATGACAAAGGGGCGATAATCCTCAGGAAGTTCAAACTTCGGATCATCCATCTCATATCCAAAGCGGACTTTCAAAGCTTTGATATAGGACGTTTTTTCCTTATCTGACATTTCGAAAAGAAGCTCATTTTTCAATTTGTCGTGCATCTCATCGAAACCTTCTGGAAGGTTTCTAACCATATCCTTCAAATAAAAAATTCTGACCACATTACTATTATCGAAACGGCTAACCTGACTTACTGGTGGGCTATAGGTATCAGGGGTAAGGGCTTTAATCACATCAAAATGCAGTTTTGAGATTTGGGGGGTTGCACCTGAATAATTATCAGAAACACTAACGGAAATCCCTTCTCCATCAAGTTCTTCAACAACAGACTCTAGTGATCGGCTATGATCTTCTAAAAGGGTGTAGGCGTTCTTTGCTATCGTTTCGCAGATTTCCTTATCCTTTCCTCTAATTGATAGGACTTGATATTTCCATTCGTCTTCTGGGGGATTTCTTTCTAGGTAGTCGTCATAAGCTGCTTTGATGACTTGAGGAGTAATAACTTGAAAAGTTTTTGCATGGACCTTCATTCCAATTAGCTGTTGAGTAGTCAGTTCATTCCGAATAATCTCACGTGCTTCTTCATACTGAAGATTAACCTTATCAAGGTTGGACATGATGTTAGGTCCAAAGCGTTCTTCTAAACCCTCTCGCACTTCGCCATCGCTAACTTTGATTTCTTTTTGTTCCGCATCTAGAAGAACCAACTCGTCTGCAACCATATCGTCAAGAGTAGCTTGCCAACGGGACATATAAAACTGGTATTTTTCTGGTGTAGAAGGAGTGTAGTCGGGGTAATAGTCGTAGAGAAAAAGATCCATCCGTTTGACAACATCATAAAGAGAAATAACTTTTCTATTGATCTTTGCTAGGGGGCGATTGTTGATCATTAGGCGTGGTTCTTTAGAAGCAGCACTTGTCTGATCGATAAATGAAGGAGCATCAATTGCCATTTCCGCACAAAGGGGAGAGAGAAGAGTTATAGAGAAAAAAATTAAACCGTAAGCTATTCGCATCTTAATCCTTGGAATTATCTCTGCATTCTACTCAAAACCGCACAAAAAAAGCCATCCATCTCTCCATCTTTTGGAAAACTTTGGAATAATGGGCCCTCAAGTTTGAGATGATAGTTCTTCATAAAATGCTCAATTTGTCTTTCATTCTCCTCAGGAAGAATGCTGCATGTTGCATAAACGATCTTTCCATTCGGGCGCAAAAATTTCAAGGATTGATGAAAGATTTTTTGTTGCTCATCAACAAGTCGGAGCGTTGTTTCAGGTTTTAACTTCCATTTCATGTCTGGATTTCTACGGAGAGTTCCCGTTCCAGAGCAAGGAACATCGAGGAGGATCCAATCCATTTTTTCTAGCATGCCTTTTTTCTTTAGCTTTTGTTCATCTAGGATTTGTGCATTTTGGATGCCTGCCCGTTTCAGCCGTTTTTTTGCCTCTATGAGAGCGCGAGGACGGATGTCATACAGATAAATTTGTCCTTTGTTCCCCATTTTTGGGGCAAAAGCTAACGTTTTTCCTCCCGAGCCAGCGCAATAATCGAGAATATGATCATTTGGAGACACATTCAGGTGAGCAGCCACCAGTTGACTTCCCTCATCTTGGATTTCAAAGAGTCCCGCTTTAAACTCAGGAAGGGCAAAGAAATTGATTTTCTTATGGAAAATGATCCCTGCCTCAGAGTGTTTACACAGCGAGACGTCATATTCAGCTTCCCATTTATGAAATAAGTCTTCTCTGGACCCTTTAAGCAAGTTGACTCGTACCATTGTTGGCGCTTGCTTATTGGAGTTTAAACAAAATATTCGTGCTTTTGCGTCTCCGTAAGTTTCGACAAGATGGTCATAGAAAAACTTTGGAAAACTCACTTGAATATGGGGTGGAAGGTTTTCGATATTCTTTACTGGAAATTGCAAAAAAGCCTCTAGGCGATCTTCCCATGAGATAGGTTTCGAGCACTGAGCATCGACAAGTCCTCGCCAACGGACAATTCCATAGAGATTTTCGCAAATCTCCTGACGATCCTTTGAACCAACGCTCTTATTTGCCCGAAAATAATCGCGTAAAAAAGCATCCAGAGGGAGGGTGGAATTTCCCCCGTCTTCTAATATTTTTAATAAATGGTGCTTTCGAAATAGCTTCATCCCCAGAAGCATAACATAACGCTCTCTTTCTTGGCTAAAAGGGAGTTGAGAGTGTGCATTTATAAAGAACCCGTATTAAATTCTTAAATCATTTGTTATCAAATATATATCGGTGTCTTTTAAAAAAATCAGAATCTCTGCCTGAGCTAGTAATATTACCAAAGGATCAAAACATGATGTGCGTTAACACAGCCTAAATTTTTTTCCGAGTACCAGAACACCTTTTTATCGGATTTGGTCAACTGTTTTTTTATAAAGGAGACAGAATAAGAAAAATTCCCTTCCCCAACAAACAGCCTACTCTTACTGGTCTCTCCATTTTTATGGTGAGAACAAGGATTGTTGAAGCCCCTAACTTCCATCATAACATTTTATTAATCAATTTCTTAACAGTCATCTTATAAAAAGAAAAGCATTAAGGATGCTCCTAAAAATTTCAAGGAAAATCTAGGCTTTTTCAGCGGTTCTGGTGCAAACTTCTTCTTGAAGAAGTTCCTGCTGCTTAAAAAACATAATTATTTTTTTCTAGCCTTTAAAACTCCAGATAGTTTCTTTTGAAGCCTAGCTTTATCTATATCGTTTTTAGCTTCACATGGAGAAAGAGGACCATATTTTTTCAGAATTTTTTTAGTGCCATCTCTTCTCTTCTTGGAAGGGGGTTTTGTGTGCGCTGTATATTTATTTGAGAGGCCTCCTCTCTTTATGGAGTTGCTTCCCAGCACGGGCTCTCTATCAATTCGGAAATCTACAGATTTTTTTGACTGATCCATCCATGGAGAATTTGCTTCTCTTTTTGGATTAATTAGTTCGAAGCCAAAGAACGAAGCAACAGTATTATAAATTCTCTGAAAAAAAGTAAGATTTTTATAACTATATGTTAAGTTTGTTTTTTTAAGAGGGATTTCAGTAGATTGTATCCAATTAGATACCCGATCTTTAAGGGATTCTGTATTTACAAGAGTTTTTTCTTTGAGAGAAAATAACTGCATAACGCCTTTTTGATCAGGTGAATCATAGCTTGACAAAGTAGATACCCTGGAAGCAGTTGCACTTAAAGAAGAGTTTTCGATTTCAGAGCTCGAATATGTTACTAAATCCATTTTACTATACTTATTATCAAGATCTTTTAAGTTTTGATAAGAAGGCGGCTTGACCGCATTTGCTTGTCCTAAAGTAGAGCTTAAATTTTTAATTCCGCACATTTTAAAAACCTCATTATAATAATATTTATTATAACATAATCTATATTAAAAATCTTTTTATTTTATTTAAAACATAAAATGTTAATTATAAAATAGATATGCATTCGATATAGTTATATGAGATCAAAACTTTGGAAGGGGCTTATCTACTGAATTTCAGCAAGCTATTGATAATGAAGTGGAAGGCTTCACAAGCGCGATCTTATTAATTATTAAATAAGTCTATTTATGTTAAGATTCAATTAATGAGTATTGTAACTTAGATCAGGACCTATTTTGGGTTCTGTTGCAAAAACCTTGGTTCTCGAATAGGAGACTTCATTTTTCTTCCTAATTGATTGGACCGTTTGGGAGGAAGAGCCCAGAATCGGGATCTTTTTTATAAGGATCACGGCGTTTCTTTCTTAAGTTTTGAAGAGGATTTTGCTCTTGTGGTGGCATCATCTCAAACTTAAAGAGAGCGTGGCCGATCTGGAGTTTAAGATCGCTGCTAAAGGAATCAAATAGAGCAAAGGCTTCATGTTTGAACTCAAGAAGAGGATCTTTCTGCCCAACAACCCGCATGTTCACCTCTGTGCGGAGGTGATCAATTGATAGGAGGTGGTCTTGCCATAGTTTATCAATGTTGTGCAGAAGGATACTTCGGATGACTTCATAAAGAACGGGATAGGCATTCACCTCTTTTCCTGCAGTTTCTTGAAGTGAAGCGATTGTATGTGCTTCATGATCGAGTTTAGCTTTGAAGCTTTCGACAACCTGCTCAGAGGCTTTCTTTTCAATATCTTCAATTGTGAGATAGTCATCATCTAGCGCTCGCTCATCAATCGTGACAGGAAAATGGGTCATCAGCCAATCGGCGTATCCATGAGGATCCCAGCCTCCTTCTTCGGTTCGAGAGGTGAAGAATTGCCCTGCTACCTGAGAGCAGACTTCTTCGAGGACCTCTTCAGCAAGGTCAATAGAGGATTCTTGTTTTAAGATGTCGTTGCGGAATGCGTACACTTCTTTCCGCTGCTTATTCATCACGTCGTCATATTGCAGCGTATGTTTACGGATTGAGTAGTTTCGTTGTTCTACCCGTTTTTGTGCTGTTTCGATTGAGTGGTTAAGGATTTTTGCGGTGATCGGCTCCCCTTCAGGAGGGCGGAATCGCTGCAAGAAAGAGGTGAGTTTTGGAGAAGTGAAAAGCCTCAGAAGTTGGTCTTCAAACGAGACATAAAATTTCGAAGTCCCGGGGTCTCCTTGACGGGCACAACGTCCACGAAGCTGTCGATCAATGCGTCTAGATTGGTGGCGAGTTGTCCCGATGACATGAAGTCCACCGGTCTTAGCAACTTCGTCGCCCAGTTTAATATCAGTTCCTCGTCCCGCCATGTTTGTGGCAACGGTAATCGCTCCAGGCTGCCCCGCTTGCGCGATGATCTCTGCTTCCTTAGAGTGATTCTTTGCGTTGAGGATGGTGTAAGTCAGCTTGTTTTGTTTTAGGATCCGAGCAAGTTTCTCAGAAACTTCAACCGATTCTGTTCCGATTAAGATGGGGCGCCCATTTTCATTGACTTCGATAATGTCTTTGATAATTGCGTTATATTTTTCCCGTTCTGACATGTAGATTTCATCGTCAAAATCTTTTCTAACACATTTTTTATGAGTGGGGATATCCAAGACATCGATCTTATAAATTTCTTTCAGTTCGTTGGCTTCAGTCATTGCTGTACCAGTCATTCCAGCAAGCTTGTCATACATTCTGAAATAGTTTTGCAGGGTTATCGTGGCATAGGTCTGTGTCTCTTGCTGGATCGAAACCGATTCTTTTGCTTCAATAGATTGGTGCAAACCATCTGAAAAGCGACGTCCAGGTTGCGGACGTCCAGTATTCTCGTCGATGATGACGATTTTTTTCTCTTGAACGATGTAATCGACATCTTTCTCCATTAGAAGATGAGCACGGAAGAGCTGACGCAAGTTATGAGAACGTTCTTTTCTTCTGCTATCTTCTTCCCGAAGAGCAACTTTTTTCTGCATTCTTTCTTGGTCGGAAAGAGCAGGATTTCCATCTATATTTGCATACTCATGACCCAGGTCAAGCATCACAAAGTCATTTTTAGCTTCTTCGTTATCTCCTGTCCATGAGGCGATTCCCTTATCGGTCAATTCATGCTCGTTAGCTCGTTCGTCAACGATAATGTATAGATTTGCAAGCATTTCGTGACGTTCTTCTTTATTCGCTTCTGAGTGAAAATAGGTTTCCCATTTTTCCATTATAGCTCGGAGCTCAGAATTTTCTTTGAGTCTTTTAAGGATCTTATTTTGAGGGGTTCCTTTCCCTACAAGCCATAGACTGCGGAATGCCTCTTCTTCTTCCTTGCCTTCTTGTTTAGAGAGTTTTTCTTGCTCTTCGACTTCTTTGAGACGCCCCAATTTTTCAAGCGTCTTACGGGCATCGGAGGCAAGTTTATTACAATGGTCTCTTTGCAGACGGACAATACGCGAGACTTCATTTTTTAGTTCATCGTACATCTGTCTAGATTGAGCAGCAGGCCCGGAGATAATGAGGGGAGTTCGTGCTTCGTCGATTAAGATAGAGTCGACTTCATCAATAATAGCAAAGTGGTAGCCCCGTTGACACTGCTCATCAATTGAATGGGCCATAGAGTTATCGCGCAGGTAGTCGAATCCAAACTCAGAAGCCGTCCCATATACGATATCTGATTGATAAATCTCTTTTCTCTCATGGGGAGGAACACTATTTGTTAGAAATTTAACCGTTAGGCCAAGCCATCGGAAAATTTCCCCGACCCATTCACAGTCACGGCTTGCTAAGTAATCATTAACGGTGACCAAGTGAACGGGTGCGCCCGTCAGGGTGTTAAGAAATAAAGGCATGGATGCGGTCAACGTTTTCCCTTCACCCGTTTGCATCTCAGAGATACATCCGTTGTGCATGGCGATACCGCCGATTAGTTGCACATCATAGGGAACCATGTCCCACTTTTGATCATAGCCTGAAACGTGAATGTCAGTTCCGACCAAGCGGCGGCACACATTTTTAACAAGAGCATAGGCTTCTGGAAGGAGGTCATCAACCGTCTCGCTTCCCTTTAGCCTTTCGCGAAACTCTGAAACCTTTTCCTTTGCTTGTGCATCAGACAAGGATTGGTACTCTTCTTCAAGCGCGTTAATCTTTTTAACAATTTTCTGAAACCGGTTCACCTGACGACTCTGAGCCGTACCAAAGATTTTTTTGATCAAACCAAACATCGTTACCTAATTTTTGTTTAACTGGTCAGCATAGCGCAAAAACTGATTTTATACCATCCATCAAAAATATAGTGGTGAATGAAGTTTCATTTTTTATAAAACAACCTAGGTTTTGAGTGTGTTTTTGCTTATTTTTATAGGAAATTTAAGCGAAAGATACCTGAGAATGAGCGAAATACACTCAAAACTTAGGTTAAAATAGAATGTCGTGTTACTGTTAAATCTATGGCAGAGATTACCTACAGGGATCGAAGGACAGGAGAGCTAAGAAAAGAAAAAGTTTATGGTAAGTTTTTTCTTGAAGCTCTCTATGGTAGTAACCTCTTGGCAGAACTTTTTTCGATGCTTTTCCTCCCCATTATTAGTGCCATTCCATCTTTTTCAAACTTTTATGGAAGAAAGCAAAAATCAAAAAAAAGTCGGCTAAAGATCCTTCCGTTTATTCGAGATTTTAAAGTGGATGTTAGTGAATTTGCTGATTCTGTTGAAAGCTATGACTCTTTTAATGATTTTTTTATCAGAAAACTCAAACCTGAAGCGCGCCCCATTGAAAAAGGAGAGAAGGTTGCAGCCCTTCCAGCGGATGGGCGCTACCTTGTTTTTCAAGATGTTTCTAAGGTCGAGGGGTTCTACGTAAAAGATAAGAAGTTTGACCTGCGCAAGCTTGTTGATGATGAGCTTGTGTTTGAGCTTTATAAACAGGGAAGTATGATGATTGCGCGTTTGTGCCCAACTGACTACCATAGGTTTCACTTTCCTTGCGCATGTATTCCGGGTAAATCAAAGTTGATTAAAGGCCCTCTTTTTTCAGTGAACCCTATTGCTCTTTGCAAGCACGTCTCGATCCTCAATGAAAATAAAAGAGTGATGACACTGCTTGATGGAGGCTCTTTTGGGCAGATTGCGTACATTGAGGTGGGAGCCACTTGCGTGGGATCCATAAAGCAAACGTATCAGCCAAGCGATCTATGCGCGAAGGGATCGGAAAAGGGGTACTTTGAGTTCGGGGGATCTTGCTTGATCCTGTTGTTCCAACCGGAAAAAATCCAATTTGAGCAAGACCTAATTGATGCTTCAAAAGAGCATGTCGAAACCTACGCTAAGATGGGAGAGTCTTTAGGGCATTGCAAATAGGGCACTCTTCAACGTGGTGTCCTTTGGCTGGGCAATACTGCCTTGCATAATAGATGATTTGGAGATGGAGTTTTTCCCAGGTTGTTTTTGGAAAAACTGTTTTAAGATCTTTTTCAGTTTGTTTCACATTTTTTCCTGAGCTGAGTCCCCAACGCTTCGCACATCGATGGATGTGGGTGTCAACAGGAAATGCAGGTTTTTTTAGGGCTTGAATGGTGACGACTGATGCGGTTTTATGGCCGACACCGGGAAGCGTTTCAAGTGCTTCTAATGTACGAGGAATCTTCCCCTTATATTCATCGATTAATATTTCAGATAGCCTATGAATTGCACGTGCTTTTGTAGGAGCAAGTCCGCAAGGGCGAATAATGGATTCAATCTGTTTGACGGTAAGCTCAACCATTTCATACGGATCGCTAGCTTTTGCAAACAGTTTCGGGGTAATTTCGTTTACCTTTTTGTCGGTGCATTGTGCAGAAAGGAGAACGGCGATCAAGAGGGTGTAATGATCCTTGTGTTTAAGGGGAATGGGGGGGCTTGGAAAGAGTTTGTTAAGAATATAGAGGGCAATAGTCGCTCGTTTTTTTTTTATCATTTGCCTACACAAAACTTAGAAAAGATGGCACTGAGCACCTCTTCGGTAATATTCATTCCAATGATAGTTCCAAGTTCTTTTAATGCCAAGCGAATATCGGAGATGAGGAACTCGGGTGAGAGTTCTGTTTGTAGCCCGCTGAGGACAATTTTTAGTGCTTTAATGGATTCTCCAAGTGCTTGGTGGTGACGCTCACTTGAAATAATGAGTTCTTCTTTAGAAGGGGGGCTCCCTTGCCAAATTACTTTATGAATCTCTTGTTTGAGGAGTTCAATCCCTGTCCCTTCTTTGGCAGAAACGTCTACTTGGTGGGAATAAGGGAGACTGAGTTTATTTCCTTCGGCCAAATCAATCTTGTTCCAAATCACGATTGTTCTCTTCTCTGGAAGGGTCATCTCAATATGGGTAGGATGATTGTGATCATAAACAAGAAGAATTAAATCGGCCTCCTGAGCAGCTTTTTCAGAGCGGCGCACACCTTCCTTTTCGATCGCTTCGTCGGTGATTCGAATCCCAGCTGTGTCAATTAGTCTAAAGTGGAGGCCGGCAAGTTGGATCTCTTCTTCCAAAATATCACGTGTTGTGCCGGGGATATTGGTGACAATCGCCCGTTCTTTCCCGCAAAGAGCATTCATCAAGGATGATTTCCCCACATTGGGAGCCCCAATCAGGCAAAGTGAAAATCCAGATTTTAGGGACTGCCCTTCATGGAACGTGTCATGTAAAACTGTCATACTTTCGACCAGCCCCTCTAACTGAGAACAAAGCTCTTCCTTCGAAGTAAATTCTAGCCCTTCTTCAGGAAAATCGACCCACGCTTCAAGGATTGCAGCGATTTCTATAAGCTCTTTTTGATAGATTGAAATTTTCTTGCAAAGCTTACCTTCTAAGTGGTTTTCAGCTGCTTGCCACGCAAGCTCACTCTTAGAAGCAATGACCTGTTGCACTGCTTCTGCTTTTGTGAGGTCGATCTTTCCATTTTGAAAGGCTTTGAATGTAAATTCTCCGGGAAGAGCTGCTCGGGCTCCAGCTTTTAGCGTGGCATCTAAAACCTTGCGCGTAATCAGCGTTCCTCCGTGGCAATGAATTTCCACTGTATCTTCCCCTGTGTAGGAGCGGGGATTTTTCATCACAATGGCAAGACCTTCATCAACAATCTCTCCATCCACCCCAATAATCTTTCCACAATGGACGGTGTGACTTTTATACTTATGAATCGGGCCAGAGAAAATCTGATCTGCAACCGCTAAGGCGTTATCGCCCGCAATGCGAATGACAGCAATGCCTCCTACTCCTGGTGGGGTTGCAACAGCGGCAACGGTTTGCCCCTTCTCATAACTGCGATGGTTAAATTCCATTTTCAAATTAATCCTCAATCTAAGGGAAAGGTTCTATCATAACAAAGGAGCAGCAAAATTTGAATATAAATGAAGAATACCCCGCAGGAAGCTGCGTAGCATCTTTATAACCAGCACTGACGTTGTTGCATAAATTCCTCAGAAATCCAATGAATTGAAGAAATATCTTGTGTTAACCTGAGAGTGAATGAAAAGAAGGTGAATGATATAAATTCCTTAGCGGAACTTAGCTTGTAGGAGTAAAGTCATGGCTGTTTTACGTAACCGATTCTCCCTTTATCATTTAACTTTTTTCTTTGCAATTTCTCAAAAATCCAAGGGGAATACTGCGTGATCAATACAGAACACTTTCCAACAATTGGTATGTTTGCTGCTTTAAATTTGACCATAGGGCAAATTCATTTGTATGAAAAGGAAGAGTTGCCTAATTTTCAAGGTTTGAAGGTAGATTTTGGCCATTATGGGCTCTATTATGAATCTAATCATGGTCCAAATTGGTGGGGCTACTTCTTTGAGCCAATTTCTTTTGGAACCACAACTTTTTCTCCTTTCTATATGTCTTGGGAGGAGGGATGCGATGCTTTTCGTGCAAAAAGCGCTTTGCCTCGCGAGAAAGCTCTTGCCTTGGTCAAAAAATATATTCGAATTCAACAACATATTCGAAAAAAGGTAGATTGCTTTGTGAAAGATTATTTTCATGGAGCTTATACAATTGGTGTTCATTACTGAGGCACTGATAAGCACTCGGAAGCACCTCGCGTTGATTACAATGTTGTCATTGCTGCCGTAAGGAATCAAATACCTAAAGAGAGGGTATATCAAATTTTTGTTGCTAGTGATGAAAATTCATTTGTAGAAACGATGCAACAAGAATTTCCTTCTCGAATCGTATCAAGGGATGTACACCGGACTACAGGAGCAGAGGGGGTTCATTTTTCTGAACAAATAGGTGGCTATCAACTAGGAGAAGAAGCTTTGATTGACTCACTCTTACTTTCAAAATGCAATCTCTTGATTCGTACGAGCTCAAATCTTAGCTTATGGTCTACCTATTTTCAACCTGATATTCCTGTCATTTTATTGAGTGAACGTTATCAAAAATGTGCAGAACCCGAATAAACAGGATCGGTTCATTGAATATGCAATTGATGATCCATCAAAGCGGCAATTTTCTTTTGATGGGTAATGACAAGGATGGCACGTTCTTTTGCAACAGTAAGGATGTTTTGAATGGTCGCAATTCCCGTTTCTTCATCTAAGCTAGCTGTTGGTTCATCAAGGATAAGAATAGGACTTTGTTTTAGAAGGACTCTTGCAATGGCTATTCTTTGCTTCTGTCCTCCAGAGAGTTTATCTCCTCTGTCTCCTACAATTGTATTTAGTCCTAAAGGAAGAGACTGAATAAAGGAATAACAATTAGCAACTTTAAGTGCTTTTAGAACGTCTTCTTCAGAGGCTGAAAGATTTCCATACAGCATATTGTCTCTAATAGATCTGTGAAATAGAGAAGGGTTTTGGGGGACAACGGCAAACACATTTCTAACGTCTATCGGAGATAGGGTGTCGATTGAAGTTCCATCAATCTCTATACTTCCTGCTTTTGCTTGAATATGGGACAATAGAAGATGCATTAAGGTAGTTTTTCCAGAACCTGAAAGTCCTGCTAATAGCAAGGCTTTTCCCAGGGATTAAGGAAAGCGATAGGTCTTTAATTAAAGGAGTATCGTAATCAAATGACACCTTCTTTAGTGAGAGATACCCTTTAGGAGTAAAAAATGGTTTTTCGTTTTTTCCTCAGGAGTTCCTGAGAACACTACCTCGAGGTTTTCCTTTGTCCTCCCAAACTCTTCCTTAAAACGGATCATCTCCATGCTTAAATACCATAGGAAGCTTGTGAGATTTAATAAAAGCATAATCACAAGAGTCATGGATCTTAAAGAGAGAGCTTCTTTTTTCCATTCTACGTAGCTAAAGGTAAGGGTAGTTATGAGCGTTGCAAGACTAGATCCCCCTAAAACCCACCGCACTTTTTCTAGGTAATGTTGGGCTTTCTGGTTTGCCTTTAGCTCTTTACAAAGATATTTCTTTAAGTAGGTTGATTCATGGGTTTCTCTTGAGAAAGTTTTTACAGCAAAAATATTGAAAAAACTGTCCAAAATGCGTGCTTGAAGGTTTGAGCGAGCTTCTGCAGAGATTTTGGTTTTTTCTAATGAGTTAATTCCCATTTTCCATGTGACCCAAAGGTGAAAAATCATCCAAAAAAGAAAGACTCCCCTCAACTTGAGGCTTACAGATGTGATTAGAATTAGGGAAAAAAGGAGATGGGAAAGAATAGGAATAAAAGAAGAGAGGCAGATTGATAAAAGGGATTCACTTCCCAGAGCAGCCCCTTGGATTTTATCCGCTAGATTTCCCGAAAGGTGACTTTTGAAGAACGAGAGAGAATACCCTTTGACATGATCCGTAAGCTTTTCATAAAGAGATATCCGAATCGGAGACAAGGTGCGGACAACTAGTGCCCCCTGGATGCGCATACAAATTTCCATGATCCCCCAAAAAATAGCAATGAGAGCCACAGACTCAAGGATGACTTTAGGAAGGAGGTCTGAAGAGTGGGATGTGTCGATCATTTTTTTGACAAGATAAGGGGTCAAGATATCTCGTAGGGACAAAAAAAAACCCATGAAGGTAATTAAGAGCAGTCGAGCTTTAAATGGTTTGATTACCGATAAGATAGTAGATTTGAGCATCTGCGCAAGAGATTTGTTTTGAATAAGAACAGAATAATCATTCTTTCATTTTAAGTACAACCCATTCTATTTTCATATGGCATGAGGTTTATATTTCTAATCACAGGAAAAAAAGCTCTCCCTTTTGCAAAAAGATGCATCGATTCAATTCTAGGGCAACAAGGAGATTACGCCTTTGATTGGCTCTATGTAGATGATGCTTCCGAGTATTCTGGGACTGAAAAAGAGTTCTTACTTTCGTTGATGGAAGAGAAAGTCCTATTTTTAACAAAACGTCATTATCAGATCGGTGCGATTCATCAAGGCATCAAAAAAATACAAGATTCTTATAGCATTGTCTGTTTGGTTGATGGAGATGACTATCTCTTGGGAGATGCATTGAATCATGTTGCAGAGGCTTATAAAAATCCTGATGTTGCTATGACATACGGAAATGTTCTCCTAGACTTTCGCCCTTATCAAGATCCTATGTCCCAGTATTTTTCTGACAAAGGAACCATCAATACACAGTATTCTGATACAACCTGGAGAAGCCAAACATTTCGTGAGGATGGTTTTCGGTGTTTTCATCTTCGCACTTTTCGCCGGTGGCTTTGGGACCTTATTGATCCTAAGGTTTTTTTTCGAAGAGATGGAACTCCAATCCGCGCATCTGGTGATAGCGCTTTTGTGTATCCCATGTTAGAACTTCTAGGGGATCCAAAACATGTAGCATTTATCGACACGCCTCTTTATATCTACCGTATTCATTCGGGGAATGTTCATAATCATGATAAGAAAAGTCAGACCGAAGACTTAGAATATATTCGCTTTGAACTCCCTTCCTATTCTCCAATGAATCGCTTGAAATTACAGGGGAGACTGAAGCAGAGTGAAGGTCTCATCAAAGGGTAAAAGCATGTGTGGGATTGGTGGATTTGTTGGTCAGGAATTTTCTAACAGAGAATTAGCCTCTACCATGCGTCATGTCTGCGAAAAGCTCTCTCTTAGGGGACCTGATGAAAGGGGAGTTTGCATCAAGCCAGGGGTTGCTCTGGCTTCTACACGCCTAGCAATTCGGGATCCTGAAAAAGGACAGCAACCCCTTCAAAAAGAGGGAATAGTTCTTGTTTTCAACGGAGAGATTTACAATACCGATGAGCTGCGCAATCGGTGTCAACAGACCTCTTGGAAAACTGAAAGTGACACAGAAGTTGTTTTAGAGATCTATCGACACTTCGGAGAGAACGGATTCCAAATGTTATCGGGGATGTTTTCGTTTGCGATTTGAGACGAAAAGAAAAAACACCTTTACCTTGTTCGAGATCGTTGGGGTGAGAAACCTCTATATTATACTGACACCAGAGAGAGAATTGCTTTTGCTTCTGAAATAGGAGGATTGATTCCGTGGAAGCATATAAATTGGGAATGGGATGAAAAAGACTTATGGACTTTTTTAAAATATAGCTACATCCCTAGCCCCTTTTGTGGATGGAAAAATATTCAAAAGCTCCAACCTGGTTATTATTTGAGGTGGACACAAGGAGTGACAGAGCTAAGAAGATATTATTTTCCTAAGATTGATTTGAAGCAGCAATCCCCGAAGATTTTATTACAAGCCCTTCGAAACGCAGTGCGTCAATGCTCTGTATCAGATAAGCCAATTGGAGTGTTTTTAAGTGGAGGTTTGGATTCTTCTACAATTGTTGCACTACTAAAAGAAGTTAAGGAAACTTTTCCTGTATATTCTATCGATTGGAGGGAAAAAGATTATTCTGAAGGCTTTTACCATCAGGCTTTATGCCAAAGTCTCGATCTTCCTCAAAAAGTCGTTTATTGTACGCCTGAGTTCATGGCTCAACACTTTGATCATATCGTTTCCTTGTATGGAGAACCTTTTGGTGATGAATCTATGATTCCTACTCATTGCATTGCTCGTCAGGCAAAAGAAGAGGTGGATGTTGTCTTAACGGGAGATGGTGCAGATGAATTTTTTCATGGGTATGAGCGCTATTTTTCTAATCATCCTACAGCAGACTATTCCGATATTTTTGCCCCTATTGATCGCTCTACGTGGGCGCTTATCTTTAAAAAAGAATTCCATTACCAAACGTTTCGATCTTCACCCGATTACTCGAAAGAATGGGGAATGGAAATGGATAACACACGAAGAGATCGTTCATTAATAGATATTCTTTCTTATTTACCAGACGATATCTTAATGAAAGTAGACCGTGCTACTATGGGAGTAGGGCTTGAAGCTAGAGCCCCCTTTCTTTTAACAGAGGTTACTGATATCGCTCTTAGTTCTTCTCTGGATCAGTTACAAGAGTTTTCAAAAGCACGTGGAAAAAAACTTCTAAGAGAAGCAGTAAGCAAGATTATTCCAGAAAGCATTCTTCTACGTAAGAAGCAGGGGTTCGGAGTTCCACTAGGTAAATGGTTTCAAGATGATCTCCATCTCTGGATGAAAGAACGTCTAATGTACGGGTCGTTAAATCAACTGGGATGGTTTTCAAAAAAAGGGTTAGAGGTTCTTTGTCAATTCCCTCAAAGATACTCACGTGCTCTTTTTAATCTTTTAGTCTTAGAGTGCTGGATGTGCAGAAATAATCATTTGCAAAATAATCTTTATGAGTCCAACATTTCTATGTATTGAAACCTAAAGGAAATCTCTATGAAAATATTGATTACTGGCTCTGAGGGACTGATCGGGTCTTCCCTGGCTATAGCTCTTGATCGTTTAGGAATTACCGCTCTCGGGCTTGATAATAAATTAGAGCCGCACCATCCCTGCTATGGGGATATTTTGAATTATGAGCAAGTTTCCGAATCTATGAATGGCGTTGAAGGGGTTGTTCATCTTGCTGCTGTCTCTCGTGTCATATTTGGAGAAAAAAACCCCAAATTGTGTTGGGATACGAATGTCGAAGGGACAAAACATATTCTAGAAGCTGCCCTAGCCTCTCCCAAAAAACCTTGGGTTCTTTATGCGAGTAGTCGAGAGGTCTATGGACAGCAAGAAGAACTTCCTGTTAAAGAAACAGCTCCCCTTATCCCAGTCAACATTTATGGAGAATCAAAAATAGCTGCGGAGCAAGCTGTAGAAAACGCAGTTAAAGAAGGGACCAAAGCCTCTGTTGTTCGTTTTTCAAATGTTTTTGGAAGTGTTAACGATCATCATGATCGAGTCATCCCAGCCTTTTGCTTAGCTGCAGCCAATGGGACAAGAATAAGGATTGATGGAAAAGATAATCTCTTTGATTTCACATATATCGATGACGTAGTACAAGGAATTTTATCCTTTGTGTATCACTTAACTCAGAGAGATGAGCCTCTTCCTCCCATCCACTTTACTATGGGTCAAGCCACAAGTCTGGGAGAAGCTGCCTTTTATGCACAGCAAGCCAGTAGGCATCCAATAGAAATCATTGAAGCTCCTTCAAGAAGCTATGATGTAGCCCGTTTTTATGGAGACTCTTCCCGTGCAGAAACCCTTTTGGGTTGGAGACCTTGTGTGGGTGTTCAAGAGGGGATACGACGTCTTATTCATCAATACCAACTTGTTTCTCAGGTCGCTCAGATGGAATATGCACACATTTGACCATCTTTTTTTAAGGCATGCGGATCGCCCATTGTTTAAGCTAAACTCTTGGGGGCATAACGTTTCCATTACCCACAAAGGAGAACAAGCTTCTCAATCAATGGGGCAGGAGCTAAGGTTCAAAAAATCTAGCTATTATCTTTGGAGCAGTCCAATCAAAAGGTGTTTGCAAACAGCTGAAGCCATCTGCAGCGGATTGGACTCCAATAAAGATATCAGACAAAGTTCTCTTCTGGGAGCCCCTGGATTTTTTATTCAAAACCCAGAACAAGCCGCTATTTTCTTTAAAGATTACCGGCTTCCTGAATTGGTTGATCTTTATCTTCAAGAGAAAAGTCTCCCAGGTTTTTTTTCTTTCAAAGAGGGGGGGGAAAGGATGCTCTTGGCTCTAATAGAGAAAAATGAGGTTCCTTCTATCTGGGTGACCCATGATATCTGTGTCGCAATTTTAGCATGTTTTTTGTTTAAGAGGGTATCTTGTGAGGGATTTATTCCTGACTTTTTAGAAGGAATCGTTATTAAAAAAGATGGCGATAGCTGGTTCGCATCCTATAAAGGTTGCAGTACAAGAATTGAAGAGACTTTATTTAAGGGAAAGGTAGTCTCCAGCCTAAATCCCTCCTGAGAGTAGAGATTTTTAAACTCCTCTAATGTCCTTTCTTTCCCACCTGTCATGACCCACATATTGAGGTTGAGTAAAGCCCCGCTTCCCGTGTTTTTATCTAAAAGATTTTCAATGACATAAAGGCGCCCAGTATCTTGAATGATCTTTCGCACTTTCTTTAGGATGTGAAGGGCCTTGTCATCGTCCCAGTCATGCAATACTCTTGAGAGAATGACCCCATCGAATGAGCATTTTGGCCATTTTTCAAAAAAGTCTAAGGGAACAAGGGTTAAACGAGGTTGGGGTGTGCACTTTTCTAAAACTGAAGGGAGATCTAAAACTGTTCCTTCTATGTGGGGATATTTCTTGAGAAGGATTTTTATAAAAGTCCCTGTCGATCCTCCAATATCCGCTATCGATTGATGGATCGTACAATCGATCACCTCCCCAAAAGTTTGATAATCATTGTGTGCATAATGAGAAAGTGCCTGATGATAAAGAGTTTCTTTTTGGGGATGATTTTTAATGTAATCAAACCAGTTTTGGTGATACAAACTCTCGAAAGAAGGTTTTTCTTGTTGCAGGGCTGTTGCGACTTTTTTCCAAGCCTGGAGATGCTCCTCCATCCAAAGGGTTTGGGCATGAGTAAGAGAAAACGGGTGCTGAGATGTGAGAAATTTTCCTTTCTCTGATAGTTGCCATAGATTTTGAGTTTTCTCCACATACCCTATTTCCATTAAAGCAAGGAGAATTTTTTCAATCATTAAGGGCTTTAAGGTTGTTTTATGAGAGAGGGTGTTAAGTGTTCCAGGAAGAGCTTCGAAAATCTGAAGTCTTTTTGCTCCTTCCAAGGCGTACAACTTCCAGTAAGAAACTAAATCCCCTGAGACTTTGTGAAAAGCGTCTTTTCTTTTCGAGTAAAGTTCTTGAATCACATTTCCTTCTTCATCGATCAGCAGAAGAGATCCTTCCTCATTTTCCACCCTTGCGTGTCCATTATAAAACGGTTCAATCATGGCATACCTGGTTGAATAAAGAGGATTCCCTTTGTGGTCCACATGAAACCAGCCTAATTCATTTTTTGCTCTTGCAAACCCTTTATGAAAAATATCTAAATCTAAAAATCCTTTCGGATGAACTTTATTTCCACTGGTATCGATATGATAATGGAGTCCATCTGCAGCTTGAACCACGGCAACACCATCATGAAAGTCTCCAGTATAGGAGTAGGTTGTTAAATAAAGAGTTTCCCCCTCTGTATTGATATGAAAATAGTTCCTATTGAAGTCTTTAACAGTGCAGAGGTTTTCTTGAAAGTTTCCACACCATGCATAACGTTTTTTATAAAGAGGGGATCCATCTGAAAGAATATGAAACCAGCCTTTTTTGTCGACAACCGCTGCACGATCACAATAATAACCAAATGTTTTGTGGTAGCGTTTGGAATATAGGGGGTCTCCAAAAAGATTGATATGATAGGCGCCCGAAAGATCTCTTACAGGCGCAAGTCCAGGGGAGTGAAATTTGAGAATATGAAGAAAGCGATGAGAATATACGGGTTTGTTTTCAAAAGTATGGTGGGTCTCATCTTGAGAAACTTCATATTTTTGCCAGTTCGGCTTCATTGCGAGGTGTTCCTAGGTTGTTTATTTTTTTACGCATGTTACATCTTTTACACACTTCATTTTGAAGGTAATTTTTTTGAAGGTTATTATAAGATCTATTCGTCCAAACATCTTCGATGGATTGGTTTTCGAGGGTTCCAAAATCTCCTAGCTTTCTTCGGTCTTTGTCCGGAGCGCAGCAGGGGTTAAACCGCCCTTCTGCTGAAACCCAGGCCTCTTGGCCTAGGAAAGGACAAACTCCTTCAGAAAGGAGCTCTTCTATTGCACATCCATCCAGTTCATAAATGTTTTCAAGGAAGACCTTTTCTCCATCTGGGAGTCGGTATTTTTCTGCAGCTTCTTGGGCAAGACGTGCAATACCATTCCATTTTTGAATTGCTTGAGGGTCTCTTCGCATTGACTCATTTTCCATTTCTTTCGTAAAAACCCATAAATGGTGCCCTTTAACCCGGTTCACTCCAAGAGAAGCTGCAAGTTTTACAACTTCTGGAATTTCTTCAGCTCCTGTCTCAGTAAAGGTGAGTTGAAATGTGACTCGACAAAAGTTGCCTTCGGTTCGCGCAATGGTATCTCGCACTTGAATAAAGTCTTTGACGTTTTGTACGCGTTGCTCAAAATTGGAGCCAATCATGATAAGCTCAGAAGTTTTTTTAGTCGCTCCATTCCAAGAGATTTTGACGTCCGAGCCAATAGGAACAATCTTTTCAGCCCATTTCTTTGCTCCATATTTTGGAAAAGTTCCGTTTGTAGTAAGGTTCATTTTGACATCAAATTCATGACACAAATCGATAATAGATTCAAAATGACGATACAGCAGCGGTTCCCCCATTGTTGATGGGATAATTTCTCGGAGGGGAGTATCCTTTGCCTCTTCTAATATCTTCCGCATCAATTGAATATCCATCCGCCGCCTAGGCCTCCCTTCCGCTTTGCGCTGACTTTGGCAAGTACTGTAGATCGAATGCTCTTCACACATGACACAGCGCAAGTTGCAGTCGTCAGGGTTGGTGTCAAATGTGATCCGCCAGGGACCGGGTCTTTGGGTCATAAGCCCTCCTATTCTCTAGAGATTGTTGATAGAGTGAAACAACTTGTTCAGCATGTTCTTCAATGTTTGGAATATGACCGGTTTCTGATTGGATATAACCTTTAGATTGAATGCGTGACAAGAGTTGAGGGGCCTTTATAAGGCGATTCATTTGCTCTGCAAGTTTTCTAGGGGAACGATGTTCAAACAATAAACCATTGACATCATGGTGGATATATTCTCGCATTCCTCCGTAACCTGCTGTAATCACAGCAACCTTGGATTCAAGGGCTTCATGGATAACAAGAGGGGAGTTCTCTCCCCAAATCGAGGGAACAACAATGGCATCAATGTGGTTAAAAACATCCGACACAATTTCTGTATTGGAATATCCTCCCATCCAATGGATCTTTTCCTGTAGAGATGTGGCCATTTTCGAAACATATGCTTTTAGGGAATTTGTGAAAGGTTGAATAGGGGAACCCCAAATTTTTAGCTCTGCTTGGGGATGGTTCAGTTTATGGAAGGCTTGAAGTAAATGAAGAATGCCTTTTGCTTGTTTGTGAGTTCCAATATATCCAAAAGTGAAAGGTGTATTCTTCTTTCTTTTTCTTCCATGGAGCTTTTTTCGATGAAATCCATAGTCTAGGTAAACCATCTTTGAAGAAGGAATGGGAAGTCCATCCAAGAAACGGTCCATCAAGTAGCGAGAAGGAGCGTGGAACAGATCGATGTGTGGTAGCAGATCGTTTCGAACATGATCCATGCGACGTTGAACCCATCCCGTCCAATAAGTAATGTCTTCTAGGTTGTCTTGAGAGCTAAAGTACCTCCAGTAACAGTTGCGGGCACACTTTTCATTTTCTTGAGATTCACAAACGGGGTAGAGGTCTTCTGCCTTGGAGTTAATAGCTTGCAGAAACTGTCCCCTTGGGCACATAAGCCAAAAATCATGCAGAGTGAAGACTATAGGAATCCCTAGCTGATATGCTTCATTGACAATAGAGGTAGATAGGTGATTAAGATGGCCAATATGGATAATATCTGGGTTGAATTCAGTTGCGACCTTTTGAAATGCTTTATCAACAGCTGCATGTCGGTACCCATCTTTACTGTGAGCCATGTTAATCATGGCGATTTTTATTTCTGGACAGAGGGGATCAGAGCTCCATTCAACAGAATATTCTTGTGCATAGGCATTTTCTTGCCTTGTAAAAACAAGGATCTCATGCCCTTGATTCACCAGCTCATTGCAAAGCGTTTGAGAGTAGACTTCTGATCCTGCAGAATAGAGAGGTGGATACCCATGTATAACTTTTAAGATCTTCAAAATGCTTCCCTGATAGGAAATCCTTAGGTGAAGGGTGCTTGAGGGTCAAATTTATATCAATAGAAAATATTAGAATATTCTATAGTTAAGTTTGTGTGATGGAGGTTTTATATTCCAGAAAGGGCGGCCCGAATGAGTGTGCTAAGATCGGAAGGAGTCTCGCTTGCCAGGGCTTTTTTAAGTGCTTGTTGCGCCTGAAGAGAATTATATCCAAGGTTCATGAGCGCAGAGAGAGCGTCATTCACCATTTGATCTTCTTCGGTAATTTCATGCTTTGAAGTGTGAGGAAGGGGAGTTTTTTTGAATCCTTTGAGGACTTTATCCCGGAGCTCTACAATCAGACGTTCAGCTGTTTTTTTTCCAATACCTGGAATTTTTGAAAGGATCGTCGTATTCGCAGTCGTGATGGCGGATTCGAGAGAAGAACTATCGAGATGTCCAATAAGGGCAAGGGCAGTTTTAGGTCCAATGCCAGATACGGTGCTAATTTTTTCAAAAAGGTCGCGCTCTTCAAAGGTAAGAAAACCAAAGTTTTTGTAAGAATCTTCACGGATCACTGAGGAGATATAAAAGAGAGCATCTTTCCCGATAAGAGGCGCCCCGGAAAAAGCACTGAGGGGGGTGTAAAGCAGATAGCCCACGCCGTTGACATCTACAACAGCATTGTGGGGAGTGATTGAGACAAGAGTTCCTTTGATATATTCAAACATAGACGCCTATGGGTTTAATGTGATTGGCATGAGTAATCGCAAGGGCGAGGGCATCGGCAGCATCTTCAGGGGTGGGGATTTCCTTAAGATTTAGAAGCAGTTGCATCATTTTTTGGATTTGTTTCTTGGTTGCTGATCCAGATCCTACAACAGCAAGTTTTGCCTTTGTTGGGGCATATTCGAAGATAGGGATTTTGCGCTTGGTGGCAGCAACGAGGGCAACCGCTTTTGCCATCCCAAGTTTTAGAGCACTTTGAACATTGCAGCCGACAAACTGAGTTTCAATAGAAACAGCTTCAATAGGATAGGAATCAAGGATATGCTCGATCCCTTCATGAATGATGCCGTATCTTTCGTGGAGGGAGAGTTTGAGCGAGGGACGGATACATCCAAAATCAAGGGGGGTAAATGAGCGGAGATCTGTTTCGATAATTCCATATCCAGTGATACGGGTTCCTGGATCAATCCCTAAAATAATATGTTTTTTTCGACTCATATTTTTCATTATGGAACGAAAAGGATTTTCTGTTAATCTTAAAGCAATGAAAAGTCTAGAAAACTTAGATCCTAGCTCCATTATTGTTCGGATGCCTAATTGGTTGGGTGACTTGGTGATGGCAACCTCTGTTTTAGCAGATTTACGGGAGAGATATCCTCATGCTGAAATTACAGTAATGTGTCAGGCCAATGTCGCTCCCTTGCTAGAAAATGACCCTGTTGTAGACGAGGTTTTCTGTGTGAGTCGTGGAGAGAGCTTTATCCGTCGGATTGGAGGGCGAAACATTGTTGCGAAACTGAAGAGCGGAACATATGATCTTGGAATTTTATTGACCAATTCATTTTCATCAGCCTGGAGATTTTGGCAAGGGAGTGTCAAAAACACACTGGGATACTGCGCAGATGGTCGAAGCTTTTTAATGACGCATCCGGTTTCTTTCTCTGAGAAGAAAAAAGAGCAACACCTAGTGATTACTTATAAGGAGCTCCTAAAGCCTCTCGGAATTCCAGTTTCCGAGACAAAGCCCAGATTGGTTGTAACGGATCAGGAGACTAAAGAGGCGTGGGAGATTGTCAAACGGTTTGACATTGCCCCAGATTGCAATATTATTGGAGTGAATCCCGGAGCTGCTTACGGCACTGCAAAATGTTGGCTTCCTGAGCGATTTACGGAAGTGACTAAAAATATTATTGAGGGAGATCCCAAAAATGTTGTTCTCTTTTTTGGTGACCGCTCTCATAAGGAATTGATCGGAAAGATTTGCGTGGGACTTTCAAAGCGCGCAATAAACATGTCAGGTCAAACTAGCTTGAGGGAGCTGCTAGCACTTATAAAAATTTGTAGTGTCTTTTTAACAAATGACAGCGGACCCATGCACATTGCGGATAGTTTAGATGTCCCCCTTGTCGCACTGTTTGGCTCAACAAGCCCAGTGGTGACGGGGCCTTACAGACAAAGTCAAAACATTATCCAGAAGAAAGTTCCTTGTTCCCCGTGTTTTAAACGGGTTTGTCCGATTGATTTTCCCTGCATGAAGGATATTGGAGTGGGTGAAGTAACAGCAGCAGTTCTTTCTAAACTTAAGCAAAGCCTCGCAGGGTGTATGTGAAGAAGTTGATTGATGCAATGCGCCCAAACCCCTTTGATAAACTTCTAAAAAAAATGGTAGAAGAAGAAAAAGGGCGTTTCCTCGTCATTTGGAGTCGAGGGCTAGGGGATATCCCTTTAGGTCTTTATGCTTTGGTCTATCGTATCCGCAGCTATGTTCCCAACGCATCGATTACCTTTATGACGCGCAGAGACTTAGCTGAGGCGTTCACTATGCTTGAGGGTATTCAGGTGCTTATTGGGGAGTCATGGGAAAGAGGAAAACCCTTTGATATCGAAGAAACTTTAAAACAGCATTCTTTAAGCTCTAACATGTTTGATGTCATTCTCGAAAAACCTGATCCTACAAAGTGGCTAAAGTGGCAAATAGGAAACCTTATTCCAAGGCTGAAATGGCAAGAGAAGTGGGACAGTCTTGTTGACAAGTATGAGCTCGATCTAAACGAGACTTACATTGGATGTCATGTTCAGACGGAGACGGGTGCGTATTATGGCTACGAAAAAAACTGGGATCTCCCTTCATGGCGGAATCTTTTTAAGAAGATTCAGGAAAAAAGTAAAGGAAAAATTCTTCTGTTTGGAATGGAAAGAGAGCCCGCTTTTTTGATGGATAATGTCATTGATCTTCGTGGTGAAACAACCCTCTTTGAAATGCTATCTTTGATTAAAAATCGATGCCGTTGCCTTGTGGCTCCGGACTCTGGTGTTCTCTCTATTGCCTATTATGTCGATGCAAGTTACCCAGTTCGGGTTGTCTCTCTGTGGGCAGACCCTAGGCAAGGAGTTCTTAGACAAAAGGTAGACTCACCAAACCCTCAACTTGAACATATCCCCCTCCATGGTAAAAATGATAATGTGGCTAATATTTCAGTTGATACTGTCTATGACTCTTTATTCGGGTGAGCTGATGCAAGAACATCCTCTGATTGCGGTTTTTAAAGAGAAAAAAGAAATCACCAAACTTGATACGTTTGTTCCCCTCAATGAAGGTGCCATCTTGCAAGACGTTGTGTCTTCTTCAAACTTTAAGAAAATGGGTTGTTTAGTGCTGGCAGGGGGGCAAGGGACACGCCTCGGTGTCGATGGACCGAAAGGCTGCGTTCTTCTTCCTCTGCAAGAAAAAAAGACACTCTTTCAACTGATCTTTGAAAAAGTGAAAGAAAAGGGAAAAGACCTTTTACTAGCAGTAATGACCTCTCCAATTAATCACGAAGCAACAATAAAATACTTCGAGGAGCACGACTATTTTGGGTTAACAAATGTTTCTGTCTTCTCTCAAGAGATGATACCGGTTTGCGACGAAGAGGGAAACCTGTATGGGGATATGGAGTCACCCGACGGAAATGGAAAGGCTCTGAAGAACCTTGTTGATTCAGGAGTCTGGGGAGTGTGGAAGGCAAATAGCGTTGAGGTGATCCAGGTAATTCCTGTAGATAACCCTAAAGCTGAACCGTTTGATGGGGAACTTCTGGCAACCCATGAAAAGGAGCAAGTAGACCTTGTCCTTAAATGCATTCGAAGAGATAGCCCAAAAGAGAAGCTGGGGGTCATTGAAGAGGACAGAGGCAGGCTCATGATCCGAGAGTATTCTGAGCTGACTGAAAGGATGCAAGGTTTAGAATTCCCACTAGGGAATACGGGGCTATTTTCATGTAGCATAGATTTTGTAGCGCAAGCAGCTAGAGTAGAGCTTCCCTGGCATCTTGCACACAAACAAGTCGGGGCCGTATGGATTTGGAAGTTTGAAACATTTATTTTCGATCTATTTCCCTATGCAAATTCTTTTAAAGTCATCATTTCTGAGCGTAGAAATTGTTTTACTCCACTTAAAAACCGCTCAGGATCAGATAGTTTAGAAACCGTGGCAAGAGCCCTCATGACGTAAAACTTGCCATCATGTATAATTAATAAAAAAAAATATTTAGGAAGTGATGATGAGAATCGGATATTTAGGGGCCGGAGCCTGGGGCTTTTGTCTTGCAAATCTTTTGGCTGAAAAAGGATATGAAGTGAAGTTATGGACAGGAAACATGTCCTTGGCAGAAGTTCTCAAAAGAGGGGAAGCTCACCCCAAACTCAGCGGTCATCAGGCAGAAGAAAATCTTGTTCTCACTACAGACCTTAAAGAAGCAATTGCCGATGTTGATATGATTGTTGAATCGGTGACTTCAAAAGGGCTGCGACCTGTTCTTGAGCAGCTCAAAGAAATCGGCATGAAGGGAACTCCTATCGTTCTCACTTCTAAAGGCATTGAGCAAGGCACGGGTCTTCTCATGTCTGAAGTCGCGATGGAAGTTCTAGGTGAAGATTATAAATCTAAAATTGGGTGCCTTAGCGGTCCAAGTCTAGCTGGAGAAGTCATGCGCAAGCTCCCAACCTCTGTTGTTGCCTCAAGCTACGGTAACGATCTCATGATGCAAATCTGCGAGGCATTTACCACCTCGTACTTCAGGGTTTACCCTAATGGGGATATGAGAGGGGTGTCATTTGGAGGAGCGATGAAGAATATCATCGCGATCGCCTGCGCAATCTCCAATGGTCTTGGGTATGGTGAAAATACGAAGGCAGCTCTGATGACTCGTGGTCTTCACGAGATACGAAAGCTTGGGGAGACAATTGGTTGCCAAGCTGATACTCTTAATGGGCTCTCAGGACTAGGGGATCTCTGTGCTACCTGTCTATCGACCCTTAGCCGGAACTATATCTTTGGGACTCTTTTAGCAGAGGGGTTTTCTCCTGATGAGGCTAGAAAGAAGATCGGAATGGTTGTTGAAGGAGCTTATACCTGTCTATCTGCTTTAGAGCTTAGCGCGAAGAAAGGAATAGATATGCCGATTACTGAAGCAGTTTATTCCATTATATATGAAGGAGCTAACCCCAGAGAGGCTGTTGAGGCGCTCCTTACTCGAACTGTCAAGCAAGAGCACCTTTAATTTAAATCGATAAAATCCAGTGTATTAAATAATTTATTTTTCAGAAAGTAAAGAGTGTATGAGAGTGGATCTGTAATATATTTGTGGTTTACGCGGCCTCTTGTGTCGTTGCTTTCAAAACATATTGGGAACTAAAACGGTATTGTTGCTAAAACTTTCTTCTCCGAGTAGGATCTTTCTCTTTTCCAGAGCTTTTTGCTAGGCAGCTAAACCTCTAACTTCGAAGAGACCTTCAATAAATAGCTTTACATCTTTGGCGTTTGCATCCAGGTTATAAACGAATTCTTTTAAAGTTGCTATAGGTGTGGTAGATTGAGTATATGGACAGTAAGCTTGAAGGCATGAAAGTGGTGCGCTCTGATGAGATGGAGCGGATCGAAAAGGTTAGCATGGAAGCTGGGGCTTCTGATGAAGCGTATATGCTGAAAGCTGGGGAGGGAATTGCTAATCGTGTTGAAGAATTTGTCAAGGAAGGGGGCCTGGACAAAAAGGCTACATTGCTCATTGGGAAAGGGAACAACGGAGGCGATGCCTATGTTGCAGGGATTCTTTTGATCAATCGGGGCTTTAATGTTGAGGCTTTTCACGTCGTGAAAATGGGGGAGGCAAGTCCTCTTTGTCAGAAATATGGGAAGAGGTTCGAAGGGAAGCAGCAAGATAAGCTGGAGCTTAGCGGGGTTATTCTCGACGGTCTTTTGGGTACGGGGTTTCAAGGGGAAGTTCAAGGGAAAATCAAAGAAGTCATCAAAAAAGTCAATGAGTCAGAGCTCTCTGTTTTAGCAATTGATATTCCTTCAGGTGTGAATGGAAACACAGGAGAGGCTAAACGCGCAATTCATGCCGATGAGACGCTCTATTTAGGGATGGCAAAGCATGGTTTTTTTGTAGGAGAGGGGTATAACCACACCGGAAAGCTCCATGCAATCGACTTTGGAATGGAGAGGAAATACATTGAAGAGGCGCAAGGAGAAGGATTTCTGCTCAATGAGAAAGTTCTTCCAGGACTTTTGCCACCACTGAAACGAGACCGTCATAAGTATGAGGCAGGATATGTCATCGCAGTTGCGGGATCTCCTGGGATGCCAGGGGCGGCTATGCTGTCGTGTTTAGCTGCACTTCGCACAGGCGCGGGAATCGTGAGACTGTTTCACCCTGAAGGAATAGAGAAAGAACTGGCTTCTTCAGCATATGAACTCATTCGGACGCCTTACAGATGGGGCGATGATAGTGCGATCTTGGAAGAGGGAAAACGCGCAAAAGCGTGTTTGATCGGTCCTGGTGTGGGAAAGGGCGAAGAAATGCACACCTTTTTGCAAGGTCTCCTTGACAAGTTGAATGTTTCTATGGTTATAGATGCCGATGCCCTTTACCATATTAAGGTTTTCCCCAAAGGGTCCATATTGACTCCACATCACAAAGAGATGATGCATCTTCTTGGGAGCAGTTCGGTAGATAATCAGGTGTGCCAAGCTTTTGCTGATCAAGCGGAAGTGACAGTCATCTTAAAGGGAGCGCCGACATGGATTTTTCATCCTAAGTTATTGCCGCTCATTATTACAAAGGGAGATCCTGGAATGGCCACTGCGGGAACAGGGGATGTTTTGACAGGAATGATAACATCTCTTCTTGCGCAAGGGGTAAAGGGGCGAGAAGCTGCCGCTTTGGGAGTTTATCTGCACGGGGAAGCAGGAGAGATTGCCGCAAAAGAGAGGACTTCATACAACATGATTGCAAGTGATCTTATTGAAGCCTTGCCCAGAGCGTTTCAGACACTTGTGAAGCAATAATTTATAGTGGGTTAAATTTAAGAGGAATTTGCAAAAGACTCTTTTTGTGTCAGAAACCAGTCAGAGAATTTTGCGATTCCGACGTCAAGAGAAGTAGCCGGTGAAAAGCCAAGATCTCTTTCAGCTTTTTGGATATCCGCATAAGTGGTCTTAACATCCCCCATTTGCATAGGTTGAAAATCGATCTGTGCCTTTTTCCCAAGATGTTTTTCAAGAAGTTCAATGAGGTGCATAAGAGGCTCTGGCTTGTTATTACCAAGATTATAGATTTCATATCCGTTGCAATGATCAAGTGCCCGGATCGTTCCTTGGACAATATCATCAACGTAGGTAAAGTCGCGCTCCACTTTTCCATGGTTGAAAGCAGGAATGGGTTCCTCTCTTTGAATTTTTTCTGCAAACGAGTAGTAAGCCATATCTGGGCGCCCCCAGGGACCATAAACTGTAAAGAACCGGAGCCCCACCATGGGGATACCGTAGAGGTGATGGTAACTTTTAGCCATCAGCTCCCCTGATTTTTTTGTAGCTGCATAGAGACTAACAGGAGAATCTGTAGAGTCGGTTTCGGAAAAAGGAATCTTGGTATTTCCGCCGTAAACGGAAGAGGAAGATGCAAAGACGAGTTTTACGTTGGGGGTGTTGCGGCAAAGTTCTAGAATTTTTAAAAAACCATCAAGATTAGAGTCGCTATAGGGCTGTGGGTGCGTTATAGAATAACGGACCCCTGCCTGAGCTGCTAAGTGCACAATGTGCGTAATATTTTGTTTTAAGGAGCGGATGTTTTGGATATCATCTTCGATAACATGAGCTCCGAGGCTGCGCAACTGATCGGCGCGCACCCTTTTGAGATCGGGTGAATAATAATTATTGAAATTATCACACCCAATCACATAATCTCCATTTTTGATTAGTGAAGAAGCAAGATGGAAGCCAATAAAGCCTGCAATTCCAGTAATAAACACAAACTTTTTTTGATCACTCATGTATTTAGAGTACCAAATCTATTGATTATGGTTCTATCACTTTTCCTTGCAGCATGTTCGAACACTCCGTATAAGGGCTCAGAGGCCGTCGGTGCAGATGAATTTGTCATCGATTCTTATAAAATTAAGGAGGGGAAGTTTTCGATCTTGGAGATGGAGGGTCAACCTCTAGTGACCCTTAATCCAGAACTTCTTGAAGAATATACCAATACGGTTGAAGACGGAGACTCCCTAAAGGTCGCTTTATTTCACCCTTCGCGCAGCGATTTGGTAAATGCTGTCCGATCAATCGGAGAAGAGATTGGCTATCCGGTCTCAGGAGGAAAAATTACCCTTCCCGAATTAATGCCGATCAAAATTATAGGGCTAAAGCTCGGAGAGGCGCGAGATAAAATTCAAGAAGCCTACGACCAAGAAATCGATGAGATAGAAGTTTTTCTCTCCTTTGCTAAAAGGAAGCAAAAGAAGGTGGAATTAGCTGGGATGGTGAGTCAGTCAACCCTCCCTGTTAATGGGAAGCTCCGCTTATTTGAGGTGCTTGCTGAGGCCAAAGTTCCCTCTAATGCAAACTTTTTTAAAAGTTATTTGGTGCGAGGTGGCCAACCTCTTCCTGTTGATATGAATAGGCTTGTGAAAGAGGGGGACATGAGCCAGAATGTGGTGATGCACGGAGGTGATAAGCTCTATATTGCAGAGACTTCAGCTTCAACGCTGATGGTAATGGGAGAGGTGAGGCAGGAGCGCGTCATCGATGTTCCTAACGGATCTCTGCCTCTTCGATCTGCCCTTGCTATGGCAGGAGGGATCCCCTTCACAGGTGATAAGAGAGTGATTCAAGTCATTCGTGGAAATATTTTACGTCCTAAAGTCTATACACTAAACTGGAAGCATGTCATGCGTCTTTCTAGCTCAAGCATGCTTTTAATACCGGGTGATATTGTTTATGTTGCTGCAACGCCCATTACAGAATGGAACCGCTTTATTCAGCAAATCTTTCCCACACTTACTGGCATTGAACTTTTCCGCAAAGGGGTCGCAGGAGTTATAGCTATTCAATGAATCAATCTGAAGATTTCATCATTTTTTCTGACATCAAACGACTCGTATTCAAAACAAAATGGGTGATTCTTGCTGGGGCTGTTTTTTTTGGGTTGTTTGGGTTTTTAAAAAGGTCTCAGGTTTCTGCCCGTCATGAAATAAAGGCGGTATTTAAAGAAGTGGGGCCCTCTCAAATGCCCTTTGGAGGGGGTGCGTTTGATTCATTCCTCCAGACATTAGGAATGGGTGGGGTGGCCAAAGAAGGGCATGTATTGCTTCTTTCATCAATCATTTTAGAACCTGTGATTATGAAGCTTGGAATGCAAGCAGAGGTTCCCATTGAGACAAGTGTTGAAAAAAAGCGGCGTCTTTTTTTTGAATCTCTAGATGCTGAAAGAGGAAGGCCGATTGCTGAGCCTTCTCGGTTTGTCTTTGAGGGTGTTTGTTACTTAGGAGAATATCCTCAAAAATTTCTCATTTTCTTCACTTCACAAAAATCTTTTGAAGTGCAGGATGGAAAAAATCACGTACTAGCAAAAGGGGTAGTAGGGGAAGAGGTAGCCTTTAATGAAATCACTTTTACATTAAAAGAAACTCCTAAAGGGATGAAACTTCGAAATAGTTATACCCTTTCATTGTCCCCTCTCTCAGAAATGGTTATCCAGGTGCGGAAGCTTTTTGAAGTCTTTCTTGTTCACGGGGACGCCTCACTGCTTAGCTTGGAAATGACTCATGCGGATCGCCACTTTGGAATGCGCCTGCTTAACGAAATCATGGAAACCTACAAAAAATATCTCGAAACAGAAAACTCCAGAGTGACAGAAGGGCAAATCGCCTATCTCCAAAAGCGGCGTAATAGTTACACAGAAAGCATGAATGAGCTTCTCAAAGAGCACGTTGCTTATTTAAAGGAGAACATCGAGTCCAAAGGGGCTTTGAATCTTGGGCAGCAGATTCCTCTCTTCCAAAGCCGCAAACAAGATCTTATGAATGACTTAATGGAAATCGATCTTAAATTTGGGGAGCTGATAGACACCAATCCTTACCTGGCCATGGAACTGGGGAGTGAAGTTGTAGATCTTCAGAGAGAACTTCATAATATTGCAAAGGAAAGAGATGCTCTGACTTTGGCACTCATTGGGCAACCTAGCTATGAAAAAAACCTTACAGGACAAATGCGCCGCTTAGATGCTATTGAGAGTGAAGAGCTCAAGGTGAAGACTGGAGTGGATTCTTTTTTCTCTGCAATGAGTCATGCCCTTCGCCAAAAAGATCAAGCACTTATCGAAGTAGGAGAATTTGGGAAAATCTTATCCCCCGATGCTAGCCAACTCAAAAAAGTGCAGCTGGAAAAGAAGAAGCTGATTCAACTCTCTTATAAAATATCTGGGACACAGTTATCCCACTCCTATCTCAAAAACCAACTGAGGCTTCTCTCACTGCAAGAAGGGACTTTAAAGCAGCGCCTTTTTCACGGGACAACTAGGGGAGAGGAATATCAAGGGATTGATCTGGAGACAGCGCGCAAGCTGCTCTTTACTTATTTGCATGGGCGCGATAATGCTCGGTCAAAAATCCGAGAGCTTATCTTTGCAAAAGAACAGATCGAGAAGGAAGATGCTGAATGGGTTTCTCTATCCTTAATTTTCCCTGATCCTCTTAGTCAGGAAATGGTGCGAGAAATGGGAGGAATGAAGCAGAAACTTCGAAAAGAGCGAACCCTTACTGAAAAAGAGCAGGAACGATTAGAAAAACAGTTTTTCCAAATGAAAGATGATTTGGGGCGCCATATAAAGCAAAGCATTTTACTTGCTCAGCTTGAGTGTGAGAGGAACGAAGATCGCATCGAATCTGTCCAGATGGCCATTCTTGACCTACTTGGTCAGGAGGTTTCTTTAATAGAAAAGCAGGTTGAAGATCGGATCGAAGAAAAATTGGCCCATTTAGGGAAGGAAAAATTCCTTGTTAAAGGACAATTGAAAGACATTAAAAAAGAGATGGAAGGGGTTCCCGATACTTGGCTTCGCGAGCATCGCCTAAAGTTTGCCTCAGATATGAATAAAGGGATGTTAGAGGCTCTGGTTCACTTAGTTGAGTCAAAAAGCATTGAGCAGAATCTGTCGATATTAGAATCTAGGCCTATTGATTATGCGCATGCTTCCTTGAACCCTAAGCCTCCTCTTTTAAAGGTTTTTGGGGTCATTGGTGCATTTTTAGGAGCCCTCGCTGCCTTTGCAGGCTGCTTTATTTATTATCTTTACCGTGGGTTTCCCCTAACCCTTCGAAACATGAGGGTTCGAGGAAAAAATGTGCTAGGCCCTTTGACTAAAAAAGATGATATTGAGGTGTTAAGACGGTTATCTCTCCTTCTAAAAAGGGAAACGTCTTCCATTGTAGCCTGTTTAGTGCTTGGAAATGGAGACGACTACGCACCTGCTGCTGCTGAGCTGCTTGCCAAAGAAGGAAAACGCGTTCTTGTAGTGGATCTTAACTTTAAAAAGAAGGTGAAGGACAGAAGCCTTCCCGGACTTATCCACTATTTAGAAGGAGATACAAAGGCTCCAAGTATTCATATGAAGCACTATGGTGATTACATCCCCATGGGAGGAAACACCTCGTTTGGGGATGAAATATTGCGTAACCACAAGTTTGAGACATTCCTAAATAAGATGAAAAAAGAGTACGAAGTGATTTTTTTGTCTCTTCCTTCTGGACTCGAAAGCTCACTTCCAAAATCTTTTTTTGGGAGCGCCGATGTTATTGCACTAAGACTAGAGGATCATCCTTTCTCCGCTCTTAAGCCCTATTTTGCGTGGGAAGGCGAAGGACGCTCTCTCGCCTTTGTGTAAGCCGCAAGGAGGGCGCAAAAGATGAGAAGCATGAGTCTTCCTGAATTGTAGGCCCAGAGAAAATGATCCACAACTCCCATCAATAAAAGAGAAAAAAGAATTGTTATAAGCGTGAGAGAAAGAGGGGTAATCTTCTGCTTGAAGGCGGGAATCACAAGAGAAAAGATAAAGAGAGCAAGCATTCCGAGACCAATGACTCCTGTTTCAGAAGCCACTTGCAGGTAAATATTGTGGGCAAGAGCTCCTGTGGGATTTGCCCCAGCAAGGGCAGGGTCAACCGTTTCGTAAGGGAAAAGGGCAAAACCATTGTGTCCAATTCCTAGAAAAGGATAGTGGAGAAAAAGGGCCGAGGCCAACTTATAATAGAGAAAGCGTCCACTATCTGAGGCTTCTGACAAGGTATTATAATTTACAAATCCTCCTCGCGCGGCGAGTTGCTGAAATAGGAGAAGCATCGCGGTGAGAAAAGCTCCTCCAATCAGTGTTCCCAGCTTCAAAACCCTCTGCATTTTTTTGACGAGTCCCACACCAAAAAACAAAAATGTTCCAAGCATCCAAGCAAAGAATGGGCCACGAGCAAAGGTAAGCGTTAGTGTAAGGACAAGCAAAGGAATGAGAGCTAGAAGGAATCCTTTTTTGAGTCGGGTGTCAGTATAAATAAAGAGAAAATAAGACACAAAAAGCGCAATCACTAGATATCCCCCAAAGATATTAGGATGATCAAACGTGCCGTAAGCGCGAAGAATATTAAGATGCTCCTCGGCTATCCAAGGAAGCTTATCAAAAAGGGCACGATTCCCCTCAGTTAGAGGATAAACGGCAATGTTATTCATTGAAGGGTCAATATTTGCTTCAGAAAGAAAGGAAAGACCTAGGTTTTTTTGGAATAAGAATTGCCCCGTTCCAATCAAACATTCAAGGAAAGCAATCCCTATAAAAAACCAGAGTGCAATAGGGATCCATTCAGATCGCCTGCTCATAAGCAGATAAGTTAAGTGGAAGGCAGTGCAAGCGATCACTAGGTTTAGAAGAGTGACGTACTGAAAAAAGTAGGAAGAAAATATTGAAAAGAGAATAGAAAAAACTGCAACAAAACAATAAAGAGTGAGGTAGCGAGAATGGCGGTTAAAAAAGAGCTCTTTCATTCTAACTTCCTTTAAGAGAAGTGCACCGATCAGGAGTCCTACAATCCAAAAGTCGGTAAGATAAAAGTGGATATACTTTTCAAAGAGAGGAGGGATAGATACAGCAAAAGGGGCGGTTTTTTCAAAATGGTGGAAAAAGGAGACCGATACTCCACGAAAAACCTTGAAGAATAGACCGCCAAATGGAAAAGCAGCAATCAGGATGAGTGTGAAAATATAGAGAATTTTTGTTTTCATGGCTCGGTATGGTAATCCCTAGAATTAATTTCTCTCCACTTCTTAATTACTTGAGCTGCCAGTGGAGCTGCTTCTTTCCCGTAGTCCCCAAATTTCAGGTATACCACAACAGAGAGCTCCGGCATATCAATTCGGTAATCGTCTCCCTCTTTAAAAGAGAGTGTTCCAAACCAAATATCCTTACAAATCAGAGGCCCTCCCTCTCTGTCGAGGGTAGGGCGGTAGACAAATTCTGCCGTTGAAGTTTTCCCTATAAACTGATCTTGCAGCGCCTTATATTCTGGAATCCACTTAGGATGTTCGTACAGAGCTCGGATCCGGTAGGGCTGAACAGGACCTTTTGCGCCCATAACCACTCGTCGCATTCCTTCCATAAGGTCCATCCTCACTTTCGTGGGCATATCGATGACCCGTCGGACCTCGCGCTCTGTTTCCTTGACCCCTTTTGGGCTTGCGCGCATCTTCACAATTTGGGGTTTTAAAATAGCGCCTCCATTTCCAATTGCGGTAAGCATTCCAGCAGTTTGAAGCGGGGTGACAACAAGCGAGTGTTGCCCAATTGCAAAAGAGTAGAGGCCTGTTCGATTATCTCGAAGGTCATCGGGGACATATCCTCCTGTTTCTCCATAAAGATCAATACCTGTAGGTTTCCCAAATCCAAAATGTTCTGTCGTTTTTTGTAGTTCTGCAGGATGATTGATGACTTCACCTGCTAAGAGAGAGAAATAGATGTTGCTCGATCTTTCCATTGCGGTACCAAAATCAACCCGTCCCAAGCTGGAATGGCTTCTTGGGAGTCTTCCCCCTTTATAGTGGCGGGTGATCAGAGATCCATCGAGATGACGCCCCAGAACGATTCCATTTTCAGTTGTGATATTTGTATTTATTTCATCGAGAATTTCTAGGGAAGGGAGACCGCATTGATAAATTTGTTTGAGAGCCTCATATCCCGTGACGACTTTGAAAAGAGAGCCAATAGGAGTTGATCTCCCGTAGGCATAGGACTTTCCATGTCCGAAGCCATTGCGTGGATAAAAGGATCCGGCAAGTCCCTGCAATGTTTTACTTCGAAGAGCATAATAGCGTCCCCAAAGAGGATCAGAAAGCTCATTAAAAGAGCGAAACGTTGTCATCAATTTGAAGGGGACTTTTTTTGCTCGCACTAAATCTAAGCTTTCAAGAAGTTTGCCTTTAGCTTCTTTGCTCGTTAAGGCAAGGTGAAATAGAAAGGGCTGAAGATCCAAATCTTTTGAGACATTGTCATAGATAAAAGCATCAAAAAACTTCCACTGATGTTTATCCCAAAATTCAGAGAACAACGTCTTTTCTGCTTCTGCTAGATAGTCTGTATACGGGTGAGGGTACGTTTTTCGCTTTTTTTCCTCCTCCCGTTTCTCTTTAAGGTAGGCTTTGAAGTGCTTCGTTCTCCATAAAGGAAACATTCGCTCATGATAGAGAGTTTCGACTCTCTCTTTAATCTCCTTTTTGAGCAAAACAAATGCTTGAGTGAGTTCTCGATACCGACTTAAAGAGAGATGCTTTACGAGTTCAAGATGAGGTTTTGAAAAATCCTTTCCATTTGCGATAAGTCTTAAAAGATCAAGAAAAAGGAGTTTGTCGAGATTATGTTTGATGGGTGTAAGGATAGGATCGATTTCTTTGCGCATTTCTTGGACGAGAGGAGGGACTTCTCCTCCATAAAGAGCATTGATGGTTTCTTCGACTGTTTCACTTCCCATAACTTTGTGGATAGCACCCAAGACATGTTGGAGGTGGACAGACTCATAGACGTTAGGGATTTTTTTGAGAGCCTTTTTTACCTGGCAAGTATTGGATAGAACATGATTCAGAAAGTGGTCCCAAGAAAGAAACTCCTTTTCTGAGTAAGTGACCCAATCCCGCTCCATTAGAGAAAGGCCGTCCCATATAGCTCCCACATGGCGAGGACTTTCTAGCCACTTCAAGATCGCTTGTGTTTTTTCGTGGCGATCCTTGTCGGTTAAATTAAAGTCATTGGGATCGAAGCGAGGATACGAAGCAAGAGCAACCACCTCACCAGTTGAAGGAACCATTGCAACGATCGCTCCCCCCTTAATCCAAGGCGAGGGAATCTGGTCGTGGCCCTTCCCCGCTTGAGCAAAATGGCGCTCTCGATCTTGTTCATTAAGGGTGAGAAGTTCCTCTGCATAGGCTTGAAGCTCAGAGGAAATTGTCAAAAGGATTCTCTCTCCTGAATCTGCTTCTTTGCCTCCTGGCAAGTTGCGGATAAAACGCCCCCTTGCCCCGAGCTCCACTTCTCGTTTTCCGTAAGATCCTCGCAAGGCTTCATCAAACTTTCGCTCTATTCCTGTTTTTCCGACATGTGCATGAATTGTGTAAGCTTTTTCTCTGAGTTCTAAAAGGCGGAGTTCAACATCATGGCTGCTAAAGAACCCTTTTGGAAGAGGAATAGGTAGCCCTTCCTCCCTTTTTTCAAGGAAGAGCGAAAGCTCTTCTATCTCTTGAGCGATCGCGATGTATTGCCTTTGATTGATTGCCCCCATATACCCTAAAATATCAGAACCCACCTTCCCTTGAGGATAATACCTTTTTGCAGCTCTTTGCATTGCCAAACCCGTCCAATCCTTTTCGAGCAATCTGAGACGATAATAAAGATTTTCAGAGAGATCTTCTTTGATAGTAAACGGAGTATTAGGAAAGATCGAAGCTTGACTATAGATCAGATCTTCAATTCCTACAGGGTCCATCTCAAGAGCCTTGCCAAGCATCTTCGCCAATTTTTCCACGTAGCGGCGCCTTTCGTAGATCTTAGCTTTCTTTCTCCCTTTTCTTTCCCAAGTGACAAGGGGGATTTCGCGAATACGGTCAAAACAAACCGCTGCATTGTACTGCACCTTGTTGATTACTAGGGGAGTGTTAAATCGGTCTCGAATCGTTCCACGCGCTGCAGGCTCCATCACACTGCGCCGCTGAGGCCTGAGGGCTTTTTCCTGATATTCCTCATGCTTGATTGTAGCTAGATACCACACACGAAGCGTGATCATTAAGAACGCAATTAAAAGTAAATGCAAAACAGAATTAGCTTTGTGAGGAATATCGCGAGCACTCATAACTCAACGATAGCAAATCCCTATTGATAGGATCAACCACTGATTAGATAAGGATAAAAGCAGTTGTAATTAGCGATAAAAATACTCGATTGTTTCGTTCTTGTTTGAGTCCTGGTGCAACCTTTTTGCAACTCCCGATGTTCTCTTTGGAAGATGATTTAAGTGTATTCCACATACTAAAATAGACTAAGACAAGAAGCTAACGCAGCTGATATTAAGTTTCAGTGAACAGGCTTACTTGAAGATTAGCTCGTATCCGATATATTTATCATAATCAAAACCCTCGTGCATGTCTTTTGTAGGAATAAACCCAAGTGCCTCTAAAAAACATTAACTCGCCTTATTTAGTACACGAGTCACTGCTACTATTCTCTCTACATCAGGAAGGTTTTCAAGCACAATATTAGCTGCCATTCTTCCTATTTCTAACCGCATATAATCTGGAGAAATTGCCATCTGGCGCACATACACTTTAGGAAAATCTTTAAGTTCTAAAATAAGAAACTCAATTACCTCTTCACCATTTTTTATAATTAGCCAATGGATACTTTTTTTTTCATTGTTCCAAAGTTTTTGTTCATCAGCAATAGCCTCTTGTAAAAATGTTTCAACACTCTCTAAACCCAGTTCATTAGGAGTAGAGTTGTTATATGCATACCTAAAGGTCTGAATAAAAAGATCATCTATCAGGTGAAAGTCTTCTTTGTGATCCCATTCAAGAGAATAGGTTCCAACCTGTTCGTCTTGAAAGTTCCAAGCTGATAGCACCGAGCATGTGAATAATAAATAAAACATTCAATTCATATTAAAAATATTTTAAAAACTGCTTTAATATTAACCACCATCACTTTTTATACTTTCTCATCAATATTTTTGCTAGATCATTCCAAATATCTAAAACTTCACTTTCATAGAATTTTTCTATACAATCGATTTTATTAAAGCACTCAACCTTATTGATAGCATTGCCCAACTGGGATTGCACTGTTCGATATGAGGTTGAAACAATTGTTGCAATTTGTTTTGCACTGAAACCGTATAGGTTAAGAGATAAACACTCTAACTCTCTTTTTGTTAATTTATTTGATATATTTTTTAATCTTTCAGTAATAAGCTGTTCACTATTGTATAATTTATATTCTTCTTTGTAACTTTCATTTTTAACAAAAACCCCAAGGTTTTGATAGATGTCTTGCATATCTATTGTTGAGCAATATGCTGACAGTTTCCTTTTAGCATTGTAACTTATAAAAACATTAACATTATAATTAACTTTTTTAAATATAATGTTTGATTTTTCTAAAATATCTATATATTGATAGCTAAAAAAATCCGTAAAATTCTCTTTTTTTATATGTTTAGGTATTCCATTGTATACGGCTTCAAAATTCCAAACAGAAATATACTGAGTGTCTTGCTGTTTTAAGTCTAATAGATCGATTCTGATATCTTTGAACAAAGATCTATATAATTCATGCATTTTTTTTAATTTTTCTATTCCAATATAACTACCCGTAATAGGAGAGGAATAAAAAATTTCAGGAGAAACATGATCTTTTATTAAAGTCTCGTTTAGATGTTTTTCAACCCAAAAAGCCTCTGATAATTCTAGGATATCTTTTGAAATAATAGGTCCGCTACGTGGTGCATTTTTTGGTTGACTTGCTGATCTTATTCGATTGCATCTTGACCACCCTTCTAATTCATTTTCCAACAATGCTATAACCTTGAAGGAAATTCTCAGCCTCAGTGATCGAGTAACATCAGATGTAAAGGAATCCATTGGTAAAATAAGTTCAAGTCAATCATTGACTGTTGAGGATAAAGAAGGGATAGAAGAAGTCTCTCAAATAGTTCAAGAATTGCAGGACATGTGTCTTCAAGCTCTAAATCAAGTAATTAATATTAAATCGTTTATAGAATCTTAAAAGCTAGATGTTATAGATCGAAATTTGGCATTAATAGCTTCAATTAGGCTGGAGCAAGTAAGGGATGTAAAAGAAAAAATAGGTGTTTTACAAAAGCAATATACTAGCGAAATTAATTTGAGCCTTCAATTTCAAAAACAAGCTATGCAAAAAGATGCTGCGCAAATAGAAAGCATCATGAAGATGGATGACCTAGAAACGGCTAAGAGAGATCAGGATCTTCATCATCAAGTTATAAAAATTGCACAAGAGATTCAGCAGAAAAATGTGCTTAGAAGGTTAAACGAAGAGAGGGAAACAAGACAGTGAGAGTTTCAAGCAGAGAAACATAGCCTTCTAGAGGAAATTGATTGAAGCCATAGGTTGTGTTGAGAAATTTACTTTAACCATTGGAGAGCCGCGATAAAATGAAGGAATGCCTTGAACCTTGATGCTAACTTCTCGAACCGAGAAAACAATCGTCTATAATGTTTGAGGAAGCCAAATAAACATTCGATTTTGTGTCGTTCTTTATATATGTCTTTATCATGCTCTCGATGATCAATGCGATTTTTCTTTGAGGGAATGATGGCAACAGCTCCGATGCTCTTTACATGATCAATGATTGCATTGCTGTCGTAGCCTTTGTCAGCCAATAACCCTTTGTAATCCCTACCCTTGAGCAAAGGAATAGCTTGATGACAATCAGCTGCTTGACCACCTGTTAAAATAAAATCAAGTGGATTACCTAATGCATCACAGATACTATGAATTTTAGTCGTAAAACCTCCACAAGATCGACCTAAGGCCTGCTCGTTTTGACCTCCGGTTTTTTTTTATTGGCTCCTGCGGCACAGGCATGAGCGCGGAGGACTGTACTGTCGATCATAATATATTCCATGTCTGGATCATTTGAAAAATAGTAGAGCATCTTGTACCACACACCATGTTCAGCCCAGTCTGCAAAACGATGATAGACGGCATTCCAGTCTCCATATTCCTTTGGTAGCAAACGCCATTGTGCTCCGCTCTTGGCAATCCAAAATACAGCCTCTACAAAGCAACGAGTTTTCTCTTTGTTATTTGTGTGTATTTTGGGGTAATTACTCAGATATTCGTAAAGTTTCGACCAGGCGTGGTCATTTATTTTATGCGGGTATAGCATATAGACCTCCTTCTTCAGGAAGTCAGCTTGCACCACTCATGGAAATTTCTCAACACAACCTATGCCTATGGCCTCTCAAAAGGGGTTTAGTAAAAAGGAGTAAAAATGTTGTCATGTATTGGGGCTGTAGGAGGTTTGCTTACAGTCAAAAAATATCAAAATCTATGTGAAAAAGTAGGGGAAGAAGCAAGTGCAACTGTTCGAGTCGCAGGAAGAGAAGTCCGCTCTACGATGGAGAAAGGAGAGAAAATTGCTAATCGTCTTTTAAATGTTTGTGAACGCAACGTAGATACGTGCTTAGAAAAAATGAGAAAAAATGCTTCTGAAGTCATAGAATTAGGTGGTATTGAAGCAAGGTACACACTTGAGAATTCTCTTTTAGATGCAAGGCTGAAAACAGGGCAAGTTATAACCCAAACGGGAACAGAGGTTTGCAAAGCATCTTTTTTATTAAACCAGGATATTCAACAGACTGTAGATTCTACCGCGGACCAAATAAACCTTTTGATGCAAAACGGAGAGGCAAGAATAAAAAATATCTTGCAAGAAGGAGATCAACACGGAGAATCTTTAATTAAGAGCATTGATCAGGTGATCGTCCAAAACATAGCAGAAGTAAAAAAGCATCTTCTTGATTTGGCAAATGAATGTAATCGGTTACTATGTGGAATTATTTTGAATATAGGAGCGGAAGGGCGATTACTTATTCGAGATACGGGTAAGGAAATATCTATATGTGCGGATCATGCTTTATCTAAGGCTTTTGAAGGGCAACAAATGATTGTTGAGTGTTTTGGAGAAGAAGCTAGGTTTTCAATTGCTGCGTTTGGACAAGAGATGAGATCTACTTTGTACGAAATTCCCTACCTTGCAAATGTAACGGCTGAACAGATAGGAAAAGGAATTATTTCTGGATTAAAAGAGGGCCTTTTAGGAGAATCTTTATTAGGTAATCTTAAGAAAGAGATGGGTAGAATTTTCCAATCTTCAAATAAAATTTCTATTGATTTCATTCTGAAATTCCTTATTGAGCAAGATCAAAAAGAATTGACTCCTGTGAGCAAAGTTCAACTTTATATAAACCTAATTCATACTTGCAATAGTCTTAATCGCTTTCCTAATGAGGAAATGAAAAAACATGCTTTTATATTGATTGTTCAAACAGCATTAAAAGACCCTATTCTCAGCAGAAGCGCTCGTAGTTGGATTGGGTGGATGCAGCCTACAAACTATCCGCAGCAAGTTATTGATGCCATTCCTGGTGAAAATCTTCGAAAATCCCTAAAATCTAAAGACATATATATATATTATTTGAACGCCAAGTAAAAGTTGTAGAAGGAACAGAAAAAGATGATTTGATACAAGAAAATAAGGATCTTAAAAGGGCTTTAAAAGATAAAGATTTGCAGCTTGCCCTTTCTGTTAACAAGTTTATGCAGGAAAGAGCCCGCTTGGAAAAGGTAGAAAAAGATTATGATGAATTACAGCAATTGATGCAGAAACAAAGAATGAGAGAAGCTCAGCTAGCACAATCCCAGAGACAATTAAACATACCACAACCTATTAAAACTCGTAGAGAACTTTATAAATCTGTATATACTTAAATCTTTTGTAAACAAGGAGAAAATTACGTCTCTTTTATTTTAGAACAAGCCATCCATCCCAAATACAGTTCTACAGTGAAAAGCAATTCTAAGAAGCAAGATGAGCAAATAGCTGCAAAGGAAGGCTACGAAAACTTGCCCCTACTTTCACTCAGGTCTCTAAGGGCTTCTGAAAATGCAGCATAAGTTGCTCGTAACAAAGAGAGACAAGTGACTTCAACGGTACTGGGCTTACGTACACCTAGTTTGAATAGGGGCTCTTAGAGGAGGACGAATTGCCAGGGTAACTATAACTTTCACCATAAGGACTTTGTTGCTGTCCTTGCTGCGAGCTGTTTGATTGGTTTTGACGCGCATTCTTCATGATGACTTCCACTGCTGCATCAGGAGTAATCTGAGGTTGGCCACGCGTAGCTCCTTGGGCTCCAGAATTCACCAGAGTCATCGCTTCAATCCTTTGAGAGACGGAAAAGTGACGGCAAAACATGGTGCGATGCATATCGCTGAGCTGCATTGCAAATTGCTGTTCTTGTTGGGAAAGGTGAGAGCAGTCCGATGGAATAGCATTTTGCTGCTGAGGTATTTGCTGATTCTGCTGCCCTTGCTGCCCATATTGACTGTAGGAATCGTAAGAATTATTCGATGACCCGGGTGATGAATATGAGCCATACTGAGCATAGGCTGTAGATATTCCTAATACAAGCAATAGGGATCCTAAAACTTTTTTCATTGAGGTAACCTCCTAGTTATATTTTTGGAATAGCACAAGTATATGGATTATAAAAGCAATTTTTTCTATATACCATTTGTATGAGTGAACGACCCTTAGAATGCAGTCAGTGCAAACGGAACGCTGATGTCATTTATAGCGAGATGGTAGAAGATATTGTCACAACTACGGAAATGTGTCGTGATTGCCCCGTATTAAAGCTAAAACTCCAGGGGAAAATCCCTAATGAGGCAACTCCCAAAAAAGAGGAAGGATTTTGTTGTAGCAATTGCCATACTTTGCTTGAATCTGTTCTCATGGGAGAGCCTCTGGGATGCAAAGAATGTTACGCCATTTTTCAAGATGTGCTAGTTGATCAACTCCTTGAGACACAACTGATTTCTCCTCGATTAAAACCGAACCTTGCCAGCCCTGTTCCAACATTGCACATTGGCAGGACCCCTCATTTCGATGAAAAAACTCAAAATATAAGCCGCATTCGGGGCTTGAATGAATCACTCAGTGAAGCCCTAAGTGGAGAAAATTATGAAGAAGCAGCATGGCTTCGAGATCAAATCAATGCCCTCACGGAAATAAAAGATGACAGAGTCTAGTCCTTTTCAAACATTAAAAGAGCATAGCATTTGGGAGAAAAGTGATACTCCCATCTGGATGGCTTCTAGCTTTTTCTTGCAGCGGAACCTTTCGTCTGCGCTGTTCCCTCAAAAAATGAAAGTGGCTGACTCCCTTCAGATCTTGACGACTCTAAAGCAAGCTTTGCTCAGATCTCCTTCTTTAAGTGCTCCCTCATTTTTTCAAATGGAAGAGTTAAAGACTGCAGAACGAGAATTCATTCTAGAGCATTTTCTTGCAACAAACGAGTTTCAAAATCCTGAATGCAAATCAGGTGTTGTTATTGACACTACGGGAACCTTTCTGGCAATGATCAATGGCGAAGATCACCTCACTCTCCACTCTATTGAATTCCATTCAGCATGGAAAGAAGCATGGAAAAAACTCGCTGAAGTCGAAGCAGAACTTGCTGAAAACCATTCCTTTGCTTATTCACATAAATTTGGATATCTTACATCACACATTTCTAATTCAGGAACTGCCTTGACTGTTCAAGCCTTCCTCCATCTTCCCTGCCTGATAGGGCTTGATCAAATCGACGACGTCCTAGTAGGCGAGCTTGATGAAGAGGTTCAAGCAAGTGGTCTAACAGGAACCGATGAATTTGTTGGTGATATCGTCATCATTCAAAACTGCTTTACATTAGGACTGACTGAAGACCACATCTTAGAAGGAATCCATAAGACCGCAACAAAGCTTGTGAGTCATGAGAAAGTCCTCCGTACTCAACTTCTTGACACTCCTGATACCCTCATCGTTGATAAAATCAGTCGCGCCATTGGACTTCTCAAGCATTCCTTTCAAATAGAAACCAAAGAAGCCTTGAATGCTCTCAGCTTTATCAAGCTCGGGATTGATCTCAAATGGATTGATGGCCTCACTGATCAAGATCTCAATGGAATTTTCTTTGAAGTCCGGCGTGGTCATCTCTCCCTTTCCTTAAATGAGAAAATTTCTAAAGAAAAGCTCGCTCAAAAACGGGCAGAGTTTTTACAATCGGTTCTAAAACCCATATCGATTAAATTATGATCACTGCAATTCTTTTAATGGGAGGGACAGGAGAGCGTTTTGGAAGCGAGACTCCGAAGCAATTCCTCAACCTTTCAGGCAAAAAAATTTATCTCCATACGCTTGATGCTTTTATTGCTTTTTCAGAATTTCAGGCAATTCTACTCGTCTGCCACCCTGACCATATTGAAGCCGTGCAAGCCGAAGCCACAAACTCTCGGGTCCGCGTCATACCAGGGGGGTATTCTCGGCAAGATTCCACCTATCAAGGACTCCTAGCGTGCCCTATTGAAACAACCCATGTTGTGATCCATGATGCTATCCGCCCCTTTATCTCCTCTGAAATCATCCAAGATAACCTGAATGCCCTCAAAAAACACGACGCTGTTGACACCTGCATTCCTTCTGCTGACACCATTGTTTATGCAGAAAATATTGAGACCATTACCTCTATTCCCAATCGCAATCACTATCTACGCGGCCAAACTCCTCAAAGCTTTGCCTACCCTCTCCTCCTTGAGGCTCACGAAAAGCATACCCACCATGAAGCCTCTGATGATTGCCGCCTCGTGCTTGACTTAGGAATCCCCGTACATATCGTCTCGGGTTCCGAAGATAATATAAAAATTACCAACGAGATCGATCTCTTTCTAGCAGAACAACTCATGCAACGCAAAAAACGCTCCCTTCCGCAAACGCTCACCTCTTTAAAAGGTAAAACGTTTGCTGTTGCTGGGGGGACAGGAGGTATTGGTTCAGCCCTTGTAACCCTTCTCAAAAAAGAGGGCGCTACCCCACTCATTCTATCTAAATCTTCCAAGTCGAACCCTATTGACCTCACGAACTTTGCTGCTACTGAGGTGCTCTTTAAATCCCTTGGCCCGATTGATGGTCTCATCAATTGTGTAGGCTATCTATCCATCAAACCCTTCCACTCCCTTTCTTCAGAAGAAATCGATCATCTCATCTCCACCAACCTCCACTCCCTGCTTTACAGCTGCCGCTGCGCGCAGGTCAAACCAGGTGGCCATATTATCAATCTCTCCTCTTCCTCCTTCTCTCGCGGAAGAAAATCCTACACCCTTTATTCTTCAGCGAAAGCAGCTATTGTTAACTTTACTCAAGGACTGGCCGACGAGTGCCCTGATCTCCATATCAACGCGATCGTCCCACAACGAACTGCCACCCCCATGCGTTCCAAAAACTTCCCTAATGAAGACAATGCGTCCCTTCTCTCTCCCTTAGAGGTTTCCCAAGAGATTCTCAACCTTCTCAAACATACCGGTACAACAGCAGCCCTTTTCGAAGTACGCAAAAACTAAACAACGCCTTGCCTACAAATCGAGGGGTCGATTTGAAATCGATGGAAGTGTAATAATGATCGGAGAAGGCAAGATTTGCTCTCAGGAGAAGATAGAGATTAAGCCTGAGGAAACAATGGCTACAAAAGTGACAATTTTTGAATTTGAAGGTGTCAGATGAAAAGCGCCTATCAGAGTAAATCTTGTCTATTACAAATTATCGGACTGCTCTACATAGGGGTTACGCCACTATCTGCAAATGAGGCATTTTCCAAGATTCGTTTGACAGGTTTATATGATGAGTTCAATGGATCTGAACCATTTGCTCCTCATAGGTATTGCGTAACTGCCAGACCAGACCGGTATGGAGCCAATACAATCACATGGGTTTCTGCTATGTTGATTGCAGAATACACAAATACACCCCTATATAGCTAAGTTGATATAATTTAGTTATAGGCAATATTCTTTAAAAAGTTCATCTATTCCACATTGATATTTTCTTCGTTTAGATTTTTCTTGTGCCCATTTACGCTCAATAGGATTTAAATCTGGGGAATATGGGGGAAGATATTCCAAGATGTGGCCTGCAGCTTCGATCTTTTCTTGCATAGATTTGCTTTTATGAAACGATGAATTATCCATAACCAAAACGCTTTCAGAAGGAAGTTTCGGCATCAAGTTTTACTCTGCCCAACTGCTAAAGGCATCTGTATTAATATTACAATCAAACAGTGCAAGAGTAAGAAGGTTTGTTCCAAGTAACGCCCCTATTGCATTTGTCCTCCCTTTTGCTACCCAGTCATGGGTGCTGAAGCACCTCTCTCCTATTTTTGAGTAACCATGTGTTCGGGGCATATCATGGGCAAACCCACTTTCATCGATGTATACAATCGGTTTTCCCAAGCATTCATACCTTGCAATCTTTTCTCTGAAGAGAGATCTCTTCTTTTTACAAGCCTTGGGATGGTTAAGTGTGTTTTTTATAGCTAATTCTTAGCCGCTTCATGGCACAACGAACACCTGAAGGGCTTACATTGAGACGATATGCTCGTTCATAGTTGAAGGCATCAGGGTATTTTTTGATATCCTCCATCAAGCGATCTCTTTCAATCTTTATTGCAGGTCTATTTTTAGTGCGCTTTGCCTCTAGCCTCTTAGACCAAAGAAATATGCTATTTACACTTACACCAAAACGTTTTGCTGTCTTGGCAAAACTTAAATTTTCTGTGCTTCGGATCAACAGTACTTTTTTTCTAAAATCTAATGAATACGTCATTCAAAAGAGTATAACTAAAACGAAATATTTTAGCTATATATGAGTCTTATGAAGTCAAAGGCTACAGGCAGTAAAATTTCATTAATTATTTTAAAACTCTTCAGAGGCATCTAGGAGATGGTTTAAAATAAAAAATTGCATATTTTACGCCGATAGCTGGAAGGATTTTGCCAAAGTGCTCCCGAAAAATCGTCATATTATTGGGAAGGAGGGAACAGTTACTACCGAGAAGGATAATAGCGATACACGTCACCATTTAGGTCGAATGACAAGACGGACTAAATTGGTTTCTAGAAGTGAGAAAATGATCTATGGCGCATTCAGAATATGGTGTGTGTTAACAACCCCTAAACTCTTCTAAGTTTAAGGGCTATGTCGGAGAGGGCTGCTCCTGAGAGGTCGCTGGGGCGGGTGAGGACCCCCCAAGGAGCTGAGGTTGTCCCGTCTAGGTAAGGACGCCAGGAATTCATAGGGCAAGCACGAGTCCCATCGGTACTAACTCGATAAAGGTCTAGCTCTAAGGAACTTGGGTTGACAGCGAAGGCAAAGAAATAATCAGCCCAGTTGGTATCGGCAAAAAGAAGGGGTTTGGGGGGGTGCAGCGACTGGAAAAGAAGATTATCAATGTCATCTTCTTTTTTAGGAGAGATCTCTAGTAAATAGGCTCGAAAGTCTGAAACCGATAAGGATTCCCTGTGTGGATAGAACTCACCCTGAATGACTTTGGAAGCAAGAAGTGTCTGCATTTCGCAATCAAGGCGAATAGTGTTATAATAGCTCTTTCCAGGGTCTATGACATGATCACGGATCCATGTATAAGTAAACCCTTTGTCAAGCCACCCTTCTTTGAAGGGGGATAAGCCGGGCTTGAGAAGAAATGCATGCGTTGGGGAATACATCAAGAGACTTGCTAGGGAATCAATCTCAAATGGTTTCGTTACATTGTAGGGGAGTGCCTTTAGAAGGTCGAGAAGGAACGTGAGAAGATCCGTCGGGTTTTCAATGGGTCGTTTTTCTTCTGAAAGAGCTCCCTCAATGCAGTAGTATCCTTTGAGGAGAGAGTGCATATTCCCTCCAGAGGTATAGCTCCAGGGCTTTTTTTCTTTAAGAGCAAAAGTAAGAAACTCTTTGGTTTGAATAAAGTGGATTATTTGAGTTGTAAGTGACTCTATCTCAGTAGCCCCATCATTCCACTCGCATGCTGAACAAACTTGAGATTCAACCGCTAGAAAAAATTGCCGCAAGGCGTCTATAAAATCGCTCTCTGTTTGAATCATTGTCCAAGCAGAAGGATCGCTCCTTCCGTGTTTGTAACAGAGGCGAAATCCTGCAGGGCTGTCTTCATAAAGCAGCTCATTGGTATGCTCGATATCTGCATCATAAATCTCAAGAAAGTAATTTTGAAATTGTTGCCCATATTGTTCGATAACAAAGGGGAAAAACTGCGATAAGGATTGTGCTTTTTTGTGAAATTTATCGAGATCGTCTTTGCACCCCTGCGCGTGATGGGCTCGCACTTCGAGCTCTCCTTTTCGCATCCTCATACGATTGGGAGAATCGGCTTGTCGAAGAAGGGCCTGCGAAACACGCGTTTCATCAATTGAGCGCACATATTCCGAGTAGAGTTTTTCTACCTCTTCATTTGCATTATCGAGTTTTTCTTGCAATATTGAGTAGATAAGCGCTCCGATGCCCCCCTTGTTCTTAGGGTCAAGACCAAGCGATTTATAGAGATTCCAGCTGCTAAAGGTCGTTTTGTAATCGGAAAAGGAAGCAAGTGTATATTCCCAAACACGGAGAAGGGGATGGTCACTAGACCTCTCTCCCCACTTGGGGCTGATGGGAACAGAAAATTCTTGTCCAACAAATGTCCTTTTGAGCTGCCCAAGCATCATCAGATCATGAAGATCACGTAGAAGCCGCTCGGGTTGTTCTCTTTGAATAAAAATTGCGGGGGCTGTCGCAAAACATGAGCCAATAACCTGTCTCAGAGGACAAAGAAGAGCGGAAACAACGCTTTCTTGAAGATGGGTGTTTTCCAACTTTTGTTTATCAGGAAGCCCCAAACTGCGGCGAATCAATGTCTCAATATAAGGGCTCGCCACAGGGAGAGTGAACCGCTTGAGATGATTTTTTGCCTCTTTAGATTCTAGATAATGAAGGGCTCTTTCAAAATGTTTGTCCCAAAATGAATGCGAGGTAAACTCAATGTCTTCCTGATGAACAATTCTGCGAGCGAAATCCCTTGATTGCTCGAGATTATGGTCTAGAAGAGAACTGTCAAGGGGCATAGCGCTTCCAGAGAGGGAGAACCTTTTTAATATAAAGCATAAACTTCCAAAGACCCACACTATATTCCTTGTTGCCAAAAGGATCTTCAACTTTTTCAGGATAGGCAATTCCAAAACCAAAAAGACCAGGAGCAATGATCCCGTTCCTATGATTACATTTTAACTTATGGTATTGGGGCGTTTCCGGAGAAGTTCGACAATCGAATCCAACGGTGTAGACGACCTTTGTACAAGAAGATATATATTTTTGAAAATCAGGATCTGATGAATGGCACCTCTCAAGCCTGTCAGGCCATTTCCCATCGATATTTTTCCGAGCCCAGATTGCAGCCGCTCCTTTAAGCCCTGTATTATCGAATAGAATCCAATCATCCATATAAAGGGCATATTTAAGAGGGGAAAGATAGAAATTAATGATTTTTTTTGCTCCAGCATTTAGCAAATTTTTGAGCGCAATCATGGAAGAGTGTGAGGCTCCAAATACCGCTACAGTATCGTTTCCCAAATCTTCTTGGGCAATCTTTTCGTCATCTAAAGCAACTTCAATGGGAATTTCCTCAAAGGCGGGGAAATTCAGTTTTTTAGGAGTTGCACCCGTAGAAAGAATTACATTCTTTGAAAGAATCGCCTCACCATCCATCTCTACCTCCCACAGTTGGTTTCTTAGATTGAGAGTGGCCACCCTTTTTTCATAAGCATGCACAGCAACTTTGAGGTGATTGCAGATCCATTGAAGTGGGTCTGCTATTTCCCCAAGAAGACAAGTCGTTTCAGGATCAAGATGTTTCAGCTTATGGTCGGGAGCCATCCGGTATCGGAAAACAGCACACTCTTCCAGAAATTTTGTGAAGAGCTTTACCTTTGTATTGCTCGAAACCCGTCGCCACTTCTCCCCGAGGTCACCTACTTTAAACTTGGGATCAATCCAAGCAATGTCAAGAGGTTTAACACCGCTGTCTACAAGTTTCCCCACAGCGGCAATTCCAGCAGGGCCCGCCCCAACAACTGTCCATTCAAATGCTTTCATCTCCTTAGTTGTAGCAATTTCTTTCCCTTTTTTACAATCTCTTGTAGACTCAGGAGGTAACATTAGTAAAAAAAGTTGTTCATGAAAATGAAGTGCGATAACCAAGAACTCGAACTTCCCACAGGGAGTTCAGCCAAAGAATTGGCAGAAAAGATGAATCTTCGAGAACCTCACCAGGCTTTAGCGGTTTCTATAAACGGAAAACAGCTAGACCTAGATTCTCAGCTTTCTGACGGAGATGATGTCAAGCTGCTTGACTTTGAATCCGAGGAGGGAAAAGAGGTGTTTTGGCATACCTCTGCCCACGTGCTTGCCCAAGCTATTCTGAGGATTTGGCCGAAAGCGGTGCCAACTATCGGTCCTCCAATTGAAAATGGATTTTACTACGACTTTGCAAATCTCGATGTTTCGGAGGGTGATTTTCCTCGAATTGAAAAAGAAATCAAAAAGATCCTGGGAGAAAACTTAAAGCCAAAGCGACACGAATTCCTCGGAAAAAAAGAAGCTTTTAAAGAATTTGATGATAATCCTTACAAAAAAGAGCTGATCGAGGGATTTGAAGAGGGGAGTCTAATAACCGCATATAAGCAAGGCGAGTTTTTTGACCTTTGCCGCGGCCCTCACCTTCCAAGCCTTGGAAAAATTAAAGCGTTTAAGCTTTTAAAAACCTCTGGTGCCTATTGGAGAGGCGACTCAAAAAACACCATGCTCACTCGGATTTATGGAATCTCATTTCCTAGTCGAGAAGAGCTCAAGGCCTACATTAAAATGCTTGAAGAAGCAAAGAAGCGGGACCATCGCATACTTGGAGCGAAACTGGATCTCTTTTCATTCAAAGGAGAGGCTCCCGCAATGCCCTTTTTCCACAACCGCGGAGTGGCGGTATGGGATCATCTTGTGGATTATTGGAAAGAACTACATCTACGCAATGGATACGAAATCATTAAAACACCTCAACTCATGACGCGCGAGCTATGGGAGCTTTCAGGACACTGGGAACATTACAAAGAGAACATGTTCACAGTAGAATTAGATAATGAGAGGGCCTACGCAATTAAACCGATGAACTGCCCTGGATGTATGCTTTACTTTAAAGGCCTCTCCCACAGTTATAGGGCACTCCCTTTGAGAATTGCTGAATTTGGTCATGTCCACCGCAGAGAACCCTCGGGCGCACTGAACGGCCTTTTTCGGGTGCAGAGCTTCCACCAAGACGATGCCCATATTTTTATGCAACCAAGTCAAATTAAAGATGAGATCTTAGGTGTTCTCCATTTAGTGAAGGAGATCTATGAAACCTTTGACCTCCATTATACTTTCGAGCTCTCAACGCGCCCAGAAAAATCGATGGGAAGTGATGAAGATTGGAAGGTCACTACAGCAGGACTTCAAGAAGCTCTTGACGAGTGGGGTTCCGATTATAAAATTAATGAGGGGGATGGTGCTTTTTACGGACCAAAGATTGACCTCCATGTCCATGACGCCATTGGACGCCGTTGGCAGTGCGGAACCATTCAACTTGACATGTCCCTCCCCGAAAAATTCAAACTGGAATACAAAGATAATGATGGAGAATTTAAGCGCCCTATCATGATTCACCGCGCAATTTTCGGATCGATTGAGCGGTTTTTAGGAATCCTTATCGAACACTTTGCTGGAAAGTTCCCCTTTTGGATGAGCCCTCTTCCTGTTCGCGTGATTCCGATTGCAGAGGCCCACACCGATTATGCGCGGGATATCGCTCGGAAGATTCGAGAAGCTGGATTTCTTTGCGACTGCGACGAATCCTCGGAGTCATTGGGGAAAAGAGTCCGCAACGCTCAACTTCTTAAGATAAACTACATGCTTACTGTTGGAGATCAAGAGGTCCAGAACAAATCCATTGCGCTCAGAACACGGGATAATGTTGTGCATAGAGAAATCAAGCTAGAAAATTTCCTAAAAAATTGCACAACCGAATATAAAGAGAGGAAACTGACCTCACCTTACCAGGAGGGCTAATGAAAATTATTTCTGTTTGTAGTTTCAAAGGAGGAACTGCAAAAACATCTATCTCCCTCAATCTGGGAGCCGCCATTGCCCGGTTTCATAATAAACGAGTCCTCATGATCGATTTTGATGCACAAGCAAACCTCACAGCAGGCCTTGGTCTCGATCCTGATAGTCACGACAGTTTAGCAGCTGTTCTTCAAGATACCAAATCCATCCAAGAAATCATTGTTCACACAGACCATCCTCAAGTAGATTTAATTCCTGCAGACACTTGGCTCGAAAGAGTGGAAGTCACAGGGGTTCTTTCTTCAGATCGCTATTCGCATGAGAAACTGAAGAAAATTTTAGCTCCTCTTAAATACGACATTGCACTGATTGATACACCTCCCTCTCTTTGCTGGCTCACGGAGTCTTCTCTGATTGCTTGTGACTTTGCTCTTGTTTGCGCAACGCCAGAATTTTACAGCATCAAAGGATTGCAACGCCTTTCATTCTTTATGCATTATATTTCCGAACGCCACCCCTTTGAACTTTTAGGAGTTGCTCTTTCTTTTTGGAACATGCGTGGGAAAAACAACGAAGACTTTTTAAACGTTGTCGAAGATACATTCCCAGAAAAAGTGTTGCAGACAAAAATTCGAAGAGATATCGCTGTTTCTGAGGCCTCAATTCATGGAAAGCCTGTTTTTGAGACCTCCCCAAAAAGTCGTGCAGCAGAAGATTACCGGAAGCTTACGCAAGAGTTATTAAACAAAATGGCCGCTTATGAAAACATGGAGCAGAAATGTCTAAATTCAACTCTCTCTTAATGGGACGCTTTCGCAATCACCCTAAAAAAGAAAAAATGAACGAACTTGCTCAAAGAACCACTGAAAACGTCCCCGCAAATTTTGGTGGGGTATTTCAAGTTACGCCCATTAGCGAAACAGAAAAAATTTCCCTTCAAAATCTACTCGAAAAATATCAGACTGACGATACAGATGTCGCTGCTGATTTGCAATCACTCACAGATCTCACTTCAGAAGTCAAAGCAATCAGCAATCAGGCTGTTATTTTGCATGGTGAGCGCATAAAAAAAGCGCAGGTTCTTCTAAAGAAATATCGGGACGGCGCCTTTAGTAACTGGCTTCTCAAAACCTATGGCAACCGTCAAACACCTTATAACTTTATGCAATACTATGAGCTTTACAACTCTCTTCCTAAAAAATTGCAAGGGGTCGTAGATGAAATGCCTAGACAGGCAATTTACAGCCTTTCTAGCCGCTCTATTCCACACGAAAAGAAAGAAGCCTTCGTAGAAGAATATCAGGGCGAATCTAAAACTCAGCTTTTGGAGAAACTCAGAAGCTCTTATCCTCTAGCAAAAAAGGACAAGCGGGGGCCCAACAGAACAAAAGGTGTTTCAGAAAACCTGAGGCGTGCTGTCAAAGGGATCAAAGACGAACGGTTCATCCCAACAAAAGATGAAAGGCTGGAGATCAGTCACCTCATTGTTGAATTGACCGAACTGTTACTAAGATGACCCTCTTTTACGAATCCCCCCTTACTACTCGTTACGCCTCTTCAGAGATGAAAGAGACTTTCTCCTCTGCTTTTAAGTATCGAACGTGGAGAAAACTCTGGGTCGCCCTAGCGGAAGCTCAAAAGGAACTAGGCCTTCCAATTACCGACAGTCAAATCAACGAGATGCGCATTGCTGTAGACCAAATTGACTTTGCTAAAGTGCGTGTATACGAAAAGCAGACGCGCCATGAAGTCATGGCACACATCTATGCATTTGGCGACACTTGTCCTCAAGCACGAGGCATTATACACATGGGAGCAACTAGCTCTTACGTTATGGATAACGGAGACCTTATTGCCCTAAAAACAGGGATGCAGCTACTCAAAGGAAAACTCATTCTTCTGATTGAAAGACTCAACCACCTCTCCCTTGAACAATCAAACACTCCATGTCTTGGCTATACTCACTTCCAACCCGCCCAAGCAACCACCTTTGGAAAACGCAGTAGCCTATGGCTTCAAGACTTTCTTGCAGACTTTAAAGACCTTCTTACCCTCATGGAAGATTTCCCTTTTCTTGGGTGCAAAGGGGCCATTGGAAGCCAAGGATCCTTTCTCTCTCTCTTTGAAGGAGACCACAAGAAAGTTATAAAACTCGATGATATGATCACCCAAAAAATGGGCTTTAACCGTTCTTTCATTATTTGTAGTCAAACCTTCCCTCGTAAGCAAGAACAGCGAATTCTTTCACTTTTGGCAAGCATTAGTGCAAGTGCACACAAATGTGCAACAGACCTCCGCCTTCTTTCCCACTTAGGGGAAGTCGAAGAACCCTTTAAAGAAACACAAGTCGGCTCAACAGCCATGCCCTACAAGCGAAACCCTATCTATTCTGAACGGGTATGCGGTCTTTCCCGCTTCGTGATGAATATGTCTCACAATAGCATTGACAACGCTGCTCACCAATGGCTCGAACGCTCACTTGACGACTCATCCAATCGAAGACTGACAATTCCTGAAGCCTTCCTTGCCACAGATAGTGTGATCAACCTCCTTTACACAATTGTTTCTGGACTAAAAACCTTTCCAAAACTCATGGAAGCCCATTTAAATGAACACCTTCCCTACATCTCCATCGAAACCATCCTTGCTGCTGCTGTCTTAAAGGGAAGCAACAGACAAGAGGCCCACGAAACCCTCCGTAAACACACCTTTGAAGCCGCTAAAAAGAAAAAAGAAACCGGAGTGGCACCAGAGCTTCTCCCCTCCCTCTTAAAAGCTGTCAACCTCTCAGAAAAGGAAATGGAAGAGCTTCTTCAACTGAAAAATCTCACGGGCCGTTCTCGTGAACAAGTTTTGGAGTTTTTAAAGCTCGAGGTAGAGCCCATCTTGGACAAATATCTTGATGTTGATACCCTAATCCCGAGCGTAGAGTTTTGAGCTTCCCCACCATTGTTTGCTTTTATACCCCCAATACTGGGTACGAAAAAGAAGCCGAAGGTCTCATTGCCTCCTGCAAAAAATTTGATCTTCCCTATTCTATCGATCCCATCCCTAACTTTGGAACGTGGGAGAAAAACTGTTGCTTCAAGCCCAAATATATCCTGAAAAAACTCATGGATTTGAAGCAACCGATTCTTTGGCTTGATGCCGACGCTCTCATCGTTCAAAAACCGACCCTTTTCGAAACGCTAGATGCCGACATCGCCCTCCGCATCGTTAGCGAGCTCCCCAATAACCATCAATCGAAAATGATCTCCGGCACCGTCTTTGTCAACAACACACCCGAGGCCCTCAAAATTCTTCAAGAGTGGGATCTGGAAACAGAAACTCTTCTCAAACAAGATCCTCACCTATGGGATCAGGTATCTCTCAGAAACGTTCTCCTTCGCTCTATCGCAAAAGTCTACCCGCTTGACAGTCGCTACTACCAGATCTACAACAAAATTGAAGATGAAAAGACATTGCAAAAGGCGATCATCATCCACTTTCAAGCGTCCCGCACCCTCAAAAAAACGCTCAATCACGAGGTCGTCCCCTTCTGGGATGAAGCCACCTTCATTGCAGAAAAAAAACACCAAATTCTAACGACTCGATTGGGTGTATAAAAGAATTAAAAAACGGACAACTCATTGCTAGTTTATTTTGCCACTAAATTGTATGAAACGCTTTATTTGATTGCAGATGGATTGTATATAGCTAAAGCGACTTAAATTAGTTATTGTCAGTACTCCCTGAAAATCCTATCTATTCTATAGATGGTATAACTAAAACGAAATATTTTAGCTATATCAACTGATCTTCCCCCGTTTCTGTAGACACTTTTAACATAGATTATTCTCATGTTTTTCTTCAAATTTCACCGGGCTCAAATATCCCAATGTTGAATGCCTTCTCTTATTGTTATAGTAGCATTCTATATAGTTAAATATTTCCTTTTCAGCAACTTCTGTATCTTTAAAAAACTTTAGCTCCTACGCATTCTCTCTTAAGAGAATTGAAAAAACTTTCCATTGAGGCATTGTCATAGCAACTTCCTTTTCCACTCATGCTTCCAAGCATGTTGTTTTTCTTTAGGCTTTTATCTATTGCTTCAAAGCCGTATTGTGACCCTTGATCGCTATGAAATATTATCCCTTCTACAGCTCCTCTTCTTGAGACGGCCTGCTCTAAAGCTTGTATGACCAGTTCTTTTCTCATATGCTTTTTGATGGAATGTCCAACGATTTTCCTAGAGTAAAAATCCTATTTTCTTTTTTCAGTCGCTTAATCTCTTCTTCTTCCCTTGCCTGCTTCTCAGTCTTAATCAATCGACTATGGTCATGCTTACTGAGTCATACTTTTAGCGTAGAAACACCTATACCCAGATCATTTGCTACCTCTTCTCTCACTAACTTGATCGCATTCCCTTTAAATTCATCATTGAATTTTTTCATTTGCTTTTACTCTTCTTTAAGTTCGAGAAGTTTATATCATAACTGTCCTATTTTTCGGGGGAAGATCATTATATCCAGAGCCCTCTAAAACTTCTCGGTTCTAAACAGCTAGATTAGGCTTGTGACTAGCCACTTTGGAAATGCTTTTTGACAAGAGCATCTTCTTTCTGAAGATAGATTGACATAATCGTTTGCATTTTCTTTTCCGCGTCGCATTTAGGAGCGACTTTATCGCGACCTAGAGCGGTAAGATATTGCCGTGTTGAAGCTGAAGCTTTAACTTTTGGCAAGACTTCTGCTGCAGTATCAATGTAAGACTTAATTTTAGCATCGACAAGATCTCCTTGGCAAGCATCTTTCATCTGCTTCATTTTCTCTACTTGGAGAACGAGATATTGTTTTTGAAATGTTTCCTGGTCGATTTGACCTCGAGAGAGTGCAACCCCTATAGAGAGCCCTTTGAGCCAGAGTTCTGTATCGATATTGATCAGATTATTTTCTAGGGAGGTGACACCATCTCCTTTAAACTTATTGCTAAGCTGATGAACGTATTCAATGCTTTCTAGTTCGTGAGGATTTGGAGAAAAGAAGACCATATCGCGGACTTCACTGCTAATCTTCTCGCAAGGATTATCGATACAAACTTCAACGAGCTCTCGGTTTTGAGCTTCATGAAGGGCAGCGATTTCCTTCTTGAAGGCATCCCCTTTTTCGCTTTGATAGTCAGTGACCATTTCTGAAAGTTTCTTTCGCTCTTCTAAGGCCGAATTAAACTCCCATTTCTTGCTTTTTGCTTTGTAGGAAGTGTCGATAGATTTCAAAAAATTATTATACTTCCCTTCACGATAATCGGATAGGACTTCTTCAATGAGCTTTTGTTGAGAAGCAACACCCTGTTCAGATTTTATGCTTTCAATTTTAATCGTATCTTCTTTCGCTACAATAGGTAACATTAGTAATGCTGCAATAAAAGGAATAAGCAAAAATTTCTTCATGAGAAATGCTCCGTATTTATATCTAATGGAATATCTATTATACCTTATTCTGAATAAAAAATACATGTCTCATTATGTTAAAAATATTTTTAATTCAATGCTTCCTCTTTAAGGAAATTTTGTTTCTATAAAAGATTTCACTTGGAAAAAATTAGTGAAATAGGATAAAAAAGATGGATCATGCGCCTGTAGTTCAACGGTAGAACAATAGCCTTCCAAGCTATTAGTATCAGTTCGATTCTGATCAGGCGCTTTTTTATCAATATTAACCAAGACCGAAATCCTAACCTGAGAGTTGGGATGCCGTCGTCAAACAAAAGGGACAAGGCTTGGCACAAGACCAGACTGTTACTATTTCCATTAAGGATCTACTCGAAGCTGGGGCGCATTTCGGCCACCAGAAGCAACGATGGAATCCCAAGATGAAGCGCTTTATTTTCGAAGAGCGCAGTGGGATTTACATCATCGACCTCGCAAAAACCATGCAGCAAATTCGTATCGCAATTGATATTGTGATCTCTACCGTTGAAAAGCACCAAAGCATCTTGTTTGTTGGAACCAAAAAACAAGCAAAAGATGTCATTAAAGAGTGCGCAGAACGATGTGGTGAATTTTATGTTGCAGAACGCTGGCTTGGTGGAATGCTTACTAACTTGAAAACCATCAGAGGTTCAGTGAAAACCTTAGAGCGTGTTGAAAAGCAAATCGCTACAGGGGGTGACGGATTCACCAAAAAAGAGATGTCGCTACTAAATAAAGACCGCGACAAGCTCGATCGAAACCTTTCAGGTATCCGAGCAATGCGTAAACCCCCGGGGCTGATTGTTGTTGTCGATCCAAGTAAAGAGCATATCGCTGTTGCTGAAGCAAACAAGCTAGGTATCCCTGTAATGGCTCTTGTTGATACCAACTGCGACCCGGATCCTATCGATTATGTGATTGCATGTAATGATGATGCACTCAAGAGCATCAAGTTAATTACTCAGGCTCTTTCAGATGTCATCATTGATAAGAAAGGTGAGCTGAATATTGCGATTGGCAAGGAAGAAACTGCTAAGAAGGCGGAAGCAAAGATTGAACCAAAAGAGGTGAAAGAATGACGGTTACAGCCCAGATGGTCATGGAACTTAGGAAAAGAACTGGCGTTGGAATGTCTAAGTGTAAAGATGCGCTTACTGAAGCTGCTGGCGATATGGAAGAAGCAATTCATATCCTTCGAAAGAAGGGAATGGCATCTGCTGTCAAGAAGGGAAGTCGTGAAACAAACGAAGGTGTTGTTGGTATTTCTGAAAATGACGAGGCGGCATACTTTGTTGAGGTGAATGTAGAGACAGACTTTGTCCTCCAAAACGATCGTTTTAAAAAATTCCTGAAAAACATCTGTGATGACACGCTTAAAACAAAGCCGAAATCTGCTGAAGACTTCATTCATCAGAAATACAGTCAAAACGAAGCGCTTACGATTGATGAGTATCGCGCGGAGACTGTGCATAGTCTTGGAGAGAACATTCAGATTAAGCGGATTCTTAACTTTAAAAAATCTGTTGACAGCTCACTTGGGATTTACTCCCATATGGGTGGGAAAATTGCATGTGCTGTAGTAATTAAAGGTGCAGGAGACGTTGATTCTCTTGCGCGCGATGTTGCAATGCACGTCGCTGCGGAAGCACCTGACTTTTTGAAACCTGACAAAATTTCTGCTGATATTCTGGCAAAAGAAGAAGAGATTGCTCGCAGCCAGATTCAAAACAAACCGCCTGAGATTATGGATAAAATTATTCAAGGAAAAATTAAGGCTTTTTATGAGCAATCGTGCTTGTTAAATCAGAAGTTCGTCAAAGATCCTTCAATGAACGTAGCAGATTATGTTGCGCAAGAAGGAAAAAAAGCGGGTAAGACTCTCGAAGTTGTAGAGTTTGTTCGTTGGCAAATAGGTGAATAAGTGACAAAACCCTCTTACAAGCGCGTTCTTCTAAAACTCTCTGGTGAATCCCTCAAAGGAGAAGCGCCTGGAGTGATCGATCATGTGGCATGCGATCAAATTGCGAATGCAATTTGTGAAGTGTATGAGCTTGGTGTTGAGATTGGAGTCGTTATTGGAGGAGGGAATATTTTCCGAGGAAATATGGCAGAGCAATTTGGCTTTGCTCGAACCCCAGCAGATCATGTAGGGATGCTTGCAACAACCATCAATGGTCTAATCCTTGGACAAGTCCTCTCAACAAAGGGATGCAAAACTCGCGTAATGAGTGCCCTGAATTTTGATGGAATCGTCGAACCCTACAATTGGAATCATGCCCTACACTCTCTTGACAAAGGACACGTTGTGATCTTTGTTGGAGGGACAGGAAACCCCTATTTTACAACGGATACAACAGCTGCCATGCGAGCCAGTGAAATCGAGGCAGAGGTTCTTTTAAAAGCTACGAAGGTCGATGGGATTTATGATATGGATCCTATGAAGCACAAAGAGGCTATTAAAAGTGATCACCTGACTTATGGCGAGGTTTTGACAAAGGATCTCCACGTGATGGACGGTGCGGCGATTGCCCTTTGCCGAGAAAGTGATATTCCAATTCATGTATTCAATCTCTTTGAAAAGGGTGCAATGCTGAAGGCTGTTACTGATCGAAAGGGCGGAACACTTGTAACGAAAGATTAACCCGTGAGTATTATGGACGAATGCAAAGAAAATATGGTAAAGGCTCTTGACCATTATAAAGCAGAGTTAAAAGGGATGAGGACAAGTCGTCCGAGTTCTTCGATGTTAGATAATGTTCCATTAGAAATCTATGGAGCCCCGATGCGGATGCGGGACGTTGCAACAGTCTCTGTTGCTGATGGTAATCAGCTTGTTGTAACTCCTTTTGATCCAAGCACGGCAAACTCTATTGCCAAAGGGATTGGAAAAGCAAATTTGAATCTTCAGCCTGCCGTTGATGGGAACGTTGTTCGTGTCCCTATCCCTCCAATGAGTGAAGAAAGGCGGAAGGAAATTGCCAAAGATGCTCGCGAAAAAGGAGAGATGACAAAAGTTACGATTCGTGATGTGCGTCGAAAAGCTAACGATCTGAAAAAAAAACAGAAGTCTGATGGTGACATTACCGAAGATGACCTTAAAAGAGATGAGAAGATTATTCAAGAGCTTACAGATAAATTTTGCAAACAAGTTGATGAGCTCTTTGTAGAAAAGGAAAAAGATATCCTCGCAGTTTGATCTTGATTTATTACTGCTTTAGGAATTATAATTCTCCATTAGACGACAGACTTTTATCTGGCCCCATCGTCTAGTTAGGCCTAGGACACAAGGTTTTCATCCTTGCAACAGGGGTTCGAATCCCCTTGGGGTCATACTTGAGGCTTTAGCTCAGTTGGTAGAGCATCTCCCTTTTAAGGAGAGGGTCGTTGGTTCGAGCCCAACAAGCCTCAAAAAAAGGTCAGGTGGAAACACCTGACCTTTTTTTTATCTAACGCCCCCCATCGTAGTGGAGCTCTCAGTCCATTCAAGGCATTTCCAATATGCATCTTGATCGCTTCCATTTACAGCTGCAGTCAAGGGGTTGTTTTCATATAAAAAACATTCACTTCCTTGATGAAGGTATCCAGCGATCATCGAAAATGTACTATGAGAAAGAATTAAAATATCTGAACACATCATTTGCCATAATGCATAATTTTCCGATGAGTCTCCCCATACCCCCTTTATACAATGATAAGGGATAGATATAGCTAAAATATTTCGTTTTAGTTATACTTTTTTGAATGACGTATTCATTAGATTTTAGAAAAAAGGTACTGTTGATCCGAAGCACAGAAAATTTAAGTTTTTCCAAGACAGCAAAACGTTTTGGTATAAGTGTAAATAGCATATTTCTTTGGTCTAAGAGGCTAGAGGCAAAGCGCACTAAAAATAGACCTGCAATAAAGATTGAAAGAGATCGCTTGATGGAGGATATCAAAAAATACCCTGATGCCTTCAACTATGAACGAGCATATCGTCTCAATGTAAGCCCTTCAGGTGTTCGTTGTGCCATGAAGCGGCTAAGAATTAGCTAAAAAAACACACTTAACCATCCCAAGGCTTGCAAAAAGAAGAGATCTCTCTTCAGAGAAAAGATTGCAAGGTATGAATACTTGGAACAAACCTTCTTACTCTTGCACTGTTTGATTGTAATATTAATACAGATGCCTTTAGCAGTTGGGCAGAGCAAGACTTGATACCGAAGCTTCCTTCTGAAAGCGTTTTGGTTATGGATAATTCATCGTTTTATAAAAGCAAATCTATGCAAGAAAAGATCGAAGCTGCAGGCCACATCTTGGAATATCTTCCTCCATATTCCCCAGATTTAAATCCTATTGAGCGTAAATGGGCACAAGCAAAATCTAAACGAAGAAAATATCAATGTGGAATAGATGAACTTTTTAAGGAATATTGCCTATAACTAAATTATATCAACTTATCTATAAGCATCATCAATCATCTGACTAGAAGCTGGGTTTGCTTTGAGGTGTGTTCTCACCTGGGCTAAACGGTTTTTTGGCATCGCTTCAAAAAGAGGCATGAAAGGAAGTTTTAGTTCTTGCTCAAGGGAGATGGGAATCGGAGGTAAAGCCTGAGGGCAAGAGGCTTCTTCACTCACGGCAAGTGTTCGATCTATCATGGGCATTTTACTGACCTCCTTCAAAGAGTTGCAATAATAACTAAAGAAATTCGCTAAATATAGCACCTCAAAGTACTTTTTGCAGATGGGAAGCTTCGGAAGGGTTTCTTCAATTTGATCGCATATTAGAGAGCAAGCTTCAACCAAATACCCATAATGCTTCTCCTCTTCATCTGTAAGGGGTTCTCCTTCCACTGTTCCGGTCACGTTAAACCCACCTTCATATGAAAGGCTATCGCCATTTTTGTAAATTGCATTTTGCTTAAAGACAATTTGATAGGAAATATTGAAGCAGTCCTTATAAACTCCTTTTGATGGCTCGCCTCCCATAAGATCTTTAAGAATCTCATTAAATATTCGGTAACGAATTCCTAGGTTTTCACAATGCTTGTGATAGTCTGTTGAGTGCTCGATAAGATAACCCTGAGATTTCTCTTTAGCACCATTCCAACCTTCAATAAAGTCTTTCTTAAAAAAGCGCCCATTGACAAATCCCTTCATGTAATAATCAAGCATTGCAAGAGCTTCCCCCGTCAATGTATGGCGATATACAGGAGGAATGACCGGATAGCTTGTTATTGAATGATTAAAATGAAGACTGAAAAACGAAAGGTCTCAATATACGTAGACCCCTCTAGCAACGTCTCTTAAGGTTTGCAAAGCCTCGGTTTCACTTAACTCATAAGTCGGAATGTAAAAGGTGTGGGATCCTTCTTGCTCAGGGGAGTCCAGGAGATTTAAGATTTTGCCATACTTTCCTGCAACACCTTGGATTTTTCGTATCTGAAGAGCTGTATATTGAGGAGTTTGGCATGCGGCTTCGTACACACTCTTAATGTTGTTAATCACAAGATGCCCTTTAAAGGTCTGGGAATCCGCTCTATACTGGATGAATTTTGGAGTGATGAAACGCCCTCCATTCTTAGGATCATCCGCTACCCATTGCTTGGGGAAATTGTTCCTTCCTCCATCGACTATTTTTCCATTTCTAACGTAAGCCCAAGCTTGTTCACCTCTAGATGTTGTTTTGAGATAGATTTCCACACCATGTCTATTTTCACTTATTTTGAAGGACGAGCTAGAAGTTGCATATTCTATAAAAGATCGATTTTCAGGAATATTTTTGTCGAAATGGCCGGGAGATTTTTTAAATATGTGGCCCGTTATATTAGGGTTATCTTCAATAATAGGTTGAGTCCACTTTGCGCTAGCATTTAGCGTACTGAAAGTGAGTATAAGAACCAAAGTAATGAAATAGCACTTTTTAATTATGACTATCCTACACCATTGTTGAATAAACTTAATGAAGTGAATATATTCATTTTTAATTTAAAGCAGCAAGAAAAAACATGAAAGATCTAATTTCTATAGAAGACAGCTTTCAATCAATTATGCTTTTTTTTCAAGATTTCTGGGATAGTTTCTTAAGAGAGAGGATGCTTCAGGAAGGTCTTATTGATCCCGAATTACCTGATAACAGATCTCGTGCACAGGTCGTACCTAAGTCAGCTAATATTGATTTGCTTGAGGACAATAACTTTTTCTTTTTGGTCGTATGCATTGGGACATCTTCGAGTGACTATTTTGAAGAGATTATTGAAAAAAGAATGAATATTCCTGCTACTGAACAACATCACGGCCTAAAAATTACTAAGAAAATGCTTTTCCAGCTAACTATTGATTTTTGCGATTATTTCAACAAACGCTTTCAGCAAGAAGGAAGAGATTCTCTCAAATTTGCAATTGATTGGCTTGAGGATATGAGAAATCATCCACAAAAACATGAAACTGAGTGGAATATCTGGAATAAGACTATCATTGATGTAATTGACAATGGACAGAAATCCTTAAGCTTCTTTTGAGGCCGTCGCTAGTTTCAATTTGACTATAGGGAGTGCCTAGGAAATAAAAAGTCTTAGAACTTTAAAACTTTGTTTTAATAATTAGATGAGATAAAATCCTTTTCATGACCTAATTTTAGGATGAAAAATGAGTTTTAGGAAATCTAGAAAAGCGATCATTTACTTCTTGACTTTATTTACAGCATTTTTGTTGATCTTTCTTTTAAAATTTAATACGATTGAAGGGCCAGGAGAAAAGCGCATGCTTAGAATTTCTCTTCCAGAAGATGTTAGAACCTTAGATCCTGCCTTTGCCTTTGAGAACAATTCTTCCCACATAGTTAATATGGTGTTTGAAGGGCTCATGAGAAGGGGAGTTGATGACGTTCCACAGCTAGCTATTGCTGACAATGTTGACATTTCTAGAGATCAAACACACTACATTTTTCACTTGAGAGATTGTAAGTGGAGTGACGGGACAGATATTACAGCATATGATTTTGAGTTCGCTTGGAAAAGGGCCTTAAATCCAAGCACAAAAGCTGTAACTCAAGTACCTTATTATTTTTACCCTATTAAGAATGCAAAACTCTCCCTTTCTGGTCAGATTTCTGTTGATGAAGTCTGCGTTTATGCGATTGATGCAAAAACTCTTGCCATAGACCTTGAATACCCATCACCCTATTTTCTTGATATTGTCGCGCTTCCCTATTTTTATCCTATTCCAAAGCATGCAATAGAAGAAGATTCTAATTGGGGAAATAATGAGAATCTCGTTTGTAACGGGCCATTCTCATTAAAAAGTTGGAAAAAAGGAAATAGAATTGAGGTTGTAAAAAATCCAAACTACTGGGATCAAGAAAATGTTCACCTTGCTGGTATTAACATTAGTATCGTAGGCAATTCAAACACCTCTATTATGCTTTATGAAAAAGGAAGCTTAGACTGGGTTGGGGCTCCTTTTGATAGAATGTCTTACGATGTGTCCTCTTTAGATAGAAATAAGGAGAGCGTTCATGCGTACTGGTTTTTTGTTAATACAGAAAAATACCCCTTGAATAATCAAAAGCTTAGAAAAGCTCTTAGCTATGCTATCGATAGAAAGTCGATTGTTGATAATGTTTTTCATGACTCTGGTGAGCCTGCTATGTCCCTTCTGTCCCAACCTTTGCGAGTAAGATCCGGGCACTGTTTTGAGGATAATAACGTATCTGATGCTAGAAAATTATTCGAGGAAGCCTTAGATGAACTCGGTATATCAGCAAAAGATCTTCCAGAAATTGAGTTAAGTTATGTAGCAGAAATAGAGATGCATCATCGGATCGCCCAAGCGATTCAAGACCAACTGAAAAAAGCTTTGAATGTCAAGATAGGACTCAGAAAAGCAGGATGGGCTGTTCATTATGACAGTATTTCTAGCGGCGATTATGATTTAGGATTTATGGGATGGTTCACAAATGTTTTAGATGGTTCTTTTATCCTGGAGAATTTCAAAAATAAAAGGGATAGTGCTAATAAATGCAGTTGGGAAAATGCCCAGTATAAAAAATGCCTGGATCAGGCAAACATCACATTAAATCAAATGGAAAGAGTAAGACTTCTTAGGGGAGCGGAAGATATCTTGATCGAAGAGATGCCTATTATTCCTTTATGTTTTATAAATCAAAGATTTGCAAAAAACTCAAAGCTAAAAGGAGAAAATCTTTCCACTCTTCATTTTATAGATTTTAAATCTGCTTACTTTGAAGATAGTGAATAGAATCACGTAGGTTCATCAGAAGTCAAACTTGCTTTCTCTGCGACAACACCTACAACTCAATTCTTTATTTATTGCGAATTGGTATTGCTCTCTTCTCGATTTCTTGACAAATAGCTTTTTCTCACGTATTAATTTCATTAATATCGTTAGGAGTGTTCGTGGGAACTTTTTTTCAGGCTTTTGCCGCCGCTGATTTTTTTGGAAAACTTATTTTCTTTGGATTATTTATCCTTTCCTGCGGATCGTGGGTATTTATCCTCCAAAAATTTTGGATGCTCAAAAATGTTCGAACCCAAGCAAAACGGTTTAGAAAAATGGCAGAGATGCACAAGGAACAGATTTTGAATTTAAATTCTCGTTCGAGAAATCCATTCAGTATTCTCTATAACATATTAAAGGAACAAACTCTCATCGTCCTCGATAAAAACAATTATTTTTTTCAAGGAAGTGAAAATTATCTTTCTGGGCTCGACATTGAATTTCTGGAGTCCCATCTCCACACTGCTGTTGCAAAAGAGAAGGGGAAAGTTGAAAAAAACCTATTCATTCTTTCCACTACAAAAACTCTCGCTCCATTTTTAGGTCTTCTAGGCACAGTTTGGGGAATCCTCGTTTCTTTTGGCGAATTGCAGGCAGGCCATTCTGCAACTTCGAATACTGTTATTTTAGGTGGGCTTTCAACAGCTCTTACAACCACTGTTTTAGGCCTTCTAATCGCTATTCCCGCCCTTATTGCTCACAGCTATTTAAAAAATCTCAGCAAGAAATTCACACTTGAAATGGTTGAGTTTAGCCATTACCTTCTTTCTACTGTGGAACTTCAGTACCGAAAAGTGGACGTGAGCTGAGGATGAAAAATTTCCATGCTTTCTTAAATTCTAATGACGAAGAGGAAGAAGATGTTAATCTTACCCCCCTCATTGATGTGGTATTTGTCGTTCTTATCATGTTTATCTTGGTTGCTCCCTTGGTTGAAATCGACCGGATTCATCTGGCCGTTGCAGGTGGAGAGAAGAAATCAGACATGACTTCATTCCAAGAAAATACAGCGATAAAAATTCATGTGTACGATGACAACTCTATTTGGTTAAATGGAGTTTCAGTCACAGTTGACGAGCTCAGCAACCAGCTCCAAAAAATGCATCCTTCCCACCAAAGACTTTCTCCCCAAGTCTTCCATGACCGGAAAGCCTTTTTTGGAACCTATCAATCGGTGAAAAATGCTGTAGAAGGAGCTGGTTTTGATTCCGTTGACGTGATATTAAAACCAGGATAGTCTCATGAGGGAAAAACCACTCATCCTCATCTCATGCGTCGTCTTTGTCCATCTATTCTTTTTCTTGTTTGATTTTAAAGAAAAACACTCTCCCCTTGCTCCAAAAAAATCAATCGTTGTGAACACTTACCTTCCCCCTCCTACAAAAGCCACGACTCCTGCTTCACCCCCCCAAGCACAGCAAACAACAAAAATCGCGCCAAAAAAACCAACAGCCCTATCAAGGAGATCGGCGCCCTCTAAGAAAAATGAGATTTTAAAAAATCTAAAAGAGACCCTTTCAAAGATTGAAACAAAAGCTCCCCCGGAAGCATCTCTTCCCCTTCCGAAACAAATTCAATCTCTACAGATTGATCATGCTGAAAAGAAAGAGGAAACCGATTATTTCATCTCTCTTGCCCATGCCTTGAAAGAAGAGCTTGAACTTCCAGAGCTTGGCGAGGTAAAGTTAGAGCTAACTGTGAGTTATACAGGGCAGGTCCTCAAGTTGCGGATTCTCCAAACGCTGTCAGAAAAAAATCGACGGTATTTAGAGTTGAACCTTCCTCGGCTGAGGCTTCCCCCTTTTAGTGAGGATTTGAAAAACGAAAACGCGCATACCTTTACTCTTACTTTTTGTAATGCAACTTAGTCTTCTCTTTTCTTTTGAAGAAAAGGAGCTTATTGTTCCACTGTCTACTCGGAATTTTTTATCAACTGTGTCGGTTTCTCCTCTTAAGGGTTCTTCTTTTTCGGAAGAGCATTTAGCAGAACTTCGAAAGACTCTGCTACTCGATATTAATAGAAATGGAAGCTGCTCGGTTGAAGCGAGGGATAAATCAGACTTTCATGTTGAGCTGGAACTTATCGGAAAAGGTCTTTCGGCTGTAGTTGAACTAAAGCGGGGAGGTGTAACAAAAACGCTCGGTCCCTATTCCCTATGTAGTTCTCTCCCTTCAGATCGACGCATCCTTCACACGTTTCATGATGATCTTGCTCAAATCATTACTGGGAAACAAGGAATTGCTTCTACCCGCCTTCTTTTTGCCATTCAATTCCCTGAAAAAACTCCTCAAGGCTATGAATGGCGCTCTGAAATTTGGGAGTCAGATTACGATGGAAAGAATACAAGGCAAGTGACGCAAGAGTGTAGTTATTGCATTAACCCTGTCTTTTTTCCCTCTGAAGGAGAGTTCACTAAGGGAAAGTTTATGTATGTAAACTACAAAAAAGGACAGCCAAAAATCTATATCTCTTCTTTTGACTCTCCATGTGGTGATCCCTTTCTCTCCCTTCGAGGAAATCAGATCCTTCCAACTCTTTCACCGAAAGGGGATCTAATTGCTTTTATCTCTGATGCAAGTGGGCGGGCTGACCTATTCATTCAGCTCTTTAGCCGCAATCACGGACCCGTAGGGAAACCGATCCAGGTCTTCTCCTATCCAAAGTCTGTGCAAGCGTCACCAACATTTCGTCCTGATGGCAAAAAAATTGCCTTTGTTTCCGATAAAAATGGAACTCCCCGTATTTTCTTAATCGACACCCCCTATCCTGGAAGAGACGTTTCAACGCATCCTATATGCCTCACAAAAAATTACCGTCATAACACTTGTCCAGCCTGGTCTCCTGATGGAACAAAGCTCGCATACAGTGCTATGATTGACGGCATTAGGCAGATCATGGTATATGATTTTCTGACGCAAGAAGAAATTCCGTTAACGAGCGGCTCAAGCCACAAAGAAAATCCGACTTGGGCTCCAAATAGTCTCCATATTATTTATAATACAGTTGACCTCTCTTCTTCGGAGTTATATATTATTAACTTAAAACAAAAAGAACCACTGCAAATTACAAGTGGACCTGGAAAAAAACATTATCCCTCTTGGGAACCAATTAAAGGGCTTTTATGAAAAAATACTCTTGGCTGTTTGCAGCATTCGGCATTGCCTTTCTCACATCTAGCTGCCAAAGCAATTCCAACACAGTCTGGGAAGACACTAAAACCATGGGGCGTTACCTCCATCGAAAGGGACAATTGCTGTGGAAACAAGATGTTAATTCCAAAATGATTGAAACGGCTGATGAATTTAACGGACCCCAGGAAGAAGAGTACATCCCTCTGAAAGACGAGGATCTCAGAAGACAATTTGCTGATATGAGCATTCCTCAGCCAAAGGAAGTGCCAGGAGCTATTGGAAGCTCTATTCCAAGTATCGATCAATTTGTGAAGCCTGCTTCCCACTTAGCCAGCCTATATCAAAACCTTTATTTCAATACCGATGAACATGTCCTCCGCTCCAAAGAATATTACAAAAAAATCGCGAATATCGCTGAATACATGAAGAAAAACAACGATACATATATTTTTGTTTCTGGCCATTGCGATGAGAGAGCTTCTGAAGCATACAATTTAGCCCTTGGCACAAGACGTGCCAACACCATCAGAAATCTTCTTGTAAAGCACGGTGTCAATCCAAACCACATTTACACTATATCCTTTGGAAAGGAAATGCCCAGTGACCTTGGTCACACACAAGAATCTTGGGCAAAAAATCGCCGCGTAGAATTTAAAATTTTTGAAAAAAAAGGCTCTAAATGAAAAAACCCTTGCTCTTGCTTCCAGCTCTCATCTTTACAGGATGTGGTAGTATTGGATCGTCTAAAGGAGACAAACATCAAATGGAGCTCAGTCTCCATAAAGTGCGAACCGAAGTGGAAGATGTCAAACACGACTTAAACACCTACGAAATTGAGCACCATGTCATTGAGGGAAAGCTGATTGATCAAGAGCAGACTATTGCCTCTTTAAGGCATCAAGTTGCTGAACTGAAATCAGGAAAACTCGATTCTTTTGTCCAAGAATTGCAAAACTTAGATAAGAAGATCCATCAGATTTCAAAAAAGCAGGATAAAGTTGCCACCGACATCCGGCAACTTAGCTCTCACGCTAATGACACAACGACCGCCTTAGCTCAATACAAAGATAAAATTGCTCAGTTTGAAAAGGCGATACAAGGACAAAACCTCCAGCTGAGTGAAATCCAAAAAATTAAAGATGGAATCACAAAACTTGCAGAAGCTGAGAGTGAAAAGTCTTATATCGTAAAATCTGGGGATTCACTCGAAAAAATTGCACGCGACCATCATACATCTGTAGAAAAAATCAAACAAATTAACGGAATGATCTCTGATTTAATTGTTGTTGATCAACAGCTTTTCATTCCGTGATATAACGTAATAGTCGGTGTAGCTAATAATTCTTTGATTGACTATTCTTAGCCAAAACCACTTGATAAGGAACTCATATGGCACCAAAAAAAAGGATACTACTCATTGAAGATGAGGAAGATATCGCTGCGCTAATTAAGCTTCAAGCTGACCTCTCAGGATATAAACTCCACGTTGAAGTCGATGGAGTGAATGGATATCGAGCCGTTGAAAGGGAAAAACCCGATCTTGTTTTGGTTGACATCATGCTTCCTGGGCAGAATGGTTTCGATGTGTGCCGAAAAATTAAAAACAACTCAGATCTTAAAAATATCCCCGTGATCATTTTAAGTGCAAAGGGAGAAGAGATCGATATGATTTTAGGGCTCGAACTCGGAGCCGATGACTATGTCAGCAAACCCTTCTCTCCAAAAGTTCTATTTTCACGCATCAAAGCAATACTTAGGAGAGGAAAAGAGCCAGAAAAGGCGCCTAAACTCCTTTTATTTGGCGACTTTACACTCGATGTCTCCCGTTATCTTCTAAAGAAAAATGGGGAGCCTGTTACAATAACCCTTTCAGAGTTTGGAATCTTAAAGCGGCTCCTCATTCAGCAGGGGAAAGTTCTGACGCGAAACCAGCTCCTTAATGATGTCCACAATGACGACGTATTCATTGTCGACAGAAACATCGATGTCCATATTGCTTCACTAAGAAAAAAACTGGGCCCCAACTTTAATTGGGTCGAAACCGTTCGTGGAGTTGGATACCGCCTCCGAGAAAAACCTGTTCCAAGTCATAAGACTTAAGTGGCCATTGCACTACGTCGCTCCTTTCAGGCAATACTTTCGGTTCTGTTTCTTGACAACTTAGGGCTTACAATTGTCTATCCGATCTTTACTCCCCTTGTTCTGAAGCCCATTTACACCTTACTCCCAAGTGAGTACCTTCTTTCAACCCGCTTAATACTATTAGCCATTCTTATTGCTTCGTTTCCTTTTGCCCAATTTCTTTCTGGTCCTTTTATTGGCCACCTTGCAGATATCAAAGGAAGAAAATTTACCTTAACCCTTGCACTTATTGGAGAGGGAATAGGATTTCTCCTGACAGGAATAGCCATTCTTCAAATGAACTATCTGTTCCTTCTTTTTGGCCGGGTGTTCACGGGGTTTTTTGCTGGCAATATGACCATTTGTCTTTCTTCAATATCAGATATGCAGGAGGATAATCAAGGGCGCTCCAAAAACTCTGGAATTGTCTCCAGCGTTGTTGGAATCAGCTTCGTTGTCGCAATTGTTATTGGAGGGACGCTGTCAAATGGTAATCTAAATGCATTTTTTAATTCAGCACTTCCCTTCTGGGCTTTAACCTTCTTTTCCATCATCAACATTATCATTATTCGCCTGCAATTCACCGAAACACATGTTTCTCCTCCAAAGGAAGAGCATTACTTTCGAAATCAACTAAGGGCTCTAACCTCACTTTTTAAGACAGAGCAACTTGGTTATCTTTACTCCTTATTCTTCTTTTTTATGTTGGGTTGGATCGTTTCTCTCCAATTCCTCTCTTCTTTTCTTATTGAGCATTTTATTGGGACCAAATTAGCCATCACATTGACTTTCATTGGAGTGGGCCTATCCTGGTGCATCGGAAATATGCTCATTAACAGCCTGATTATCCGATACTTGAAAGTTAGAGTCATCTTGTTTTACACCTTGATCCTCTCTTGTATTTGTCTATTTATTGCCTCTGAGACTAACCATTTTCTTGTTTTTGTTCATTTCATCCTTTTTGGAGCTCTTTTTGCATCTCTTTTCTGGACAAACTGTTTAGCACTCATCACCAGTAAAGCTCCCCCCTATTTACAGGGTAAGCTCCTAGGATTTAACCAATCTATTGCAACAGTTTCCATGGCTTTCGCCCCTCTATTCGGAGGAATGGTAGGAGAGTTTGACATTCGAACTATTTATCTCTTTGCAAGCTTCTTGTTATTAATATCAACACTAATATTAATAATATATAATATTAAAAATCGCTTCTAATTCTTTGTTAAATGTGATAATTGTCAGATTAGAAGGAGTTAAGTTTGATCGATTTAATCAATTGACCAAACGGGAACAACGCAATTATCTTAAGAAGAGGCCATTATGAAATCAAAATCTTCAATTCTTATCCTTGCTGTAGGAGTCGCTCTAATTTCAGGGTGTGAATCAAATACAGGTACTGGCGTCCTTCTCGGAGGTGGAAGCGGAGCTCTTATTGGTGGCCTCGCTGGTGGTGGAACTGGAACTCTTATTGGAGCTGCAGCTGGTGTCGTTGCCGGGGGACTTGTTGGAGCATATCTTGATAACAAAGAGCAAAAAAACCTTAAAGAGCAAAGCCCACAGACCTACAGACGTGTTGATAATGGAGGAAAGCTCAGCGTTAATGACGTAATCAACCTATCGAAAGCTGATATTGATGACGATAAGGTTATTGGGCTCATTCAGAAAACGAATAGTCACTATACTCTCAACAGTTATCAGATCGATAAGCTAAGAGATGCTGGTGTTTCTGAACACGTTATTAATTACATGATGTACAACACCTAAAAAACCTATCGAAGAGTACCTTTGGCGCTCTTTCAATTTGAAAAAGTTACGTGGGTGTTAGAGATAGTACTTGAACTAAATACAGAAAGTTGGGATAAGTACATTCTGAGACTTTCTTCAGCTTTTGGCACACATATATGAGCGTTAATGAGATAAAGAGTGACACCTTTTGGCGGTTTAACCATGAAGGATTCCACAAGAATGTGGAATCTAACTGTTCGACAGGCATCAAGCAATTTAAGAAAATTGTTCGCTCCTATGTCTTCTTTCATTTATTCTTTTTAGGATTACTTACAGCCGAAGTCATTGCCTTTTTCTTCTTCTTAACACTGCTGTTTCAAACCTCTCTCATTGCTTTTTCTCTTGCAGCAATCCTACTTACCGGCTTTGCCTATCTTATTCTCCTTTTCTATTTTCAGACAAAAAAACCTGAACAATTTCTGGAGCTAAGAAACTTTTTTATGCTCCTTTGCAAAAAGGGCCTTCCTAAAAACATTCTCTGCTCTGAATATCATCTCTCTCTAGCAAATGCTGCCTACCGCTTTGCCGCCCACCTTAGTAAGAATGAAATGATTTTCCACCCTTTGCCTGAAAAAATAAGCTCTTTTAACCAGGTGATGCGAAAAGTTACCCACCTCTGTCACAAAAATGATATCAAACGGATGAAAGAGGTTCTCTATCTTGTTTCGATTAGCGAACATATTCAACTCATAAAAAATGTACCAACGAATCTTGAAGCACATGCCTCACTCGCTAATGCTTACGTGGCACTTTCACGCCTTTATAAGGCCCAGGGCACTTCCAAAGAAAAGTTTGAAGTTGCTGCTGAAAAAGCGATTCAAGAGTTTAAAATTATCGACCATTATTCCCCAGAAGACCCCTGGGTACATGCTCAGCTAGCTTCCTGCTACCACGACTTAAGAATGCATAAGGAAGAAATTACCGAGTACGAAACTATTTTGAAACTTTGTCCTGAAGACAAACAAATCCTTTTTCGCCTTGGCATCCTTTGCTTTCAGCAGGGAGAAAATGCTCGCGGTCTCCAAATCTATGAACAACTAAAAGAGATGCAGTTCTCGCGCGTAGACGAACTCATCGACTTTTACGACGCCAACATCAAGCAAGAATATTTCATTAGCTCTCTTTAGATGAACTTAAACCACTATAATACAGTGAATAGATCTCACTTTGGGGTAATAGGTTAGAAGACTTACACCATACCAAAACGAAGTGTTTGATAAATATCTGACGGTGAGTATAATCAAAAAATACTTCGATAGGAAATCGCCTTTCCTTTATGGGTAGGACTTGCGCAACATAATTGATAGGGACAAACGGATATGTTTAAATCTAAATATCGTAATTGCTTCATTCTCGGTATATCATTATTCAGCCTCATCGCTATGCAGGCTACAGCTAAAGAATCTGTTAAACCAACGCAAGTTCAATCGGATGAAGAAGCATTTCTAATCCGCCGCATTGCAGAGTTTTGGAAAGATGGTGACTTTGCAATTGTAAAGATACAAATCATCGACTTTTTGGATCACTATCCAAATAGTGATCTTTCCGAATACTTTCTGGGAATCTTAGGAGATATCTATCTCCAGGAAAACCAATATGAACGTGCCCTTTCGAAGTATCAGCTGGTGCTAGATAAGGAAATCAGAGAAAAAATCCTGATCAACAAATTGCAATGCTATTACGAACTTGATCAATACGGAGAACTGGCAGAAGATGGTCGTCCCTTTCTATCTAGCCAAGTTCCTGAAATTGTAGATCGAAAAGATGAGCTCTATTTTTTAATGGGTGAAGCGCTCTTTAGACAAGCTCTAAAAGAGGATGAAAGTTCTTATAAACAAGAGCTGGCAAGTGAAGCTCGTGGACATTATGAATGTCTTCCACAAGGACAATATGGAAAAATTTCAGAGTTTGCCCTTGCCGAAATTGCTGCAATCCTTGGAGATTATGAAAAGGGAGCAGAAGCTTATCGAGCCCTCGCAGAAAAACATCCTGAAATGGCTGAAGATCTTCTCTTCCAAGTCGCCTCTTTGGAAGCACATTACAACAAATTAGGTGCTGCTGAAACCTTCCGAAAAGTAAAAAACATTGAAGGAAAGAGAAAGCATGAGGCTACCTTTAACCTCATGGTTATCTTATTTCAAAATGCAGAGTACGAAGAAATTCTTTCTACATACAGAGAAGTGGCGCCAAGTGTCCCAGAACTATTCCAACCTACCTTCAATTTTATTGTTGGAAAAAGTTTTTTCTCATCAGGAGATTTCCAGAATGCTGCAAAGCCTCTTCAGGAGTACATCAATTCGACCTTTATCCCTTCTGATCAGCTGAAAAACGCCCTTCTGATTCAAATGACCTGCGCTCACCAAACAAACAATGAATCGCTTTTTAGTGACTCTTTTGAAAAGCTTGACACGTTATTTCCAAATGACCAAGAGATTCCTAAAGCTCTATTTATGCATGCAATGATTCTAAAAGAACAAGGCGCCATTAGCCAAGCTGATGAAAAACTAAAAATGATTAAAGATAATTATCCAGCCTTTGAAGACCAGGAAATTTTTGTCTTCGAGTATGGCCTTTTCGCTCACCAAAATCAGCGATGGAAAGAAAGTTATGAATCTTTCAAAAACTATATTTCAATATATGATGAGAGTTCTCGCGTCAATGCTGCTTGGAAACTTTATCTATCTTCTGCAATCAACCTCTATAAGCATGGTGGAGAAAATGTCCATTACACCAAGTCTCAATTTTTTACAGACTTACAAGCTGTCCTAAATCACTCAGATTACTTAAGTGATAAGGAAATAATAGATTATGCTCTTCTTTATGCAAAGACTGCTTATGAGCTCGACTATTACGCTGACGCACTTTGTTGCCTGCAAGACCACATTTTTACTAAACTGGAAGAAAACGAAAACACCTCATCACTTGCAGAGGCTCACTTCATTGCGGGGCTCTGCCACGCTGAAATTCAGTCAGATCATTCGGCCTTCTGCATGCATTTAGAGCAAGCAATGGCTCTTAATCCAGATCTTTACGACTCAGGACCTACGCATTTGCAGCTTTATAATGCTTACATTTCTCTTGCAGGTTATGGAGAGATGAGCGGTATCCCGTCAGATGGACAACAACAAAAAAAAATTGTTGACTATGCAGCAGAACATCTTCAGGAAGCTGTCTCTAAAGGTGGAATTACAATCAAAGACGAAAACCGCCTTTGGTTAGCAAACTATTATTATCAAAAAATACAGGAATGCAACGCGAGTGACATTGACAATCATCCTGAAGTAACAAATGCGATTGACCGCGCCTCTAACCATTATCAAAAACTATTGATGAAAGGCGGACACCTAGTTGAGATGACTGCTGACAACCTCCATCTAGAATATGAAGTGGTCAAGCTTTCTAAGCTGCTTGAATATCAAAATTTTCAAACACAAAAACTTGTGCTTATCAAAGCCCTTTTGCAACAGCAAAGTGAGAAGCCTGAACTAAACTGGTCATCTCAAAAAGATGCCCTTTATGAGCTTGCAACTGTCTACTATACTTTGGGAGAAAAAGAAAAGGCTTTTGAAACATACAGTTTCATTCATTCACAGGCCCACCATTTTCCTTCTTCGCTTGCAAGTAATGCGGCGTTAGAAGCTGCTCGACTTCACTTTGACCTCCTTGAAGACGGGCTTCGAAGTGAAACGAATGAAGAGGTTCTTGGAATATTAAATGACTTGAAAGAACTTCAGATCCGTAAGAATGCCTTTTCAGAGCCTACGCATTTAGAAGCTGCTCTTGAGTATGCAAAAATCCGTTCTGTCATCTCCAATCCTGAAGAACAAGATTCACGTTATTTCTTCTTTTTAAGCCGCATTCAGGACGACTTTAACTCGCAAGAAGATCTTGTTACACAGGATTATTTAGTCAATCTGAATCAAAACTCCAAGAAAAAACTGATTTTTGATGCATACATGAAGTTTATCGATGCTGAAAAATTTCGCCTTGAAGCAAAAAAGCATTATAAGAATGAAAGGCATGGTGAAATGGAAGAGCTCCATGAAGATGCATTAACACTCTATAGCGAACTAAAAAACGACTCCAATACACCTAGGGATCTCTATGATAGGACGCTAAGTAGTATTCATGAGATCAATGCATTAGTTGCATATTAATCATATTAGAAGAGACAAATCATGGGAAAGTATTCCTCCTCTTCAGCTCAAAGCAAGTCTCTTTTCTTTCTCTCTCTTGTGGCATCGCTTACACTACATGCGGGAGGAGTCTATTTTTTGTTGCGGCATCCCCCCTCTTTTTTAACAGCAAGAGAGCTTCCAACCGCTGAGCACCTCATGAAGAAAGAAGGCATCATAGATCATGCAGCCCATGAAGCCTTCCAAAATCTCGTTATTCGAGAGGATCAGGATAGTCAACTTCCTTCTCCAAGAAGTGCTCCGAGCCTCGAGTCAGGAAAAATCCCTTTTATCGTGACAGAGCTAGACATTTCCTTAACCTACCCTGAAAAGAAACAAGAAAAACTAAACCTTGATATTACTGCCTATGCTCCTCAATTGTTTGAAAATCCTTGGATTACCTCCAAAAGCTCTCCTTTCCGAGATACAAAAGAAGTTACCTTTAATTACGTGATTGCCAAAAACTCTTCAGAAGAGTTAGCACTAACCCCCTATATCGAGGGAAAAAAAACTGATGAAAATTTAAGTCCGCCTTTTACCGAAGAAAAAGAGGAAAAAAGGAATTTTCTTTCAGAAAATCTATCTTTAAATCACCAAGAAGAAAAGTACCCTTCTACAGTCCCTTTTGCCTTTGATCATCCAAAGGAATCTTCAAAGCTAATTGACCGAAACATTCTTCTTAAAAAACATTCGACAGATGTACCCCTCTCTTTAAAACATCCCAAAACACAACTTCAATCCTCTCAACGTAAGCAGGAGAGAAATACAGAACTTGCTAGAATACCCCCGAGGGTAGAGGAAAATCAGAAGTTCATCTTTGATACAGAAAGTTATTCCTATTATTTTGACTACAAGTCAGAAACACCTATCTATCCTTTTCTTCTTAAGGAAGCGATCGAGGAAAAGTTTATCGCGTCTTCCTTAGCTCATAAGAAATGGACCGGTGTGGGTGATCCTTCTTTTACAATCCACACATTCAGCTCACTTAGTTGGGCTGATGTCAGCCAACTAAATGAAAAAAGAGCTGAGATAGTGTGGACTCCGTCCCAAGAAGGGTTTAATGGTGAGTGGTCATTTCAGATCACTCCGCCTACAGTTGATATCTCTGCATCATCCATGATTCCTGAATTCAAAGAACTGCAGATGAGTGTTGCTACTGAGGAAAGAAGGATCTACTGTGCTCCAAAAACTCCACTATCTAATCAAAAACTTGCTCAACAAAAATTTACCCCCAAACCCTATCTTGATATATGGAAGACTGAAGAAGAACGCTTAGAAGTTGTTTATGTTCCTGAAAAAGAAGGTGTTTATCCAGATCCAACAAGGTATTCTCTTCCAAATGGTCCAACAATTACGGTTGAACTCGGGAATACTGTTTTTTGCTTCACACTAACCCCCTCATTTGACCTTTTCATATCCGAAGATGGAATCACACCTCCCAAAAAGATGCAAAAGTTCGTTGCTAGCAACCTTGAAGTTGAACACCACTATTTTCCAAGTGAACCCTTTGAATCCCTTGCAAGTGCCCGGCCCTCTCCTCAGCTTGAATCCTCCACAGCACCTACGTTTAAAGAAGATAGCTTTACTCTACAATCTCCCTATGAACTCTCACCTTCTACCTTTTACTTTCCCAAAGAAGAACTTAAAGAAGAACTTCCAATAGTTGCTGGTAAGATGATTTTTCCAGAGGGGAAAACTAGCCCTTCAAGGATGAATTTTGAATTACAAGCTCACCTTTCTACTCATCTGCTCCCTGAGGACCGAAGAGATACTCAACAGCCTTCTATTGAACATGTTGTTCCCTCTCTATCTGAGAAATCTATCGCTCTTGATTCCAACAAATACCCTCCTTCTAGCCCCCTAGATCTAAAGATAGACCAACCCCTTGCTCTCCAACTTCAAGAGAAAAAATCTGCCTTTGAAAAGCAGATAGAAAAAGAGCTTACAAGCATTAATTTGAAAAGCCTTTCCTTACCCAATATCAAGGATAAGCGTGTCACTCCTCATCTAAGCTCGAAGCAGATTGCTCCAAGGAAGCATCCTACAACGCCTCAAAAGGCATTTGAAGATTTGCCAGTGCAAAGTACCATTGCCGACCTCGCTAGTAGAGATATAAAATATCCTAATAGAAAAAAACTCATTGAAAATGATTATGCGCCCTCCAAAATACCCTCCGATGTTTCAATTACCTCAGCCTCTATCGAAAAACCAGACATAGACATGATCCACTCTCAAGCAAAAGAGATATTGGAAGATTACAATCAAGAAAATGGCGTTCCTTCAGATGGCATTGCCTTGGCAGAACCTGAAATTCAAGGAAGTGTTAGCGAGACCGAAGTCCGATCCTTGAATCAGTCCAATCGCTTTACTCAAAATTTCTTAACAGAAATCCCCCATCCCTCCTATTTAGAAACTGTAACATACAGGGAAGAGTTTGATACTCAGGTTCATTACTCAAGAAGAGAAGATGGAAAGGGCTACCTCTTTGCTATAAAAATGAAGGCAAAACCTTCTCTTCATTTTCCCTCACCTCATCAAAACTTCATCTTTGTTATTGATGGATCCAGCAGCATAAAGAAGCACCGTTTTGGTGTTTTTAAAGAGGGTGTCAGCCGCTCACTTGGATACTTAAAGGAAGGCGACTCTTTTAATATCCTTGTTGCCGATGCAGAATTAATTCCATTTAGTAAAACTTCTGTAGCATGGAACCACCAGAGCAGAGAACAAGCAAACCACTTTTTATATGATCGAACATACCGCGGATTTTTCATCAATTATGATTCATTTGATCTGCTATCAAGCGTCACCAAATATCTTGATCCAGAAAAAGAAAATGTCATTGTCATGATTACTGACGGGCATTCGTTTCAAAATTTTAAAGCCCATAAGGAAGATTTCCAAAAGCTTGCACAAGCAAGTAAAGGCCGCTTCTCTGTGCACACCGCAACCGCAAGTAGTGACAACAACCTCACAATGCTCGACCTCCTTAGCACCTTTAATAATGGCGAACTTATGTACTCAAAAACGCATGCTGCTTTTTCAAGACAGCTCGCTATTATGGTAAAACACATCGAAAAATTAGTTGCTAAAGATGTCCAGATTCATGTCATCGACGTGAAACAAGAAACAGGAATCGAATTCTACCCCAATCAACACTCCTTTCCAGCTCTTTACGCTGACCGTGCATATACTATTTATGGAACCATTGACGATCTCAAAGATTTCGACCTGATCCTTCAAGGGCGCTGTGGAGATAAATGGGTGAATATTAAGCAACACATTTCATTTAAACACGCTGAGAAAGCCTCTAATACGATCAAACGTAGCTTTGCTCTTCAGAGGGCTTACGTCTGTTACGATTACTATCTCAAAAAGAATGATCCTTTCTTTCTAGCAGAAGCTGAGCGCATCTTAAACCCTCATGCAATTCCCACAGCAACCCAATGAGAATCACCGGCGGCTTTTTAAAAAACCAGTCTCTAAAAACCCCTAAGGGGAGTGCAACGCGTCCCACTTCCGAGAAACTTCGACAATCTGTTTTTAATATTTGCCAGCACCATATCGAAAAGGCTCAATTTCTCGACCTTTTTGCAGGATCAGGAGCCATTGGAATTGAGGCTTTGAGTCGGGGAGCCACGGAGGCAACCTTCATAGAGAAAAACCCTTTGGCCATAAAAACTCTTCGCGAAAACTTAAATGATCTTGATCTTTCTCCATTCTCCACCCTCTACGCAGGAGATGTATTTACTCTTATCCATAAGTTGAAAGGGAAGTCATTTGACCTGATTTACATCGATCCCCCTTACGAAAAAAAACTCGCAGAAAAAGCTCTAGCCTTAGTCGATTCTCTTCATCTCCTACATGTAGGGGGCCTCCTCCTCCTTGAAGAGAGTGGAAATAAAGAGCTTGTCTTTCCTGAGCTAACTCACTTGAAAGTAAAAAAGAAAAGGAAGATGGGAAGCACCTTCCTTTACGAAATTATTAGATAGTGTTGTTAAGAAGCTTTAATCCCATTTTTATAGCGGGTTTCAACCCCATTCCCCTCTGCATCAAAATTTTTCTTAACCCCATCTAGCTTTCCCTCAACAAAATATTGTTCGAGGCGAGGCTTCCCGTTGTCGTAATACTTCATGAATTTTCCATGCTGCTTTCCATCTTTGTATTCAGCTTCAAAAATGAGCACACTAGATTCATTCCAATGCTGAGCTTTCCCTTCAAGCTGCCCCCCCAAATAGCCATAGATACTATTTAAACGCCCATCTGTGAAATAGGTTTTTTCACTTCCTACTTTTTGGTCCTTTTGAAATTCTACTTCTTTGTAAACTTGACCTGTTGGGTAGTACTGATAAGAAGCTCCTTCTCTAAGGTCATTTTTAAATGTGAGACGGATTGCAGTCTTTCCATTACGATGAAATAATTCAGCATTCCCATCCTTTACCCCAGATTTATAGGTCGTCACGCTAATTTTTGCTCCACTTGGATCATATTCTACCGCTTCTCCCTGTAGTTTATTGTCTTTATAAAACGCTTCAATTGCTTTGGCTTTCTCACCATCAGTCACATCAAGAGGATAATAGACAAAGTGCGGCCCTTCTCGTCGATTGTTTTTGTAATTGTAAACAATCTCTCGTCCTTCTTGATCTTTTTCGAAGTGGCGCCCTTCTATCTTTCCTTTGACATACTTAGACTCCTCAAGAAGACGGCCTTCTTCATCCCAGAGCCCTTTTAAGCCATGCAGCTGCCCAGATTCGTAGGCAATCTGTGTCTTAATCGTCCCACTAGGATAAAATGTCTTCTGCTCGCCATGTAGCTCCCCTTTATCATCATAGAAATAAAGATTTGCTACAGCAGCGGAGCTCTTCTCTGATGGAGGGAAAAATTCTTTCTGTTTCCCTACTGAAACATTGCCCTTAAAGCTTCGGATAAATGCTTCCGATCCATCCTCGTAATACCCAAGAGATTCGCCATCAAGTAGATCTCCTTTAAAGGTTTCAGTCAATTTAAGCTGTCCTGTTAAATAGTACTGCTCGTGCTTGCCCTCTTTTTTTCCATCAAGAAAGTGAAAGTTTTCCATTTTCTGCCCTGAATCGTAATAAGCAACATGATTCCCTATCGAACGATCTAGATCAAAGGCTCCTTCAAAAAGAAGATGCCCTTTCTCATTCCAGCTTCTGAAAGTCCCATCTTTTTTTCCCATTTTATAGCGCGCTTCTAGTTTTGCCGTTCCATCTTCATACCACTCTCTTTGATCACCATCAAAAAGAGCATTTTTGAAGTTTTTACACATGCTCATTTGCCCGTTAGCATACCAGTCAATGAATTCGCCATCTTTATTCCCTTCCTTAAAATTTCCTTCGAAAGCAAGTTTGCCATCTTCATGCCACTCTTGGAATAGCCCCTCTTTGAGCTTATTTTTATAATAACCATGCAGTTTAAGTTCTCCTGAAGAAAAATATTGCTTTTGCTCCCCATCAAATTCACCATCAAGATAGAAACAGTCCGCCTTTAATTTCCCATCTGAATACCAAGCCTGAAGGCTTCCTTCATACTGCCCATTTTGATTTACCGAGTATTCGGCAATTTTCTGACCATCTTCATCAAATTCCCGTACAGGTTCTTTTAACTGCCCTTTTTTATCATAAGTGGCGAGATAAGCTATTGTTCCATTCTCATGTTTCCTCCAGTGCTTACCCACTTTTTTTCCTTGAACGTATTCACTTTCTCCAACAATTTTTCCATCATTGTTAAACCATTGCTCCATCTCGTCGATCTGTCCATTGACATATCGAGCATGGTAGCTTTGGCGCTCATTCGGATGATACTTAATGTGGTCACCGTGCGGATTTCCCTGAAAAAAATCTTGCAGTTCAACGATCGTATGATTTTCATCATAACGAATTACAGCAGACTGACTTCCCTCTGAATGAAGTTTCCCGTGCGTAAAACGGTTTTCAACCTTTTCACTTCCATTTTCATACCATTCAATGAGTTTTCCATGGATTTCCCCCTTGGTATAAGGGACTAAAACTTCCCTTTTCCCAGACGCAAAAAAGCGCGCATAGTCACCCTCAAGCTTTCCATTTTTGTATGTACCTTCAGCAAGGGTTTGGCCATTTTCATGATAAGAATAGATCTTTCCCTCGGGATTTCCTTGCTTAAATGTCGTTATGTGGTTGAGTTGTCCCTTTGGATAAAAAACCTTCATCGGCCCTTGCAACAGTCCGCGATCAAAGTAAGCAAGTCTCTCAACCTCTCCGCTTGCTCTAAATCGAATACTTACTCCATGGGGAACAGCAGTTGACTTCCAAGCTTCAAACCCTGGTGATTTCTCATCAACAACCGTCAGATCAGTCTCTTCCATTTTATGCCCACCCTCATAAAAGTGTACCCGCTTTACAGCTTCCTCTTCCCCTTGGTCATTCTCTGAATAAAAAAGAGCAAGCTTTGGAGCTCCATTAGGAAACTGCTCAAAAACTTTCGGGCGCCACTCAGGCATCCGCACCTTTAGATCCGTTGCCACGGGAGCAACTGAAGTATCAATTATTTCCTGTCCAAAGACGAACGTAGGCAATAGAGCCAGGCTGAATAGAAGTGCTTTAAATTTCATTGTCATCACCAAAAATATCTTTCCCTTCATCATACTGCTTAGATCTTTTTTTCTCTACCAAAGAAGAGAGTTTGCCTCAACACAACCCTAGCAATCTTCCTTAAATTCTCCATAGAGAAAACTCTCGTTTTTGCTAATTTTTCTACCTATTAATTTTTTTATTTAACTTTCAGCAACTCTAGCCATCTCTCCTCCAAGTACACCTTCCTTCAGGAGAAATTTAAATGAAATCCTGGAGAAAGTGTTTCACATCTTGTCAATCATGATAGAACTTGAGTATAGCTAAGTTGATATAATTTAGTTATAAGCAATATTCCTTAAAAAGTTCATCAATTCCACATTGATATTTTCTTCGTTTAGATTTTGCTTGTGCCCATTTACGCTCAAATAGGATTTAAATCTGGGGAATATGGGGGAAGATATTTCAAGATGTGGCCTGCAGCTTCGACCTTTTCTTGCATAGATTTGCTTTTATGAAACGATGAATTATCCATAACCAAAACGCTTTCAGAAGGAAGTTTCGGCATCAAGTTTTGCTCTGCCCAACTGCTAAAGGCATCTGTATTAATATTACAATCAAACAGTGCAAGAGTAAGAAGGTTTGTTCCAAGTAACGCCCCTATTGCATTTGTCCTCCCTTTTGCTCCCCAGTCATGGGTGCCGAAGCACCTCTCTCCTATTTTTGAGTAACCATGCGTTCGGGGCATATCATGGGCAAACCCACTTTCATCGATGTATGCAATCGGTTTTCCCAAGCATTCATACCTTGAAATCTTTTCTCTGAAGAGAGATCTCTTCTTTTTGCAAGCCTTGGGATGGTTAAGTGTTTTTTTTATAGCTAATTCTTAGCCGCTTCATGGCACAACGAACACCTGAAGGGCTTACATTGAGACGATATGCTCGTTCATAGTTGAAGGCATCAGGGTATTTTTTGATATCCTCCATCAAGCGATCTCTTTCAATCTTTATTGCAGGTCTATTTTTAGTGCGCTTTGCCTCTAGCCTCTTAGACCAAAGAAATATGCTATTTACACTTACACCAAAACGTTTTGCTGTCTTGGCAAAACTTAAATTTTCTGTGCTTCGGATCAACAGTACCTTTTTTCTAAAATCTAATGAATACGTCATTCAAAAAAGTATAACTAAAACGAAATATTTTAGCTATATCTCTATAGGTCTATGCGTGCTCTGTATGACTTTTTTGTTTTTCCCATTCCGGTTGTTACCGGTATTATTACCCTTGATGGCGTGTTTTTCATATCCTAAGTGCCCTTCCATCTCTTTCTCGAGCATCTTCTCAACCATTCCACCAATGAGCTTTTGGATTAGCCCATTTTGACCGGTTAGGTCTTCCATGGTTGCGCACTTATCTAATTCTTCTTCGAGATCATAATTCATGATTTATCCTTGTGTAAAATCAACGTTATTTTTCCTTAACATTTTTTCATTTACACAGTTATTCTTATAGTCTCAAAAAAGATTGCTTAATCTTTTTTTAGAGATAAGATCGTGCTGCACTTTCGGTTCGTCAGATTATTCACGGCAGTAAAGTCCATACTCTTGGTACTCTGTTTTCTAGCGATTATTTGGCATGAGCCTTTGAGGCATGTTGATTATGGATTTTGCCCCTTTCACAAAGGGGCAGAAATCTTTTTGAAAATGAAAATAGTGATCATTTTATATGTGTTTAGCTATATATGGACTTAATTCTTCATTGAAAGTAAGAATTCTGCGTTTGAATTTGTTTTTTTCAACCGGCTAAGTAGCATATTCATCGCATCAAGAGGGGTTAAGTCAGCAAGTGCTCGGCGGAGAAGGTAGATCTTTTCAAGTTCATCGGGGTGATAAAGGAGATCTTCTTTTCGTGTTCCTGAGCGAACCACATCAATTGCAGGATAGATTCTTCGATCAGCAAGGCGTCTATCGAGGACAAGCTCCATATTACCTGTGCCCTTAAACTCTTCAAAAATCACCTCGTCCATTCGAGACCCTGTATCGACAAGAGCGGTAGCGATGATCGTTAGTGAGCCTCCATGCTCGATGTTTCGCGCTGCGCCAAAGAACCGTTTGGGTTTGTGGAGTGATTGTGCATCGACACCTCCCGTCAGGATCTTTCCAGAGTGAGGTTGCACAGTATTATAGGCACGGGCAAGACGTGTAATCGAGTCAAGAAGGATGACAACGTTTTGACCATTTTCAACGAGAGAGCGGGCTTTTTCAATGACCATCTCTGCAACTTGGACATGGCGCTCTGGGGGTTCATCAAAGGTTGAAGAGACAACTTCTCCCTTAACCATCCGTTGCATGTCGGTCACTTCCTCAGGACGTTCATCGATAAGGAGAACAATAAGTGTTGCATCAGGATGATTGATTGCAATCGAATTGGCAATGTTTTGCATCAGGATTGTTTTTCCTGACTTTGGGGGAGCTACAATGAGGCCTCTTTGTCCCTTTCCAATTGGAGAGCTAAGATCAAGCACGCGCATTGCGAGTCGATCTTTCCCATTTTCCATGACATAGCGTTCTGTCGGAAAGAGAGGAGTCAAGTTGTTGAAGAGGATCCGTTCTTTAGATTTTTCGGGGGTTTTCCCGTTAATTTTGTCCACTTTTTGAAGAGCAAAATACTTTTCTTTTTCTTTTGGAGCGCGGAGAGTTCCATAGATTGTATCTCCTTTTTTGAGATCGAAGCGGCGAATTTGAGCGGGAGAGACGTAAATATCTTCGGCAGAAGGAAGGTAGTTGTAGTTAGGAGAGCGAAGAAATCCAAACCCATCAGGAAGGACTTCTAATACTCCTTCACCGACAAGAACTTCGTCAGGCATCGCAGATTTCAATTTGACAACTTCGAATACCATTTGTGATTTGGTTAAAGATCCAATATTTTCAAGACCAATATTTTTCGCATAAATCGCTAGCTGGTCAATACCCATCTGCTGAAGATCAGCAATCTTGGTGATAGTGGGATCTTTAGAGGGCTTTTGGCCTGGATGTTTTTTAGGAGAGTGGGTGGGTTTTTCTTTTTTGATCGCTTGGTTTTGGTCTGTATCTTCGCTCATTGAGAGTCTATCTCCTTAATCATTTCAAGTGCTTTTTGTTTTAAGTCTTCGACCGTGCCAAGGTTTTCAATGACATAGTCTGCATGTTTAGCTTTCTTTTCTGGATTCCATTGACGAGCATTCCTTTTGAGGAAACTATTCTTTGTAAACCCTGCTTGGATAAAGCGTTTAATCGCTTTATCGCTATTGCTGACAACAGCAACAATGAGATCAAAATTTTTATCTTTGCCGATTTCCTGAATGAGGGGAAGTTCGACGACAAAATATTTATCTTTTCCTTCTGCTTCCACTTTTTTGAATTCTTCATCGATACGTCTGAGAAGAAGAGGGTGAAGGAGAGATTCCAGAGCTTTTAATTTATCCTCATCGCTAAAAACGATGTCTGCTACTTTCTTCCGGTCAATCTTCTTATCTGTTATCACTTTTGATCCGAAGAGAGAGATCACTTGCTCAATACATGAAGGATCATTTGCCAGAAGTTGATGAATGATTGTATCAGAACTAAGTGTAGATGCTCCATGATCTTTTAGAATACGGCAAACTGTGGATTTTCCCGTTGCGACATTGCCTGTTATCGCAATTTTTTTCAAGTTTAACACATCCCCCAATTTTTTCCAACGTCAATATTGACAATCAAAGGAACTGATAAAGAGGTGATATTTTCCATGATGGACTGGACGATTTCAGAGACGCGAGGAATATTTTCATCAGGAAGTTCAAAAATTAATTCATCATGAACTTGGAGGACCATGTAAGCAAGCCTTTCCTTCTTAAGGGTTTCATGAACTTTAATCATTGCTTTTTTGATAATATCAGCCTGGCTTCCTTGAAGGGGAGTATTCACTGCCAAACGCTCTGCTGCTGTTCGAATCATTCCGTTTGTGCTATAGATTTCTGGGATGGGGCGTTTTCGTCCATACATTGTTGTTGCAAGGCCTGTCTCCCGCACTTTTTTTTTTGAACTTTCAATAAAGTCCCTGACCCCTGGGTACCGCTCAAAGTATTTCTTAATAAAGATGGAAGCTTCTTTAATATCGATTCTAAGTTCTTGTGAAAGACCGTAGGCTTGCTGGCCATAAATGATTCCAAAGTTAACAGCTTTAGCTCCGGCTCGCATCTGCTTTGTGACCTCCTCAATAGGTACATCAAAAACAGTAGCGGCTGTCGATGCATGGATGTCTTCATCATGATTAAAGGCCGCGATGAGTTTAGGGTCGTTGCTGAAGTGAGCTAAGAGTCGAAGTTCGATTTGAGAGTAGTCAGCAGAAAGATAAGACCATCCCTCCATTTCCGGCATAAATGCTTCTCGAATTTTCCGACCTTCTTCGGAGCGAATAGGGATATTTTGAAGATTGGGATCTTGGCAAGATAGTCGTCCTGTTGCGGTCATTGTTTGCATGAAAGTGCAATGAATCCGGCTCGTATCTTCGTGAACTTGGAGAGGAAGAGCTTCTGTATAGGTTGAACGAAGTTTTTCAAGGCTTCGATACTCTAAAATTTTCCCTGCAATTGGGTACTCTGCTTTTAGAGAGTCTAAGACATCTGCACGAGTGCTTTTCTTTTTAGATCCCATAGGAATTGCCAGTTTGTCAAATAGAATCTCTGCTAGTTGTTTCGGAGACTTAATGTTAAATGTTTCTCCTGATAGACCGTAAATCTCTTTTTCTAAATAGGCAAGTTCAACGCGCAGTAGCTCTGACATATCTTGAAGTTTTTCGGTGTCGATAAACATCCCATACCGCTCCATTGAGACAAGGACTGGAATGAGAGGGAGTTCGATTTCTAGGAGCATATTTGACAGTCCCTTCTCTTCAAGCTCCTTTTCAAAAAGAGCCTTTAGGCGGCAAGTGTAGTCCACATCTTCGCAGCAATAAGGAGCAATGTTTTCAATCGGAACATCTCGCATTGACTTTTCATTTTTTCCACTTCCAATTAAGTCTTTAATGGGAGTTTTTCTCTTTCCAAATTTTTCAAGGGATAACAGGTCGAGACCATGCCGGTTTTTTTGAGGTGCACATAGATAAGAAGCAATCATGGTATCAAAACCAATCGTCTTCAAAGTAATTCCATGGTTTTTAAAAATGTGGAAGTCATATTTGATGTTGTGCCCATAGAAGGCAATATCGGGATTTTCAAGGAGTGGCTTAAGTTTTGACACAACCATATCGATTCCTAATTTCCCATTTGTCGGAACGTACCATGCCACGCAAGGAGCAGTGCAAAACCCTACACCAACCATTCGTGCTGTCATCGGAGAAAGTTGATCGGTTTCGGTATCTATACAGATCAATTTTTCTAGCTCAAATTTTTTAATCAGAGCATCCAACTCCTCTTCAGTATCGACGATATGATAGGAAAGTTCTTCTTCAATCTGCGTTTCAGTAGGTTTTTCTAATTCTTGCAGAAGAGTATTAAAGTTCATTTCTCGATAAAGAGTCTCAAGGGCTTCGGCGTTTGGAGATTCGAGGCGATAAAAGTCTTCTTCCGGTGGATAGGGAACATCCACTATGAGTGTTGCGAGTTTTTGGCTAACCCGTGCATCAGACTCATAGGCTCTGATTTTTTCTGCTCGCTTTTGATTTACCATTCCATCGAGGCTATTAAGGAGATTTTCAAGCGTCCCATATTCTTGAAGAAGAGAGGCTGCTGTTTTTGGACCAAACCCTGGAATTCCTGGAATGTTATCTGATTTGTCACCCATAATCGCTAAGTAATCGACGATTTGCTCTGGTTTCACCCCATGAATTTCCTCCACCATCTCTCGGTTGATTAAGAGGTTGCCTTTGCTCGTGTTAAGCATGAAAATTTTGTCGGTGATTAGTTGACAAAGGTCTTTATCGCTTGAGCAAATAAAAACCTCAGTTCCCTGTTTTTCTGCCCATTTAGCGATGGCTCCTATGACGTCATCGGCTTCAACCCCCTCCTCAGATAGATAAGGAATCCCAGCCATTTTGCAGAACTGATGTGCCCAACCTAATTGAGGAACAAGATCTTCAGGCATCCCTTCCCTATGACTCTTATACTCCTCATATATGTCAATTCGTGATTGTTTGTTGTTGGGACCATCAAAAACAGCAACGAAGCCTTCAGGAGCAAATTCCTTGATAATTTTTTGGACTGAGCGGATAAATCCATAGAGGGCATTTGTAGACTCACCCTTTTTGTTTGTCATCCCTCGGATGGCAAAGTAAGAGCGAAATAGGAAAGAAACTGCATCTAGGATATATATATTTTTCATAAAACCATTCCCTGAACATCAACCCAATTCGTATATTTTAAAGGCTATTCATTGCTTGCACTCCATTGAAGAGCAGGCGAGTAAAGGTAGAGAGAGCGGTTCATGAGCTCGGGGCTTATATCTGCAGGAAAGGTAAGCTCGTGCTTAACCTTACCTGTAAAAATGGGGGAACTTCCCTCAATGAGACCCGATAGTACCGGATGGAGAACCTTTAGTTCAACAACTTGGTAATCGCCTTCAATTTTAGCCTCTTTTACAAGAGCTAGAAGGGCCTTGCTGTAGCTGCTGTTCCCATCATCAATGTAGCCGTAATCTTGTGCTTTGACGGGATCGTAGACTTGAGCGCCGTATTCACTAACAAGCTTAGCTCTGCTTAGCCGAGGACGAGCCGTAGTGACAAGGTTTACAAAGAGATTATAGTCGTAGGCGACAATATCACGCAGAGCCTGATCTTCTCCAGGCTTCCATTCGCGGTAAGGGCTGAGCATATCTTTATCAATTCCCTTTGTAATCGTAAGCTGTTTGACTCCATATTTTTCCATCAAGCCAGCAACGTTAAAGTTTGGTCCCATTAATACGCCCACTGAGCCGATGATTCCAACAGGAGCGGAGAAAATTTTGTCTGCACTACAAGCAATCATCATTCCTCCAGAGGCGCACATTCCATCAACATAGGCATAGATTGGAATTTTATACTTTTCTTTATACTCCACCAGATTTTGGTAAATGTCGTGGGCATCAGAAGCTGTTCCTCCAGGGCTGTTAATATGGAGGAACAGCGCTTTGACGCGGTCTTTTTTCAGTATCCCGTCTCGTGAATCTAGAAGTTGAGCGTGCACAGTTTTTGCATTCAAGTCTTTCGATCCAATGATTCCATGGATATTGAGTCTAAATATTGCAGGGTCCGAATGAGGAAGCAAAGAGCGATTCCCTTCAGCATCTGCAGCAATAATCAGTTGGGTCTTATCTGAAACCATCTGTGGCTTTGAGAGAATGCCCACAACAATTCCGATAATAACCATACCAACAAGAATTCCGATGAATCCAGCAAAAACATTGCAAAAAGATCTTACTGCCGATACAAAAATCGACTCATGCTTAACTTCCATAACTTTCCTTGTAAACAGAGATTAAAATTACCTCATCGTAACGAAGTTTTTAATTTGCTTCAACTACAGATGATGGTGCAAGAGTTTTCAAATCCTTGTCGACAACGGCAGTGATACAACTGTCAGACCAGACATTGAGAGCTGTTTCGACCATATCAAAGAGTGAGTAGAGAGGGAGAATAATTCCCATGAGTTCAACCGGAACGCCCATCCCAATTAAAAATGCTGTGGTAAGAAAAAAACATCCCATTGGAACTCCTGCGTTGCCAATAGCGGCAAAAGAGGCAAGGAAAATCCAGGGGATCATTTGCATGGGGCTAAAGACAATTCCTTGAGATCCACAGACAAAAAAGAGGGTGATTAAAATGAATGCTGCACATCCATTCATGTTGATAATGGAGCATAAGGGTAGGCTAAAGCTTGCTGTTTTATCTGACACACCAAGGCGATTTTTTGCACAGTCAAGAGCAAGAGGGAGAGTAGCATTCGAAGACTTTGTGAAAAAAGCCATTGTAAGAGCTGGGGACATTGCTCTCGCTGTTCTCATGGGAGATTCTCCTCGTAGTTTCACCATCAAAGGGAGGACAATTAAGCCTTGAATAAGGTTCGCACCAATGACACATAGGCCATAAAGCATGAGTTGTTGTAGCTGCGCAGCATTTCCTTTGATGCTTTGAATAAATTGGATTGTAAACGCAAAGATACCAAGCGGCATGAGAAAGATAAGAGCTGATGTGATTTTTAAAAGGGCTGAGAAAAGAGCCCCAAATAGATCCCGTAGAAGATTGTTCTGCTCTTTGGGGAGCTTTAATATTGCAATACTAAATATTGCTGCTAGAAAGGCCATTCCTAAGACATTGTTTTCTAAAAAAGGCTGCACAGGGTTTTCAGGAATGATTTTCATTAGGAAAGAAAGATAGTTTCCTTGCTTGGGGACAGCGATCGCAATTGCCTCACCTAAATTGACTGGTTGAATAACCAGAAAAAGAATCATGCCAATCGTTGCAGCAATGAGAGTTGTTGCAACAGTATATGTTAATATGCGCTTTAGAAGAACTCCTGCTTCGCTTAGAGATGTCATTCGAGAGAGGGTGGAAACAATTGCTAAAAAAATCATAGGTAAACTAATCAACTTGAGCATATTGATAAAGAGTTTGCTTATGACATCAGCAAGGCTAACTACAAAGGGCAGATCAAAAAAGCCGAGGATCCCCCCGAACAAAAGAGCAAGAACCATCCCTAAATTAAAATAATTTTTCTTCATGAGGCTATTCCACGACTAGAAGTGTCATTTATAAAGGGACAATGATATCAGGAAGAGGGATTAATTAGAAGATGCACGTTTCTTAAATTGAAGGAGCTCAATGAAGGCAAGGCAGCCAAAGAGGACGAAGAGGAAGTAGAGCTGAGGAGGAAAAGAAATTTTCAAAACGAGTGTAATCAACAGGCAAAACTGTGCTGCAGTGGCAATCTTTCCCCAGCGAATAGACTTAACTTCGAGGCTTCTCCAAGCGCCGGTGATTCCAAGGTAAGAGAGAAAAATCAAGAGGAAAAAGTCTCGTGAAAGCATCGTTGCGACTTGCCAAGGAAGGACATGGTGTTCAAAGAGGAGAACTCCTAGAACAACATAAACAAAAAATTTATCCATTAAAGGGTCTAATATTGCACCAAACCTAGAAGTGAAATGGTAGCGGCGAGCCAAATAACCATCGACGCCATCTGAAAGCATGGCTAATACAATGACAACCGTCCGAAGAGCTGTACTCTCTATAATAAAAAGAAGCGCTAAAGGTGCTCTCAAAAAAGAGATACTATTCGGCGGATTTAACATCGTATGAGTATTTATGCCTTGTGTTTCTATGAATCAAGCTTCGGCTTATTGGTTAGACGAGCTTGTTTTTTCCTATATTTCTTATACCAGACAAAGGCAATTACCGTCACACCGAAAGCTAAAAATATAAAAAGATTTAAGGTTTTTACTTTGGAAAGAAGGGCTTCATAGTTTTGTCCCAATCGATAAAATCCAAAAAAACAGACGCTTGCCCATATTGAACAAGCGAGTGCATCACGCACAATAAATTTTCTAAAGTTTGCTTTGCTCATTCCCGTTGTCATGAAAATACAGTTCCGGATGCCGAAAGGAATGAACCTCCCCACTAGAAGCGTTAATAAACCATATTTTTCATAAAACTTTCCGACTTTCTCCAACTTTTCAGCAGGAAGTAACTTGGAGAAATAACGGATCTTCAGTAGCTTAATGCCGATTTTTCGTCCAATCCAATAGCAAATTATTGCGGAAAAATATGCTCCAAAGAGAACACTCGCGAATAAAATAGCTGTATGCTCAGGGATCAGAGTTGCTGCCAAAAAGGCAGTTAAAACCATGATCACATCAATGCTAATTGGGATATTTAAGCCTGCTAGTAAGATGAGAGTAAAGACTATTAAAGGGGCGTAGGAGCTGTGCTCAACAATAAAATTTACTAGTGCTTCCATAGCATTCATTATTCCACAATTTTCATAAAATCAGAAGACAAAATTGACAAGTATTCTACTGAAAAGGAAAAAACATGGATTAAAGTTTTGAGGGTAGTTACCTAAAAATTGATAACCCTAACTTTTGAAAAGAAGCGAGCACTGCCAATCATATGCCATTCTTTCCATGCCTACCCTTGGGTTTAAGGAGTAGCGGCTTCAGTATTTTCCATATTTCATCCGTTATTACTTCTCTCACTATAAAAAATTATCTCCTATTTCTATAGGAGTATATGTGAAATTAATCTTTAGAGGCAGGACCTACGTACTGGAAAAGAATACTGATAGGAAAGGTAGCGGAGGGAGCAAGAGATTTGTAGAAATTAGTTGCTTGTGGTTTGGTTTTCCAAAAAGCAGAAATGGGATTAAGAGGGTATTAAGTAGTGGAGACCTTTTGAGTAACTGTGTTTTTAATGGTTGCCAGTTCACCTCCTTCGATATCGATTTTTTCATCTTGCTTTGTGAGACGGGTAAATTGGCGGCCAAGGGACTGTGCTGCAATGATCCAGCCAAGGACAACAAAAAGGAGAAAGACGCCAACAAAGGGTGTGCTAAGAGAAACAGTTCCAAAGACCATTAGAAGGCTTCCGTGGACAATCGACCCTCCTGTTTTTCCAAGACGAGATCCCACTCCATCAATAGCGGCTTTTCCTTTAAATTTTGATTCAAAGCTGAGAGGGATAAACGAAATCTCTTTCGTCGCATCAAAGAGGGTATATTTACATGCCCGCGAGAACACATTTTGAACTGTTCCAAAGAAAACTCCTAAGGCAAGTGGTGTGAAGCCGAAGAGGGCGCTCCATTTAATGAGGGTAGGGTTCTCTTTGAATAGCATAACGCCAAAGAAGAAAAGACCTGTGATTATGAGAGCAACGGGGGTAATCAGAGCGCTAAAGGTCCATCCCATCTTGCGAATCATATTTCCACTGATAAAGATAGCGATAAATGTGGAAAGAAACCCTATCCATTTGAGAACACTTCCCATGTATGCGTTGAAGTCGTTCGGGTTGGGGTATAGGAAACAAATTTGATCTTTCCAAACGATCTCAATCATGTTAATGGCAAGGTTAAAGCCGATGACTAAAGCGGCTATACAAAGAAGATATTTTGATTTTGTGAGGTAAGCAAAGCTTTTTCGCATCCCCATTTTGACCTTTTTTCGCTCACTTTGATTTTTTACATACTCTTCTTTCATAGTAGGGTCACGGCGGACTACACGGGTGTTGTACCATCGAAAGATTCCAATGGATAGAAGTCCTGCAAAAATGACAATGGTTGTAACAAGACCTAAGCTTTGTCCCCACGCATCGTCTCCAAAGAAGAAGGAAAGGTCAAATAGTTGCCCCGAGACAAGAATTGCAATTTGCCCAGCAAAGATAGCGGAAGCATTTGCTCCGACCCCTAAGATTCCGTAGAATCGTTTGGCATCTTTGACAGTCATAATCTCATTGGCGAAGGCCCAAAAAAGGACCGACATAATGGCTGTTCCCCACAGTTCTGACATCACATAGAAGAGGGTGAAGGACCAGTTGCGAAACATTGCGATAAGCCCTTGAAGTTTTGGTGCCATTTCCTCTAAGTGGTCACAAAGCGTATGAGGATGTATGACATCTCTAAGGGGGTAAAGAACAAGAGCAAAAACGGCAAAAAAGGACAAAAAGCTCCCGATCATAATGTAAAAAACTTTTTCTTGGGAGAATCGATTGAAAAGGCGGGTAAAAAGGTATGTGACTAAAAGAGCCATAGGTAGAATCGCCCAGATCTTAATGAAAGGAATCACAGCGGCTCCTGAGGAGTTAGCCGTAATCACAAGAGCGTCCTTTGCTGCCTTTAGGAGGCTATAGTTAAAGCAGATTAGAGCATAGAGAATCAAAAGAGGAAGAAACTTTTTAATTTCCCATCGATGAATAGGCCATAGATAGAGGCGCCAACGGCTGAACTCTTTATTACCTTTGGACGACATAATCCTCCAGAAAATAGCTCCATAATTGTTGGGGATTCCAAAAAGCCTCGAATACTCGATGAGAAAAAAAGTTCTTTTTTTCTAAAGGGCAGGCTTGTTTCACAAAAGGCCTCGCCTCAAAAACTTTTTTAACATTACTGTCCCGGATGGAATATCTATACGACTCGACATTATATCATAAGTGAGTTATTTGACAATGGGAATTATACCCGAATTTTGGAGATTTTCTAGAGGGAAGAGAAGAGTTTTTTAATTTTAATTTATGAATTATTTTAGCAATAGAAAATTGTTGATAGTATAATAAAATCAGGTGGTGGAGAGAGTTTGAGTTGTGGGTTTTTTAGTGACTACCACTTCTTCTTCGATATCAATTTTTTCATCCTGTTTTGCGAGGCAATTAAATTGACGGCCAAGGGATCTGGCAGCAACGATCCAGCCAAAGACAACGAGAAGGAGGAAGACAGCAACAAAAGGTGTGCTGAGGGAAACGCTTCCAAAAACCATGAGAAGGCCCCCGTGGACAATCGATCCCCCTGTTTTTCCAAGGCGAGATCCCACTCCGTCGATAGCGGCTTTCCCTTTAAACTTTGACTCGGAGCTAAGCGGGATAAATGAAATTTCTTTCGTTGCATCAAATAATGTATATTTGCAGGTCCGCGAAATAATGTTTTGAACGGTTCCAAAAAGGACTCCGATAGCAAGAGGAGTAAAACCCAGAGCAGTGCTCCATGAGATTAGCGAAGAATTGTCTTTAAAAAGAAGGATGCCAAAGAAAAAGATTCCTGTGAGTAGCAATGAAACGGGTGTAATAAGAGCGCTAAAGGTCCATCCCATCTTTCGGATCACATTTCCACTCACAAAGATTGCAACAAAGGTGGAAAGGAATCCTATCGATTTTACAACACCTCCCATGTATGCGTTGTAATCATTGGGATTTGGATGGAGAATGCTGATCTGGTCTTTCCAAATGATTTCAACCATGTTGATGGCAATATTGAACCCGATCACAAGGACGGCTATGCAAAGAAGGTATTTTGATTTTGCAAGGTATGCAAAACTTTTGCGCATTCCCATTTTGACTTTTTTTCGTTTGGCATGATTTTTTACATGCTCTTCTTTCATGGCGGGATCGCGGTAAACGACATGGGTGTTATACCATTTGAAAAATCCCATAGTTAGGAGTCCTGTAAAAATCACAATGGTGGTGACAAGGCCCAAACTTTGTCCCCAAGCATCCGCTCCAAAAATGAAGGAAAGGTCGAATATTTGTCCGGAGACTAGAATCGCAATTTGTCCGGCAAAGATCGCAGAAATATTGGCTCCGATTCCTAGGATTCCATAGAATCGTTTGGCATCTTTAACGGTCATTACTTCATTGGCAAAGGCCCAAAAAAGGACCGACATGATGGCTGTTCCCCAAAGTTCAGATATTACGTAGAAAAGGGTAAAAGACCAGTTGCGAAGCATTGCAATCATGGCCTGACATTTTGGGGCAATGGCTTCTAACTGATCACAAAATGCGTGGGGATGGATAACGTCACGTAGGGGGTAGAGAACGAGAGCAAAGATGGCAAAAAAGAGTAAAAAGCCCCCAATCATGATGTAAAAAACTCTTTCTTGGGAAAAACGATTGAAAAGACGCGTAAAGAGATAAGTGACCAGGAGAGCCATGGGAAGAATCACCCAGATCTTGATAAAGGGGAGTACAGCGGCCCCTGAAGAATTAGCTGTAATCACAAGGGCGTCTTTTGCGGATTTCAGAAGATTGTAGTTAAAGCAGATCAGAGCGTAGAGAATTAGAAGGGGAACAAATTTTTTCATTTCCCATCGATGAATAGGCCATAGATAGAGGCGCCAACGACTGAACTCTTCTCTATTTTTGGAGGACATACCCCTCCAAGCCGAAATTGTGTGATTGTAAAAATTCTCGAGAGGTTGCAAAGGTCTGTTGAGAAAAAAATAATTTTTTTTTTAACATGATGTCCCTGCATAAGTGCGTGTATGCCCCGGCATTATATCATGAGTAGGTTATTTGACAATTGGTATTATTTGGGTGTGAGGGCATCGACTCCGGGAAGGTGGCCAAATTCGATAAATTCTAGAGATGAGCCTCCTCCGGTGGAAAGATGAGCAAAACTTTTCTCCAATTTTAGATCGCTAATAGCTGCAACAGAATCGCCTCCTCCGACAATCACATCTCCTGACATCATAGATAAATTTTGAGCGAGCCTTTCTGTGCCATGGGCAAATGAAGGTTCTTCAAACACTCCCATTGGGCCGTTCCAAAAAATTGTTGCTCCTTTGCTCACAAGGGGAGTCCATTCCTCGACTGTTTGAGGGCCAATATCCATCCCCTTCCATCCTTTTTTGATGCCATCTTTTGATAGGATTATTTGGATGTCTTGGTCATCGGTGACAACTAAATCTTTGGGGAGGTGAACCTGAATGGCTTTTTCTTCACAAACTTTCAGGAAAGACTTGGCATTGTCGAGCATTTCATCATCGCAAATGGAATCTCCAATAGAGAGGCCCATCGCTTTGAAAAAGGTAAATGACAGCCCTCCCCCAATAAAAATCCCGTCTATTTTTTGAGATAATGAGTTGAGGACACCGAGCTTACTCCCAACTTTTGATCCTCCAATGATGGCATAAAAAGGGCGCTTGGGGTTTAAAACAACTTGAGAGAGGTACGAAACTTCCTTCTCCATAAGGAAACCCATTGCACTGGCTTTGGGGAAAAATTTGGTGATTCCCACAATAGAGGAATGATTTCGGTGGGCAGCTCCAAAAGCATCGTCAACGTAAACATCGCCTAGTTTCGCAAGGTTTTTTGCAAACTCAGGGTCTGTATCAGGATGCTCTTCTCCTTTGTGAAATCGAAGGTTTTCTAGCAGAAGAACTTCTCCTACTTGGAGATTCTTTGCAATATTTTCGACATCACTTCCTACACTGCTTGGAGCTAGCATGACGTTTTGCTCCAAAATGTTAGACAGGTATTGAGCCACAGGCCTCAAGGATAGGTTGGGGTTGATCTTCCCTTTTGGCCTTCCAAAGTGGCACATGAGGATTAGGGAGCCCCCATGGGCGAGTATATATTCTATTGATGGAAGAGAAGCTTGAATTCGAGCATCGTTCGTGATCATTCCCTCCGCATTGAGAGGGACATTGAAATCAACCCGCATTAACACCTTCTGCCCTTTGATATCTAGGTCTTGAAGGGAAAGTTTCATAAATTTGAAAAGGGGTTAGAGGCTTGTGTAAAAAGGTTTCCTTGCTTGCGCTTTTTAAGCTCAGAGCGGAGTGAAAAAAGGAGGTCTTGGTCAAAATTTTGATTCGCAGCCCAACGCAAGTACTCAACGGGGATGTCGCGAAATAGACGTCCCTTGTGTTTGCCAAGGGGCATTAGTCTGAGGGCAATTGGTTTCTCGAGACGCTTTATGAGTTCTTCAGTCGTCTTAAATTTTCGGCTTAAGTGTTTAAAAACCTCGATGTTTACGATCACATCATTCATTGCGCGGTGCGCCCCATGAGCTTCGATATTGAAATGTTTTCGTAGGACTTCAAGAGAGTTCGTAGGGCTTTCTCCATAAAGTCGGGCCATGCGGAGCGTGTCGATATATTTCTGTTTTAATAGATTAGATTTGACATATGATCGTTTTGATTCTGAGTCCAAAAGGGTTAAGTCAAAGGGGATCCCATGCCCCACAACAATATGATCCCCAATAAAATTTAAATAGTCTGCAGCAACGTTTTTGGCTGAAGGTTTCCCTCGAACCATCTCATCAGTAATGTGATGGATCTCGATTGTGTGTTGAGGGATCAAAATGCCTGGATCAATGAGATCTTCTTTTGAATCGAGGATTCCGTCAAAAGTGAAGGTAGCGGCCGCAATTTCAATGAGTCGATCTTTTTTGGGGTCAAGTCCTGTAGATTCGCAGTCAAAGCAGAGAAATGTATCTTTGTGGATTAGTCCCATAATGCCTTGTTCACTTCATGGATAAGTGCTTCTCTGCACTTCCCTTCTTTTATAGAGTACAGTACGGGAGGCAATCCACTCAAGGTTTTCTCACCTTCGATGCGCTTTAGTGAGACATACCTTTCTGATTGAATGAGTTTATCCCCTTTTGTCAAAACAAGTAGAAGGGGCATATGGATATGCTGTGCCCATTCAATAAACTGTCGATCTTCAGTTGTGAGTTCTCGCCTAGAGTCAAGGAGAAAAATAATCAGCTTCAGTCCGCGCTCTTTTAAGTATTTGTCAATCCATACTCCCCATTCCTCTTGAAGACTTTTTGAGGTTTTAGCATAACCGTATCCTGGGAGGTCGACAAGTACAAGAGAATCGTCAATAACAAAATAGTTGATTCGCTGTGTTTTTCCTGGTTTTGATGAAACTTTTGCAACGGTTTTTGAACGGAGGAGATGGTTAATAAGAGAAGATTTTCCTACGTTAGAGCGCCCCACAACAGCAATTTCAGGGAGCTCCATATCAGGAAGCTCATCGGTTTTGAGAGCAGATGTTAGAAACACGGCCTTTTTAAAGAGGACTTTCTTCATAACGGATTATTCGCTCCTTCTTCCCATGGTATTCAATTTTGATCATCCCTCGATTCGGTGGCAGTATCGGAGCAATTCTTTCTGGCCATTCTACTAAACAGAGAAAACCGAAATATTCATCGAGACCGCGTTCAAGGAAATCTTGTGGTCCGTTTAGTCGGTAGCAATCGAAGTGATACAGAGTTTCTTTTCCTTCATAAATATTGAGGTAATTGAAGGTGGGGCTATTAATTTCATTAGGGGATAGTCCTGTAATCCTTGCTGCAATCCCCTTAATGAGAGTTGTCTTCCCCGCTCCTAGATTCCCTGTGAAACAGATGACCTGTTCTCTAGGGATCAATTGACCAATTTCCTCTCCAATGGAAACGGTTTCTTCTGGAGATTTACTGATTCTCTTCAATCCAACGAGCGACATGGGTCTCAAATTCATCATGGGCGCTCATCGCTTCGACAAACGCGGAAATTCTAGTATCGTCGAGTTGTTCTTGAATAAAAGCGAGGAAATGCTCTTCAATCTGATAGCGGTTTTGAGAAGGAACATCGACAAGTTCCATACTCTTGAGTTGATTCTTTTCAAAGTCGTCAAGGACTGCCTTCTTGCTGTTAAACAGCTTTCCAGTCACTCCGGATGAAAAAACGATTTTAGAGATAGGCTCGCGCCTTTTCTGAATATAATTTTTAATGACATCAGGATCTTCAGAAACAAAAAAGCGTTTTACTTTGATTCCGTCGAGTCTTTCCTTGTTCTCAGGGCATTTTGATACCCAGTCGTAAATCGCATCTTGAGGATTAGGGTGAATATTATCTCCAAAAACTTTACCAGTAAAGGGGCAGATATAGATTTTTTTCGTTGCTGCATTGACCGATTGTGTACCGACTTGAATCTTTATCTCTGTCTCACGCCAAAGTTTTCCGGTTTCTTCAAGCCTTTTCAAGAGATCAGTTTTGCTCTGAAAGATTGTTTTCTCCCGCAAGAACAGGACAGGCTGGATATTGTATTTTTTTTCGAGAAAAAAAAAGTAAGTCGTTAATAGATCAGACTTTTTGTGTTTCTTTAGGTAGTCAGCCAGGAGATCTTTCAGACTTGGGGTAATGATGGTACTTATCATTTCACATAATCCTTGATTCAATTTTGCCAACCCATTCTATCGGAAAAAATCTTTATCTTCAACCCTGAACCTATACCGTATTAAAGAACTCTTTTGAAAAGGATTATTTGACAACGCTATTTAATACCATTCGTAAAAAATAAAGTCATAAATTAGCCCAAGATCTTGAGCAGAGATTCTTCACTCTGGTTGGAATGTCGACAAATACTCCTAATGTTAAGAGTGGTCTTAGTATTATGATTTTCCATAAATAAATATTTATTGAGGTGGGTGGGGAGGTAACAATCTTGACAATTTTAGGGAGAGAGCCGCATGATGGACCTCTATGGAAAATTTAACAAACCAGCTCCAGAAGCAAGCAAGCCATGTGATCAAGGAATTATTTCCTGAGGCTGATTCTGTAGCCGATATCGCTAAGAGTACAAACCCCCAGTTTGGGCACTACCAGTGCAATTCTGCGATGAAACTTGCAAAGGCTTTGAAATTCAATCCTCGAAAGATTGCAGAGAAAATTCTTGAAAAGTGGCCAAAAGAGGGGATGATTGAAAAACTTGAGGTTGCTGGTCCAGGTTTTATAAATATTACGTTGTTACCGGAGTTTCTTTCCAAGCAAGTCACTGAGGCCGCTGCTGATCCTCGGCTAGGGGTATCATCTCTCAAAAAAAAGAAGAAAGTGATTGTAGAATTTTCCTCTCCTAACGTGGCAAAAGAACTCCATGTGGGTCATCTCCGCTCTACAGTAATAGGGGAGAGTTTAGCTCGCCTGTTTGAATTTTTAGGACACGATGTTCTTCGCTTAAATCACATTGGAGATTGGGGAACGCAGTTTGGAATGCTCATCACTTACCTGAAAGAAAAAGAACCAGATGTTCTTGCCGGAAAAAAAGAAACCAACCTTTCTTCCTTGATGAACTGGTACAAAGACTCGAAAAAGGTATTTGATGCCGATCCAGAATTCAAAAAACGGGCTCAACTCCAAGTGGTTAGTCTGCAGGGAGGAGATCAAGAGACCCTTAACGCATGGAAAAGGATCTGTGAGATTTCTCGCCGAGGGTTTTCAGAGATTTACACATTTTTGGATGCCAATCTTACCGAGAGAGGAGAATCTTTTTATAATGAGCGTCTTCCTAGAATCGTTGAGGAATATGAAAAATCGGGAATTGTTGAAATTTCTGATGGGGCAAAGTGTGTGTTTCTTGAAGGATATGAAATTCCTATGATTTTGCAAAAATCTGATGGAGGATTCAACTACGCTTCAACAGATGCGGCGGCCCTTGCGCAACGTGTGAGAGAAGAGCACGCAGAACGGATTATTTATGTGGTTGATGCAGGGCAACAACTGCACTTCCAAATGGTTTTCAAAGCCGCGCTGAAAGCGGGAATTTATGATCCTGAAAAGGTGCAAGTTGAACATGTTCCTTTTGGGGTGGTTCTTGGCTCTGATGAGAAGAAATTCAAAACGCGATCTGGAGAAACAGAAAAACTTATTGATCTTCTTTCTGAAGCAGTACGTCAAGCGCGTATTCTCTTGCAAGAGCGCCTTCAAGATGGGACAGAAACAGAAATTGATGAGCTTGCTCATATTCTCGGTGTTGATGCAGTCAAATATGCCGACCTCTCTTGCCATCGTGTTAAAGATTATATTTTTAGCTACGACCGCATGCTGAAGTTTGAAGGAAATACTGCCGCGTACCTCTTATACTCCTATGTACGCATTCAAGGAATCAAAAGAAAATGCAACAAAGACATTCATGTTCTTTATGCAAACACCCCCATCATCTTAAAACATCCTACAGAGATTGCTCTGGGCTTGCAATTGCGTCAATTTGGAGAAACGCTTGCTCTTATGGATCGCGATCTTCTCCCTAATCGCCTTTCTGATTACCTCTACGATTTAGCTGAAAAGTTTCATGCTTTTTTTCGCGACTGTCGCGTTGAAGGGGTGGATGAAGAAAGTAGCCGGCTTGTTCTGTGTGAGCTAACAGCACGCATCCTCAAACAAGGACTTCAAATCCTTGGCCTGAAGACGATGGATCGAATGTAATACCTCCTCCCCTGCAGTGGATATGCGGGAGTGTTTTTAACCAGGGAGTTTATTTACTGAAAAGACAAAAGCACTTATAAACAAAGAGAGACATAAAATAGAATGTTTGTTTGGGTTTTTTATTTTAGCCCTAGGGGCTAATGGGAGTTTTAGAAGTGTTGTGGGGAATTTCCTGCACATATGTTGGAATGGCGTAGCCTGGAAGTTCTTTTCTTAGGGTATCGATGAGTTTTTTTCCTTTTTCTATGGAGACTTCAAAGTGCGCTGCTTGCTCAATCCGGTCAAGTTGATGCAGGTAGTAAGGAATTACACCATTTGAAATGAGAGTCATAAAGAGGGTTTTTAAAGTTTCCACATTGTCATTGATGTTTTTCAAAAGGACTGTTTGCGTGAGAACAGGAGCTTGGATTTTCTTAAGAGAAGAGAGAACGTCTTGATCAAGCTCTTTTGGGTGGTTTGTATGGAGAATAAAAATGACTTGCAGGCGCGTTTCTTCAAGAATTTTTAAGAAAGAAGGGGTGATTCGCTCAGGAATGCCAATGAGGAAACGGGTATGAAAGCGGAGGAGCTTTAGATGGGGGATTTCGCTTAGGGTTTCGATTAATGCTTTTAAGCGTTCATCAGATAGGGAAAGAGGATCGCCGCCACTTAGAATAATTTCATAAATGGTAGAATCGTTTCTGATGAGCTCAATTTCCTCAGTATGATCTTTATCCTGCTCATAGGGATAATTTTGTCTGAAGCAAAACCTGCAGTTCATGACACAGGCGCTGGTGGTAATTAGTAGAGCACGTCCTTGATATTTTTGTAGAAGGCGGGGGCTTTTTTGGAAGGAGAGGTCAGAGACAGGATCAGCTATAAACCCAGGTGTTTTCAAGGTTTCTTGATGGATTGGTAGAAACTGCATGAGAAGAGGATCATCAAGTCGGCCCTTTTCTACTTTTTCGGCAAGCCTTCTCGGAAAATTCAAAGGGAACGAGGATTTTAAGATTACACTTGAATCGATCTCTAGAAACTTTGCAAGGTTACTAATCTTTGTAAAGTTAGTTTTTTGAATCTGTCTCCATATCTCCATAGAAACAGTATAGCTGCTTTACTGCTAAGTTGCAATCAGGGGCTCAGGGGATATAACCCTTTCAATGTTGGCGCCGAGAGATTGGAGCTTTCCTTCAAGATTTTCATACCCGCGATCGAGATAAGGAAGTCCTGTTAGGGTGCTTTCTTCAGAGGCAAGAAGTGCCGCCATGACATAAGCAAAGCCTGCTCTGAGATCAGGTACTTCGATCTCCATCCCCCGGAAATCGGATGGCCCCTTGACGATGAGGCTATGTTGGTAGTTTTGGGAGGTAAAACGGCAGGGGCGGTCCCCAAGACATTGTGTAAAGCGCTCGACATGAGCACCCATTTTTAGAAGAGTGTCGACATAACCAAAGCGGTTTTCATAGACTGTTTCATGAACAACTGAACTGCCATGGGCTTGGGTGAGAAGGACGACAAAAGGTTGCTGCCAGTCAGTCAAAAATCCAGGGTGAACGTCGGTTTGGAGATGAAGTCCTCCTTTGAGAGGTCCTTGATAAAAGAACTCAATGCCACCTTCTTTTACGGCAAAGCCACCATTGATCTGTCTAAGTTTATTGAGAAAGGTGATCATGTGAGATTGCTGCGCTCCTTCTACAAAAACCCGTCCGCGTGTTGCAATTGCAGCCATTCCAAAGGAAGCGGCTTCAATGCGGTCCGTAATTACTTTGTGTTCGACCTCGTAGAAGGTGGTTGTTTCTTGGACATAAATGGTTCGATCCATGTCGACATAAATCACAACACCAAGCTTTTGCAAAAAAAGGATTAAGTCCATGACTTCGGGTTCAATGGCGGCGCCACGAATTGTTGTGCGTCCTTTTGCGCGGCATGCTGCAAGGACTGCATTTTCAGTTGCCATCACAGAAGGGTAGGGTAGTTCAACAATGCTACCTTTCATCCCTTCAGGAGCATGGGCAAAGTAGGCATGTTCATTTTTTATGGTGCGGTATTCAACAACTGCCCCAAGCTTTTCTAAGGCCATGACATGAAAATCTACAGGGCGTTTTCCAATTTTGCACCCTCCAACTGTGGGGACAATAATGTTTTCTCGGGTGCGTCCTAATAAGGATCCCATCATGAGTATTGGAATCCGGTTGGCTCCAGAAAAGTTCAGGGGGATGTAGGAGGATTTGATCTCCTTTGTGACAACTTCCATCCGCCCATTTTTTCGATCCCATTCCACTTCCATTCCAATTTCTTTGCAGAGATTGACCGTTGTTTCCACTTCAGAAATATCGGGGACATTTGTGAAGATACACTTCTTATCAGAAAGCAGAGAGGCAACAAGCATCTTTGTGATCGCATTTTTTGCGCCCGCAGCTTTGACATGCCCTTCTAGAGGTTTTCCACCAGTAATCTTAAATGAGTTCATACGACTTGCATCATAACAACTTCAGTTGTTTCTGAAACGTGATTTCTTTTCCAACTTGTAAATAGTTTGGAAGGACGCCTTTATTTCCTTTTTCATAAGACAAGCTTTTCCCAAGTGTTAATGCGAGCCAACCCATTGTTTTTCTTAGGTTAATTTCAACGATGGGATGAAGTTTTTGGTTGTAAACCATTGCATCGATTCCCAAGTTACCTCGAAAACCCATCTCAAACAGTCGTTTCAAAGGGATTTGCGCAACTTCGAAATGCTCCTTTAAAAAGGGGATTTCTTTTCCGATGTAGGTTTTGTTGTATGCACCCCACTCAGTGTTTTCCATTACAGTAGATCCTAAGTAAGTGATCTCATCACTTAACATCCATTGCGTACTAAAATCCATTTCACGTTTCACCCAGGGCTCTCCAATCAATAGATGGCCTTTTTCAAACTCTTTGAAAGCCTCTGGTGGAAGATCGTTTTCTTTTTGCAGTATCCACCGTCCCCGTCCTGCAAAACCAAAACAGGTTTTCACCACTTTGGGGTACGGACCTTCACGAAGCCACTTCTTCACTTCTTGTGGATGATGTAAAAGTTTTGCTCCAGGAAGCGAAGGGCTATGTGTGAAGGCAAAAGTTTTAGATGCCATTTCTCGTAAATGCTCAGGAACATGGTGGGGAAGAGAGGCCCATTTTTGGACGGCTTTTGACCATCCCCACGTTTCAATTTGGTCATATCCATCGACCGGATCGTCAAAAAGATGAACATTCAAATGTCTTGGCACTTCTGGAGGTAGGTGACTCACAACCACTCCGTCGCCGTCTTTAGCATAAAGGAAAGGGAGAAACTGAAGCTGCAAAAAATTTGGATGAACCATGAAAGATTCTTTCAGTCCAAGAGAGGAATGGGTTTCAAGTTCCCATTCAAAATTGACATTGCAGATATGGAGTGTCTTCACTTATAATCTCCTGCTATGAGATACCGTACAGGAATAGGCCAAGATAGTCACCGGTTTTTACAAGATGGAACAGAAAAAAAGTGCATCATCGCTGGACTTTCTTTCGAAGGGGCTCCGGGGCTCGATGCTGATTCCGATGGAGATGTTGTGTTCCACGCTATTTGCAATGCCATCACCTCCCTGACTCATGTTCCAATCCTTGGGGGAATCGCGATCGATCTCTGCAGAAATCAAGGGATAACCGATAGTCGGGTTTTTTTAGACAAAGCTATAGAAACCCTTGGCGACCAAATTATTGAACATGTAGCTCTTACCATTGAGGGAAAACGCCCCAAGTTTCAAAAACGGGCTGATGACATTCGCAGTAGCGTTGCCAGTGCGTTGTCAGTCAATATGAATCAGGTTGGAATCACATTCACTTCAGGCGATGGCCTTACTGCTTTTGGGAAAGGTGAAGGAATGATGTGTTACTGCATCCTTACAACCCATACCATGCCTATAAAGACTTGATAAACAAGTCGAGCCTTGGTAGCTTCGTTTATTTCAAAGACTCATTTGAGGCAATATGCGGTTTGTCTTAGGTTTAATTTTCTGTTTTCAATCTCTGTTTATCTTTGCCGAAGATTACTCAGGGGATAACGTTGTTCTTTCTACTCCTGGGCAAATTGCAACTCTGCATGCTTCGTTAAATGATCTTGTTGGGGGTCTGATCAGTCCTTTGAGTGGGCAGCTTGCTTTAAAAAAAACAGATCTTGTGATTAAAGGGGCTCAGAGTCTCTACTTAAATCATCTGTACATTCCTCCGTGTATCCCTAGCTCTTTTCCTCAGCACAAAAAACAGCAAACCGAATGGAATCGTTTTTATTTAGCACAGCACCTTGTAAGCTCTTATAAAGGGTGGACCTACCTTCCACACCTTTGTCTGCAATACTTTCCAGCTTCTGGCGATATCTATTTATCAGATCCAAGTGGAGCGACCTTAAATTTTCGTTTATCTGGTAATGGCACGCATCTTGTTTCAGATTCTTATGCGATTAGCAATGTTTCGGGGGACGTGCCGAGTGGAAAAAACGATCCAAGAAATACGCGCATTGTTTGCGATAGAGCCTCTGGTACGATCCATGTATCTTCTCCCGATGGGAGCACAAGATTCTATGGAGATAGCTACAGAAACTCCTCGGGAAGGACGATTTTTCTTTTGTTAAAAGAAAGACTTCCCAATGGAAAAATCCTTCGTTATCTGTATCATAAAAAACAGCTAATTTCTATAGAAGCAAAAGACCCAGAGGAACGCTTTACCTACGCAAAAATTCATGTTGAAAATGGTCTTACTCTAAGTGGTGGATCAATGGCTTTTCGAGCGTCCTCTGGCGTCAGTGCGCAGCATGTTCATACCCGCCGCTCTCTTCCCGCTAAACTAAAGGAGAACCCTTTCACTGGAGAGAGTGCAAAGCACTTTGAGTGGGATCCTATTTTACCCGCTCTTTTAACCGAGGTAAGCAGTCCTTTTTTTCAAGAAGAAATCCTGTCTTACGACAAGCATTTCTTGCTGACAGATTATTCTGGTAAGGACAACCTTTTTATGTGTTCTTATGGAAGTTATGGCTCCCAGAACGAGCATTTTAGGGTACAAACCCTTAGTTTTGCGATGGGCCCGAATGAAACCTTTCAACCCGTTTATACTCTCAGCTATGATCCTCCTATTCCTGGTCAGCGTTTTGGCTACACAGTCGTAAATAACCCCGATGGTACATTTACACGTTACAATTTTTCAGAAAATCTTTTGATAACCTCTATTCAGTGGCTTGACGAAAAAAGTGTTTTGAAAAAACAAAAAACTTTTAATTGGACAGATCAACATTACCTATCTGCTATCGAAATCAAAGATAGAAATGGTTTAGCTATTCATCGAAAAACGTTTGAGTATGATCCGTTTGGAAATCCTATTGTTGAAACACTCCAAGGAAACCTTACAGGGAGAGAAGAAGACGAAACTTACATGATCAAGAGAGAGTTTTCTCAAGATGGGAGAAATCTCTTGCTTAAAGAAGTCACTGAAGAAGGGAAAGCCACCACCTGGGAATATCTTCCTGAAACAAATCTCGTCACAGCAAAGCTGATCAAAGATCACAATCACATTTTTCAAAGGGAATTTCATATCTACGATGACTGCCATAACTTAATTCGTGTCATTCATGATGATGGTAGCGGAAAAGATCCTACTGATCTATCAGCAGTGAGTCAAAGAACCATCAAAGAATATCACCTTAGACAGAAAGATCCTTTCCTCCATTTACCTGAATGGATAGAGGAGAGGTATTGGGATCAAGGGGAAGAAAAGCTCTTAAGACAGGGACACTTTGTATATGATGTCCATGGAAATATCAAAGAAGAGCATGTTTATGGAAGTGATCGTAAATTTGCGTATACCATACGACGATCCTATAATGAGCGTGGAGACGTTCTCTCTGAAACTAATGCACTTGGAGATCAAGCTTCCTATATTTATGATGCAAAAGGACGCCTCACCTCTAAAAATACCTTTTCTGGAAGGCTCCATACGACCTTTGTGTATGATAAACAGGGGAGACTGAAACAAAAAGAAGAGGAAGGAGAAGGGCTTAAGCATGTTGATTTATACAAATATGACTTTCTTGATCGTCTGACTGGCAAGATTGATCCTTTTAAAAACCTCACTTCTTACATGTACGATCCTCTTACAGATCGTGTGATCCAAACAATATTTCCCTGTATTGAATCTATTCAAGGCGGATCTTCTGTTGTGCAGACCCATGCTAGCCACGATGTTTTGGGTCATTGTCTTACACAAACAGATACGAATGGAAACGTGACAAAGTACAAGCGCAATATCTACGGATCTCCTTTTCATAAGATTTACCCCGATGGGGCTAAAGAACATTCCCGCTATACACAAAGTGGACAGTTAGCTTCCCATACAAATCTTGATGGATTAACTACCCACTACAAGCGCGATGTTTTAGGACGGACCCTTTCCAAAAAGTATGCGGATCGATCTGGGGAAAGGGTTGCTGAGGAGACGTTTACCTACAATGGCTTTAATCTCTTAACCCATACAAACAAAGCAGGACACACAAAAAAATATGTTTATGATGGGGCTGGCCGTAAAATTCGTGAAGAGTATCGTGGTCGGGTGACTCGATTCACGTATAATCCTCTAGGGTTTTTAGAAAAAACTATCTATGAAAATGGCTTCAACACCCTCATTGTTGCTTATTCAAGGGATCATCTTGGACGCATTTTAAAAGAGGAAAAACGGGATAGCTCTGGAAACGTTCTGCATAGAAAGGGATATACCTACGATGCAGATGGAAATCAAAAGACCCTTTCACGCTTCATCCACGGCAAGGAAGCAGTAGAATCATTTGATTATGATCCCATTGGTCGTATGCTTTCTTATACCGATGCACTCGAGCATGTGACGACTAAGGCATATAACGAAGATTACATGAACGCCATTGGGCAACAAGTTCTCCAGTTGACAACCAGAGACCCCCTCCAAACCTCAAAAGAGACAACTTACGATGCCTTTGGCAGAGCTATACAGGAAACAACATTTCATCCTCATGGGCAACCCGTTGCTCAATATAAAAACATCTATAACCCATCTGGTAACCTGACTTACCGCATAGATGATATCTATCATGGTGTTGACCATATGGGGACTCAAGCGATTCAGCATACCTATAATCCTAGGGGACAAATTGCAAGCACCACCCGAGGATACGGCTCAAGCAATCCCAGACTGACATCTTATCACTATACTCATGAAGGAAGGCTTGGTACAAAAACAAATCCTGACCAAATTTCATTGGTTTATGAATACGATTCCTTGGGGTTTTTAGCCTCTATTAACTCTTCAGATCACCAAATTGATCATCGCTTTGAATACGACAAAGAAGGCTACCTTTTGTCTGCAACAGATGAGAGATTTGGGCTTACCATCAAACGAGAGTGGGACCCATTTGGAAACATCATCAAGGAGACCTTTCCAAATGGGCTAGCGGTGGAAAAAGACCACGACGCTTTAGATAGAGCGACTATTTTTAGGTTGGACGGGGTAGGAGAGATCCATTATAGATATGATCCTCTTTTTCTAAGAGAAGTCACACGATCGTCCGTTGAGGGAATCACTCTGTATTCTCATCAATATGATTCCTATGATCAAAATGGAAATATCCTCTCAGAGAAGTGCATCTATGGCTTAGGGTTTATCAGCCATTGCTGGGATCTTAAAGGGAGAAGGGTGGGGATGACTAGCCCCTATTTAATCGAAACAGCTTTGTATGATCCCTGCGATAACCTGCAGAACAAAGTCACAGATAATCAAACATATGAGTATTCCTACGATGCACTTTATCAACTCACCTCTGAAAAAGGAGAAGAGTTATTTACTGCTCATCAATATGATTCGCTGCGAAACATCCTTGAAAAAGATGATCAAGTTGTACAAACCAATCCTCTCAATGAACTCCTCTCTATGGGAAAGACTAGGTGTGAGTATGACCTAAATGGGAGGCAGACTCTCAAGCAATCCCCTGAGGGAGAGTTAGCCTTTACTTACGATCCCCTTAATCGATTGACATCTGCTTCTGGGAAAGATTTCGCGGTGTCTTTTTTATACGACCCCTTGGGCAGAAGGCTTTCCAAAAAAATAGAAAAGCACGGTTTTTTCGGAACATCAGAGTCTACAGAGCACTACCTATACGACGGAGAAGAAGAAATAGGAGCCGTGACAGATAGAGGAAAACTCAAAAATCTTAAGGTGCTAGGAGCTTCCTCCTATCAAAGCGTGCGTCAACCGATAGCAATTGAACTAGGCGGACAGGTTTTTGCCCCCATTTTGGACATGCAAAGTAACGTCAGAAAACTGGTTGATCCGTGCAGAAACATGCATGCAGCTTACCGCTACAGCGCATTTGGTGAGGAGCAAAAGACTCCCGACCCATCAAATCCTTGGCGTTATTTTTCTAAAAGGATAGATCCCGAAACAGGGTTGATTGACTTTGGAAAGCGTTACTACGACCCGCAGCTGTCCAGATGGTTAACTCTTGATCCCGCAGGATTCCAAGATAGCATCAACCCCTACCAATATGCCCTGAATAACCCATTTAAATACTATGACCCCAACGGAGAAACCCTCGTGGGTTTTCTTGGTGGTATTGCTCAGATTTTAGCTGGGGGAGCCATTATGGCTTCTGGTGTAGCCATTGAAGTCGCAACCTTCGGAGGGTATACGTTTGCTCTGGGATTCCATGAAGCTGCAGGGCTCGCTTTGATGACTACTGGATGTACTCAGGCGATGTATCATGCCAAAGATCTTTCTATGCCCAGTAGGTCTTCTAAAATCCAACCCATAGCTAGTTGGGACATGTATGAAGGCGTTAGAGACTTTAGTATAGATGCGCATGGAAACCTCATTTATATGTCCAAAGATAAAAAGCATACTCCGGGGCAGGAAGCACTAAGTGATTTAGTAAAAGAAAAGGGGAAAAAAGGAGTAACAAATGCTGAAGCAGACACACTACTTGATTGGGCGGAAGAGTATGATTTTCCACGTAGAGACGATAGAGGTAAACCGATTCATTGGGAAGGAGGTGAACATATTCACTTGGGTCCAAAACATGTTAAAGTGTACGATTAAAGGATTTGATGATGCATAGTCTTGTTTTAATAGAAAAGTACCTTTCGTCTAGTTTGTTTTGGTCTAACTTAGTAAGGGATAAAAGAATTACAGAACTCTCCGTTGAGCAAGTGTTAGACAAGTATCAAGGCTTCGAAGGGGATTTTGTTTGTTATTTTCAAATTAATAAAAATATCGATCTATTTCAAATAAAAATTAGCGAGTGTCTAAGATTGAAATCTCTAGGAGGGTGCCTTTTATTACATGTTATTTCTAGTCCAGATTCTATGCCTTCTTTGTTAGAAAATCAAACGACTAAAATAGGATATGATGTTGGAGTTTGTGATGAAGAAAAGACCGTTTATTCTTCCATCTTTCATGAAATATTGTTTGGACATCTTGATGAATTGGTCGATTACAAAAGAATATTAAACGAAAACTTACTGTTTCCTGATAGATCTTTAGCTGAGAAATACGTTAAACTGCACGACCAGATGTCAGCTGAAGGGGAAAGTGTAGAGGATTACGAAAAAATGACGATTTACGAGGTTTGGAAACAAAAAGATTTAACCAGTTCGCCGTATACTAAGATTAGTAAATCATAAGCTAGGGAGCCATTATGGCTTCTGGTGTAGCCATTGAAGTCGCAACCTTCGGAGGGTATACGTTTGCTCTGGGATTCCATGAAGCTGCAGGGCTCGCTTTGATGACTACTGGATGTACTCAGGCGATGTATCATGCCAAAGATCTTTCTATGCCGAATGAAAGGCCAAGAACTAGCTCAACGGACTGGAATGCTTTTAAATCAGATGTTAAAGAACAGAAGAAGCGTGGTAATACAAATCCTTTTAATGGAGCTGTTGACGAAGAGGTCATTGTTGTTGATCCTCAGGGGAACGCAATTCCAGTGAAAGAGGGGAATTGGTTAGGAGGATCTAAAGATGGAGTTTGGATTGAAGAAAAGTGTCCAGGCGCAAATCCAAGAGGAGAAAAAACAGGGCTACGTAAAGATAGTGGACATGACCCGGGTCCAAAGCATCCTAGTGATCCAAGGCCTTGGGAACCACACGCCCATGTTCCAGGAGCCACAAACCCAGATGGAACACCTTGGTTACCAGTTAAATAACATAAACCATTAAGTATTTGAGTATATGATAAATAAAACTGAGAATAGTAGATTTGATTATGGAGATGCTGTAAAAATTAAGGCAACAGCTCCTGAAAAATTTTATCCAGGTCAGGTTGGAAACATTTGTGGAATGGATAAAATTACAGTTGATGCAGAAGCTCAAGAACTTTTTTCTAAAATCGGAGATTGGGCATATACAGTTGAACTTCCGAATGGTTCTTCTATTGAAGTAGCAGGGTGTTATTTAGAAGTGGACTCTGATAGACTAAAGTACAAGATAAGAGATCAAGTAATTATAAAAAAAGATTTTTCTGAAAAAAATAAAATTACAGAGATTGTATCTGTTATTGATTATCATAAAATTTCTGGAAAATCACTAGCAAAAAAATTTAATCTAAAAATAGGGTGTTTCATATATGTTGTTGAAAATCAGTCTGGCCAAATATCATTGATTCCTGAATACCTTATAGAGAAAAAATATTAGGTTTTCTTGGTGGTATTGCTCAGATGAAGTCGCAACCTTTGGAAAGTATACGTTTGCTCTGGGATTCCATGAAGCTGCAGGGCTCGCTTTGGTGACTACTGGATGTACTCAGGCGATGTTATCATGCCAAAGATCTTTCTATGCCGAACGAAAGGCCAAGAACTAGCTCAACGGGCTGGAATGCTTTTAAATCAGATGTTAAAGAACAGAAGAAGCGTGGTAATACAAACCTTTTAATGGAGCTGTTGACGAAGAGGTCATTGTTGTTGATCCTCAGGGGAACGCAATTCCAGTGAAAGAGGGGAATTGGTTAGGAGGATCTAAAGATGGAGTTTGGATTGAAGAAAAGCATTAGGGTGTACAAATGGAGGTTTAAAGTGGAGAGATGTTAAACCAATAATAGAATATTATTCATCTAAAATGGACATACCGGTAGAAATTCTTGAGCCATCTGATCTTAAGATAGATAAAAAAACCACTACTAATAAAAAAAGAGTTTTCGAGGATTCACCCTTAGGTCCCCTAGTAAGGCCTAAGAAAAGATCTCGTCCTGAGTCATAGCTAAATAAAGGTCGAGTCTTTTTAGATGAATATAGCTTAAATACAAAAGCCATTTTTTCGAAAAGTTCTTATTTTTTTATAAGAGAGAGTATTTCTTCTTCAGAAAGGTCTGTTGCTTTAGAAATTGTTGTAGGATCTAGCCCTTGCTTTACAAGCGCATTGGCAATTCTTAGTTGTTCTTCTTTAATACCTTCCTCACGACCTTTCTCTTCGTATTTTTTCAAAGTATTTGCTTCAATTCTGAGCCATTTGAGCTTTCCTTCATAGATTTCACGCTCTTCATCAGAGAAGTTCATTACATTGAGAACATTGATAGCTTTTTTAACAGGAGAATCATCCAAGGATGGCGATAGTTTAGCTTTGCTAAGTAGGTCGCGCCTTAAAAGAAATGTAGACCAGAGGTCTAGGACATTTTGAATTTTTGAGCCAATATCTTCAAATTCTTTTCCTAGGCTGTCGCTGAATTTCTTCAGTTCTATTGTATGAAGTTCTAGCTCTTTGAAGTAGTGGATTCCGGTTTCTTTTTCTGTGATATGGAAAGCGTTATGATATTTTCCTGAGTCTAAGATGGAAGTGAAGTTCAAGATATGGATTCCGATGACTTTTTCAAGAGAGCCATAGTCATCTCTTTCTTTTAGTTGCTCTGCATAGAGCTTTGCCCAGTAGTATAGAGCTCTTTTGTCATAATCGGCTTCATCGGTAATTTGGATTTCGATATTAAATTTCTTGCCGTGATCACCTTCAGCCTTGATATCTAAGATGGAGAGCTTGTCACTTTTAAAATTTTTCTGATTATAGGGGTTGAGCAGGGTCACATCAACAACATGATCTTCTTCTCCTACAATAGAATTAATCAAGGAGATCAGAAGATCTTTGTTTTCTTCTGTGCCAAATATTTTCTTAAAGGCTATATCAACGCGCGGATTAATTTTTTCCGTCATTAGATTCTACTCCATACCATCTGGATCCATTGTACTCTCTATATAAAAACCATTCAATGGTTTTTATTTATCTTAATGACTCCCTGAATTAGTAATCATAATCTTTCCACGTCATGAAATTCTCCCTTGTGGATTTCAGAAGCTCTATGGGGACTGTTGATTCATAGTCGCTTTTTTCACTACTCAATATCACATCAGTAGGCCCTTCTGTTGTATCGGATCTTTCCAAGTTTATATTATCACTAGGCATATATATGTCACTTAATTATTTGATAACTTCAGTATAAAGAAAAAAATTGTTCTGCGTCACTCAAAAATTATCGGTCTATCCCTTCTAAAACCACGTAGTCTTCCAAAGGAACAATAGCAACCTCTGCACCGTTAAAATTATAGAGGATGCGCTCTCCTTCAAAGGCGACCTGATTAAACATTTCTTGCTCTTCTTCTTTCGATTGTAGCACGATCCCTTCATCTTCAGTCTCGTGTCCTTCGTTGAGCTCCCATCCTAATGGGTATTGCACAGCTTCTAAAGATTTCATATATTCTCCTTAATGGATGTTTTTGTTGGGCTTACAAACTCAAGTCAAACCCACGTTGGTGTTGTTCTTCTTCAATGCCAAGTTGAATATCTAATTTCTCTTCCAAATCTTCAACTTCCTGCCAGTCACCTCTCACCGCTTCTCCATCTTGCCAGTCTTCAAACTCAAATTCATTTGCTGCAGCAAAATCATAGTCCGTTGTCTGAACGTGAAGGCTATTTTGATTTTCTATCTGTTCTAAGGTATCCAGGCGTTCCATCTCCGAGCCGGAGACTAATAACTTGCGATCTTCTAGTGCGGATAGATCTAACACTTTTTCTGATGCAACATCTTGAGAATCTAAAGACAAAAACACAAAACCCTCTTGCTTGCAGTTTTTATTTGCTTCAGCTGCTGTCTCTTGAGAAGTGCATAGCACGACGATGGCTCGTTCATTCTCAGGAGTGAAGATGTTTTCGATATTTTTGATTGGCTCTAACCCCTCAGACTGACAATGCTCTTGGTAAGCTGCTAGTTTCTCTTGCATGATGCCCTGTCTAAGCACTCTTTCTTGCTCAATCTGCTTGTACTGATCGAGTTCTTTTAGGGCCTCCTTGGATAGGTTGAGGCCATAGATAGGATCTTCAAGCTTTGATGCCCCATATTCAGGGGTCTCAGACTTTTCGGTTGAAGTGTTTTGATAGAAATCATGGATATCGGATTTGTCAGCTCTATTTTCCCGACGATCGTCTAGTATCTCCTGGATGTTTGCCTTTAACTCTCTTCCAAATGCTTTAACACGAGTCCACCTAGTACCATATTCTCTTGCTTTCTCAAGATCGCGATCAAATGTCTCTTTCTCGGCTTGTTTCTGCAGATCATATTCGTTTTGGAAGTAGAGTGTGGATTCCTTAGAGGTGTCTTTGGAGCATTGTTTTTGCAATGGTCCAAAACCTCCGCACTCTTCTTTATCAATGTAAACACTGACAGTTTCTTTGTGCCTGGACGTGGCGACATAGGAAGTTTGTTTTCCATTGAGCGAGTTGTGGAGAACGTAGGTGTCCTCCACCGTTCTCCCTTGAGATCGAAAAGTAGTTGTTGCGTACCCTAATTGCCAAGAGCCGTATTCTTTTGGATCAAAGGATACAATCTTGGTGTATTTGGAGCTGTCTTTTCCCTCCTGATCAAGCTTTACGACAAAACGGTCTTCTTCAGCTTTAACAAGTTCGCCCTTTAGACCGTTTGTTACACCAATAGCGCGGTCATTCTTCCTGAATTCAATGAGATCACCCTCAGAAACACGCAGCTCTCCAAACATTGTCTTGCAGGAGTATTCTTGCTCTTTCAGCTCTCCTTTAACCATGCGGACGTCGTGAGCCGCTTGATTGAGTACATGGACTTCTCTATTGGTGGTCGCAAGAATTAGGGATTTGTCATAGGACTTAGATGTGTCGAGGTAATGAGAAAAAGACCAATCGACTATGAGCTTTTCCATTGCGCTAGCTTTGTCTCTTTCGAAGTTCAGGCAGTTTTCCTTGCTCAACCCTCTTAATGCGGCTTCAATATCTCCTTGTGCAAAGCTTTGCGTTATAGATCGTTGCTCTTGAGAGCTTTGGCGTTGTATATAGTGCAGTTTCGAAGCGTCATATTTTTCTGCCAGAACCTGAAACATCCCTCCTCTATCAACTGAGGGCATTTGGGAAGAGTCTCCGGAAAGGATGAGCTTGGCTTTGTGGGCGTGAGCTACCCTACAGAGTTCATTAAGCGCCTGATTCCCAAGTTTTCCAGCTTCATCGACGATCCATAGCTCTTTGGGCTTGATCTCTCTGTGGCCATGCTCTTGAGCGTACAAAAATCTAGGTACATTCTCAGCATTAAAGCCTTTTTCTTTGAGAAGATTAGCGGTTGCGTTATCAGGACCAAACCCTCGTACTCTGATTCCTTTTGCTTCGTAAGACTTTTTTAACGCCTCTAGAACGTGAGATTTCCCTGTACCAGCATAACCTTCCAATACATATAAACCTTCTCTTCCAGAGAGTGTTTTAAAAGCTTGGAGTTGTTCTGGACTCAGATAGCTTGAGAATTTCTCTAGGTGCTTTTCTCGAAACTTGGCATGTTCTACATCATTGATCTTCTCGCTCCGTCTTAAGATTTGCTTTTCTTCTTCGAGGACTTCGATGGTGGTGAATTTTCCGGCATCTCTTAGTGTCCTACTTAAAACTGAATGATTCTTGCCGAGTTTCCCAATTTGGAGCTTCACTATTTCTGTTTGCTTCCAAAATAGATCACGCACTTCTTCCAGCTTCTCATGAGGAGTATGTTTAGCCATGAACCGCTCTACATCTTGGACTTGCCATACTGCTTTCTGGTTGGAAATTGCCTTTAAGATTTTAGATGGATCACTTGCATCAATGACGTTTTGCTTTTGAATTTCCGCGTGTCGCTCTAACATTTCTAGGCAGTTACCTCTTAATCTTACTGCTCCTAGATGCTCTTGAGGATTGAGTGACTTGGGATCAACTCTGAGGTCCAAACCAAGATCTTTAAAGTAGTCGTTTTGTATCTTTGTCCAAACCTCTCCCCAACGAGTATTAGAGATCTCTTTTTGCAAGGATCTATCTTTCAAATAGTGAAGACTTTCTCCATCTTCTGAAAATGTTCTGGTGGGCACTAGTATATGGGCATGCCAGTTATGATCTTCTTTATCATCAGGGCTGTGAATGGCGTAATGCGCAGCAAGCCCCTTATCTACAAACTTTTGAGAAAATCTTTGTGTTAAAACAATACGGTCTTCCTCCGTGATTACTTTGTCATCAGGAAGGGCAATGACTAGTTCCATTCCTACTTGTGAATTGTGTTGCTTCTCGATTTGCTCGGCAGCATTCCACAGGATTTCAGGATTTAAAAACTTTTCATCTGCGACCTCAGGAAGCATGATCTTTTTTGCTAATGGAGCCTCTCTACTGGAATAGTCATAAAGCTTTCTATCTTGAAACTTCGTACCTTCGAATTCTAATTTAGAGCGATCAATATAGGCAGATTTGTGACAGATATTTTGCCCTTTAGAGCGTTGTACGAATTCGTTCCTAGCTTGTCCTATTGCCATTTTACTTTTCTTATTCCTATGTCTTTATCTAACGTTATCAAAACAGACTTTTTGTTTTTCTGCAAGTTTTAACAAAAGCAAGCGCCTGTAAGGTGCATATTGCGTATGACTCTAATCTGGCGATTAATAGCCATAACGCTTTAACTCTAATTTAGGTAAGCTTAAAAATACAACCGCAAGGCAAAAGTCCTTTTCGTTAAAGGACACTTTGGTTACGATGTATAGAAAATAGAAAGTTGTTATATGGAAAAACATTTTGATGCCTCAAGAAGAGAGGTGGTAGAGTTGCTTCAAAGGAAAAGACGGTATGGCAGATCTTTAACGGATAATGAATTGAGAGGGCTCTTGAAAGTGGAAAACTTTGAAAAAGAAAACGGCATGTCCTCGGAAGCTCTGCTGAGCACCTCGGCATGTCCAGGCGCTTCGCTTTCTATTGAAGAGGGAAATGTGGTTGTTTATCCAAAAATGGGAGACTGTGAAAATGAACGAACTTGAAAAGAAGAAGGAAGCCCTTAAGCTAAAAAAGTCTCGGATTGAGCATCAGGAAAGGCTTCTGAAGCTTAAAGAGCGTAAAAACCGCACGAGGCTTCTGATTGAAGTCGGTGGGGTTGCTTCGAAAGCCGGAATTGATCATTTGAACACCAACACTCTTTTGGGGGCTTTTCTTGAGATTAAGGAGAAGGAACAAGAGGAGGGGACGCTTAAACGGTGGACCAAAAAAGGTGCTGAGGCTCTTGATAGGGATAAAAAGAAAAATGGGGAGCCGTTGATTGTGACGTTTGCTGAGGAACCGGAAAAGAAGATTAAGACGGAGATCAGGCAGGCGGGACTGCGATGGAACCGTTTTAGAAAGGAGTGGCAAGGGTTTGCTAAAAAAGCGCAGTTAGAAAAGCTTCTTAAGGGGGTTGACCATCAGGTGCAAGCTGTAGGGAGTCAATCGTCTAAAAGTGGAAAGGAGGGGTGAATATGGCTTCTGATAACGAGATGCTAGCGTTTTTGAAAAGGTCTTTGGAAAACCCTCACTTTGATCAACTGGAGCTTTGTCTTTGGGCGGTTGAGGGCGATCAGTTGGTGTTTGTTTAGATGGAAACCTCCAAGCGCATCTTTTTGAACAGATGGTTTTTAGCGATGATTGCTATTGGATCGGTTGCTCTAGCTTGTTCCATATCAGCGGTGCATGTTTTCCATTTAAAACCTTGTGTGATGTGCAATCTCCAGAGGATCCTCTTTGCTCTTTTGATTGTGAATTCGGGATTTGGGCTCTTGAGCTCTTATAAGCAAGGGTTTTTTAAGGTAACGCGCGGATGTTTAGCTTTGGGGATTGTCCTTGGGGTGGGACATTTTTTGATGCAGATGGGTGCTGTGCCAGATTTTTGTACTTCAAAGCGGGGTTTTGATACAGCTGAGGAATTTTCAAGGATGCTAAAAACTTCAAAATGTTCTGATATAGCTTGGTCGATTTTTGGTGTGCCGGTTTCTCTATTAAATGCGATGCTTCATGGAGGTGTTTTGGGGGTGGGGTGTCGTTTCAGCTTGAATAAAAGTCTGATGGGAGCCTTATGATGGAAACACAAGTGGTTGTGAACAAGTTTTATGAAGTCAACAAGAGGTAATATGAGCTTCAGATTGTTAAATATTTCGGTATATATTCGTCCTACTTTCTGGATTTTTATGATTTTTTTTACGAGGGTTTACCAAAACCCTTCGGTTTATAGCTTGGTGTTGGGATTGGTTCTTGTGGTAAGCCTTTTGGTACATGAATTTGGGCATGCCATGACGGCTCGGTATTATGGTACTCAGCCGACTGTGATTCTTGAAGCCTTTGGAGGAAGAGCAGAGTACGAAGGAAGGGGCATTAGTCCTAAGCAGGCTTTTTATATCACGCTGAACGGCCCTCTATTCGAAAGTCTTCTCATTCCTTTGTCTTACTTTTTGCTAAAATCGGGTATTTTTGATGGGCATTCATATATCCAGTATTTCTTATACGCAACCATGCGCTTCAATATCCTTTGGTGTTTATTGAATCTCATTCCCGTTTTTCCACTTGATGGAGCACACCTAGTGCAGTACTTTCTTGAGAAAAAATTTGGAGATAAGGGAGTTCAATCAACGCATATTCTTGGATTGGCATGTGTCATTTTGATTGCCCCTTATCTTTACTTCAAAGGTTTTTTCTTTTTTGGAACGCTCCTTCTTATCTTTGGGTACCGAAACTTTCGATTGCTTAAACAGGGCAAGATTTTATCAGGGCAAGACAGTCCATTTAAGCGGTATCTTCAGGGGGTGGAGGCTTTGAAGAACAATGATCTTGAAAGTGCAAAGACTCTTTTAAAGAAGCTTCTTAAGTCCAAAGATAGCCAAATAAAAACCTCTTCTGCGGAAGCACTAGCCCAGGTATATTACCAAGAACAAGACAAGAATAAGGCGTACCAGATTTTACTAAAAACCAACCATAACTGCCTAAAAGAGGGAAAGTATCTACTGTGTAAATTGGCTTTTGAAAGGGAGGATTATGCTCTTGTAGCCAATTATTCTAGAGATGTTTATAAACAAAACCCCTCTTTTGAAGTTGCGATCCTGAATTCTAAAGCTTTTGCTCACCTCAACAAAGTCAATCTTTCTGTGGGTTGGATGGAAACAGCTTGCCAATTTGGGGATGAGTATAGAAAAAAGGTACAAGATCACTTGCGCGATTCTGATTATGACTCAGTGAAGACACATGCACATTTTAAGAGTTTTATAGAGAAGCTTGATCCAGTTTAGTAAACATCTAATAAAAGACGTTTTTCTTTGCGGAGCATCTTGATGTATGGTTTTGGATCTTTACCTCCATGCGTTTGCACGATCGTATGGAGTGCTGCAGTCACATCTTTTGCCATGTGGCGGGCATCTCCACAAATATAGAGGTAAGCTCCCCTGCTCAGCGTCTCCCAAACAGCAAGGCCATTTCTAAGAAGCAGGTGTTGAACATAGAGTTTTTCATTTTGATCGCGGGAGAATGCTAAGTCTAGGCGAAGGAAGTTTTCCTTCTCTAAAGATTCTAGGAAGTTTTCATAATAATAATCTGTTGCGCGGTTACGCTCGCCAAAAATGAGCCAGTTTTCTCCTGAGGCTTTTTGTGCGTTTCTCTCCTGCAAGAAAGCGCGGTAAGGAGCAATCCCTGTTCCCGGTCCAATCATAACAATAGGCGTAGTAGGATCTTTCGGCAGGACAAAATGAGGCGTGGGGTGTAGGTAGGTGTAGATGGGAGTATGGTGCATCGCTGCAATGTTACAAAGGAAATGAGAGCCAAGACCCTGACGCACTTTTTTTCCGTGGGTATAGTTAAACGTTGAGACGAGAAGATCGATAGAGTTAGGGCTTACTTTAGGAGAGGAAGCGATTGAATAAAAGCGGGGAAGGAGGGGAGCTAAATAAGAGATGAGCTCTTGCAAAGGAATCGTCGGGGGGTGAAGTTTAAAAAAATCGATCAGATCATGAGAGTTGATAAACTGAATCCTAGCTTCTTTATTTTCGTCCCCAAGAAGGGAGGGATCTCCTGCAAGTTTTAAAATAGGAACGGGGATTCGAATAAGGTTGGCTTTGGTTTTTAAAAAATGTTCCAAAGACATTGTAGCTCCAGAGCGAGGATCGGTGATCTCTTCATTCCCACTTTGGTTTAGAGCGTCTAACAGTACATGGACCTCCTCAAGGGGGTTTTCAGGATAGATTCCAACAGCATCGCCAGGAGAATAAGAGACATTTGAATCTGAAAGATCGAGGGTTATATGATACGTTTTTTTTGTGGAGCCCTCTTTATTAAGGATTAAACGCTCAGTAATTTTCGCCGGGAAAGGGTTGTTTTTATTATATTCTGTCATATAAATAGAAGGTATGAAATTCTGTGTTTTATTTTTATCAGTTCTTTTTCTTTTGGGATGCGCCTCTAGTGACTACAACCCGCACTATATCGCTTCCGATACACTCGATGAGGAGATTATGATTCCACCTGGGGAATCCTTCCATCCCACTTCTTCTTTAGAGCAGACATTCTCTTATTAGAGATCCCACCAAGAAATTCAATGCCATTGAGATGGCGTGCTCGCGTCCGATCTTTTCCTAAGATCGAGACGGAATCGAAAAGAGGTGGCCCTTGATGCTTTCCAGTGATTACAGCAAAAAGGATCCGCATGATCACTTTTTTATGATTCAATTCAAAGAAAGTAGCCATTTCCCTTGAGGCTTTTTCAAAACCTTCCCGTCCCCAATTTTCCTGAGATTCCATGCTCCAAATCATGCACTGCAGAATCTCTGCAGATATTTCTTTAGCAGTTCCTTTAGGACAGAGGAGCTCCTCAGAGTAATTCAAGTGATTTACAAAAAGGAATTGGCAAAGCTCCATAAATTCCCCAAATGTTTTGATCCGAGTGTGGATCAAGGGGATGATCTTTGCCATCTTTTCATCAGAAAACCCCCACTCTTTGATCTTTTTCCAAAGGTCTTTTTCGGGAATGTTGTTGATCAAGTATTGCTGGTTAATCCAATCAAGTTTTTTTACATCAAAGAATGCACCAGAAACACCAACACGGTTTACTGAAAAATCTTTGATGATCTCATCAAGAGTATAAATTTCTTTATCCTCAGGCATACTGTAACCCATCAGAGTTAGGAAATTAATAAATGCATCTGGGAGATAACCACTTTCTTTATAGTAAAAAACGGAGGTAGGATTCTTTCGTTTTGAAAGCTTTTTCCCATCAGCTCCAAGAAGAAGGGGCATATGCATAAATTTGGGTCTTTCCCATCCAAATAGGTCGTATAAAAGAATATGCTTAGGTGTCGAAGATGTCCATTCATCTCCTCGAATGATGTGCGTAATTTTCATCAAGTGGTCGTCAACAACATTCGCAAGATGATAGGTTGGAAAGCCATCTGATTTCAGGAGAATCTGATCGTCAACATCGCTCCAAGGAGTTGTAATCCGACCTTTTGTCATTTCTTCGTAAACGCATTCACCAGTGAGCGGAACTTTTAAGCGCACCACATATGACTGTTCTAAGCTTTCCCGCTCCTGAATTTCTTCAGTGCTCAGATTGCGGTAGCGGCGGTCATACCCCATGCGTTTCCCCATTTTTGAGGCAAGTTCACGCATCTCCTTAAGCTCTTCAGGAGTTGCAAAGCATTTATAGGCATGCCCGGCATCGAGAAGCTTTTGGCAGTATTCTCGGTAAATCTCAGTCCTCTCAGATTGTCTATAGGGTCCATAGGGACCTCCTACGTCTGGACCTTCATCCCACTCAATACCTAGCCACTTCAAAGATTTAAAAATACTCTCTTCATATTCGGGACGGCTTCGTGACTGATCGGTGTCTTCAATGCGGAGTAAAAACTTTCCGCCATGACGCTTAGCAAAGATTAAATTAAGAAGAGACATGTAGGGTGTTCCTACGTGTGGATCTCCAGTCGGGGAGGGGGCTATACGTGTGCGGACTTCCATGGGAAATTACTTTTGGTTAAAAAAGTCTATTTTAGACTTTTTCTCAATTATACCCAAACAAATTCAAAAGGCAACTCCAAGGAAAGCTTAGATCTTGTCTTTTCTCTAAGTAAGGTTTTGCATAAAGGGAAATCATGAAGGTTTAGAGAGGGGATAAGATGATTGGGGCGATCTGTTTCAAGGAGTTGGTTATAGGATAAAGGATGGGGTTTCATTTTTGTAATTGTATTGGAACATAAGATCTCCCAGCCTTTCCATGTTTCTCAGCCTCCAGCAGCCATCTTCAGAGGCCGTATGTGTTGTGCTGAGGCTTTTTCAAGAAGGATTAAATCTTTCATGATATTGTATGATTCTTCGAGTTGCAAGTCGTTTTGCCCATACTTTTCTATAGAGTCTGCATCAAACTCTTTTTTGTGAACTTCCTTTAGAAAACTTTGGTAGTTTGTGTTTTGAGCGATTCTTAGATCAGAATTGGACTTTAATCGATCAAGGTGTTTTCCGTAGAGGTCAGTGCAAGACTGTTGATCTTTTTTATACATGCGCATCATTTTCCCTCGATGAAAAGGGTGGATATCGCTGAGATTGTCTATAAAGTTAGGGGGAATCTCATCATTTTCTAAGGGGAATTTTGCATAGGATTCTCCGATTTCTAGTTCCGTAAGTCCTCCAGGAACTTCGATGTCTACTTTTGTTCCTGTTAATTGTGGACTCTTCCCTGAAACCGTGTAGTAAAGACCTCGAGTGACTTTAAATTCTCCTTGCGGATTTACTTTATCGACATTTCCTGAATCAAGCGTAAAGGTTTGATAGGATCCTTTTCCCCAGGTGAACGGGTCTCCGATAAGGAGAGCACGTCTATAATCTTTGAGGGTTTGTGCCACAATTTCAGCTGCGGAAGCACTGCCCTTGTTTGTCAAAACAATGAGAGGGCCATCCCAAGTCACCTTTCCATCAAAATTACGGAGATGTTGGATATTCCCAGCTGAATCTTTGATTGAAACTACAACCCCTTTCTGAATGAAAAGGCCTGTCACAGCAACAGCTTGAGGAAGGAGCCCTCCAGCATTTCCTCGAAGGTCTAAAATAACCCCTTCTAGCTGGTGGTTTTTCTTGATTTTCTCAAGGGCAGCTTTAATATCTGAGGCAGAAGAGTTGTTTGGGTCTTGATAAAATGAAAAGAGACGAACATGAGCGATCACCCCATTTCCATAAGGGATTTTTTCCGTTTCAAATCGTGTTTCCTTCAAGACAATTTCATCTCGGACCACTTCAATATTAAACTTTTCAGTCTTTTTATTTTCCCCTTCGTCCGTTTCACGGAGAATGGAGAGGGCAACTGCTGTCCCTTTCGGCCCTCGGATTAAGTCTACGGCTTCGATAATATCCATTCCTGCAACCGGTTCGTGGTTAACAGCAATGATCTTATCATCTACTTTTAGCATGCCACCTTGCAGGGCAGGGCCTCCGTCAAGGAGTCTAACAAGAGTGAAGCCTGTCAGGTCATCACGAAGTTGCGCTCCAATTCCAAAGAGACGCTGCTGAACTTGAATCATAAATTGATTCGCTTCTTGAGGGGTAAAATAGACGGTATGATTATCAAGAGCTCCGCTAAAACTCTTGAGGAAATACACAAGCGACTGCCTTTTCTGAAGTTTTTTTTTATCTCCCTGAAGGACCTCATCTTCTCTATTAGCACGCCGTTTTGAAAGGCGTTGAAGGAACTGATCCTGTGACTCAACTTCTAGCTGTTCGGCGGTTTCCAGTTGGAGGGCTCTAAGGGCTAGAAGGCGCTGCTCGAGATCGATTTCATTTTTTGCCCATGTAATATCTTTAAAATCAGCAGTTTTTACATCTTTGGGCAAAGAGAGGTTTTCAAGTTTCTTCTCTAGAATGTTTCGCCGAGTAATTGATTGAATCATCACTTCATAAATTTCGTCATAGGGGCCGAAATTTTCCTTTTTAAAGGCGCTTACGAATCCTTCAAGGAGTTCAGAACTAGGATGATCCCACTTGGCTATTTCATCCGATAGAAGGTAGGTTTTAGTGGGATCTAACTCATCAAGGTAATTTTTAAGAGCTCTTTGGACAATTTCAGAGGTTAGCTCCTTGTAAGTGACGTGTCCTTTGAAAATCTCCTCGGCTTTCTTATGGGTTGCATGAGGGGTCAATTCTGGAGGTTTAGCGCTTGCAAGCACAGTGAATCCAATGAGTAACAAACTTATTATAAGTCGTTTAAAAGTCATTCTAATTAATCCTTACACAGGGTAGTTCTACTATATATAGCTTACAGCAAATCAAAGGTTTAAGTCCAATCATATTCAAATATTTATTATAGTAATCGAAATATTTTTTGCTATAATCCCATCTAAATCAAAATTTTGTGAAAATGTAAAGAGAAATTGATTGATTTCAACTCAAATCTTTGTAATAATAGAATATCTAAAGACTAAGGAATATTAACAAATTCATTAAAAAATGATTTTTGACGGACTAATCAATTTTCTAGTTTTTAGCAGATTTGTTTTGGATTGAGGAGAAAAACATGGATATTGTAAACCAAACTGGGGCACTTGAGTCTCCACAAAAGGTAGTTTCTATTACTGAAGCTGCCCGTATTAATGGTGTAACGAGACAAGCTATTTATGTTGCGATTAAGCAAAATAAACTTAAAGCACGTAAAGACTCTACTCGTTGGACTATAGATTTAGATGATCTAGAAAATTATCGTCGCAATAAATATTCGCGTACGAAATCAACGTTTGATGGTGAACTCCTTTTTGATAATAATAAGGGTTTTTATTCTGTCAATCAAGCTGCAAAGATTCTCGGCGTTCCTGCGCAGAAAGTCTATTATGCAACAAGAATTGGCATGTTAAAAGCTACTCGTAAAGGAGCTGCTTGGGTTATTCACACTGATGATATTACAGATTATCAAGAAAAATACCTAAGCCGATGTTCTGAAAACGAAGCAATGTAATTGTAGTTTTGTTTAAGACGTTTCCAAGAAAGAAAAGAGAGGTACATTCTTATTTGGAATTGTAATATGGGTGAAGAACCTATTATATTTATTATATAATCTCTAGCTATCACCAGCTAGAGATTTTTTTTGCTCTAACATAACGACGGTTTCAACATGTGTGGTTTGAGGAAAGAGATCAAACCCTTCTACTTTTTTAACAATGTAGCGGCTAGAGAGTTCTTGAAGGTCTCTTGCAAGGGTCGATGGCATACAAGAGATATAAAGAATCTTGGGGCTGTCTAGAAGAGTACGAATCTCCTTAGAAAGACCCGTTCGTGGAGGATTTACAATGATCACATCAGGTTTTTCTTTAAGGGTAGGTAGGATGGTTTCTACAGCACCATAATGCATCTTAAAGTTGCTGCAGGGAGGAAGGGAGCGATTCATTTCGACTCCCACTACATCATGTCCTTTCTCTTTTAGAAGAGCGCTGGCGATCCCCACGCCACAATAAAGGTCGAAAACAGTTTGAGGCCTCTCTCCAATCCAATCGACAATTGTTTGATAGAGCTTTTTGCTAAGTGGAAGGTTGTTTTGCATAAATCCATAGGGAGAAAATGGAGCAGAAATCCCTAAAACGTCCTTTGTCAAAGATGTGTCTCCGAGATGCTTCTCTCGGCCGGGAGTTTTGTAGCATACTCCTATAGCAAAGGAAAAAGAGAGGAGTTTTTCTGGGAGTTTGGGGAAGCAAGAAAATGCGAGGATGATTCCTCTGCTTTCATTGAAAATACGGAGGGAGGCCGAGTGAATTCCCCGATTGGAAAGAGAAGCAAGGCCAGCCTTTAGCTTTTTAAATAGCACAGGGTCTTCTGAAAATAGAGGGCAGACTGTTGGTTCAATCAAAGAATGATTGTCTATACCTATGTAGCCCATTTTAAAACCTGTACCCTCTTTTCTTAAATTTAGGCGAAGGTTTGAACGGTAATTCCACTCACTATGGGAAGGATTAATAGGGATGCTTTCTATACGCAATGACTCTTGAAGAAAGCCTTTTTTTGCTTCAAGTTGGGTTTGATAATCAAGATGTTGGAGCTGGCACCCTCCACACGTCTTGAAGTGAGGGCATTTTGGAGGTCTTCGACCAGGCCCTCCCCGAAAAACTCTTTCGATTTTAGCAATCTGATAGTTTTTTTTCTTTTTTGTAATTTTCAAAAAAACTTGGTCGCCTGGAGCTGAAAAGGGGACGAAGGTAACGCACCCATCGATTCGGGTGATTCCATTTCCCCCAAAAATGATTTTATCAATCGTGCTTAATTTTGAAGTCTTTGACAAGGAGCTGGATACTTGATTTGTTGAGGAAGACATTAATGTGAGGTGTAAATGCAATTTGTAGGGTGAGGTTTTTCTTGGTCAACTTACTCCGGTGTTCACTCAACCCAAACCCAATTCCTTCAAGTACCCGTTCGTTCTGTTCTAGATAAAGCTTGAGGTGAGTTTTCCCTACTATCTTGGGAGGCCAGGCTTGAGTAACATCAGTATATAGAATCGGAGGAGAATTTCCTGTTCCATAAGGTTCTAGAAGTTGCATAGAATCGAGAAATTCGAAAGTCAAGTCCTCAAACTGAACACGTGAATCAAGATGAAGTTTAGGAAGGAGGTCATCATTATTGAGTGACTTATTAGCATCTTCAATAAATGATTTTTTAAATTTTAAGATGTTTTCCTCCTTAATCATGAGCCCTGCTGCAAAATCATGCCCACCAAAATTCAAGAGGAGATCGTGGTTTTTTTTTAAAGAAGTGAGGAGTGGAAATTCTGGGATGGTTCGAATCGATCCCTTCCCAATGCCTCCCTCTACGGCAATGATAAGAGTAGGGCGGTTATATTGTTTGGAAAGGCGCGCAGCGAGGATGGGAATGATCCCTGGATGCCATTTATCAGAGTGGAGGACAAGTGCTTTTTCTTGAAGAAGCTGAGGATGAGATTCTATATATGACACGATATCATCGGAATCGCGCCGTTCAATCTGCTGTCGTTTAGTGTTGTTGCTATCTAGGTCTTGAGCAAGATGGGATGCTCCAACAGAATCATGCATGAGCATTAACTCGACCCCTTTAAGGGGATCGGCTATCCGACCAAGACTATTCAAGCGAGGGGCAATTTTTGATGCGATATCAGCGGTTGAAACCTCTGAAGGCTTGATTTCACAGATTTCCATGAGCTTGAGAATGCCTACCCTTCGGGTTTGTGAAAACTGCTTCAGACCATATCGAACAAAAACACGGTTTTCGCCCTTCAGGGCGCCCATATCAGCAATGGTTCCAAGAGCGACTAAGTCGAGAAAACGCTTTAAGTCAATCATTGAAGAACTAATTTTCCCCGTTGAAACTAGGTGATTCGTTAAGGCATGAGCAAGCTTGAATGCAACACCGACTCCCGTTAAGTTGCGATTAGGATACGTGCTGTTGATGAGTTTTGGATTGAGAGTTGCAATACAGTTGGGAATTTTGTCTGTTGGTTCATGATGATCTGAGATAATAACATCAATGTCATGCTTTATTACCTCTTCAACTTCTTTTGCAGCAGTGATTCCGCAGTCAACCGTAATGAGCAGTTTGCACTCTTTTTCGAGAGCATAAGAAATCGCATCGGTGATCATTGAGGGGGTGGTGGTTGTTCTGTGTGGAATATAATAATAGGCGCTGCCTCGTAGGAGGCGAATGAATTCAACAAGAAGGGTTGTTCCAGTTATCCCGTCTACATCATTGTCTCCGTAAATCAAAATGCTCTCATTTTTTGCAAGGGCATGGACAACGCGGGTAACGGCTTTGTTCATATCCATCATCAAGTCAGGAGAAAGGAGGTTAGGTAATTTGGCGTAGAGGTGGTTATAGATCTCTTCAAAGGTTTCAAAACCTCTTGAAACTATCACTTGCGCAGTTACAGGATGAATATTATATTCACCGATAATTTCTTTGCACCAGGATGGTTTGTAGTCAGGGTAAACCCATAGAAGGTTTTGATCTTCTTCTTTTATCTCTTTCAAAGGGGAAATTCTCATGATTCATTTAACGAAAGTTTATCACGTTTAACGAGGTATTACCACGTTAATTTTCATGCATCGCCAACTTTTCAGCTTTCTCTTTCTTATGGAAGAAAAGAAGAAGAGGTGCTGCAACAAATAAAGAAGAAAATGTTCCAAATACAACACCAATTACCATGACAAGTGAAAGGCCAAAAATTGCGCTCCCACCTAAAAACAGGAGAGCTAAAAGAACAACAAGCGTTGTTCCTGATGTCATCACTGTTCGGCTTAAGGTGACATTTAAAGCGTGGTTCAGCACGTCTCTAAAAGAATGTTTGCGCATTTTCTTTAGATCTTCACGGATTCGGTCAAAGATGATAATTGTGTCATTGAGAGAGTATCCAATAATTGTCATCAGTGCAGCAATTGTATTGAGATCAATTTGTATTGGGGTTCCAAAGGCGTGGAGAATACTCACGACTGCCATTGTGATTGCAACATCAATTGCAAGGCCAAGGGTCGCACTGATTGCATATTTAAACTCAAAACGGAAGGTGATATATCCCAAAATACATATTAACGCTATAGAAAGCCCTAACAGCGCACTGTTCCTCATTGCATTGGACATTTGTCCGCTGATACTGGTCCAGCTGTTGTCGAGCTGTTTCATCGACTGTGGCGTAATGGAAACACCATTTTTTTCTAGAGAGTCAATAACCCAAACCAATCGGGGATTAGTTTGATAAGCAAAAGTTGTATCTTTTAGGTCTGTTTCAAGAGGCATGTTGTAAAAAGGTTTTCCAAACTGGTCCAATCCTCTTCCAAGTAAGAGCTTGATGACATTAGATGGAGAAAGTGCACGCACTTGCATATCTTGAGCTGTAACTCCCGCAGCTAGAAGAGCAGATTCTATTTGAGCTTGATAGTTTTCATCACCCTTTGACTCTACTTCGAGTGTGACAGAGTATCCTCCTGTAAAGTCCATTCCAAGCATTGAGCTTCTCTGAGAAACCAATAAATAGCAACCGACAAGAGCGACCGCAATGGTGCTATATAGGCTTACCTTACCATATTTTAAGAAATTGAAGTTGGTCTTTTTAATAAGATTGGCCATCTTCAGCTCTTTATTCTTTGGATTCTCAACCCATCTACTAAAGAAGTAACGAGTGAGGAATAGAGCAGTAAACATTGACGAGACAATACCAATGATCAATGTGACTGCAAAGCCTTTGATAGGCCCGGCGTCAAAGTGCAATAGAATTAGAGCAGCGATAATTGTGGTGATGTTCGAATCAATAATAGCTGAAAAAGCTTTCTTATATCCTGCGTGGACAGCCTGCGCAATCCGTCCTGTTGCTAAAAACTCTTCTCGAATGCGCTCAAAGACTAAGACATTCGCATCAACAGCCATTCCAACGGTCAGAATAATCCCAGCGATTCCTGCTAAAGTTACCGTTGCAGAAATATTCTGAAGCGTTGCCCAAATGATTAACAGATTAAAGAGAACTGCAACAGAAGCAACGATTCCGGAAAATCGGTAGTAGCCTACCATAAGCAAAACAACAAGAATTAGTGCCAATACCGTTGCGATGATTCCCATTGTTCGGTCCTTAATGCCTAGCTCAGGGCTTACATTTTTTTCAGACAGAATATGTGGAGCAAAAGTTAAGGAACCTGCCTTGAGATCTGCCTCTAAGCGATTGGCTTCACGCTGAGTAAAACTTCCTGAAATTGAAACATTATCTCTTAGAGGGGAAGTAATTGTTGCTGTATTCACAACTGAGCCATTTAAAATAACAGCCATGCGCCACCCTTCTCCTCGAGTATAGCGATCCATAGGTGTTCCCTGAATCTTCTCTTTCGAGAAAGGTGCCGTCCAGTTGTATAGGTCATTGCGAGGGTTAAGCTTTTGACCATCTGAAAGGGATTGTGATCCTTTAACGTTGAAGGCTAGAAAGTTTCCTTTTGATGAATCATAAGCCGCGTGAACATCCGTCAAATTAGCCCCTTCAAGAGCATAATTGTTCATCACTACCAAGAGGGGGTGAGTCTGCCCGTTCCAATCTGCAAAATTATCACCTCTAAAGATTGCAATTTTTGAAATTGCATCATTGAAGTGGCTTGACGAGCCTTTGTTTTCTGAAGAAGCAAAGCGAAGTCCCTGACTATACAGAGTTTTCGCAGCCTCACTCACAGGTTGAGCCATTTCAGCATCTAAGGTGTCACCATAGAGGTGTTTCCATGCAATTTGATTAATACTTTCTAAATCTTTTCGATTTGTAACAACCGCTTCATTCCAAACATTTTGCAAGAACTGATGAACAACGGGCTCAAGATCACCATTATTGCTCGTGAATTTTTCGTTTACAATATGGAAATACATTGAAGATGCTTTGACTAAGTCGGCAGCTGAAAGGCTTTGGGCGCTTGGAAAATCCAAAGTAATATTAGAGCCTTCCTGACGAATACTAACTTCAGAAACTCCCATTTTATTAACCCGACTATAAAGTTCATTAATCCCTTGCTTAATGTCGTCATCATTGGCCACAATTTTATTATTACTGTCTCGAAGTTGGATTTGGACAGTCTTTCCTCCTGAAAGGTCAAGACCCCAATGGAGAATTTTTCTGTCATCACCTCGAAAATACTTACGAGCGCTTAGGCTCAAATTGTTCAAAAGAGGACTCTTGGTTGGTGCGGGAATGTCGTACTTTGCATGGAGCTCCGTGCGTACTTGAGCCGACTGATATTCATCTCGCCACTTTAATAAGTCTTCGTGCTGCTTGGTTTCAATTCGATTGAGAGCCAAAATGCGCTGTTCCACATTTGTAAATTCAAGAGTTGCATACTTTCTTGTTCCATGAACGTTAAAATCTTCACGCGTTGCGCTAATAATTGAATTATAAAAGTCTTCAGCTTCAAAGATGAAATCTTTTGCGAAACTACCACTTAAAGGATAGGTGGTTCCTGGGTAGCTACTAAATCCATTGTTTTGCAGGAGAACCCGCAGATGATTAAAGTCTTGAATAAAGCTTTGTGCTTGAGGGGAATCTGGATTGGAGCTTAACTTTGTTAAAACATCTTGAACGCCTTTTGCGATGACATAAACCGAGTTTGTGCGGAATCCTGCTTGAGGTTCAGTTTTAAGCTCTGCAGGAGTATATACAACAAGGCCAATCTTCTGTTGGTGGGCAGGTAGATCCTTGAAGGTTTTGTAATCGTATATAGGGAAAGAACTTCTCTTTAGGTCTGGATGAGTTGGTGCCCATTCAGTTTGAATTAGATGAAGAAGCTGAGCCCCTTGCTTTTTTGCAATCGATCTTAAGTCCATAACCAGAAGGCTTTTGCTGTTTGTTAATTGATTGAGTTCGATTGAAAATGTGGCTCCGTGTGGTTTGAGCAGTTCTCCTGCCTCTCGTCCAATTCGAGCAACTTCATTGTAAATCAGTTGGTCAACAGCATCACTTAAGTAGGATTTAAAGCGGGAAATTTCATTTTTGTAGTCGATAATATCTTGGTGGAGCTCAAGGCCGATTGTTTCGTTGTTCCAATCGATTGTAATAGCTTTTATCAGAGGGCTTCTTTCTCCAGATAGGAGAGTTTGTACAGAGGTGTCTTTTCTTGCCAACAGGGTGATATCTTGCCTGAGTTTTGCGCTTGTCCAGGGCGACGCACCTGCACTAAAAGCTCTTGTTTGTCTTCTGATAATTCCAATTGCGGAGGAGATTCGTTCTTCTTTGGATTTTAAAAAATCAAGTTGTTGTTGTTCATTTGCTTCAAGAAATCCTCCACTTTCTCGCTTCTTTGTATCTACATCCTCAAGAGAGATACGCTCAAGCTTTATCCGATCTCTATAGTGTTCTAGTGACGCAGTAAATTGGTCAACAATCCCGTTTCTATTTTCCATCGGTCCTTGGGTGAAGGTCGCATAGTAGCGTTTAGCAATCGGAGAGTTTTCTCCAAATGCTTTTGAATAAGTCAGGATGTTTTGTGAAAGAATTTGCAAAAACTCTTCGGAGCGCGGGTTTTCTAGGTGGTGGAGAATTGTCTCTAAGTATTGAGCATTTTCACTAATTCCGCCCACAGCAAGTCCGATCTGTAGGACGCGGTCATCGACAATTTGGCGGTAAAAAGGAGTGATATTTCCTTGGGTATCCCGCTTTGCTGTAAATTGAAATATCTTCTCTATTTGATCGGGATAGAAATGGACGGGAATATTGCGTTGAATTGTAACAACGGTTGTCTCATGATCTTTCTCACTTGGGACAAGAGAAAGTTTAGCAGGCATAAAGGGGATTAGGGAGCCCGCGCGCACAATATAGCTCCGAAACTTTTCTGCGTCTTGCCCTGTTTCATATCTTACATGAATGAGTTCTGGATTGTCACTGTTGAGGGAAATTGAGGAAGATTTAATTCCCAAAAGTTTATTGTAAGACTTCAGCCAATTCAAGGCTTCGTCTTCGAGCAGGTTGACTCTTTTTATTGCATTTTCAGCAACAAGCATTGCCTGCTTTTCCTCTATAGGGTCCTTCAGGGGCTTGGAATAAAAAAGAACAGTCGGAAGAATGTTATAAAAAGTTAATATCACGACGACTGCAATGAGAATAAATTGCCAACGTTTCTGCTTTTTCATGCTTATCTAATCCTTCATTCTAAAAAAACAGAATACCGATATTTAAGGATTATGTCTAGAGAAATCGTTGGTGTTAAGATCTGAGATATGTTATGAAAAACCCTTTATACAATTGGATGAACATGAAGACTCTTGCAGTTGTTGGAATGCAGTGGGGTGATGAAGGAAAGGGAAAGATCACCGATCTATTGTCAAAGGACCGGCACATCGTTGTCCGAGCACAAGGCGGTCATAATGCTGGGCATACTGTTATTGCTGGAGGCAAGGAGTTCCATTTTAATCTCATTCCATCGGGGATTCTTTACCCAGAGGTTCAATGCTATGTCGGTGCGGGAACAGTGGTAGATCCTAAATCATTGCTAATGGAGATCCATCAGCTTCAAGAGCAGGGAATTAAATTAAAAAACCGCCTTTTTATTTCTCCCTATGCGCATGTGATTTTCCCTTATCATCAACGTCTCGACAAGCTTCAAGAAAAAATTGATGCTCCAATTGGGACAACAGGCAGGGGGATTGGACCTTGTTATGAAGATGTAGCTGCACGCTCAGGAATACGTGTTGGGGAGTGGGTTGATCCAGAGGTGTTTCAAAAAAGACTATCTACAACTTTGGCTAAAAAAAATCGTTTATTTCAGGTTTATGGGGAAGCAACTATTGATTACGATTTGGTGTATGAAGAGTATTCTGAATATGCAAAGAGGCTTAGAGGGTTTATTTTCCCTTTTGAAGAAAATCTTGATCGACAGATTAAGCAAGGTAAAAAAATTCTTTTTGAGGGAGCTCAAGGAGCTCTTTTGGATGTTCACTTTGGAACCTACCCCTTTGTGACCTCCTCTTCTACTTCTAGCGCTGGATTAGCGGTTGGAGCCGGAGTGGGGCCTGGCTCTATTGGAAAGACGATTGGTGTTATGAAAGCTTATACAACACGTGTGGGAAATGGCCCATTCCCCACAGAATTTTCTCCAGAGGAGCTCAATCGATTTGCTTCGCACAAAATGGCCCGAGAGTTTGGGACTACAACGGGAAGAAAGAGGAGGATAGGCTGGCTTGACATACCCCTTCTCAAGGAAGCAATCCGATTAAATGGAGTGAATTCTTTAGCCCTTACTAAAATTGATATTTTGGATTCCTTAGACTTTATCAAAATTTGTGTAGGGTATGAAAATTTTTCTCGCCCTCCCCTTTTTCATGGATATTGGAAGGAGATAAAACCTCAATTTGAAACCCTTTCAGGCTGGAAAAAATCGACAAAGGAGATAAAAAAGGTAGAAGAATTCCCAGAAAATGTTAGAGTCTTTGTCAATCGAATTGAATCTCTTTTAGATCGCCCAGTTGAGATACTTTCTTTTGGGCCTGAGAGAGAGAGAACACTATTTTTGAAATGAACAGTCCTACACCAGAAATGATTGAAAACCCGGTTTACACTGAAAAGGAGTTTGCCTGCATTGATCCCAAAAGCGTTCCTCAGCATGTTGCTATTATTATGGACGGGAATCGTCGGTGGGCAAAAAGCCAAGGAAAGCCTGCAGAAATGGGTCATTGGTACGGTGCTGAGCAGCTCGACCTTATTGTTCGTGCCGCTTCAGAGCTTGGAATCAAAGTTCTTACTGTCTACTCGTTTTCTACTGAAAATTGGAGTCGGCCTCAACATGAGGTTGAAATTCTTATGCAGCTTCTTGAAGCCTATTTGGTGAATAAAAGAGAAGCTCTTGTAAAAGAAGGTGTACGTCTCCACACAATTGGGGATACACCAAGGCTTCCAGAAAATGTGAAGAAGGCTCTAAATGATACAATTCAGGCTACAAAAAATAATGATCGGATCGATTTAATTCTTGCTCTCAATTATGGGGGTAGAGATGAACTGCGGAGAACATTTCTTAGGATGCACAATGCTATTGAAGAGGGGAGTCTTGATTTGGAAGAAATTACTGAGAAGACAATTTCGTCATACTTAGATACTGCTAAATGGTCTGATCCTGAACTTTTCGTTCGGCCTAGTGGTGAGTTTAGGCTTAGTAATTTCCTTATCTGGCAAAGTTCATACAGTGAAATATACATGACTGATATTCTCTGGCCTGATTTTTCTGAAAAGAATCTTCTTGAGGCTGTTATTGAGTATCAAACACGCTCGAGGAGGTTTGGGGGCTAGTGAATTTTCAAGATCTATCAAAACGGTTCGTTTCATCAATTATTTCGCTTACTGTTTTAGCGTGTATTCTGATTTTTTCCTATGTTGGCGTGGTAAAGTGGGTCATTGCTCTGTTTACTGCAGGCATTGGGGTAGTGGGGATTTGGGAATACTGCCGGCTGGGAAAGTTAATAGAGAAGAGAGGGCTTGCAGAGCTGTGTATGATTGTTGGGGCGGTCCTTGTTTTCTCTTTTTTTGTCTCAACTTTCGACCTTTCTTTTTCACTCCTCCCATTTATCATAGCTTTCTTTGGGCTCATTTGCCTTTTTCTTTTTCACTTTGATAAAATTTCAGGATCGATTAGCTCGATTGGAATAAGTTTTTTTGGGATTTTGTATGTTGCCATTCCGTTGGGGCTAATCCTCAAAATCCTCTATCTTTATAGCCCATGCAAGATGGGGCATGAAGGGAGGGTCTGGCTTCTCTATCTTCTTGTTGTTACAAAAATCACCGATGTGGGTGCCTATTTTGGAGGGCGTCTTTTTGGAAATCGAAAACTTGCAGCGGACCTCAGTCCAGGTAAGACGATTACTGGAGCAATTTTTGGCTTTTTCTCAGCGATTATTTTCAGTGTTCTTTTTTATTTTTTGGGCCATTTAGTTCCGAATTTTCACCTCTCTTTTTCTGAGAGTATTTGGCTTGGGGCTCTTCTTGGCTTCTTGGGTCAAGTAGGGGATTTGGGTGAATCGCTATTTAAAAGAGATGCCGCGGTTAAGGACAGTAACCGACTTCCTGGACTTGGAGGTATCCTTGATATGCTAGATTCTCTTTTGTTTACAACGCCAGTCATTTATTTCTTTCTGTACGTCTGCTGAGGTTAAAGTTATGAGTTTATTCCATTATTTTGAAACTTTCCCCTGCGATATTCTAATAGCGAGCGCGTTGCATGATTGTCACAATTGATGGGCCGTCAGGTACAGGAAAATCGACAGTAGCAAGAAAACTAGCAGATGCTTTAGGAATTACTTATTTTGATACTGGGGCGCTCTACCGAGCAATTAGTTGGAAAATTCTTAAAGAGGGAATCTCTTATCATGAAAAGGGCGAACTACTAGCTCTTCTTAAAGAATTTTCCTATCGTATCCAAACAGTCAATGGAGAAAAGCATTACTTTGTTGGAAACTCTAATGTAACAAAGGCTATTCGTGATCCTGAAGTCACTGCTATTGTGTCAGAAGTCTCAGCCCTCAAAGAGGTGAGAGAAGCTCTAAAACCCCTTCAGGTTGACTTTTCAAAAGAGATAGATGTTGTTTTTGAAGGGAGAGACCTAGGAACGGTTGTTTTTCCACATGCTGATGTTAAGTTTTTTTTAGTAGCACGCCCTAAAGTGCGCGCAGAGAGGCGTTATAGAGAACTTCAAAAGAAATTTCCTGATCAAACTTTTTCACAAGGAAAGACTCTTCAAGAGATTGAATCAAGAGACAATAGCGACTCTAATCGAAAAATCGCACCTCTAAAACAAGCGGATGACGCTGTTCTTATCGATACTTCTGACCTTACGACTGAGGAAGTAGTCCAAAAGTTGAAAGAGATCGTTCAGGCATGAATCAAAAAATGAAAAAACCAACATTTCTCTACAAATTTGTAATTTCCTCTGTAAAGATGTTTTTTAATTTTTTTTATCGTCATAAAGTGTATGGTCTTGAACATTATATCCCGGGCAGCGCTTTGATTGCTGCGAATCACGTCTCCTTTTTTGATCCTCCTGCTATCGCAGTCTCATGCCCAGGAGAAATCCATTTTCTTGCTCGTCAGACGTTATTCAAGTCATACTTTGGAAAATTCATTAGCGCAGTGAACTCCCATCCTGTTCAAAAAAATGCGACTAATTTGCGTGTCATGAAGGATATTTGCCTCATGTTGAAGGAAGGGAAAAAAGTATTGATGTTTCCTGAAGGAACACGCTCTAAAGATAATGTTCTGCAACCGATTAAGCCTGGAATGGGGCTTTTGCTTTCAAAGAGTGAGTCAGCGATTCTCCCCGCCTATGTGCATGGAACATTTGCTATTTGGAATCGGAATCAAAAATATCCCAAACTTTGGGGGCGCACAGCTGTTATTTTTGGCTCTCCGATTCTATGGTCAGACTATGCTGACATGGATCGCAGAGAGGCTCAGGAGCTCATAGCTATTCGTCTCACCAAGACTCTTGGAAAACTTCGGAAGTGGTATGAATCTGGGGCAGAAGGAACTCCTCCTTAAAAGAGAATTTGATTCATTGCATAACTAACTTAATACCTCCTAGGAGTTATATAATCCCTCGCTTTTAGACGAAGGAAAGATATGAGAAAATCAATTTGCAGAATTTATGGTAAAGCTCCAAGTTTTGAACTATAGGACCGAACTGGGCATGCCAGATAGAGCTACAAAGTGATTCGCTGATTCATAGAAAAGAGGAAAATCTAAAAGCCGTTTGCAAGCGAAATTTGGAACAAAATGGGGAAGTGTGCCATTATGTCTGATATGAAAAAGCCAATGATTTACATTGCACGGGGTCTTGTAAGTCTCATTTTTCTCTTTGCAGGAGCAGAAAAGCTCATGAATTGGCAAGGGGCCGTCGATGCTCTTGCAACGACGTTTTCGAACTGGTACATGCATCTTGAGGGGGCTATTATTAGTAAAGAAGCGCATGAGTTTCTTGTGGGGAGTGCATCTACCCTTTTAGGGATTGCCACCTTTTTAGAAATTACTGGAGGCTTTCTTCTACTCGGGGTTAAAGTGAGATGGGGGGCTCTGTTTCTCCTTCTATTTCTTGTTCCAACAACGATTATTTTTCATGCTTTTTGGTTTGAAATCGGCGTTGATTTGCACAAAGAACTCGGAGTGTTTTTGAAAAACTTAGCGTTAATTGGAGCGCTTCTCTATCTCCTTGTTGGGCCTCAACCTTGTCAGACAAGTAAATGATTACGGCGTTATTATTTCTTGTCAGTTGGTCTCTTTTTGCTTGGGGTCAACCTCATATTAGCCCTATTCTTTCTGTCATCGCAAGTAGTTTTGGGTTATCTCTCATGTGGCTTGCACTATTGAGTATTCGGTCTAAGAAGATCCGTTATATTATCTCTGCGCTTTGGTTTTTTGCCGTGCAACTTGTGCAGCTTTCTTGGTTTGCTTCTCCAACGTATCAAGGAACCTATATCTATTTTGTCTATGGAGGGCTAGCTCTGTGGCTTGGCGCAGAGTTTGGAATACTGTCACTCTTTCTCCCAAAAAAGGGGGCAGTTTCCTTTCGGCGCATTTTGGGAATATCAGCGCTTTGGACTCTATTAGAGTGGAGCCGTCTCTTTGTTTTGTGTGGATTCGCCTGGAATCCGATTGGACTATCTCTAACAGGGTTTAATATCTCATCTCAATTAGCGTCAGTTATTGGAATATTTGGCCTCTCATTTTTAGTAATGGCGATCAATTTGCTTGGGGTAAACTTGTACTATAGAAGAAGCAAACGTGCCCTTTTGACCTATGGAATTGTTCTTCTCTTCCCCTATTTATTTGGAGCGATTCATCTAGATTTTCATGGGAAAAGGGATCGAAAAAAGCCTTACCACGTGGCGCTTGTTCAGACAGCGCTACTTCCCGATGAAAAAAACTATTACTATGGAAAAGAAGACCGCTTTGTACATCCCTACCTCCAATGGTATTCGATCGTTACCTATTTAAAAAATCTCAGTGATAAGCAGTTGGATCTTATTGTGCTTCCAGAATATGCGCTTCCTTTTGGATCGCATGCAAAAGTCTATGCATTCAAAGATATGGCCCCTTTTATGGAAGAAGAACTTGGAGATTTATCGTCTCTTCTTGTTGAGCCCTTTGCTGAAGAGCGGGAGGGAAAATGGTATGTAAGCAATTCCTTTTGGGCGCAGGCACTCGCAGACTACTATCAGGCAGAGCTTGTGATGGGGTTAGACTCCAAAGATGGAAAAGATCACTATAATGCAGCCTTTCATTTTTCATCTCATGGAGAGAAAGAAGTAACTCGGTATGAAAAAAGAGTCCTTCTTCCTCTAGCAGAGTATCTTCCGTTTACTTTTTTGAAACCTTTGGTGGTGCGCTATGGCATTACAAACTTTTTTACTCATGGAAAAGGGGCAAAGGTGATTGGGCAAAATCACCCCATGAGCCTATCGGTTTGTTATGAAGAGTGTTTCCCTCATATCATGCGGGAAGGGAGAATTAAGGGCGCAAAGCTCTTTGTTAACGTGACCAATGATGGGTGGTATCCTTACTCTCGTCTTCCTGAGGAACACTATATCCATGGGCGCATTCGATCCATAGAAAATGGGGTTCCTCTCCTCCGAGCGTGCAATACAGGGATTACAGCTGGTGTGGATAGCTTAGGAAGGACGGTTGCGCGGCTTGAGAATGGAGATGGGAGTTTTGAGCTGGGGAAAGGAGCTCTATTTGTTCCTCTTGACCTTTATTCTTATCCAACCCTTTATACTTTCTGGGGTGATGCCTTTATTGTTTTGATCTCATTAGTTTCCTTGATCTTTTTAAGGAATCCCCTTGCTGAAAAACGGGAATTTGATTTAAGCTAAGGGGAATTAATTTTGCTTATTTTCAAACGTTTAAACTGGACTCTTCATGGCATCTTCCGATAAATATTCCACGTCAAGAAAACATCAACGTACCTTAAAAAATTCAGTTTCCCTGTCTGGAACAGGCCTCTTTACTGGAGTGAGTTCTGAAGTCAAGCTTCGCCCTGCTCCCGAAGGGACAGGGGTTATATTTCAAAGAATGGACCTCCCTGACAAGCCAACCCTTCCTGCCTCTGTTGAATACGTGTGTGAAACACCGCGCTGTACCATATTAGGTTCAGGGGATTTTCAAGTTCAAACTGTGGAGCATATCCTTTCTGCAATTAAGGCCTATGAAATCGACAACCTTATTATCGAAATCGATGGACCAGAAATCCCTAGTTGCGACGGAAGCGCAGTTCCCTTTGTTGAGCTAATTGAAAAAGCGGGAGTTGTTTCTCAGAGCAAAACAAAAAAAATCCATCACTTAGAAGTTCCTGTTTTCTGGTCAAAGGGAGATGTTCATCTTGTCGCTCTTCCTTCCGAGGAATTCCGGATTAGCTATACACTGAACTATCCAACATGTGAGCTTTTGAAATCACAGTTCTTTACTGTCCATATCAACGAAGAAATTTACAAAGAAGAAATTGCTCCTGCGCGAACCTTTTCCCTTTATGAAGAAGTTGTCCCTCTGATTGAAAAGGGGAATATTAAAGGAGGACGCCTTGACAATGCCGTGATTATTAAAGGAGATTCGATTTTGAATCCAGAAGGAGTCCGCTACAAAGACGAAATGGTGCGGCATAAGATCCTAGATCTTATTGGAGACCTTTCCCTTGTTGGACAATCTTTTATTGCCCACATCATTGCAATTCGATCGGGTCATTTTTCTAACACATCATTTGCGAAAGAGCTTGTGAGTAATTTCACTATGGAGAACCATTGATGACTACTGAAGACTCCACTTCAAAAACGATCCTTAACATCAAACAAATTCGCGACATTCTTCCCCATAGGTATCCCTTTCTGCTTGTAGATCGAGTTACTGAGCTTGATTTAGAGGCTAACGACATTGTAGCAATCAAGTGTGTGTCGATGAACGAAGAATTTTTTCAAGGACACTTTCCTCAGGCTCCTATTATGCCAGGAGTTTTGATCCTGGAAGCCTTGGCTCAGACTGGAGGGATCCTTATCCACCAAAAGGGGTTTCAAGAGAAAACAGCTGTCCTTTTGAGCGTGACCAAAGCAAAGTTTCGCCGTCCTGCACTGCCTGGTGATGTGATTACTATGTATGTTCATGGTCAGCACTTAAGTGCTAAGGGAGGGAAAATCCAAGCAAAAGCAAAAGTTGCCGGGGAGTTAGCTGTCGAAGCAGAAATTGGATTTGCACTCACTAGTTTTGAACAGATTTAGGAAACGCATTCATGTCTAATATTCATCCTACAGCGATTGTCGAAGAAGGAGCTCAGCTCGGAGAAAATGTTACTTTAGAACCTTACGCAATTGTTAAAAAGAATGTGGTTCTAGGCAACAATGTAACAATTAAATCCCACGCCTACATCGATGGGCATACAACGATTGGAGAGGGAAGCACAATTTATCCCTCTGCAAGTATTGGGACCAAAACGCAGGCTAAGAAATTTCATGGGGAAGTAACCTATGTCAATATTGGAAAGCACTGCGAAATTCGCGAGTTTGTGACCATCAATTCCTCATGCGATGAAGGTTCAACCGTTGAGGTTGGGAATCATTGTTTGATTATGGCTTACTGTCATATTGCCCACCACTGCAAGGTGGGTAATCATGTCATTATGGCAAATGGAGCAATGCTTGCTGGACATGTAGAGATTCAAGACTATGCCAATATCGGGGGAATGACCCCAATCCATCAGTTTGTTCGAGTGGGAGCTTACGCTATGGTAGGGGGGCTTAGTCGAATTACTAATGATATTCCTCCTTATACATTAGGCGCTGGAATTCCTTATCGCATTGCAGGGCTCAACCTGATTGGGCTGAAAAGACATGATTTTAATCTCGAGCTTCGAAAAAATCTCACTAAAGCTTACAAACTCACTTACCGCTCTGGAGCTCAGCTGCGAGAAGCTCTTGAGCGCGTTGAAAACGAAGTGGAAAAAAGTCCTGTGATTAACCACTGGATTGACTTTTGCAAAAGCTCAAAGCGGGGGCTTATCGGCCTGCAACCCGTAGGACATGGAAATGGAATCCTTGATATCAAAGATCTTTTAGAAGAGTGAGTCACTTGCAAAGCTCTATATCATTTCTTTTTAATCTTTTTCACAAATTTACCCATGTAATGCAAGCATCCTACCCTAAAGGGGGTGTGAGTTTTTATTGCAGAGCTAACTGCGCAAAAAATCTTCAAGAATCGACTGATCAGGAGCTTAGCAAGTGACTCAAGTGAAAATCGTTTACTTTGGAACCCCTCCCATTGCCGCAGAAGTCCTAGACTTTCTAAGTAAAAATGGAGTTGAAGTTCTTGCTATCGTCACTAAAGGCGATAAGCCGCGGGGTCGGAGTGGTACGCCAGTTTTTTCGGCTGTAAAAGAGCTTGCTTTAGAAAAATTCCCTAACATTCCCCTATATCAACCTGATAAAGCCTCAACGTCGGCCTTTGAAGAAGAATTGCGCCTTTTTGGTGCTGATCTCTTTGTTGTTTTTGCTTACGGAGAGATTATTAAGCAAAACATTTTGAACCTTCCTCGCTATGGTTGCATAAACCTTCACCCCTCTCTTTTGCCTAAATACCGGGGGCCAGCACCCATCCGTTTTGTGTTATTAGATGGTGCCAAAGAAACAGGTGTTTCCGTGATTGAAATGGCATTAAAAATGGATGCTGGGGACCTTCTTGCTCAAGAGAAAGTATCTATTCCTTTGGACATGGATTGCGAGCAACTTGAAAGAGTGTTGATACCACTTGGGGCAGAAACTCTGCTCAAAGTGATTCAAAACTATGCTTACCATGATGAGCGTAAAACGCCGCAGGATCCAACTCTTGCGACCTACGTTCAAAAAATTGATGCAACAATGGCAGAGATTGACTGGAATCAAAGTGCCGAGACAATTCATAATCAAATACGAGCCTTTAGCCCTAAGCCTGGAGCTTGGTGCAATGTAGTGGTTAATGGAAAACCCAAGAGGCTTAAGATATTTGGCACTACTCCAACGGTTGAGGCTCCTCAATATCAAAAAGATCAATGGGTAGTCTCTTGCGGCGCTGGCAACCTATCCCTTCTAGACCTCCAGTTAGAGGGAAAAAAGCGCCTTACTATCTCTGAGTTTATTAGAGGATTTCAAAGAGCTCCGTCCTTAAGACCCGTTTAAGAATCAGTTGACTGTTTAAACTGGCTGCACCTTGCTTCATTCAAGTAGTCAACTTATTCTTAAACGGGCCCTTAAATTAAAATATTTATTTACCTTTACACTTTTTTAATATTCTTCTATAATGTCCCCTCGATTAAAGCAATAAAAACGATAGGTAACGAATTATGGTAACTGAAACTTCATTTCCACTAGCCTCACAATCTCGTGCGGCACTTGATTTTATGAATACCTGGCAAAACACTCTTCTAATTGGAAGTTGCGTAACCTATTGGGCTGGACGCGTTGTTCTTCCTCTTTTGGGGAAGTCTGCTGAAAACCACCCTTATCTATCAAAAATGAACGCCCAATTCAACTCATTTTGGGCTTTTGGAGATTTTGCAAAAATCTCAAGCTCTTTCTTTGTTTTGGGGAGCGATATAGCGACAGCTAATAGTGGTCGACAGCTAAAAGCTATTCGAAAAGGAGAGTGGAATGAAAAGGAGGAGAGGTGGATCCACCGTCCAAACGCTGAGATGACCCTTAACGGCAATCGTTACACATGGGCTGCCTATCGCTCGCTTGCTACGCTTTTAAAAATGTTTTCCGCTTATATTGCGGTGCATGCAGGATTGAAATCAGTAGGAGCTCTTAAAGCAGAACCAAGCTCAATGATGAAAACTTGCGGCGCCGCTGCAGGCTTAGCTGGTTTAGGAATCGACTTTTATGACGTTCAATCACGCAAAAAGGACTATGCAGAAGACAATCTATATAAAAGTTTATGTCATTCTGACTTAAAAGACCCAACTAAAGCAGAATTTGATAATGCCTATATAAAAGATTTATCCTATAGTCAAGCGAGTAGGGTGATTGGTATATGCGCGAAGGTGATTGCACTTCTTTCCATTCTATCTAAAGCTGAACCTAGCGGATTTGTGGGTCGCGTCATGAAGAACCCTTACATGGGAAAGATATTAGAAAATTCAGATGATATTTCTAATGGGCTGCTTATTGGGTTGATTGGGATTTCGGGTGTTCAACAAGTGGACGTGGGTGCCAATAAAAACAAATGGACAGGGAAGGCTGGGACTTGGTGGGCTAAATATGCGATCAAAAGTTTTCCGGAATCTCGCGAGTTTATCCGATTGGTTGAAGGGACGGCGACAACTCTTACGGACTTCGGATATGATGTTTTAGCAGGAATAGACATTGGGTCATTAGGGAAGTTTGCAAAGTCATTTGATAGCTTTCTCTATGTGCCCAAAATTTCTGAGCGAACTGGTGGTTTGATCGATAAGGTTGGGGATGTCATAAAAGAACGCAGTTCGCGTAACATTTGGAAAACTGTTTTTGCTATCGTCAAGCTTTTTGCTGATACTTTTGCAGCGCTTAAGTTTATTGGAGCTTTTGAGGGCGTTGTTTACTTATCAGGTCGAGTCAAGGGGCTTGGGTATTTGAAAAATGGATTTAGCTCTATCGGAGCGATCATGGCGATTTCAGAAGAAGTATTCTTCTGTGAGATTAAGGAGGGTAAGGGGGACAAGAAGCCTCTTATTCAGAGAACTCTGATTGTTCTGGGCAGCACAGGATCTCTTTTCCTCAATGGAATGGGAGGGTTGGCCTCTGCATTTAGTGATAAAATTATTGTTCCTGATGTAAACAAGAACTTCAAGCCAGGGGTTTACAACTTCGTAAAGGTAAGCAGTACTGCCTTGGCAGCGATTAATATATTTATTAGCGCTCCTGCAGAGTAAGAATAATTAAAGAAAAAACCCTTCCAAATCGGAAGGTTTTTTTAGCCCAGAGGTTAAAATAATAAATGTATACTGCAATTACCCCGCCGCTTCCTCCTGGACTATCAAGAGAGCTATTTCACCAAACCTATCTGTCTTCGTCACATTACCCTGATAAAGATCTTGCAGAGGGGGCGATTTCTCTGCTTTTTCTTATGGATTACTTTGTTGAGTTCATGCGTATTCCCTATTTATATATAGAAATACAGAGGATTCAAAAAGTGATAGAAAAAGGAGGGGCATTCAAAAGCTCTCTTGAGCTTCGCTATCAAATACTCTCTACTTTTGCCAATGCTTTAGAGATCTTCATTTTGCTTTGTGAGAAGAAGTTCGTCAACATTACAAAGAGAAGAACGAAATCTCTTCAGGGAATAGGGTATTTCGCTCGGATGGTTCTCTATGAGTATGCAGTAAGAAAAGAAAGTGCAGCATTTATCAAATGTCAAAGGTTGAGGAGGCTCACCCCAGGTATTATAAAAAAAACAGAATACAAGTACCTAAAAATGAGTCTAATTTCCCATTCAGCATTTCTTGGGTGGGTGACAATGAGTTTTATAACCCATATTAAGGGGGTTCCGTATCCTTCCCCTTTTCTTAGAATGCTACATTTTACAAGCGTTTCCTTTGGTCTCATTTCAATGGGATACGACAAGGATTCAGAGGTAAGACTTTTTTTTCGAATCATGTCACCACACTTTCCAGATGGACAGATATACCGATGAGGGCGCGGCTTCAGAGTCAAGAATGGGGTCTCTTAATATCTTTAATTGCCCTGTTCTTAGTGCTGGTCGTCATTGCATATTCAACCAAAGATTGCGTTGATCCTTCAATACAGAATTTCTTTAATACTGAAAAAATCCAAGAAGTTGGAAATTTTGATTGTACAAAATAGATCCTTTTGATAACCTTTTCGCTTTAGCCATAAATAGCGTGGTCTCATTTTAGATGACTCCGCTGTTGCTCAATAGTGTAAACAAGATCGAATCGAAATTCGAGAAAAGGAAATAAATATGTCACTAAAGCTGATGGGCAAAAAGAGGGGGATGACCCGTGTGTATGATGAAAAGGGCAACCTTATAGTCTGCACGCTCATTACCGCCGAGCCCAATGTAATCGTCCAAGTGAAGAGTCAAGAAAAGGATGGTTATTCTGCAGTTCAACTTGGAGCTGTAAAGGTTCCCGAGTCCAAAAAGAAGAATGTCTCAAAGCCTCTTATTGGTCACTTTGCACGTGCTAAAGCGGAGCCTAGACGTCATCTGCTAGAATCCCGAATTAATAATGCTGAAGAGTATGAATTAGGTCAGGAAGTTGGAGTTGATTACTTTGCTGATGTTGAGTTTGTGGACGTGTGTGGCACCTCTAAGGGAAAGGGATTTCAAGGGGTTATCAAACGTCATAATTTTGCTGGAGGACCAGCTTCTCACGGATCAGGCTTTCACCGTAGTGCAGGATCGACAGGAATGAGAAGTACACCCGGCCGTAGTTTGCCAGGAGTTAAGAAAGCTGGTCAAATGGGATCGCAGAAGGTTACTACCGAAAACCTCAAAGTGGTCCGCATTGATGCTGAAAAACAAATTATTTTAGTCAAAGGAGCTGTTCCAGGAGCAAAGAACAGTCTTCTTTATATCCGGAAATCGGTAAAGAAAACACCTGCAAAAAAATAGGAATAGACTGTGCCGAAGCTGAAAAAATACGATTTACAAGGAAAAGAGATTGAAGAGGTTTCTGTTGAAGAAGGCCTTCTTCAGGTTTCTGTCAATCCGCAACTGATAAAAGATTATATCGTTGCTGTGCGGAAGAATGCGCGCCAGTGGAGCGCCAATACGAAGGGGCGATCTGAAATTGCTCTTTCTAATGCCAAGCCTCATCCCCAGAAAGGAACGGGAAAAGCTCGCCAAGGGTGTACAAAAACTTCCCAGTACCGTAAAGGAGCTGTTGTTTTTGGTCCAAAGCCAAAATTTGATCAACATGTCCGCATCAACCGAAAAGAAAGACGGGCAGCGATTCACTATATTCTTGCTCAAAAGGTGATGGATGGACAGATCAGGTTTCTTAATTTAAGCGGCTTAAAAGAGCCCAAGACCAAGTCGATTTGTAAATTTTTAGATGCAGCTGGTCTCAATAAAAAGAAAGTTCTTTTCCTTTGTGATGAAGGAAATGAGACGCAGAGAGAACGCACCAATTTTTACTTGAGCATGCGAAATATTCCAGGGGCAAGGTTTATGCCAGTTTCAAGTGTTAGTGGGTACGATCTAATGAGAACTCAAGAACTGGTTGTTATTGATTCAGCTCAAAAACAACTCTTAAACGCAATGGGGGGAGAGTAGATGAAAGAGAGAAACCCTTACCACGTTATTAAATCACGACACGTCACTGAAAAGACGACCGTTCTTGGAGGACTCCAGCACTCGGTTAGCAACAAATGCGTAGCCAAGTGCACAAGCCCCAAGGTTGTTTTTATCGTTGATAAAAACGCAAATAAGAATGAGATTTCTCGCGCAGTTGAGGAGATCTACAAGGATAAAAAGATAAAAGTGAAAGGTGTGAATACCATCAATATGAAACCAAAGAAACGCCGTGTTCGAGGGTTCAAAGGTTTTCGCGCTGCAGTGAAAAAAGCAATCGTCACACTCGAGAGTGGTGATACAATTGACGATGCAGTTTAGGAGAAACAATGGTTAAGAAATTTCGACCGACAACACCCGGACAGAGAAAGTTAGTTCTCCCTAGCTTCGGTCAGCTGACTAGAGTCAAGGGGAAGCGAGCGACCATTAAGCCGACGAAGTCTCTTATGGTTCCGAAAAAGCGTATTAATGGAAGAAACCACCATGGACACATCACGTGTCGTCATAAAGGTGGGGGCCATAAGCGTTTTTATCGGCTTATAGACTTTAAAAGAGATAAAGATGGAATTGAAGCGAAGGTTGCTTCAGTAGAGTATGACCCCAATCGATCTGCTCATATCGCACTACTGAATTATCGTGATGGAGAAAAGCGCTATATCATCGCCCCTGAAGGGATTAAACAGGGAGATGTTCTTCTGTCTGGAGATAAAGCTCCGTTTAAGACCGGATGTGCAATGGAACTTAAGAGTATGCCTCTTGGTTCAACAGTCCATAACATTGAGCTGTATCCTGGGCGTGGAGCAAAGTTCGTTCGCTCAGCGGGGCTATCAGCGCAGCTGATGGCACGTAGTGGAGGCTATGCAACCCTTAAAATGCCATCAGGCGAAGTTCGGATGGTAAGAGAAACATGCCGCGCAACATTTGGTGTTGTTTCCAATGCTGAAAATGCTCTTCGTGTTGAAGGAAAAGCTGGTAGGTCGCGCTGGAAAGGGATTCGCCCAACAGTTCGAGGGACCGCAATGAACCCTGTCGATCACCCACATGGTGGTGGAGAAGGGCGTCACAATGGATATATTCCACAAACTCCATGGGGAATGCAGACTAAGGGATTCCGCACCCGATCGAAGAAAAAATCGAAGAAGCTGATCGTGAAAGACCGAAGGAAGAAATAATGGGTAGAAGCTTAAAAAAAGGTCCTTTTGTGGATCACCACCTAGTAAAAAAGGTCCTGAAACAAAATGATGAAGGGTCAAAAAACCCGATTAAAACATGGTCTAGACGATCGATGATTATTCCTGAAATGATTGGACATACGATCGAGGTTCATAATGGTAAGAAATTTATCTCAGTCTTTGTGTCTGAGAATATGGTCGGTCACCGACTGGGAGAATTCTCTCCTACTCGGCTCTTTAAAGGCCATCCGGTTAAGAAGTAAAGGATATGACAATGCGAGAAGCTATAGCCAAAACGAAATACGTCCGAATTAGCCCAAGGAAAGCACGACTTGCAGCTGGATTGATTCGAGGAAAGGCCTGTGAGGAGGCTCTCATTCAACTCCTTTATTCGAATTTGAAAGGGGGACGTCTCCTAAAAAAGACCCTTGATAGTGCCATTGCGAATGCAGAAACACTTCATAGTGTTCAGCGGCGTGATCTTAAAGTAAAAGAAGTGCGCATCGATGTTGGCCCTGTAATGAAGCGGGCAAAATCGAAGAGTCGAGGTGGGCGTGTGCCTATCTTGAAACGGATGAGCCATTTTACGGTCATCGTTGGAACGGAAAATTAACGAGGAAACATGGGACAAAAAACATCGCCGACAGGATTTAGACTCGCTCTTAATAAAAACTGGAAATCCGTATGGTATGCCAACAAGCAAGAATTTGGAAAGCACCTATTTGAAGATGGGGAAATTCGTAATTTTCTTATGAAGAAACCTTGTTGTGTTGGTACAGCTGAGATTGTCATCAAGCGAATGAGCGAAAAAATTGAAGTTACCCTCCACACTGCGAGACCTGGTCTTGTGATTGGAAAGAAAGGGGCTGAAATTGAAACGATCAAGCAAGACCTGAAGAAGTTAACCGGCAAAGATATCTGGATTGAAGTTGCGGAAATTAAGCGTCCTGATTTAGATGCTAAGCTAGTAGCAGAAGGGATTGCAAAACAGTTAGAAAGGCGCGTTGCTTTTAGACGAGTACTAAAGAAAGCGATTCAAGCAACAATGGATGCTGGAGCGGCTGGAATTAAAGTTCAGGTTTCTGGACGGATTGGCGGGGCAGAAATTGCTAGAACTGAGTGGTATAAAGAGGGACGCATTCCTCTTCATACAATGAGAGCTAATATCCAGTATGCAACAGCGCGAGCTGAAACGACATATGGCTCAACAGGGGTCAAAGTTTGGATTAATAAAGGCGAAGACCACACATAAGGAATTAGGAGAATATCGCAATGGCACTGATACCGGGACGCCCAAAATTTCGAAAACAACAGAAAGGCTCGATGAGCGGAACCACTAAGGGTGGACAGTTTGTTGAGTTCGGTGATTTCGGAATGCAAATTCTTGATCGCGGACGCATCACTAATCAGCAGATTGAATCATGCCGGGTTGCAATTACCCGCTATTTTAGTCGAAGAGGAAAAGTATGGATTCGTATTTTTCCTGATAAGCCGATTACTAAGAAGCCTGCCGAAACCCGTATGGGTAAAGGAAAAGGAGGAACAGACCACTGGGTTGCTGTTGCCCGACCAGGACGAATTTTATTTGAAGTTGCGAACGTCTCAAAGGACGAAGCAAAGAAAGCTCTTCTCAAAGCAGCAGCGAAACTTCCGTATCGCACACGCTTTGTAGAGAGGGTGGAAAGGGTATAAGGAGGCGAAAGTGTTAAAGGTAAAGGAAATTATCAACCAATCAGTTGAAGAGCTTAAAGGTCAGTATGAGGATATTTGTAGAGATATTTTTGAGCTAACCAACGAACTTCGCGTGTCGAGAAAACTAGAGAAGCCTCACGAACTGAAAGGTAAGAAAAAAGATCGAGCGCGAATCCTAACTGTTTTGCGTCAAAAGAAGAACCAAGGATCAGCGTAAGAGATTATGGAAGCTCAAGGAAGAAAGAAAGTACGAGAAGGGGTTATTGTCTCAGCAAAGATGAATAAGACTGTAACGGTTAATGTAGAGAGAATAATTGCTCATCCACGTTACAAAAAAGTAGTAAAAAGAAGTAAAAAATACTACGCGCACAATGAAAAAAGCGACCTTAAGGCTGGTCAAAGGGTAAGGATTCAAGAGACCCGCCCTTTTTCGAAACTTAAGCGCTGGATTGTAGTGGACGTCCTTTCATAAAAAAAATGTAAGTAGTGAGAAACGATGATTCAACAAGAAACAGAATTAGAAGTAGCAGATAACAGCGGAGCCAAGAGGGTGAAGTGCTTTAAGGTTCTACGTGGAACCAGAAGGCGGTATGCCCATGTGGGCGATACAATCGTTTGCTCAGTAAAAGAGGTAGATCCAAAAGGAAGTGTCAAGAAGGGTGATGTTATTAAGGCAGTAATCGTTAGAACAAAGAGCTATATCCGCCGCAAGGATGGAACAATGATCAGGTTTTATGATAACAGCTGTGTCCTTGTTGACGACAAGCAAAACCCGAAGGGTACGCGAATATTTGGACCTATTGCTAGAGAAGTACGAGATAAAGGATTTATCAAAATTAGTTCACTTGCACCCGAAGTGATTTAAAGAGGAACATTAGAAATGAAACAGAAATGGATCAAAAATGGGGACAAAGTCCTCGTCCTCAATGGAAACGACCGGGGGAAAGTAGGTGAAGTTCTTGCAAAGAAAGAAGACCGTATCCTCGTTCAAGGAATCAATGTCCGAAAAAGACATACGAAAGCACGTCAACAAGGACAGAAGTCTGAGATAGTGAGTTTGGAAAAGTCCATTCACATCTCAAACGTTGCTCTATGTGATGGCGATGGAAAAAAGATCAAATTGAATGTGAAAATGGGCAAAGATGGCTCGAAAGAGCTCGTTTATCTTGATAATGGAAAAGAAATTAGCCATCGAACCCTTAAAAAACCTGTGAAGGCATAAAATGTCTAGATTAAAGAAGAAATACGAAGAAGAAGTTAGAGAGTCCTTGAAGAAGAAGTTCTCTTATCAAAACCCAATGAATATTCCTGAGCTAAAAAAAATTATTATTAGCATGGGAGTAGCAGAGGCTGTAAAAGATAAGAACATTATTCAAGATTGTGTAAAAGAGCTTATGCTTATCTCAGGACAGAAACCTATCGTAACTCGAGCAACAAAGTCTGTCGCGAACTTCAAACTTCGTGAGGGGCAAGCAGTTGGATTGAAGGTTACCATTAGGGGAAAACGGATGTACGAATTTCTAGATCGTTTTTCAAACATTGTCTGCCCCCGTATTCGTGACTTTCGTGGTTTCAACAAAAAGGGTGACGGTAGAGGGAGTTATTCTTTAGGATTATCTGACCAACAGATGTTTCCAGAGCTTAACCTCGACAATGTAAAAAGAGATCAAGGAATGAATATCACCTTTGTTACAACGGCAAAGAAAGAAGATGAATGCCTTGAGCTGCTTACACAGCTCGGCCTTCCATATAAGCGTGAAAATTAGAGGATAAGATGTCAGTAACCGATACAGTAGCAGATCTACTTACAAGAATTCGAAATGCTAAAGATGCAAAACATAAGTATGTTGATGTAAGATGTAGCAAATTGAACAAGAACATCATTGCCGTTCTTCAAGACAAAGGTTATGTGAATAATTTTCTTGTGAATGAGAAAAAGCGCCAGATTCGTGTCTTTCTTAAGTACATTAAAAATACAAGAAATAGCGTGATCCATGGTCTTAAAAGGATGTCAAAGCCGAGTCTTCGATATTACGTAGGATACCAAGAGATTCCTAGAGTTTTCAGTGGGCTTGGAATTGCAATTCTATCGACACCCTCTGGAGTTCTGGATGGAGAAAAAGCAAGAGAAATGAAAGCAGGTGGAGAGCTCCTCTGTTTTGTTTGGTAAAATTAGGAAATAAGTAACATGTCACGATTAGCTAAAACACCCATTCTTCTTCTAAAAGGGGTTGAAATTAAGATCTCCAAAGGCGAAGTAGAAGTGAAGGGCCCTAAGGGAACTATTCAACGAAGGGTTCCTGAGGGAATCTCAGTTAAAATTGAAGAAGGGCAGCTCTCAGTTCATTACGATGAGAAGAGCGGTCTCCCAAAACCTATGTATGGCCTTCACTGGTCTTTGATCAATAATGCAATTATTGGGGTCAGCACAGGATTTGAAAAACAACTAAGTTTAATTGGTGTTGGATATAGAGCAGCCGTTAAGGGAACCGTCCTTGATTTGCAACTTGGGTTTTCTCATCCGACTCAAGTCGATATCCCTTCCGAAATTCAAATAGCCATTGAAAAAAGCGTTCTCATCAAAGTTACAGGAGTGGACAAACAGCTTGTTGGGCAGTTTGCAGCAGATGTTCGCGCTAAGAGGCCCCCTGAGCCTTATAAGGGAAAAGGGATTCGATACGTTGATGAGTATGTTCGTAAGAAAGCTGGTAAGTCAGCAAAAGGAAAGTAAGAGATGCATCTAAATCTAGAAAAACGTAATACTATCCGTAAGAAGCGTAGTATGCGCGTTAGAAAAAAGCTTCGAGGAACTGCTGAACGTCCTCGCTTATCGGTTTTTAAATCGATTAATCACATTGGTGTGCAGCTGATTGATGACGAAAATGGACTTACGTTGGCAAGTTATAGCACCCTTGTGAAAGAACTTAAAGGGAAGAAAAAATCGAAGGAAACTGCGCGAATTGTAGGTGAAAAGATTGCTGAGCTTGCTAAGGATAAAAATATCGATCAAATGGTTTTTGATCGTGGACGACTTAAATATCATGGGATCATCGCTGAGCTTGCCAATGCTGCTCGCGAAAAAGGAATAAAATTTTAGGATAATTCATGGCTATGAAAGGCAAAAGAGAAGAAGATTTCGATACCGACTTTGAAGAGAAAGTCCTTTATATTAATCGCTGTTCAAAAGTGGTTAAAGGGGGACGTAAATTTAGCTTTTCAGCCCTCGTCATTGTTGGCGATGGAAATGGACGAGTAGGAGTAGGATTTGCAAAGGCAAATGAAGTTGCTGATGCAATCCGTAAAGGGGGAGAGGCTGCTCGTAAGAACATCCTTACTTTTGAGCTCGAAGGAACCACGATTCCCCACGAAATCCTTACCGATTGGGATGGAGCTAGAGTTCTCCTAAAGCCGGCAAAAGAAGGAACTGGAATTATTGCAGGATCCAAAGTCCGAGCGGTTCTTGAGGTAAGTGGAATTAAAGATGTTGTGGCCAAAAGCCTTGGCTCTAGCAATCCACTGAATCAGGTACGTGCGACCTTCCAGGCACTTGCAGACCTTAGAAATAGACAAACGACACTTGATGCAAGGGGGGTAGCTGTATGAAACTATCAGAATTACAAGACACACACCGGAAGCCTAAACGAAGAAAGCGTGTAGGGCGAGGACCTGGTTCAAAGTTAGGTAAAACCTCTGGCCGTGGACATAAAGGGGCTAAATCTCGTTCAGGGTATAAGACTCGTGCTGGAAAGGAAGGAGGGCAACTACCTCTTTACCAAAAGCTTCCGCATCGAGGATTTTCCAATGCGCAGTTTAAGGTGCCAGTGTTTGAGATTAATCTAGGTCGAATTAATGATGCCTTTGAAGATGGAGAAGTCGTTAGTAAGAAGACTCTTATGGAAAAGGGGTTCCCAATGCGCCGAATGAGAGGAGGATTTAAAGTCCTTGCAAGTGGAGAAATCACAAAAAAAGTTGTGATTGAAGCAAATCGATATTCTAAGAACGCGATTACCAAGCTAGAAAAGCAGGGAATCGAATTTAAACGCATCTAGGTTATATGCTCCAGACGATAAAAAAGATTTTTTCGATAGAAGAAGTAAAGTGTAAAATTTTATTTACTCTTTTAATGCTCATTGTTTGTCGTATTGGGGCTTATATTCCTGTTCCTGGAATTAATGGTGACGAAGTTTTTCAAGTCTTTCGCCAACTTACAGGGGGGAGTCAAAATCTCTTTCAGCTAGTAGATATTTTTTCAGGTGGTGCATTTGCTCAAATGACGGTGATTGCTCTTGGGGTAATGCCATATATTTCAGCCTCGATTATCATGCAGATACTGGTTGCTGTTGTTCCTTCTCTTCAAAGAGAAATTCGGGAAAATGGAGATGCAGGCAAGAAGAAAATGGGAAAAGGAATTCGTTTGATGACGATTGTACTAGCCCTTTTTCAATCCGCCCTTTTAGCGAAGTATGCGCTTAGCCTGAATATGTCGCATCCTGGAATTATTGTTCCTCAGTTGATTGCTTCTCAAATCTTTGGTTTCCCGTGGCTTTTTTTCTTGGTTGTAATGGCAGCGATGAGTACTGGGACTCTCTTCTTAATGTGGATTGGTGAACAGATCACGGATAGAGGTATTGGAAATGGAATAAGCTTAATCATCTCGGTCGGAATCCTTTCATCTTTGCCAAGGACTCTAGGAACAATTGTTCGACAGCTGAACCTGGATTCTCAGGAACCGGGTCAAATGACTTTTTCCTCGATTGTGATTTTGGGAATAGTCTTTGTTGCGATCATTTTGGGAACCATTTTGATCATTCAAGGAATGCGTAAAATTCCTTTGCAATATGCAAGAAGGGTTGTGGGTAGACGCGAAACTCAGGGTGGTAGCTCTCACATTCCCTTGAAAATTAACTATGCAGGTGTAATACCGGTAATTTTTGCTTCATCTCTTTTGATGTTTCCTGCAACTATTGCTCAATTTTTAAGTAAGGGATCATGGCTCTCCAACGTGGTGAACATGCTCTCTCCTGGAAGTTGGGTATATACAATGTTATTTGTCATCCTCATTCTCTTTTTCACATACTTTTGGACGGCAACACAGTTTCATCCGGAGCAAATCGCTTCGGATATGAAGAAAAACGGAGCCTTTATCCCAGGGATCCGCCAAGGGCGACCTACGCAAGAATATTTAGAATCGACAATGAATCGAATTACTCTTGCTGGGGCCGTATTCTTAGCGCTTATTGCAATTTTACCAACTTTAGTAGGTAAAATTTTAGGTGTAGATGCTTCGATTAGCCACTTCTTTGGAGGAACCTCGCTACTTATCCTAGTAGGGGTGATCCTGGATACGACTAAGCAGATTGAGTCTCATCTTCTTATGAAGCGCTATGATGGCTTTATGAAAAAGGGACGAGTTACGGGCCGGATGTAAAGCATTGAATTTTTTATCGAGTTCTGCTAACATCTTGTCCATATTTAAAGAATTAAAGAAGGATTTTAACTTATGCCCCGTGTGATTGGAATCGACATTCCTGGTAACAAGCGCTTAGTGATTAGCCTCACATATATCTACGGAATTGGACCAGCTAAAGCTGAAGAAGTGATACAGAAATTAGGTCTTGATCCGGGTATGCGTGCTCACAACCTAACTGATGAAGATGTTTCAAAGCTTAATGCAATTCTGACATCTGAGTATGTTGTTGAGGGAGACCTAAGAAGGCAAGTTCAAAATAATATCAAGCGCTTAATTAGTATCAATTCTTACCGTGGAATGAGACACCGCTCAGGACTGCCAACTCGCGGCCAAAGAACTAGATGTAATGCCCGTACTCGTAAGGGGAAAAAGAAAACCGTAGCTGGAAAGAAAAAAGCCGTATAAGCGGGCTTTAGAGAAATAGGAGTAATTAAATTGGCTAAACAAGATAAAGCTGTTAAAAAAGGCAACACAAGAACCAAGAAGAGGATCACAAGGACTGTTCCAAGTGGAATTGCTCATGTGAAAGCGACATTCAATAACACGATTGTTTCAATTACTGATCCTTCCGGAAATGTCATTTCTTGGGCAAGTGCTGGAAAAACAAACTTTACCGGATCGAGAAAATCTTCTGCATTTGCTGCTTCAGTTGCAGCACAAGATGCAGGAAAGATAGCTATGAATCATGGAATGAAAGAAGTTGAAGTCTGCCTTAAAGGTCCTGGATCTGGACGTGAGTCTGCTGTCCGCGGGCTTCAGAGTGCTGGACTTATCATTACTATGATTAAAGACAAAACACCAATCCCTCACAATGGATGCCGTCCTAGAAAAAGACGTCGCGTATAAGGAGAATTAAGAGTATGACAGTAAAGTATGGCAAGTTTGAGCTGCCAACGAACATCAAAATTGAAGAAGCCAGCAAGACCGATACCTATGCTCGCATTATCGCTGAGGCGTTTGAGCGCGGCTTTGGTCATACGGTTGGAAATGCTTTAAGAAGGATCATGCTTACGGCTCTTGAGGCGCCCGCCCTTATATCTGTAAAAATCGAAGGGGTGCCACATGAATACACAGCCGTTGAAGGAATCATTGAAGACATGACTCACATCGTCCTCAACTTTAAAGGGACTCTTCTTAGAAAACTTCCTCTTGAGGAAAACAGAGACACGCGTGGACAAAAACTGATCTCTAAGACGATTGATATTACGCAAGATATGCTTGATAGCAATGGAGGACAGATTGCAGTGACCTTTAAGGACGTAATGGGAGAGTCTGACTTTGAGATTGTCAATCCGGACCATCATCTCTTCACTGTGACTCAGCCGATGAAAAAGCGTGTCGATTTAAAAATTTCTATTGGAAGAGGCTACGTCCCTTCTGAAAGACATGATATTCAGGACAAAGTGGTTGATGAGATCGTTATCGACTCGGCTTTTTCTCCAGTACGCCTTGTGAATTACTTTGTGGAAAACACTAGGGTTGGACAAGATACTGATTACGATAGACTGATTCTTGATGTGACAACTGATGGAAGAGTAACTCCACAAGAAGCACTTACATTTGCTACGCAGATTGGTGTTCTTCACCTTGGAGTGTTTGACACATTGAAATTTCAAGAACTTTCATACGATGACGATGAGTTAGAATCTGATACGGATCGTGATGAACTTCTTGCGAAATTGGCTCTTCGTATTAATGAGATCGAGCTTTCTGTCCGCTCTACTAATTGCCTCGTTCAAGCTAATATTGATACGATTGCTGAGCTTGTAATTATGCCTGAGCCAGAGATGCTTAAATTTAGAAACTTCGGTAAGAAGTCTCTTAACGAAATTAAAGCTAAACTCGAAGATATGGGACTCCACCTTGGTATGGATCTTGCTCGTTACGGAATTACCCGTGATAATGTAAGACAGATCATTGACGAGTATTTGCAAGAAAAATCAGGACAGGAATCAACATGAGACACCAGAAACGCACAGTAAAACTTAACCGCAACGCTCCTCATCGCCGTTGCATGATAGCGAATATGCTGAAAGCCTTAGTAGAACATGAACGCATCGAGACGACGGTTCCTAAAGCAAAGGAACTTCGTCGGCACGCAGATCGTTTGATTACTTTAGCGAAGAAGAATACTCTTGCTTCTCGCAGAGCAGCGCTTGCAAAAATGATGATTACCTTTAATCCGCTTTCTTCTAAGGATAGACGTGATGTAAAGAAGGGTAATATTTCTTCGTACAATACAGACCGCAAAGTCATGGGGAAGCTTTTTGATGAGCTTTCAACGCGCTTTGTTTCTCGCGAAGGTGGTTACACTCGGATTATTCGTAAGGAAAATCGTCAGGGTGATGGCTGTGCTCTTTGCTTAATTGAGTATGTCCAATAATAGAGAGTACCCCCTTGGGTACTCTTCTTCTGTTTTAGGTACTCTTCAGAAACATTTTGCATCTAAAACTGCTAGAGCTTTGCTCCCTTATCTTAACGTGAATTCAATTTTGAATCTACAAGTTGTCAATAGGTAAAAAAGCCCCCTTTTTTAAATTATTTTTTACAACGAAAACTGACAATTCACAAGATCTGTTGTGGAATAGTTTATTTCTTCATGTCATGAGACTCCTTTGATTGACCAAATAACTTAGGGCATAGCCTAAGAATAAGTTGGCTATTTGACTTAAATGGACTCTTATAGCTAAGTTGATATAATTTAGTTATAGGCAATATTCTTTAAAAAGTTCATCTATTCCACATTGATATTTTCTTCGTTTAGATTTTGCTTGTGCCCATTTATGCTCAATAGGATTTAAATCTGGGGAATATGGGGGGGAATATTCCAAGATGTGGCCTGCAGCTTCGATCTTTTCTTGCATAGATTTGCTTTTATGAAACGATGCATTATCCATAACCAAAACGCTTTCAGAAGGAAGTTTCGGCATCAAGTCTTGCTCTGCCCAACTGCTAAAGGCATCTGTATTAATATTACAATCAAACAGTGCAAGAGTAAGAAGGTTTGTTCCAAGTAACGCCCCTATTTTTGAGCAACCATGCGTTCGGGGCATATCATGGGCAAACCCACTTTCATCGATGTATACAATCGGTTTTCCCAAGCATTCATACCTTGAAATCTTTTCTCTGAAGAGAGATCTCTTCTTTTTACAAGCCTTGGGATGGTTAAGTGTTTTTTTTATAGCTAATTCTTAGCCGCTTCATGGCACAACGAACACCTGAAGGGCTTACATTGAGACGATATGCTCGTTCATAGTTGAAGGCATCAGGGTATTTTTTGATATCGCTCCATCAAGCGATCTCTTTCAATCTTTATTGCAGGTCTATTTTTAGTGCGCTTTGCCTCTAGCCTCTTAGACCAAAGAAATATGCTATTTACACTTACACCAAAACGTTTTGCTGTCTTGGAAAAACTTAAATTTTCTGTGCTTCGGATCAACAGTACCTTTTTTCTAAAATCTAATGAATACGTCATTCAAAAAAGCATAACTAAAACGAAATATTTTAGCTATAGTAAAGATTGCTCTTTTCCTTCTGATACGATATCATCAAGACAAAATTTAATTGAGGTATTCAGATGGGTATTCGTGTAGGAATCAATGGGTTCGGCAGAATTGGCCGGTCTGTCTTAAGGCTTGCTTTTGAAAAGTATGATGATATTGAGATTGTCGCGATTAACGATCTTGTGCCTGCTCCTAATCTTGCCTACCTTTTAAAATATGATTCAGTTCATGGACGTTTTCTTCATTCGGTTGCAGCAAATGACGAGGCTTTTATCATTGATGACTCCCATACTGTTCATGTGCTTGCTGAAAAAGATCCGACAAAAATTCCATGGAAAGATCTTAATGTTGACTATGTCATTGAATCAACAGGGCTTTTTACAGAAAGAGAGGATGCTGCAATGCACCTGCAGGCTGGAGCTCAGCGTGTCATTATTTCTGCTCCTGCAAAAGGGGATGTCCCTACCTTTGTTATGGGAGTCAACAATGAAAAGTACAATCCTGGGACAGATACAATCGTTTCTAATGCCTCTTGTACGACAAACTGTTTGGCACCGATTACAAAAGTTCTTTTAAATCACTTTGGTATCGAAGAAGGGCTTATGACAACTATTCATGCGATGACGGCAACGCAGCCAGTGCATGACGCACCTTCAAAGAAAGACTTAAGAGGAGGGCGCAGCGCTTCCTTAAACATTATCCCTGCTTCTACAGGAGCTGCTAAAGCTGTTGCTTTATGTCTCCCTGAGGTTAAGGGAAAACTCACAGGAATGGCATTTCGCGTTCCTGTTGCCGACGTCTCTGTTGTTGATTTAACAGTTAAGCTGACGAAATCGACCAATTATGATACACTGTGTGCCAAGATGAAGTCAGAAGCAAATTCAAATTTAAATGGAATACTTTGTTATACCGAAGAAGACGTCGTCTCCTCTGATTTTATTGGAGACACTCATTCGTCTATATTCGATGCTAATGCTGGGATTGCCCTAAATGATAACTTTTTCAAACTGATCTCCTGGTATGATAATGAAATTGGATATTCTTGCCGTTTGCTTGACTTGATCCGCTACATAGATACAAAAGAATAACCTTTAACATGGAACAGATTAGTGGATTTTACACGAGAACCCCTAGTAGAAACAATCATTACCCCTAAAGAGGGTTTTAAACTTGTCATCCGCGCTAGCAGCGGAAACTCAGATGAAGAATATTCCGTTGGAGCCGTTGAAGTGGTTGCCTTTGGAAACTGTTACTTTTTTCGCTCTTTAGAAAAACCCAAAGAATTTCTCCTTCCAATGACCGAATATGAAGTTGTTGAAGCTAGAGAAACGCGCACCGTTCTTAAGAAACCTCAAATCGAAAAATCGATAAAGATTGGTGGTGGTAAAAAAGTTGCTCCTAAAGCTGAAAAGAAGAAAGAAGAAACTCCAAAGGATGAGCCTAAGCGCGAGAAGAAAAGAACCCGCAAAAAACGCCCTTCAAAAGAAGAAATAGTCGTAGCTATAGAAGATAATGCAGTGAACATGCCAACTGAAAAAGGAGACACACCTGCACCTCGCCGTACTCTTCTTCCTCCTCCTACAAGCCTCATTTCAGATCAAATTGATCGTTATAAAAACTATCTTGTTGAACAAGGAGCACTTGTTCCTGAAGACATCAAAGAAGGTGAAAAGGCTGCTGAAGAAGAGCTTGCAAAACGGCCCAAAGCAGAGCAGCTTGAGAAAAAAGTCGTTGATATCAACGAGGAAGCACACGTCCACGAAAACGACGAGTCTTGATTCTAAACATTCTAATGAGTACAATGCCGTGATCTAATCGTCGTGGCATCTATGCTCGGGTGGTGGAATTGGTAGACACAAGGGACTTAAAATCCCTTGGCTTCACGGCCGTGCGGGTTCGAGTCCCGCCCCGAGCATTCTTATTATTAAAGAGTTGTGTTAAGTCTCTCAGAAGACTGATTTTTAGAAAACTAATTTTGTCCAACCCCTGTCCAACTTTCCTAAGTTGTAAAGAAGATCTTTTTTGCTCTTAGAATGGTTGCTGCTAGAGCACAATTTGCAAGAAAGATTTTTTTGCACTTCAAATTGATGATAAGATAAAAGCAAAAAGACCTTGTTATACCGTGGATTTAACCCTCACAACTTCCATTAAGTAAAGGTAATGAAAATTCTACTTGACCTCAATCTTTACACATTCTATAAACTTGACTTCAAAACAGAGAGAAACTCGCGATTAACCTTAAGGAGGTAAGCGATGAGCATGGAATTAGAAGGTATTGAAGAAGAGTCAACCCTAACCACTTTGTTAGAATCAATCGAACATCAAATTCAATCAAAAAAATCTGAGGGAAAGCTTTCTCTTGGTCATAATAAAAAACCCGATCTTTCGATTGAACAGGTTGCAAATGGAGAAGAATTGGTAACGTTTTTTAGAGATCGTCCTGGCCATATTAATATGTCTGCTGCTGTAGCAGCAACAGCAATGGTGACCGCAGCTGCCGCTGCCATTACAGCAGCAGCTGCCCTCAATGCGAAAGGGAATAAGCCTAAGCCGAAAGAACAAGTCAATCTAATGGATGCAAATACCAAAGGGTTAAATGTAAACGATCTCCTGTCTCTCAGAAATAGCTGTTTATAAAAGGTTGAAATAGAGTAATTTAACTTGAGTGTGCCCTTCGCAATTTTTGCGTTTCTCTTAATTCTTGTTGCGCTACTTAGCTTACTGAGGGAGATCAAACGTTTCGATTTTATTTGGAACCGATTCCCTACATTTATGCTATTCATTCCTACTTGGAGTTTTTTTGCTCCTATTCCTAATATGTTTGACTACCATCTTGTATTTAGAAGGATAGGAGAAAATAATCAGCTCTATGAGTGGGCTCCTGTGTTTAAGATTCCAGAAAAAAGACCCTGGTATGCTTTCGCTTGGAATCCAGAAAAACGCTTTTTAAAAGGCTTTTTAGATGTTGTTCAAGACCTGGTCACCTTTGCAAAGAAGGTAAAAGATAGCGGGCAAATTTGCACATCAGTCCCATATCTACTGATTCTTAACTACCTTAGCTCTCTATACCACGATCAAGGTACGGAAAAAATCCAGTTTATGGTTTTAGGGAACTCTCGCCTCTATGACCACGAAGTTGTTTTCACCTCAGAGATGCACCCAATAGTGAAAGAATGAACATAGGTATCCATACAACTTATAGAGCTATTTTACTGATTCTATCGATTGGGCTGAGTATTGCAGCCCTTGAAGACCTAAAAGCGTGGTCAGTTTTTCATTCAAAAGGGCTTCTAAGCTGGAAGGTATCTCGCCTCTCCTTCAAATGGTTGGCCAAAGGCCCTCTATCCAAAGTTCTCGATATCCTATTGAATGACAAAGGTTTTAAAACAACTATTTTTTTGAGAATTGTTGGGTCGGGATTACTCTTCTTGCTTGCTTTCTTAAACCTCATTTCTCCTTTCCTTCTCGGTGCATTGCTTTTTTTGAATGTGTTGATAGCTGTTAGAAGCCCTTACAGCTTAGATGGGGCCTATCAGATGAATCTTATCCTGCTATTTGCCTTGTCTATAGGTACAGCTTTTGGAGTGGAATCACAGGTATCAACTCTCTGTTTGTGGTTCGTTGTTGCTGAGTTGATTATAGCCTACTTCATTTCAGGGATCACAAAGCTTTTTTCTCCCATTTGGCGCAAGCCTTATGCATTAAATGTCATTTTTAGCACGAGAACCTATGGACATGGAGGGTTTTACCAGTTGATACAAAAAAGTGACGTAGTTGCTATTGCAGCCAGCTGGTCCGTATTTCTGTTTGAAGCGCTCTTTTTTACCGTCCTCTTATTTCCTCCCCAATATGCAGGGTTGTTCTTAATCATAGGCGCTTCATTTCATTTCTTTAATGCCTTTTTTATGGGGCTAAACAGTTTTTTCTTCGCATTTCTAGCAACTTACCCAGCTCTTTTGTATTGTGTGAGTATGATTCATTGAGTGGACAAGCTTTAGTGAAGAGAAACCAAGAAAAACTCAGAATATTTTATGACGGAACTTGTGGGCTATGTCATCGTTTTGTACGCTTTTCCTTATCCAGAATGACACCTCAAAACCCCCTTTATTTTTCACCTCTAGAAGGAGCAACCTTTAGGAAAATAGAAAAGAATTTTCCTAGACACCCTTTCCCTGATAGCATTGTAGTATATGATGAAGCCAGTGGAAAATTGCTTTTTAAGTCTGAAGCTGTGATCAAGGTGTTAAGTGTACTCACTCAGCCATGGAAATCTATTGGTTTTATTCTGAGCGGGATCCCTTTATTCATTTCAAATAGAGTCTATGATTTCATTGCGAAAATCCGGCGCCGACTCTTCAAAAAACCGAAGCAATCTTGTCCAACTCTTCCTGAAAAATGGAAGAAGCATTTTGAGGATTAGCATCAAAGCTTATCGTTCCTGACAAGAAATCTCTTCTTAAACGTAATAGGAACACCTGACCCCGTAAACAGAAGGTCTTCTCCTTCTTCTTGGAGAGTCGCATGGATATGCAAGTGGGGCTCCGTTGTATTTCCCGAATTACCCACCTTAGCAATCGGCTGCCCCTGTTGGATCGTTTCTCCTTTTTTAACTACCAGAGTGCCTTTCATTAGGTGAGCCAAAATCACAACCACCTCAGAATCTTTTTTCTTGATAGCCAAGTAATTTCCTGCTGGATGAGAGGGGTCCATTTCTCTAGGAGCTAAATCTTCATGTTCATCAACTGCATCTACAACGATTCCGTCGCAAGGACTATAAACTATAGTCTCATAGATGAAAAAATCTTTTAATTGGCTTGGGAAAAGGGTACTTGCTCTAAAGCCGTAGGAGTTCAGTCTCGTGATGTCCAGTGCATATTTTTGCGCAGAAACAGAAAAATGGTGATTAATGATGGGATTAGATCCCCCATGGATCACGTAAAATTTTTTTCCTTTAAGGGGAAATTCCATTTCAACGGAAGATTTGGGATGTGTAGATCCCATAAATGCTAAAGTAATGCGAGCTGCGAAAAAACAAATCACACACAAATAAACGATATTCAGCAATAACTGTTTGATTGGTGGGACCTTAAAGTAAAAGACTTTATCGACATTAAAAAAGGATTTTACTGCAACGACTATAAAAACAATGAGTAAAACATAACGAATCAAATAGCCGTATGTCAGGGGCCATACCCCCGTTAAAAACAGGTCAAGAATATATAGTCCAAATAAAGCCGATTCGATCAACCACTTTCCTAAGCTTGTGCTGTGATTAAACCACATTTGGATCATGAAAACGGTGGGGAGGAGGAGGTATACGACAAACGGAATCGCGATGTATAATAAAAAGCTCATCTCTTCTACGGTTTTTAATCGAAGGATATGGGACTCCGAGATTTTAAGCAATTTTTACTCATCAGCAGAAAATTTTGCAGTTGTGAAAATACCCCCAATAGCGCTATAAAATTTCTTATACGAGCAAAAGAGTTGCCGTCGCAAAACGGCCAGAGTCTAAAAAGCAATGAGAATAGCATAAATATCTTAAAAGGAGACAGATGGAGCATCAAGATTCTCAACACCGTTGGATAAGAAGCTACAATAGCTTGGCTGAGAATCACCTGAAACTTTTAAAGCAGCAATCAATTTGTGAGTTCTTTTCTTGGAAGGTCTCTGGTGTGTTCTTCCTGACAGTCTTCGCTGCATTTTACTTGCAAAATCGGGGAATTTTTCCCGACGCCTTTTTCTTTATAGTTCCTTCTGGTGTTATCTGTTTGATGGCTTTAGCTTTGAGTTCTAAAAAAGATTTGGAATATGGAGCAAAAATTGCCGAATGTGTCGATAAAGGAATCAGTATTGAACGAAAAGCTGACCTTCCATGCAACATTTTTCAAAGTTGTTCAAACGTCTAAAGAAACATGGGCCTACGTTATCCCTAATGTTCCTGCAACGGGGGATCTAGACTCCTTTCGCTATCCTATAGATAAACTCGAAAAGATTTCTGGCATTCGCTTCTGATTAGAATTTTTTTCACCAAAATGACAGACTATGAACAGCAGATTTTTTCTAAAAAAGAGTATTCTAAGGCAACCTTTGCAGGGCAGCGACTTGAAGAGTGCGATTTATCCCGTGCGGACTTTCGTGATGCAGGGAATTATTCCCTAGATAGTGTAAACACAGGTTTAAATTTGTGCTAAGCTGGTTTCTTAAACTTTCAAAGAGAGGTTTAGAGATGACCGTACCAGCGCACAGACGTCACGATATTTCAGATCGAATTTGGAAAAAACTTGAGCCTTATCTTCCAGAAAGAAGAGGGGTGTGGGGAGGGGTAGTACAAGATAATCGGCGATTTATCAATGCGTTTTTTTAGATTATTCGTACTAGAGCTCCATGGCGTGACTTACTTCCAGACTATAGCTAAGTTGATATAATTTAGTTATAGGCAATATTCCTTAAAAAGTTCATCAATTCCACATTTATATTTTCTTCGTTTAGATTTTGCTTGTGCCCATTTACGCTCAATAGGATTTAAATCTGGGGAATATGGGGGAAGATATTCCAAGATGTAGCCTGCAGCTTCGATCTTTTCTTGCATAGATTTGCTTTTATGAAACGATGAATTATCCATAACCAAAACGCTTTCAGAAGGAAGTTTCGGCATCAAGTTTTGCTCTGCCCAACTGCTAAAGGCATCTGTATTAATATTACAATCAAACAGTGCAAGAGTAAGAAGGTTTGTTCCAAGTAACGCCCCTATTGCATTTGTCTTCCCTTTTGCTCCCCAGTCATGGGTGCCGAAGCACCTCTCTCCTATTTTTGAGTAACCATGCGTTCGGGGCATATCATGGGCAAACCCACATAGTTGAAGGCATCAGGGTATTTTTTGATATCCTCCATCAAGCGATCTCTTTCAATCTTTATTGCAGGTCTATTTTTAGTGCGCTTTGCCTCTAGCCTCTTAGACCAAAGAAATATGCTATTTAAACTTACACCAAAACGTCTTGCTGTCTTGGCAAAACTTAAATTTTCTGTGCTTCGGATCAGCAGTACCTTTTTTCTAAAATCTAATGAATACGTCATTCAAAAAAGTATAACTAAAACGAAATATTTTAGCTATATGGGAACTGGGGAAATGTGCATCGTCGTTTTATCCGTTGGAGGAATAAAGGTGTCTGGGAACTTCTTCTGGAAAAAGTGGTGGACGATCCTGATTACGAGTGGTTAATGATCAATGCAACCCATATCAAAGTTCACCCTCACGCAGCAGATGCACAAGGTGGCAATCAAGATATGGCTCGGACAAAAGGGGGCTCAACACGAAATTACATTTGGCCGTGAATTCGCATGGTATGCCGATCAGAGCGGTTATTATGTCAGGTACTCAATCAGACTACTTTCAGGCCAAACACCTACATAGAGGGAATTAACGCCGATTACCTACTAGCAGATCGGGGTTATGACAGCGATGCAATCATAACTCAAGCGATCTCTCAAGGAATGAAGGCGGTTATCCCTCTCAGAAAAAATAGGAAAAGCAAGAGAGCTTATGATAAGCATCTCTATAATAGGATAGGTTCTTAGGAATGAGATTATCAGATATAAAAAAATGTAATAGACAAAAAGATGGTAGCATGTTACACGAGTGGATAAGTGAAGAAAAAGTGTCTGGCTTGTTCTTTACAATCAAACTTCCCCCTTTTTTTCCAGACTGCAAAGTCTGGTCCCCGGCCGTTATGTAACTCATAACGGCCATTTTCTTTGAGTCGTTTTTATATCAATAAACTTTTTTAAAATGAAAATGGTGATCGTTTTATATGTTTTTATCTATGCATCAATTTAAACTTAAACCACTATAAGGGGAATTTTCTTAAGGGATTTCTTGATCAAAAAGAGAGGGCCTTGCTAGTGTCTAGGGAATGAGAACACTAGTATATATCAACGGGAAGTTTATCGATGGAACCGAAGCGAAGGTTTCGGCTTTAGACCTGAGCGTGCTCAGAGGTTTTGGGGTGATGGATTATTTCAGAACTTACGGAGGCACGCCTTTTTGTCTACGTGCCCATTTGGAGCGGTTTGTGGCATCGGCGGCGATGCTTGACCTTGAGGTTCCTTTGGGAATGGATGTTATGGAAAAGGGTGTTCAAGAGCTTATTTTGCGAGGGGGATTTAAGGAGACGAGTGTGAAAGTGGTTCTTACTGGAGGGGTTTCAAGCGATCAGTTGATGCCGGAGGGAGAGCCAACTTTTTTTGCGGTAGCTTATCCTCTTGTTCCGTTTCCAAAGAGGTATTTTGATGAGGGGGTTTTTATTACTACAGAGGTTTATCAACGTCCATTCCCAAAAGCTAAAAGTATCCATTACCTTCCGGCGATTGTTGCGCTTAAAAAAGCGGAAAAAAGGGGTGCTGTTGATGTTTTGTTTCATGATGAAAAGGGGTGGATTCGAGAAACAGGAACGGCGAATTTTTTTGCGATTAAAAAAGGAAAAATCATCACACCTAAGGAAGGAATTTTAGAGGGGATTACGCGAAAGATTGTGATGGAGCTTTGTGATGTGGAGGAGAGGGAAATCCATATGGATGAAGTTGGGGAGTTCGAAGGGGCTTTTTTAGCGTCGAGTAATAAAGAAGTAATGCCAGTTATTTCGATTGATAGCTTTGTTATTAATAATTATGTTATCCCTTTAACCATCCGCAATCTAATGCAATCTTTTTCAAATTACACGAAACTTTCTAAAAAAAATCTATTGCGCAATATTTAAAAACTTTTCTATTGAGAAGAGCAGAACATGTTTTTCACGGAGGTTTTTTTAAGCATGGCACTGAAGGATACAGTCAAAAAAATGGAAAGGATGTTAATAGATCTAGCAGTGGATCTTAGAAAGGCATCTGAAAAGAAGAATCGCGCTGCTTCTCAACGCGTGCGTACGGGAACAATTATGTTTGCAAAGCTTGCTAAGCAGTACCGAAAAGAGTCTGTTTCTTCCGAAAAGAAAAGAAGTGGCAAAAAGCAGAAAAAGGCGAAGAAAACAACACGCAAAAAATCTGTAAAGAAAAAAGTAGCGCAAAAAAAAACACCGGGTCTAAAGAAAAAAGTCGCTCGCAAAAAGCGTCGTTGACACTTCTATTCTATATCTCTATGATTTCTCCTCTAAAGGAGGAGTCATGGAGTTTCAATTAAAGATTCAAAAATATTCAAAAAAGGGTCACGGGCTCGCCCCCCTTCCAGATAGACTAGGCCAAGCAGAAGTTGTAGGTTCTGTGATTGGTGACACTGTTGAAGTAGAGCTAGGAAAGAAAAAGAAAAAGACCTACTCAACAACGCTTTTAAATATTTTGAACCCTTCTGCAAATAGGGTGACTCCAAGGTGTAAACATGTGGGGAAGTGCGGCGGCTGCACGTGGCAGCAGAAAAAATATGAAGTGCAGCTGGAGGAGAAACAGGAGATGTTAACGCCTCTTTTCCCGATCGAGCCTCTGCCGATTATTCCGTGCGATGACCCTTGGGAATATCGGAATAAAATGGAGTTTTCTTTTTCTCAGAATCGAGATGGAGACAAGTTTCTTGGTTTGATGATTGCAAGGAGTAAGGGGAGGGTGATTAATTTGGAGGAATGTCACCTAACAAGCTCATGGTTTATAGAGGTTCTTAAGGCTGTTCAAAAGTGGTGGGAAACGAGCGCGCTTAAGGCTTACCATATGTACTCAGATACTGGAACGCTTCGCACTTTGACGCTAAGGGAAGGGAATGAGGGAAAAATGGTTTTCTTAACCATTTCTGGAAATCCTGAGTATTGCATTTCTGGGAAGGAAATCCTCTCCTTTAAGGAAGCGGTACGGAAGATTATTTCAAATCCCAGCCTATTCCTCCGCATCCAACGGATTGCGAAAGGGATGCCTACAGAATTTTATGAAATGCACCTTGGGGGTCCCGAGCAGATAGAGGAAACGCTTCATATAAAGGGAAGAGATTTAACCTTTAAAATCAGTCCAGATTCATTTTTTCAACCGAATCCACGGCAGGCAGAAAAACTTTATGCGCGGGCTTTAGACATTGCGGCGCCTGAGGCGGGGGATACGGTGTTTGACCTATACTGTGGTACGGCGACGCTTGGGATTATTTTTGCTCCCTATGTTAAAAAGGTGTGGGGAATCGAGTTGAGCCCTTACGCGGTATGTGATGCAGAAGTGAATATTAAAGCAAATGGGATACCGAATATTAAGGTATATAAGGGCGATGTAGGAGAGAGGTTGGCGCTTGTTTCCGAAGCGCCAAGTCTTGCGATCATCGATCCTCCTCGTTGCGGTCTCAATCCGAGGGCCCTCAAACATTTGATACGCCTTGCGCCCAAAAAGATTTTATACATTTCATGCAATCCCAAAACACAAAGTGAAAATTTAACTGCCCTTTTAGAGGCAGGATATGTTCTAAAAACAGTGCAGGGGGTCGATCAGTTCCCCCATACAGTTCACTTAGAGACGATTGCTCTCCTCGAAAAATCCTAAATAGTGTACAATCGAAGAAATTCGAAAAAATTTTAACGAGGAACTCTCATGAAAAAAGCTTTATATCTTATCGCTCCACTCCTTGCTTCGGCAACTCTTTTCGCTGAAGAAGCAGCTCCTGCAGCACGTCAACAAAGCATGTGGCAAACCCTAATGATGATTGGAATTGCTCTTGTGTTCTTTTACATGATTCTTTGGCGTCCGGAGCAAAAAAGACGCAAGAAGATGCAACAGCAACGTGAAGGGATGAAGAAAGGGGATCGAGTGACTGCAATGGGCATAGTTGGAACGCTTGTGCGCACTGAGCAAGAGACTGTGATTCTAAAGATGGTTGATGGTGCCAAGATCGAAGTGATGAAAGCGGCTATTTCTGATGTTAAGCCTGGCAGCGAAGTTCAAGTTGAGGCTACTAAAACCCAAACAAACGGCGCTTAATCCTTTTTACGCATTGGGCACCCAGACACCAGGACTTGTCTGATGATGGGTGCTCGCCATTAAACGATGAAACTGAACATTCAACTGCTTAACTGTTTGACGCAGAGATTCGGCGTCTTTGGCTTTGAGAGATCTTGCTTTATTCTCGACAATATATAGAGATTCGTCTAGATTGTTTAGGATATCTCCCCACATGATTAGGTGAAGGCCAAAGTTACTATACCGTGTCAATCCAGAACCACCTTTGGTTGCTTCATAAATACTTCCCATTAGATTCTTGAGTAGAATGCGTGTAAGATCTGAAATTTGAGCATGGAGTGCTATGATTCCTTCTGAGTCTTTTCCTGGGCTCAATCTAGCAAGAACGCGCTTAACAGCCGTGAGCCTTGCAAATTCTTTTGTGCGCATGATGCCACTAACTCCACCTGTGACTTTAAAGAAGTCGACAAATAGATCTAATTTGTTAAGTGCTCCTGGACTGGAGTTGATTTTTGCAATTAGAGATGTAACGGTTTGTGTGTGTCGACCGTAATATTTATCTCTTATGAGATCGTAGGCTGCTGGAAGCATGATTCCTTTTTCTTTTGCAAGTTGTTTTGCAAGAGCTCGCATTGCCTTAAGATTTGAAGAGATTGTTAGGTAATCTTGGTGATTTTTTGTGACTTCTTGAAGACCGGAATCTCTTGGTCCCAGCTGCAAAGAAAAGGCGTCGCCCCCAAGGGCGGCTCCTAGAACTTTCATCACTTTTCCGGCATTGACTGCTTGTTGGATATCCCTTTGGATTTGAGTCAGCTCAATTCCTTCATGAAGGCGCGCTACATCCTCTCTTGCTGCGTAATAAGTGATCTTAAGTTCTTCATACTTAATCTCTCTGTCCTGAAAAGTGCGCTCCAACTCCCTGGTTTGAGCAACAAATTGGTTTTGCTCACTTGCTGCTGATTCACCAATTTTTTCGTTGAGAGAGTGCTCAGATCTTAACTCCTCATCGACATGCGCAGCTTGCTCACAAGCCTCTTTTAGGTGCGTTTTTAGGCTGCGGATTTCTTGTTCAAGGGTTTGGACTTGACTCTCAAAATTCTCGCGTTGCGCAAGGGTTGTCTGCGTCAGATCTTCGATCTGTTCGTTGCTCTTCTCAATAGCTGTTTGAGCAACAGCAAGGTACTGCGTGTGGGTGTCGAAAGCTTCTTGCAATTGATTTCTGCTTGCTTGAATCTCTTTAACTCTTCCTACGAGGCTCGCAGTAAGCTCTTCAGGGTCTTCGATTTTAAAATGGATGTTAAGGACTGCAGCAATGCGTTCAAGAGCCAATTTCAGGCGGTCATTTTCTGCTCGAAGGGCTCTAACTTCATAGCGGAGTTCTTCGAGCTCTTTTTCATTTTCTTCGAGCCTTGCCCTTTGGGCCTTATTGACATGTTTTAATTTAGTAGTTGTTAGATAATTATCTTCTAAAACAATGTTTTGCTCTTCAAACCTTTCTTGTTGCTCATGGAGCTCTTCAACTTGCCTTTGGATGGCCTTTCCTCTTTGCTCCACATTCATTCGCAGGATAGTGGATTCTTCTTCCAATTCACCAATGCGATTTGAGAGTTCTTCAATGGTTGCTTCTTTTTTTGAGAATGCAAGTCGCGGGGTATCTCTTTGCTTAATGGCGGCATCACGCTGTTCTTCAGCAGAAACCATCTTGTCATAGAATTCGTTAACTACACCTTGGCGCTCTTCTACGCTAGCTTTAAGTGTGCCTACTTCTCTTTTCAGGGAACCCACTTGTTCTTTATAAAATTGCTCCATTTTTTCGGCAGATCTAATAAGTTGTTCCAATTCTAACTCTTTTTTTTGAAGAACTTCTTTCGTCTCAGTAAATTCACTTAACGAGCCCCTCGCTTCACCAAGGGCTTGCTTTAGTGAAAAAAATTCTTCATCTTTCCTTCTAGCCTCTGCGAGTGTCTCTTCGTGCTTCTCACATAGTTGACTAATTTCTTGAAGCCTGCCTTCAAGTGCGCTTGGGAGCATGCTCAATTCGACTTGGTCTAATTGTCTAGCAAGAGAATCAGGATGGATAATCTGATCGGAAAGTTTTTCTAAGAGTGTATGCTTTTCTTGGAGTTCAGCAACCTTTTTTCCGTACAAAGCATTTTGCTCTTCAAACTCTCGTTTAACGCAAGCAAGCTGATCTAAAAGATTTTCGATCGTTTCTCTCTGAGAGCTAAGTGCACTTTCTTGCTCTCCATTTTGCTGATCTAATAAGGTGACATTCTCTCTTTCAAAGCCCTCGGCCCTTTCGGAAACGGCACTAAGCCGTTCCTCTAATAGCTTTGTGTTGAGTGCCGCGTGTTCAAGTGCTTCTTCAAGGGAAGTAGCGGATATTTTTTCAGCTTTCAATGCTAAGTGTAAGTTTCCAGCGTCGTGTTCTCTTAGTTCGCAAACCTTGGTTAGAAGACGTTGAATAGTCTCGTGATCAGTGCGGTATTGGTGGTTCAGTTTTGAAACTTGGTGTTTCAATCTTCTGGTTTCATCAGCTGCTTGATGGTCACGCTTTCGATATTCCTCAAGGGCTCCTTGAGTATTGTGAAGTTGCCTTCTAAGCTCTACATTAGCACCTTTTATCTCAAGTGCTTTGTCAAGCATATCTTCTGGAAAATCAGCTTTTAGAGCCTCTAGCAAGGTTCTTTCTCTTTCTTTTAGTGTATTAACCGTTTCTTCTAGGCGTTTAAGGTTTCCCCAGGTAGTGCCTGAAGCAAGTGCTTCGTGGAGCGTTTCTAGCTCGTGGTGGGCTTCTCCATACACTCTTCTAAGATGATTATTTTCTCTTAGAAGATCATGCATTTCAGCAGAATGAGCCAGGCCCCTGTCTCTTGCTTGGTCAATAAGTCTATCAACTTTTCCTGTTGTCCTTTCAAGCTGTTTGCGTAGTGTTTCGATTTCTCGTTCGGTGTCGGGGGATAGTGCATCTCTTGATCTGAGGAGTTCTAAAAGAAGACCGTGATTTTCACGGATATCTTCGCTTATTTTCCGCATGTCTCCCCGCAATCTTTCGTTTGCGAGTTGACTTTCAAGGGAGTGAATTCTTTCGTGCAGTTGAGCGGTTTCTGGAGAAGATATCGGAGTGGGAAATCCATGGCTCCATTCACTCGGGCGAGGGTGAGTGTCTTCTGGTCTTAAAAGAGTGGGATTTGATTGCATCGCTAGGTAAAGTTGTTGCGATTTTTCTGCAATGGCAATGACTTCGGGAGGAGTGTAATTTTCTTCAAAACTAATGTGTTGGAAGTCAGTTGTTCCTGTTTTTGCAATGAATAGCTCTCTTTGAGGAGTCACTTTTATTTGGACAAGGCTAGGGGTTGAATGCAGCTTGGAAGCAATTTGCCCTTGAACAGTCGGATTAGCCAAAAGCGTTGCAACATCTTGCCCAATATAGAGGGAAAGATGGCTTTCATGAGATTGAGTATAAGCTTGATATAGCCTATCGTTGCTTTGCAGATGTTGAGCTTCTTCACCTAAAAAAAGCTCAGCTTCACGAATTGGGCTGTGTACTACTATCTGAGACATCCTAAACTATTTTTTAATAATTATTAATATTACAAGCATAGCAGCAATAATGCACTAATTCATTATATTATATCACATTTGTAGTTTATTTTTATGTATTTAATTACACTAATTTGTAACTTATTAATTTTTAGTTAAATAAGAGTTATAAAAAATCAACATTGAAATATTGCTCGAAAGAGCTCATAGTAAGTAGCTTACTTAAGGAGGTTCAAATTGGGGTTTTTAAAGCAGTTTTTAACAACAAAATTGATTGCTACCGTTGTTCTGGTTTTCGTTTTAGGGGCTTCTAGATACTTTATCGCAAGATACATAAGGCGCTCCCGCCGGGGGTGGACCTCTCAGCAGCGACTTCGGTGGATTAGTTCTACCCGTTCTTTTGTGTTTATTTTGATTCTCGTGAGCGTGATCTTCCTGTGGGGAGAGACAATCCAAGGCTTTGCAATTTCGGTCTTTGCAATCGCTTTCGCCATGGTCTTTTCGGTCAAGGAACTCTGTATGTCTTTCAACGGGTCAGTTGTTCGATTTCGAGGAAAATTATTCGATATCGGAGACCGTATTGAGGTGGGAAAGGTCAGAGGAGACGTGATCGATACCACTCTGCTGTCTACCACTGTCGAGGAGGTGGGGCGAGGCGCTTCAAATCATCTTTACACCGGGAGAAGAATCTCTTTCTCGAATAGCATTTTTCTTTCGCAGCCCGTGATCAACGAATCATTTCTGGAAAACTATACCATGATCCGAATGGAAATTCCTCTCAAATTGGAAGCTGACTGGAAGGGAGGAAAATGTTTGTTGCTTAAAATTGCAGAGGAAGAAGCGGCGCCCTATCTTGAGCAGTCGCGTCGTCGCATGGCACAAATGGAACGAAGGCGGGGGATGCAGCTTCCTTCTGTTGAGCCTCGCGTTACCATCGGCCTTCCTGAAGTTGAAAAAGTGGTTCTTCACCTCCGTATGCCATCACCTATTCATCTTAAAGAGCGCCTTGAGCAAGTAGTTTTGTCCCGTTTTCTCGAACGGTTCTATCATGAAGCTCCTTCAAGTAGTGTCGTCACGAAGCGCTCAATTCTCAAGTGATTATCGATCTGTTCATAGGTGACACTATTAAAAAACTCCTTCCAGCTTAACTCTTTTTTGTATTCGTGGCGGCGCCTGTAAGTTGTTCAAGGACATCTGTCGAACGCTTCAAAAAAGCAGAGAATTCTTCTTGGCCCAGCTCGCGTTGCGAGAGAAGGGAAAGTTCATACAGCTGCTGCACAAGAGATGTAGCAAGCTCTTTATTTTTTTTCTCAAGCTTTCGTATGGATTGCACAAGGGGGCTGTTTGTATTTACAACGAAGGTTCGTTTACTGCCCATACTTGCTGGGAGGTCTTGACCGGAAAGAGCAAAATAATCACGCATTCTTCGCTCTTTTTCTGAAAGCATCATGAAAGCGGGAACAGAATTGCTAGAAAGGCTTTTTGCTTCTACTTCTAGAGTTTCATCGCTGAGTTTTGAGCGAAAATAGTCAGCGATTTTAACAGCTTCGGTTTTTCCATCGGCATCAAGAACGGATTTTTCCCGCTCTTTGTCAAGAATCACATCGTCAACCGCTCCGTCGAGGCGCTGAAACGTTGTTCCAGAATGTTTTTCTTCTAAAAAGGTCATAAGGGGAGTGTCAAGGTGGGAAGGAGCGAAAAGAATTTCGATTCCTTTTTCCTTGTACATGTCAAAGAAGTGAGAGGTTTGTTTTTCATCATGATGATAATAGACTTTTTTCTCAGGGTTTCTTTCTAAGTACTCATCGAGAGTGGTCCACTCATCGTTGGAGGTTTTCCAAATGAGACATTCTTTTGCCCGACCATAAAACTTATCGTCTTGCAAAATTCCCAGCTTCAGAATCATTTCAATATTGGGCCATTTTGCGACATATCCTTCTTTATCAGTTTGTAGGGTTTGAAGGAGTTTGTCTGAAACTTTTTTCGAAATGTGACTGGCGAGTTGTCTGACGGTTTTGTCCATTTGAAGATTTGAGCGGGAGACATTGAGGGGAATGTCGGGGCTGTCAATCACTCCTCGGAGGACAGTCAAAAAATCAGGAATCAGATCTTTGCAATTGTCAGAGACAAAGACGCGGTTGCAATAGAGCTGGAGAGCTGTTTGATTAGGATCCAGTCGACGGTTGACTTTAGGAAAATAGAGGATTCCTTGCAAGTTGAAAGGATAGTCGACGTTAAGGTGGATCCAAAAAATTGGATCGGGTTCCATGGGGTAAAGTGCTTTGTAGAAATCAAGGTAGTCTTTATCTGTGCATTCTGAGACAGGCTTAATCCATAGAGGCTCAATATCGTTAATTCGTTTTCCATTCAAGAAAATGGGATAAGGAAGAAAGCGACAGTGGCGCATAAGCAGAGAGCGGATCTTATCTTCTTCCAGAAACTCTTCGGACTCTTTGTTGATATGAAGGGTAACTTCCGTTCCTCTAACGTCTCGCTTTCCTTCATCAAGGGTATAGTCGGGAGAACCATCGCAGGACCAATGAGCTGATTTAGTATCTTTTTGAAAAGAAAGGGTATCGATTTCAACAGAGTCGCTCACCATAAAAGATGAATAGAATCCAAGGCCAAAGTGGCCAATCATCTGCTTAGCTCCCTCATCATCTTGGTATTTTTTAACAAATTCTTCAGCTCCTGAAAAGGCAAGCTGCGCGATGTATTTTTCTACTTCATCTGCAGTCATTCCGAGGCCCGTGTCAACGATCTTCAGCGTCTTTTTCTCTTTGTCCATTTCAATATCAATCCGCAGTTCTTCATCTTTGAAGTCGGTCTTTCCCTGGTCACGGAGGATTTTGAGCTTGCTCATGGCATCGCAGGCATTTGAGACAAGTTCTCTGAGGAAGATGTCACGGTCGGTGTAAAGCCATTTTTTGATAATGGGGAGGATATTCTCGCTGTGGATTTTGAGGGTGCCTTGGGTCATCGTATCTGTCCTTTTTTGTTCAAAAAGGGCCATTTTATTCCCTTTTTGGCTCTATAGCAAGATATTTATTCTCAAATTTTATATATTGCCAGGCAAATACGGGGTATATTATGGACAGAACTCAAGAAATTCCCTCACTTTTTACAGCCTATAAGCAAACAAGTGCAACGCTAGATGAATTGCAAGAGCGTATTCAACAAATTTCTGCAGAGGCCATGGACCATGGCTCTGATATGGAAAAGCGCTTATTGGTACAAAACATCGTTGCGATTAACTCGGGTAGGCGCGAGGCTTTTTTGGACCTTGGAAGTGATAAGGGGCAAACCATCATGGGGAATATTAGCCAGTTTACAGGGGAAACTCAAAGTAGTGCTTGCACAAGCATTGCTCAACGCTTTCTTAGGCAGGTCCTTTCTCTTAGAAGAGCTCAGGATTTTCAGCATGATCAAATCGATGGGATTGTAAGAAACGGAAAAAGCAATTTTAAGCTTCTCCTAAATAACGCCCAGCAAATAGCAAAAGAGCTTGGAATACCCTTGAATCAATCGTTTAGTCACCCCGATTCCGCAATGATTTATGATCTCGGTACCGTCGTAAAGAGAAGGAAAAAGTGCTGCTCTGCGAGAAAGATTCCACGGTTGAATTTTTTGAGGACGAACTCCGATTGTTAGTAAGGACTATTTGGTGAGCATGGAAATGCTGGGGGTGTAATCCACGCAAAGGGATATGCCTTTGCGGTTGCAATCCTAAATCAAGGGACGCACGTTGAATATGTTCTTTTTGACTCTCATGGGTGCTCGGACTTGAATGGATCAAAAGAGGCGTTTGTTACAATTACAAGAAGTCGGGCGGAAATGGCTAAGGTTCTCTCAATTTTATGCCCCTATGCTAAAAATGACCTTCCTCCGGACATAGTTGAAATCATCCCAAAAGAGTCTCTTGTGGAAATAGAAAGGGAGAATAACGCCTATATCCTCTATGTTGTTAAGTTGACAGATCTTGCAATTCTGGGAGTGACGCGCAATGTAGAGCCTTTAGAGCATAAAAGCCCCGAGTCTACAGGTAGCCATGTTGGTTCGCCTCCATCTAGCCAGAGATTAAATTCTGCTGCGGTGCTCAGAGAGGGAAAACTGCGTGTGTTTGCTTATCTATTTATGATGAGTATGCTTGCCACAACATACCACTATAGCAAGCCTTTGAGTCATTATATTTTTTCGCGAACAATTCCAAAAGATCCTCTGACTTTGCCGCCTCGAGTTGTTCCTCCCCTTGCTTAAATCTCTATAAGGACAATATTTAGAACAATGCTGAAAGGTTAAGGATTCCTGCTTGCTCAAGGATGATGAGCATTACCGCAGGGGGAGCGACATAGCGTACCATGAAAAACCAGGGTTTAAATAGATATCCCATGGTTGTTCCCCTTAGAAATTCCTCTTTTGTTAATTCCTTTTTCATCACAATCCCGATAAAGAGTGCTGTGAGTAGCCCAGCGATAGGCATCATCCAACTTGCGGTGATGTAGTTCATCGTATCGAAGAAGTTCTTTCCGTAGATCTTTTCCCAATTAGGAAAAAGCGCTCCTGAGCCCGCAAGGGCAGAGGGGATTCCAAAGATAAAGATTCCAACTGCAGAGAAGATCGCGGCCTTTGATCGTTTCCATGAAAAGAGCTCCATAAGGTTTGCAACGAGGACTTCCAAAAGGGAAATCGAAGAGGTGAGAGCAGTAAAGACAAAGAGAAGGAAAAAGATTGTTGAGATGACAAGGCTGCCAGGGAGTTTTGCGAAGAGGACGGGCATGGTTTTAAAGATCAAGCCAGGTCCGCCTTGAAGAGGGAAATTAAATGAAAAGACGATTGGAAAGATCACCATTGCTGCCATAAGAGAGACAAGGATGGTCATCATCGCCACAATAAAAGCGGTACGTGGAATGTTCTCGCTTGGTTTTAGATAACTTCCATACGTCGCAATAATGCCAAGGCCAACACTTAAGGTAAAAAAGGCCATTCCAAGGGCATTCAAAATCACAGTAGGGGTGAGTTTTGAAAAGTCCGGGTAGAAGATAAATCTCAAAGCTTGTCCAAATCCAGGGAGGGTAAATCCATAGATAAACATGGCAAGCAGGATAAAGAGGAGAGCAGGGGTTAAGATACGGCTCCAGTGCTCGATCCCTTTTCTAATTCCGCTATAGACAACGCCGACGTTAAGAAGGATAAAGAGAAAGAGCCAGAAGATACTAAGGTCAGAGGAGGTATAGACAATATCGAAGATAGAGCGGATTTCTTCTGGGGTTTTTCCTACCGTAAATTGATTCAGCGACATGAGAGCATAGTTCAAGCACCAACCAGAGACAACGCAATAGAAGGAGAGGACAATAAAGCTAGTGAGCATATTGAGGTAGCCCATCATCTGCCAGTTGCTTGATTGGTTTGAAAGGGATTGGTAGGCAAAGATTGGGCTACGTTGTGCCTTTCGACCGATTATTAGTTCGCCAATAAAGATAGGAACACCAAGCAGGAAGGTAAAGGCGATATAGAGAAGGACAAAGGCCCCTCCTCCACTATCTCCCGCAGTGTAGGGGAAGCGCCACAAGCTACCCAGTCCGATCGCAGATCCTGCAGCAGCCATGATAAATCCGAAGTGGGAAGCCCAATGTTCTCTTTGTACGTTCATTCCCAGAATAGTATCTTTTTTTTTAATTTGCAGCAAGGGCCTCTGCATGATAAACGGGAGGAAGAGGGGAAATCTATGAGATATCAAGCAGTGCCAGATCAACATCAAGTACCTCAAGGCGAGCAGTGGATGATGCCTCCTTGGGTGGATCAAGCCATTGATTATGTAAATAAAGAGCTGAATTGGCTCGATTTTACATTTTTTGGACTGGGTGTTCTTATCCTTCTGATTCTATTGCTTATTCTTTTGAGAAGGCGCACTCGGGTGCAATCTGAAACTGTCGAAAAATATGAAGAAGCTATTGAAGCGATTAAGAAAGGACACTTAGAAGAGATTGCACGTGCTGAGAAAAGCATTAATCTCTTTAAAGAGAAGCTAGAAGAAATTGAAGCTGAGTTCCAAAGAGATCTTAAAAAACAAGAAAAAGCGTACAATGAAAATCTCAAAGAATCTGAGGTCGAACATTCCAAGCGGGTTCAGAAGATTGAAAAAGGGCACACACAGATCCAGTCGACTGATGAGCACAGTATTTTTGAGCTCAAACAGCAAATTAATCGCCTCAGAAACAAGCAAAAGAATGAAGTAGAAACCTTTCAGGAAGAAATTAAGAACCTGAAGGGGAAGATTGAAGGGATGCATGAAGGGCATGCAAAAGCAATTGAAGGGGCAGAAATGAGAATTAGTGATTTGCGGAAGCAAATGCAGGCTTTAATGTACCGCGTATGAATATTGAAGTCAGTGTGATAGCAGTGATTGCCTTTGCATTTGTGGGAACGCTCTTGTCTGGGATGATTTTGTATACCAAAAGGAGCTTGATGAGCACTGCTCCATGCAGGATTGAAATTAATAAAGATCCTTTTTTGACCAAAGAGGTTGAAGGAGGAAAGACGCTCCTATCTGCGCTCCTAGAGCAGGGGATTGCTATACCGTCTCCGTGTGGGGGGAAAGCAACCTGTAAGCAGTGCCGAGTGCAAGTTATCAAGGGGGGAGATGATATCCTTGAAACCGACAAGGCGACCTTTACCCCTAAGCAGTTAACAGAGGGATGGCGTCTTTCCTGTCAGTGCAAGGTGAAGCATGATTTGGGGCTGAAGCTTCCTGATACGTTACTTACGCTAAAGGAAATTAAGGGGACTGTAGTGTCTAATCGGAACGTTGCTACCTTTATTAAAGAACTAGTGATTCAGCTCCCTGATTCTAAAAAAGTAGATTATATTCCGGGGGATTATCTGCAGTTTCATGTGCCGAGTTATCGAACTAATACTGAAAAATGGAGACAGACGATGGATGAAGAATATTATGGAGATTGGGAACATTTTGATCTTTTTGGGCATTCGGTAGAATATGAAAAAGAAGAAGAAGAGGCGATCCGTGCCTATTCGATGGCCTCTTATCCTGAAGAAGGAAACCTTTTCAAATTTAACGTTCGAATCGCGACGCCTCCCTTTATTCGAGGCAAAATTACTCCCGATATTCCTTGGGGGATTTGCTCTTCGTATATCTTCGGGTTAGAAGAAGGAGAGGGAGTCTGTCTTTCAGGACCTTATGGAGAATCTCACATGATAGAAGATGATCGAGAGATTGTTTTTCTAATCGGAGGTGCAGGTTCATCATTTAGTCGTAGCCACATTATGGATCTTTTTAAAACACGAAAAACGCAGCGGAAGATCACCTTGTGGTACGGTGCGCGCTCTTTAAAAGAGAATATTTATCAAGATGATTACGAGAGGCTCGACCAAGCATTTGCAAATTTTTCCTATCGTTTGGTACTATCGGAGCCGACTGATAAAGATCTCAAAGAGGGGTGGCCCAAAGAAGACCCTCTGAAAGTAAACTATCTCTTTAAAGCCTTCGAAGAAGGGCAGCTCAAAGAGATGGAAGAACCCGAGAATGCTCTTTACTTCGTGTGTGGACCACCACTGCACAACAGCAGCGTTTTAAAGCTTCTGGATGACTATGGAGTCCCAGAAGAAAATATAATATTAGATGATTTTGGAAGCTAGGATAGCCCTATGAAGATACTAGTCGCACAAAGGAACCCCATTGTTGGGGATATTGATGGAAATGCTGCGAAGATTTTAGAAAGTATGGATGAAGCGCAAAAAAAAGGGGCTGAACTCGTAATGTTTGGCGAACTCATGCTTTGTGGATATCCTCCTGAGGACCTTGTCTATCACAATACCTTTATCGATTCGATGGAGCTCCACTTGGAAAGGATTGTTAAAGCTTCAAAAGGGTTGACAGTCATTGTGGGGCTCATTCGTCGCAATATCGATGAAGGAGAAAAACATCTTCTCAATAGTGCAGCAGTGATTCATGATGGCCATGTTTTAGGATTTCAAGACAAGTGGCTCCTCCCTACCTATGATGTGTTTGAAGAAAGACGTTATTTCGAGCCGGGGAAAGAAACAAAGATTTGGGAAGTTGGAGGAAAGAAGATTGGCCTAATTATCTGCGAAGACATTTGGCAGCATGCCGGATACGTTGGCTATACTCAATATGGGCGCGACCCTGTTCAAGCTCTTCTGGAGCTGAATCCCGATATTATGCTTAACATTTCAGCCTCTCCATATCAATTTCAAAAACCTGATGTTCGAGTGAATGTTTGCGCTAAAGCGGCAAAAACACTTGGGTGCCCTGTTGTGATGTGTTGCCAGGTAGGAGCAAATGGGCAAATCATCTTTGATGGGTACAGCGTTTATGTAAACGAGAAAGGGAAACTTTGCCAACTTGGGAAAGGGTTTTCTGAAGATGCGATGTTAATCGATTTAAAAGCAAAATCTTGTCCTGTTCCCTTTGAATATGAGCCTATGACAAATCTGATTCAAGCCCTAGAGCTTGGCGTGAAGGACTATTTTGCAAAGTGTGGATTTACAAAAGCTTGCTTGGGACTTTCAGGTGGAATTGACTCTGCACTTGTGGCCTATATAGCAGCAAGAGCACTTGGTCCTGAAAATGTTCTTGGAATTAGCATGCCCTCTTGCTTCACAACAAGTACTAGTATTGGTGATGCAAAAACGCTTGCTGAAAAGCTTGAAATTGAGTTTTTAGAAATTCCAATAAAAGAACCATTCGATGCTTTTCTCCATCTTTTAGAACTTCCTTTTCAAGGGAAAGACGTTGATACTACTGAAGAAAATCTTCAAGCAAGAATTCGAGGGATCTTACTCATGGCTATGTCTAATAAACATGGCTATATTGTTTTGAACACGGGAAATAAGAGTGAGGTTGCGCTTGGCTATTCCACCCTTTATGGTGATATGTGTGGAGGACTTGGAGTAATTGGCGATGTAACAAAAACACGAGTATATGATCTTTGTCGCCATGTCAATAAAATTGAGGGGAAAGAAGTCATCTTAAACTCGATTATTGATAAACCCCCATCGGCGGAACTTCGACAAGATCAAATTGATCTTGATTCCCTGCCCGAGTACGGAGTGATCGACAATGTTTTAGAAGGATATGTTGAAAATTACCTCTCTATCGATGAGGTTGCGCAGAAATACAGCATTCCTCAGGGGCAAGTTCTTGAACTCGTCCAAATGATCCATGCTGCGGAATACAAAAGACGGCAAGGGCCGCCTATTCTAAGAGTCTCGAAAAAATCATTTGGTGTAGGGCGTCGTTATCCCATTGTCCAAAAGTGGTTATGAGATCCGGTCTTTCCTTCACTTAATTGTTTCGTAAATCACTATATATCAAAGAAGAAGGTTAAATATAAGATAGGTTTATTTTTGAATGACCCTCTTTAATCATGAGGAGGCGATCAAATCCAAGAGCAATTCCATAGCAATCTGGAAGGCCTTGTTCTAGGGCATGAATAAACTCTGGATCAAAAGGAAGAGAGTCTCTTCCTAAAGAAACCCTTTCCTTATTAGAATGTTCAAGCCGCTCTTTTTGTTCGATGGGGTCGATGAGTTCATGGTATCCATTCCCGATCTCAATCCCGTCAAAATAAAATTCGAAACGCTCAGCTATACCATTTTTTATCTGAGCAAGGGCGGCCTGCTCTTTTGGAAACTCGGTAATCACTGTGATTTTTTCGCTTCCAAGTGTGGGTTCTACAACGCATCCCCAGAGAAGGTTGATGAGATCATTCTCATCATGGAACTCAAAACCTAGAGTCTTCCCCCTTTCTATTAATGCTAGAGGTGGTGCATCGAAAGGGAGTCCCACATTCGCTTGAAAGGCTTCACTATAAGAGAGTATTTCAGATGTTTTTTCTCCAACAAAGAGACGCACAAGGCTCAAATTTTCTTCTAGAAAAGCATCGAATGTGGTTTCGATTCTGTACCACTCAACCATTGTAAATTCTGGAGCATGGAGCGGCCCTATTTCACCTTTTCTGAAGACATGTCCTAATTGGTAGATATCGCCACTGCCGCTTGCAAGAAGCTTTTTCATTCCATATTCAGGAGAGGAGTGAAGAAAGCCTCCATCGATTTTGAAAAGATCGATATGCGTATCAATAGGGGCATACTTAGAAAGGAGGGGAGTATCGACTTCAACAACATGACGCTCTTCAAAAAAAGTTCGGACCATTTTTAGAGCCTGCGCACGCGCAGCTATGGCGCTAGTCTTTGATGCGAGAGACATATTCTCCAGTACGCGTATCGACTTTAATGAGTTCTCCCTCATCGATAAAAATGGGGATCTGAATCGAAGCGCCCGTGTTGGTTTTCGCAGGCTTAAGAACGCGTCCAGAAGCGGTATCTCCCCGCATACCCGGTGCTGTTTCTGTCACAGTCATATGCAAGAAAGTGGGAGGAATGACATCAACTACTTCGCCTTTGTACAGGATAAGCTCGTAGACAGTATCCTCAACCATGTAAGATTCTTTATTATCGATCACTGTGAGAGGGACGGTTGTTTGTTCATAAGACGTGTCATGCATAAAAACAACGCCATCTCCTTCTTTATAAAGCATGCGCATCTGTGCCTCTTCAACGTCGGCTAGATCAAATTTTTCCCCTGATTTGAAAGTTTTTTCAATAACACGTCCCGACATCAAGTGCTTGAGCTTTGTGCGCGTAAAGGCTTGGCCTTTTCCAGGCTTGACAAACTCAACCCCAACGATCGTGTAGGGTTCCCTATCCATCTCAATTTTCATGCCAGATTTAAATTCGTTTGTACCAACTTGCGCCATTAAATATCCATTGATTAAAAAAGGGACATTTTCTCAGATCAGTGCCCCATATGTCAAGAACTACTAGGAACTTTGAAGATGGCCGTTAGTTATACGTGCCCAACCTTCCACAGATTCTTTTGTAAGAATTACCATCGCTCCTCCTGCCATACACTTCGTACATAACTTATAGTTTTCACGAATTATGTAAGGGATGAAGGTATTTCCTACCCAATTAGCCACAGAATACGCAAGTAGAATGACTACTCCTGCTGCAGAAAGCCCTCCAACAGGATTAAAATTTTTCCGATGCCGCTGAACTACAGCGGATAGATCTTGTAGAAGGACGTCTTTCTGACAAAGATCGGAAGCAGTCTTGGGAGGGCGAAATGTGCAACTTGAGAAGATGTTATTGATTACACGCCCTATCGCATTTAGATTGGGGATACCATTTCCTTCTTCCTCAGACCCTTCCTGAACTTCAAAGCTCCCAACAAGATTCCCAGTCACCTTCATAAAAGCGTTTACAGTCTCTACTATTACTGCCATAATTGTGTCCTTCCTGTTTATTCCTCGTACCCGAGGAGATTATTTTCTAACATGTTTAGATTGATTTAGAAGAATTATTCCCTTTCAATGGAGATAGAGTCTTTACCGCGAGGTTCATTTCTTCTTTAACTTTTTCAAGGGCTGCAAGCGTTGTTTTAAATTCCTCATGGGTTTTTTTAAGATGACTTACTTCAACCCCTAAACTTGAGATCTGCGAAGTAAGCACTTCCTTTTGTGCTTGGAGTTCTGTGAGCGTTCGTATAGAATCCTCAAGGTTTCCTTGAACATCTCTTGAAAGGCTACGGGTTGCAGCGACGTTATCTGCGACGATTCCCTTTTGAGCGGCGTCTTCAGTCGCAAATAAAACCATTACGTAACCGCAGTTGATACCTGATTGAGTTCCACGGTAGTGGTAGCCATTCCATAGCAAATTTATAGTAGCTGCGGCTATCGCAGCTCGAAGGGTGAGCATGACAGCTTGTCCGCGCTTTTCACTGTATGTAGGAATAGCAAAAGAATTTTTTGTCCCTACTACTGCTAGTGAGTCCATTCCTTCCTCTTGAGTTAAGGTTTGATAAAGAGGTTAGACAATTAGTGAAAAAAGTGTAAAGAAAAATTTACACTTTTCAGCAAAAAAAATTCCAGATATACCAATTGTGATTGGAAACCTCCCTTGTCAAAGGAAAAATGTTTCGATGGAAGTAAAAGAAAGCTCTTTTTGATAGGCATTAAAATCTGGAGCTTGTAGACAACTTAAAAGCTTGTTAAAGGTGAAGATTAAAACGTATGTCGGAAGGGCGACTTAGATTTACTAATTTAAAATTAAATAATTACATAAGGGAGAAAAGGTTATGACTTATGGATAGCGGAGAAATTCAAGAAGAGCAATACGCAAAAGAAACTCTTGAGAGGTATTCGGGATCTCCTGCAGAGGAATTCCAGTCGAATCTCCTTTTGACGAATTTTCCGCGTTATGTTGATCATTTTGCAAAGAGATGTCAAGTAGAGGTTTTTGAAGGATCGATGTTCAAAGTGGCCCATTCTAAAAAAGACGATATTTCTATTCTCGACTTTAAAATTGGCTCTCCTGCAGCGGCGCTTGTGGTTGACCTCTGCTCGTTTCTAGATATTAAGGCGGCGCTCCTTCTTGGAATGTGTGGAGGGCTACGTCGTCGGTACCATGTAGGGGAGTACTTGGTTCCTGTTGCAAGCGTTCGATCTGAGGGAACTTCTGACTTTTACTTTCCTTCTGAGGTGCCTTCTTTAGCAAATTTTCTGATGCAACGAGCGGTGACTGAGGTTATGGAAGAGGAGAAGGGGGTCCACCACATCGGGATAACCTATACCACTAACCTCCGATTTTGGGAGTACAATGAACAGTTTGTTGAGATTCTTAAGTCAACACGCGCCCAGGCTATAGAACTGGAGTGCGCAACGCTTTTCACAGGAAGCTACAAGCGCAAACTAACCCTTGGAGCGCTTCTTCTTATCTCAGACTTACCTTTGAATCGGGACCAAATCAAAACAAAGAAAAGTTCTGAAGAAATTTTTAAGCGTTTCATGCCCGACCATATTGAAAAGGGAATCAAGATCATCAATCACGCGCGCATGATGCAAGCCAAAAAAATGAAGGGGGCTTACCACAGAAATATTGGCATGTGATCACATCGCTCCTTGCTTGACTAGTAATGATCAAGAGGATATGATTGCTAGAAAATAATTTGTGGAAATGTGCTTTCAATTACTCAGACCTCTTTATCTTCCACTTTCACGTTTTTGACATCCAGGCTAGGGACGCAATGTCCCCATGCTTCGTGATAACTTCAACATTTTTTTCCAGAGGTCATAATGAATCAAACTAGAGAACACTGGACAGGACGTATTGGATTTTTGATGGCGGCGATTGGGTCAGCCATTGGTCTCGGTATCCTATGGAAGTTTCCTTACACTGTAGGTGAAAATGGGGGAGGATTGTTTCTTCTTTCTTATCTCATTTGTTTGGTTGTCGTTGGAATCCCAATCTTCATCGCAGAAATTATTTTAGGAAGAAGCAGTCAACGGGCAGCGGTTGGGGCTTACGAGTATCATGACCCGAAAAAAGGGGGGTGGAAGGTCGTCGGATGGTTTGGAGTTTTGGCTTCATTTTTAATCATGTCTTTCTACAGTGTGATCGCTGGTTGGGGAATGAGCTATATTCTAATGTCTCTCAATGGTTTTTACCAAAATATGAGTAGCGAAGAGGTCGCAGCGGCTTATGACACTTTAATGGAGTCAGGAGATATCTCTCTTTTTTGGCACTTTTTATTTACATTGATCACTACAGCAATTGTTTTGACTGGAGTACGGAAAGGGATTGAACGGTGGGCGAAATTTATGACTAAGGCTCTCCTTGCTCTCCTTGTTCTTCTCTTTTTATACACACTGACATTGGATGGCTTTGGAAAAGCAGTAAGCTTTATTTTTCATCCCAACGCTGCGGACTTTAAGCTTACAAGTGTCATTGAGGCATTAGGTCTCGCATTTTGGACTCTAAGTATTGGCCAGGGGATCATGATTAGTTATGGAAGTTACATGAAACGGACAAGTAGTATCGTGCAGATGTCTGGAATTGTCGCATTTTCGGTCATCGTGGTCGCTGTGCTTGCAGCTCTGGTGATTTTTCCAGTAGTCTTTACTTTTGATCTTCCTCCGCAGGCGGGGCCGGGGCTCATTTTTCAAACCCTTCCCTATCTCTTTGCGAAGCTTCCGGGATCACTTGTGCTGAGTACAATGTTCTTTTCTCTTTTTGTTTTCACGGCTCTCACTTCTGCGATTCCTTTAATTGAGGTTGTTGCAACGAATATCATGGAACTGAAAGGGTTTTCGCGGAAGAAGGCGGCGATCTTTGTGGGCAGTGCAACTTTTTTATTTGGGATTCCAAGCGCCTTTGCCGGTTCTTCAACTATATTTCCCGACTGGACGTTAATTTATGGAATGGACTTTTTAAAGACCATTGATAGCTTAGTCTCCATATGGGTCATTCCAGTTGGAGGGCTTCTTAGCGCTATTTTTGTGGGGTGGGTCATGGATCGCAAGATCTCTCATAGAGAGTTTACCTATGGATCCAGAGTTGGATTTCTATATGGTCCTTGGCGCTTTTTCATGCGTTGGGTTGTTCCATTCACAATTTTTATTATCATTGTACAAAAGAGTGGGTTGTACGATTTAGATCAACTATTCAAGGGGGGAGGATGACTCAAGTGAGGGAACATTGGAGCTCACGCCTCGGATTTATTTTAGCGGCAGTTGGTTCTGCAATTGGTCTTGGGGTTCTATGGAAGTTTCCCTACACGATAGGCCAAAATGGGGGCGGCCTCTTTCTTTTTACCTACTTTTTATGCGTTATTGTCATTGGTATCCCCGTATTAATTGGAGAGCTTCTACTCGGACGGCGAAGTCAACGGGCGGCGGTTGGAGCATTTGAAGTCCTTTCAGGAGATCGCACTCACTGGAAGATAGCAGGGTGGTTTGGCGTTCTTTCTTCGTTTTTAATCATGTCATTTTATAGTGTGATTGCAGGTTGGGGAATGAGTTATGTTTTGATGTCTCTCAGTGGATTTTATCAAAATCTCTCCTCTGTAGAAGTCTCTGATGTTTTTGAAAAACTCTCACATTCAGGAAGCATCACGGTCTTTTGGCATTTCCTCTTCACTTTGATTGTAATGAGTATTGTCTTAACAGGAGTGCGGAAAGGGATTGAATTTTGGTCTAAGCTGATGACACGTGCCCTTTTTGTAATCTTGATAGCTCTCCTTTGTTATAGTATCTCTCTTGAAGGTTTTCAGAAGGCAGTACACTTTATTTTCTATCCCGATGTGGCGCAGTTTCGCTTTTCTAGTGTTTTGGAAGCACTTGGTCTTGCTTTTTTCACTCTAAGCTTGGGCCAAGGAATCATGATCAGTTATGGAAGTTATATGAGAAAGAAGGAAAATATTCCTCAGATGGCTTGTGTGATCGCATTTTCAGTCATTTTTGTGGCTATCATGGCGGCAATGACAATCTTTCCAGTCATTTTCACGTTTGGGTTTGAACCTCAGCAGGGGTCAGGATTGATTTTTAAAACCCTTCCCTATCTCTTTGCGAAGCTTCCGGGCTCTCTTGTGATTTCAACGGTCTTTTTTACTTTGTTTGTTTTCACGGCATTGACATCGGCAATCCCTTTTATTGAGGTGGTGGCAACAAATATTATGGAACTCGCTAACTGGTCTCGGAAGAAGGCTGTTGTCTCAGTCGCTATAGGAACATTCCTATTTGGAATCCCAAGTGCGTTAGCATTTTCTCAAGAGTTATTTCCAAGCTGGCAGAATGTCTACGGTACAAACTTTCTTGATACGGTTGATAACCTTGTATCGACTTGGATCATTCCTTTCGGAGGACTCTTAACCTCTCTCTTTATAGGATGGGGTCTTAAGAGAGAAGTTTCTGAAGAGGAATTTCCTCTTGGAAAGGGCTGGGCGCGCTTCCATCGTGGATGGTATTTTTTTATGAAATGGATCATTCCCTTGACAATTTTTTTAATTATCCTGCAAAAAAGTGGGGTGATTAATTTTAATGGAGACCGTCATGGTTCTAACACCGTCGAGCATGAGGCCCTTAGGGACTCGAGCTCCTAACTTTAAACTTGTCGATGTTATTTCAGATGAAGTTGTAACTCTAAAGGATATTGAGTCTGATATTGGGACAGTTGTGATGTTTATCTGCAACCATTGTCCTTATGTTAAGCATATCCAGGAGATGCTTGTTGCTTTAGCGAAGGATTACATTATCAAAGGAATCTCTTTCGTCGCAATCAATTCAAACGATATTTTGGAGTATCCAGAAGATAGTCCAAAGGAAATGAAGAAGCTTGCTGAAGATCTAGATTTTCCTTTTCCCTACCTTTTTGATTATACTCAAAAAGTGGCACAGGATTATGGAGCAGCTTGTACTCCAGATTTCTTTGTTTTTGATAGTAGTATGGAGTGTGGGTATCGTGGACAGTTTGATGATTCTCGCCCAGGAAATCGCACTCCAGTAACGGGAAAAGACTTGGCAGAGGCTCTTGACTGTCTCATTGCTTGTAAAGAGATTACTCTCGATCAGCATCCCAGTATAGGCTGCAATATTAAGTGGTCTTTGGCATCTTCCACATAATGATTTATTCATTGCTCTGATATTGGCAGCAGGCTATATTGCTGCCAATTTAATGAGAACTATAGAAAGGAAATGGAATTTCAAAGTACTGTTAGCCAGAGCATTGCATCTTATCCTGTTGATCTATCCTCTTCTGTTGAGATGATTCAGGAGGAGTTTTCCTACCTGTTGCCTGTTATAAAAAGTGCTGTAGGAGGAGCAATTAGTGTCAAACTTGCTGTTGATCTCCCCATACAAGAAGGAGACGTGCTTCTTTCAGAGCTTCGCACCAGGAATATTTCTGTTGAGGGGCTTAGAGGAGATGCAGTGGGACGGGTCACGATTGAAGCTCTAGCGAAAAAAAATATTGTCGTTTGTCGGGAATCAGCGCCTGCTTGTTGGAAATGGTCAGATAAGACGATCTATGTCGCTCATTCTTCTTATGAAAATAAGCCTTTTTACTATCAAGGATATTATCAGGTGTTAAACATTCTTTTCGAGATGCATAACGCTTGCCAAACAAAGCGATTTCAAAAGCTAATATGCCCTAAACACAAGATTTCTAAACTCGATTTTGTCCGTGCGTTTGAAGGAATAGAGCACGACGCGGTGATCCTCACGAGAAACTGCCTAAGCGTACTTTCTAAAAAGGGTAAGTTTCACCAAAACTTCAATATTTATAGGACCGCTTACGATGATCCGGAGCTCCACTTCATGCATCAACAGCTAATGGGGCACTCTTTTGCAATTGCAGAAAAATATGATAGCGATTTTTTTTCTCATGCAAGGAAAGAACCTTTTCAAGGAACTTGGGTGACAAAGTTTGAAGAGGAGAATGACCTGCACCAGCGCATTCGAGAGGCGCTCTACGAGACCTTAAATGAGCAGCTCTATGCCATAGCCGATGGAGATCGATCGAGTTTAGATGCGATGCTTAAAAAAGTCAGAATAGCGGTGGAATCAGGGGAAGAGTGGGCAAGGCTAGCAATTCTTAATCTCAATTTTTTTCAGGGAAAGTATCAAGAGTATATTCAAAGAGAGGCTCCTGCAGTAGTTGTTAATTTATTAACCTAAGTTTTGAGTGTATTTCGCTCATTCTCAGGGATTTTTCGCTTTGATCATGCAGTGGATTAGAGGTTGATCTGATCGGCTAGTTCAACACAAAATCTCGCTTTAAAAATCCAATCGTAATAAATTCAAATTCATCAGGGTCTCTAATGAGGGGAAGGAAGATCTTTTTCTCGAGGAACTTTCCCCCTAACTGCCGTTTGGCATGAAGGGTAATCTTTTCAAACTTCAAGAGAGTGAATTTGTTGTCAGAGGCAAAGACTCGAATACGATTGAGATGATAGAGCCATTTCGCTTCTTTTGGGAGAGGCCCAAACCGATCGATGAGCTCATCAAATAGGGCCTCAATTTCATCGTTGCTTGTTGTTTCTCCTAAGCGATGGTAGATTTCCATCCGAATACTTGTTTCTTTGATATAGCGTGCTGGAAGGTTTGCGTCATAGGAAAACTCCATTCGTGTATCGAAGAATGTTGGAGAGATTTCTTTTTTCATTGTTTCGATCGTGCGCTTAAGTAGTTTACAGTAGAAATGGAACCCCACGGCAGAGACATTCCCAGATTGTTGTACTCCGAGTAGGTCTCCTGCTCCTCGAATTTCAAGATCCCGCATTGCAAGTTTCATTCCTCCGCCAAAACCCGAAGTTTCGACTAAGGCTTGAAGTCTTTTGCGAGAGATTTCCTGGAGTTCACGGTTTCTAGGAACGATAAAATACGCATAAGCAGGGCGATTCCATCTTCCGACACGCCCTCGAAGTTGATAGAGATCGGCCATTCCAAAAGCGTCGGAACGATCAATCAAAATGGTATTCGCGTTGGGGATATCGATTCCATTTTCCACAATGGTGGTTGCAACAAGGATGTCGAGCTCCCCTTGTTTAAAAAGGTGGAAAATTGAATCGAGTTCATCGGGATGCATTTGCCCATGGCCGACGCCAATGCGAGCATTGGGAATCAGGGCTCGAATTTCATCTGCAACTTTATGGATTGTTTCTACTCGGTTGTGGATGAAATAAGCCTGCCCATCGCGGGAAAGTTCTCGCAGCAGGGCGTTTTTAATGAGCTCGCTGTCTCTTTCTGCAATGATGGTTTTAATGGGTAGGCGATCTTGGGGTGGCGTGCTGATGACCGACATGTCTCGAGCACCAATCAGGGAAAAATACAGTGTGCGTGGAATAGGTGTCGCCGATAGAGTGAGGCAGTCTACGCCAAGCTTCGCTTTTTTAAGGTGCTCTTTTGCGCGGACACCAAAACGTTGCTCTTCATCAATAATAATGAGGCCTAGATCCTTAAAGATAACATCTTGACTAATGATCCGATGGGTTCCGATCAAGATGTCAATCGATCCCTTTGCAACGCCTTCGAGAGTCTTTTTGACCTCTTTAGGTTTCATAAAGCGAGAGGCAACGCCAACGGTAATGGGGAAATCCGCCATGCGAGCTTTGAAACTTTCATAGTGTTGCATGGCAAGAACCGTTGTGGGGACGAGAACGGCAACTTGTTTTTTTCCATCATAGGTAGCTTTGAAGGCGGCGCGCATTGCAACTTCGGTTTTCCCGTAGCCAACATCCCCGCAGATAAGGCGGTCCATCGCTTTTGTCGATTTCATATCTTCTTTAATTGCGGCAATCGAATCGAGCTGATCTTGCGTTTCTACAAAGGGGAACTCATCTTCAAATAGGAGAAGATCATCGGACTCGTTTGGAAAAGTAAACCCTCCTTTTGCTTCTCTTTGTGCCTGCATTTGAAGAAGATCTTTTGCATACCCAATGATAGCTTTTTGAGCATTAGCTTTTGCTTGTTGCCATTTTTTTGTTCCCAAAACGTTCAATTTGGGAGATTCTTCGCGTGTTCCAATGTAGCGGCTGATCAGATGGGACTGAGAGAGTGGGACATAGAGTTTACTGTGCCCAGAGTATTCGATGAGAAGGAACTCTTCTTCTTCTCCACGGTGGTTCTTTTGATGTTCTATCCCCAGGAACTTTCCGATTCCATTATGAAAGTGGACAACAAGATCCCCTTTTTTAAGAGCATGGAACTCAGCTGCTGGGGTATGATAGGTGTTTCTCCACTTTTGCCTTGAGACTTTATATCTTTTCGTGAGTTCTGGGTAGGGGAGAATGGCTAGGGGACCATCAAGGAGAGCAAAACCACTCGAAAGATATCCACGCACAAATGCGCGCTTTTTAGGGAGAGGAAGAAGGGTTTGGTTAATTTTTTCTTTTAATGCGTTTTCTTCTGCTTCGGAGGCGGTGATGAAGTGAACTTCCGTTTCGCTTCCCTTTTGAAGAATAGCTTCAAGACGTTTGTTTTCGTCACATCCCTCCCAGTAGTAGTCTTCAATGGTTGCAAAGGCATGGGGAATTCGCTTTGCAGAAAGAGTCTCTTCAAAGATCTCGAACTTGATCCGCTGGCTCACTTGCTTTGTTGCAGAAAGCTTTTCAAGAGGGTGCTTTGTGCAGTAGACTTTTTGCAAAGGCTCAGAAAGGTTGAAAAGTTCCCTAAGTGAAAGGAAATGAGGAGATCGGGCCCCTGGAAGATTTTTAAGTGACACATAGCGATCTTCAATCGCAAGGAGGTCATCAAAAAGAATGACGGTATCCTCTCCTAGATAGTCAAGTAGAGTCACATTCTTTCCTTCATTAAGGAGGGGGAGCTCTTCGGCTGGAGGAATAAAAATCTCCTCTATTTTTCCTGTAGATTTTTGAGAGATGGGATCATAGGTGCGGATTTGGTCGACTTCATCCCCAAAAAAATCAATACGGTAAGGATCAAAACTCGAGAGAGGGAAAACATCAAGAATTCCCCCTCGAATCGCAAATTGTCCCTTGTCGGCGGCTACTCCTTGTCGGCGATACCCAAGATCAATTAAAAGCTCTGGAATGAGATCAAAAGGGATCTCGTTACCTTTTTTAATCTCTAGGGTTTTATCTTTCAAAAGATGCGGAGAGCAAACCTTTTGTAAAATCCCTTGAAGGGGGGTTAAGATGATATGCTTTTTTTTGCTCTGCAACACCGTTCTTAAAATATCGAAACGTTTTCCTAAGATATCTAGATTTGGAGGAATTTCTTCGCCCGGAAGTGTTTCCCATGAAGGAAAAGAAAGAACGGTATCTTTCGAGAAAAAACAAAGATCGTCATAGAGGCGCGTCTCCCGTTCGCCTCCAGTAACAATAAGAACATTCTTCTTTCCCTCATGAAGTAAAAGAAGGGAAAGGATTGCTTTTGGGGCATCCCAAAGTTTTTCAAAGAGAAGGGATTTTTCTTGCTTTATGCTTTGCACAATCGCTTGAATAGAGGATAGGGAGCGCACTAAATCTAACATAGGGACGATAATAGCATGAAGGGGAAATTGATTTTAGAAAAAAAATATCTTCGCATAAAAAAGAGGGTTATGCTAATTTTATTGGCATAAAAGGCTTCTCGGTCTTTGTTGGGGGAGACATAAGCGTCTTTTCAGAAGCTTATTAAGTTTCCTCAAGTACAGTTTTATTTTTATTCACTGAATCTCAATGAGATATAGGTTCGTGCAGTTCAAGTTTCTTTTTTCCTTGTTCGTTCAATAGAGCAAGGTTTTCCCTCCAGCTTGAGCTGCACTTTTTTTCGAAAAAACATCCCACAGTTGCCTCAATATTAAATGCATGGAAGGTAAGCCTATTGCAGGATATATAATTAATGCTTTGAATTGTCTACGTTTAAAGAAATTTTACTCCTCACTTTCTGTTGCTGTCGCAGGTTAATTGGAACAGTTATATACCAACTGTAGCCGTTGATAATCAAGAGAAGACTACTGCTTTTGCATCGCACCGCTTAAACAAGATTACTCAAAGCAAAAAAACTCAGATTGAATCGGAAGAAATAGTTTCTTGAAGATATTCTCATAGATTGAGTTTGAAATTATTTTTCAAAAGGCGTAGCCTAGAGGGGTGAGCAAGTACGAATTTTACCAGAGTTCGCTTGAAAAAAAGCGGGAACAAAAAGAGTGCAGGCAACTTAGGTGCGTAGGTGCGATGGAGGGGAAAAGCGACGATACTCGCTTGAACTTCACCTCAAGCGACACCTTGGGCCTTTCTCGGCACCCTTATGTGAAGAAAAATACGATTAAGTATGTTTTGGAGTGGGGAGCGGGAACGACGCCTAACCACCTTGTAACAGAGCATTTGGAATGTCACCGCTCTGTAGAGGATAAGCTTGCTGACTTGGTAGGAAAAGAAACCTCTCTTTTGTTTCCATCGGCATATAACGCTCATCATCAAGTCCTATCGACTCTTATGAACAACCGTTGTATGATTTTTATCGATAGGTACTGTCATCATGGATTGATTCAAGCAGCAATTGGCTCTGGCGCTCAGGTCTTCCGATATGAGCACAATAATCTGGAGCAGCTGCGGGATTTACTTAAAAAAACAAATAATGCGAGCCACAAATGGGTAGTTACTGAATCGCTCTTTGGGATCAATGGCATGACTGCTGACCTGAGAAAAGTGGCGGAGGTGGCGGACCAATATGGCGCGCTTACTTATGTCGATGATTCTCACAGTGTGGGTTTTATGGGAAAACACGGAATGGGCCTTGCATCTCATCGAAAAGGGATTGATGTGGTGTTTGGAAGTTTTGGAAAGCAATCAGGAACGTTTGGCGCATTCCTTGCAACAAACCAACTTTTTCGAAACTACCTTTTGGCATTCAATCCTGAGTTTCTTGAAACAACGATGCTCCCTCCTGCAGGACTTGGGGCAATAAGTGGCTCCCTAGACTTAATTCCAGACATGCATGTAGAAAGGCAAAAGGTAGGCACTCTCAGTCATACTCTTAGAGAACTTCTTACAAACAATCACTGGGACATCGGGAGTGGAACAAGCCATATCATTCCTCTTATTTGCTCAAGAGAAAGTGAGTGTATCAAGTTATCAAATGCTCTTCTCAAAGCAAATATTCTAGCCACAGCTCTCCGCCCACCGCTTGTTCCCCAGGGAGCAATGCGCCTCTGCTTCACGGTGAATGCATTGCATACCTTAGAGGACATCAATCTTTTAGCCGAAACCCTCCAAAGCCTCCGCGAAGAACCAAGCCTCTCTGTTGTATAGGACATTGTTGCAGAAGACTTAGCATCCTTTCGGAATGGTTAGTGAAAGCGGCGCACCAGTCCTATATATCCAAAGGCCAAAGGAATACAAACGGAGTAAGAGCAACAAAAATAGCCACGCAAATGAATATCAGTAGAGTCGCTGTATATAAGCTAATCCATGAGCTTAGTACTTAATGATAGCTATTGAAGATTGTCCCAGTTGTAAGAAGACGTCTGCCTCTTTGCAAACCTATGCATCTCAAGGATCATTTCCTTGTAATCAGCGTCGTTGGTGTCTGTTAAAGAATTTTCCGGATCGTTATTAAAAGGCTGTGTAAGGTTTATTTCTTCATTGATGACTCTTTGTTTGATCATGCTTATAACCTCGGCTTGTTTATTGCTGTAGATGGGAATAAATATACCACAGCCTGGAATTACTGAAAAAGGGGAGCCAGAACTTTATGAGAAAACGTCAAAGGGGGGGCCATCCTTAAATATGCATTCTTTTTTATCTTTAATATCCTCAATCTGCACTCGCATGTCCAAAAATGGCAGTTTTTGTGCCATGCAGAGAGTGTAGGGCATTCAATGAGGTGCACTATAACATCGAGCTGCTTTGATACAACTATTTAATGATACTCCCTCAAGATAATTGCCAATGCAAGTCACATGAGGATAATGCTCTTTAAGATGCGTTTTAAAAATATCGACTCTTTCGAGGTGACCCACACCATATTGAGGAACGGCATAAGGGTACTTTTTGACGTGAACTGCTGAAGGAGAAGCTTCGATCTTTAGATGCCGTTTGAGTGCAGAAAGAGCTTCTTCTCTCCCTCCTTTGCGGAGCATCACAGTGAGGCGTGTTTCCCTTTCTTGATCTTGACTTGAAAAGATTGAGGAATCAAATACAACTCCTAAAATTGTTTCATTTTCTTTAGAGGGAACGAGATACCCGAATCCTTTTGGGGTAAGGCCTTTTTCTTTGAAGGCAATATTAACAACGGTTAAGGAAGCAGAGGGGATCGATTCAAAAAAGGTTTCTATGACAGTGTCTCCCTTAAAAAAAGAGGGGACAGCTGGAGCTGGAACGGCAAGAATTGTCCTCTCTTTCGGCAGCTCCTCTAATGAGGTGTTCAAATAAATAGCACCTCTCCCTTTTTCGGCAAGTCGATCGATAAGGGTTTGGAGACCATTCTTTAGAGTCAGAAGCCCTTTTGCTTTTTTTTCTTTTTTTCGTTTGAAAAACGCATGCGTCAGCGATCCATACTCCTGCTCCATTGCTTTAAGCTCGGGGAAGCAAGCAGAAACGGAAAGGTGATGGATGTCTCCTGCAAAAATCCCTAGGGCCAAAGGATCAAACAATGTTTCGGCTGCAAATTTCCCGAGACGCCTCTCTGCAAAAGAGGCAACCGACTCATCACCTGCCCAGGGGTAAGGCTGGCGCCACTCTCTAAGAAGTGCCGGAATAAGCCTAGGAATAAAGGAAGAAAAGAGACGCAGTTTTTGGTCGACCCAGAGGTAGCGTTTTCTTGCATTTTTGCTTGAATAAATGATTTCTGACTGAAGATCGAGCTCCTCAATAAGCTGAAGAAGCGCGCCACTGCGCGATGCTTTAATCGTTCGAGGCCCTCTTTCGAAAAAGTAAGGGTCGAGCGATGACTCAATACATCCCCCAAGATGCTCGGTTTTTTCATAAAGGATAATTTCTGCATTCGGAAACTGCTTTGAAACTCTATAACGTGCAACAAGACCCGAGATCCCCCCTCCAACGATCGCAATCTTTTCCATCACATATTCCCTTTGTATAACCAAGACTAACATGTGAAGGACTTTTATACTGAATGGAATTCACCTACCTTTTCAATCATTTTGATTCTCTCTTCAAGGTTTTTTGCGAAATTTTCAAAACTCCAGTGTTGAGAACTGGGAAATTTAGTCCATAGAAATGCATAAAAAAACGACTTAGGAGAGCTAGACTCAGATTTTACAGAAAAAAGGTTGCTTAATCCTTTGCACGTTTGTTACCGAAAATAAAACTACACCCACAACTTTTTCATTTATAGCGTTGTTGACCTCTGATATGACCGTTTTTAACCAACGCTTGTCGTCGGTACTTTTTACAACAATTTTTAAGCAAACACTTCCAAATAAAGATTTCCTGGTACTCGGTGAAGATTTTGGGATTGTTAATGCGTACAGTTTTCAAAAAATTATTGACTTATTTTTAATAAAAAGAAAACATTCTGACCTGATAAATAGACATAACGTCAAAATTGAGAGGGTGTTAATCCAAAGAATGAAGTTGCGGTTTTTTTAAAGAAAATAAGACTGATTTTCATAGGAGAACTTTCAGAAATTCTAGCATAAAAAATATGCATTTATGATCAGCAAGGGATACAAAGCTTTGAAAAGAAAAACATATCCGTTTAATGAAACCAAGGAAGACTAAGATGTCAGCTATTCTACAGCCAATCTTACAACATGCAGTTTGTCCTATCTCACAAGCATTAATGACAGATCCTCAAGTTTTGGTCTGTGGTCACTCGTTTGAAAAAGAAGCAATTGAAGGATGGATGAATGCAAGTCAAAATGCTCATCGTCCGCTTCGATGTCCAGGGTGTCGCACTCGATTTACGCATATTAACCGGAATATAATAGCTAAAAACATTCTTGATGCTATTCCTGGGTCTTCGAGATCCATTGGATCTATGCTTTTATCTTGTAAACGAGAAACTATGAGAGTAGATCCCGCCCTATCTAAAGAAGATGCTGATGAAGCAGTTAAAGTTTTTGATGCGTGTCGGAAAGGAGATTTGAGACTTCTTAATAAGCACATATCCCGTGATATCCTTGTAAAAGCAACACGAGAATTTCCCGTTGGAAAAATAGGGAGGACTCCTTTTCATGAAGCTGCATTCCAAGGGCATCTCAATGTTCTTATCCGTCTTTGTGAAGTTGCACCTGAGTTACTTTCTCAAAATAGGGAGGATGGATACAGTTTAATGTATGCATCAGCAGAAGGAGGTAATAAAAATATTCTTGAATGGCTATACGAAAAAGATTCCAGATTGATAGATCACTGTTCTCTTAAAGGGAAATTTACTCTGCTCCACGCAGCAGCAAAAGGAGAAGATGAAGAGAGTATTCGGTTTCTTGTGCGGACAAACCGTAGCCTTCTTAGCTTGAGATCTCAAGAACATCCTCTTGGTGATGAAAAAACAAGTGTTCTACTTGGAGCTTTAAAAGGATTAGAATTAGAAGAACTTGACCTAAGAGAAAATCAGCTCACAGAAAAAATAGCAGAACCATTAAGCACATGTCTTGGTAAAATCTCAAAAGAACTTCTCTTAGGAGGGAATTCCTTAGGGCCAATGTTTTTTGAAAAAATATTTAGAGATCTTAGTCTTTCTCCTCTCCAAAAGCTCAACATGAAAAATGTTTCTTTAACAGATGATGGGGCCTCTGTTGCAGCAAGTTTGATGCGGAAATCAACGATGATAAAAGAGTTGGGCTTAGAAAACAACCAAATTACCAATGAAGGAGCTAGGGAGCTAGCAGAAGCATTAAAAATAAATGCGTCATTAACAGCCTTATGGCTGAATGACAATCAAATCACAGATGATGGAGGAAGGTATTTTTTTGAAGCACTCCAACAACGAAAACTTCCTTTAAAACTGAATCTCGTAGGAAATCAAATTGGAGAGTCTAACAAGCAAATGCTAAGAGTGGTCAGAACTCATACTGTAATAGTATAGGAGATAAAATGACTGTATCTACATCAAACCTTCTTAGTCACTACCCAGAATTAAGGGCGATATATACAGAGAAAACAGAGGAAATCTCTAAATTTTCTCCCATTGATAAAGTAGATGGAGGATTTTCTATCCTAACAATTTTTAAAAAATGTCAGGTAAAAGGATCTCACCAACCTGAAAAAAGATGGTTTGGAAAAGTTGGTCAAGTCAATACGTTGTTTGCAAATGACCCCCATTCAACACGCACAAGAACTCAGAAAAGTATTGATTATGATGCGATCAGAGAAAAAATTGCCTATGATCTTTACCATGTCCTCTCTCAAGAAGACTTTAAAGTTCCTAAATCTCGTCTTACTACTCAAAACATCCTTGATCAGTTTATAAGGTCAAATCCTTTAGCGTGTGCCATTGCTATGCAAGCAGGAGTGCAGCGCTCTTTACGTGTCATGTCTTGCTGTTTAGACGGATATAAAGATCTAAAATACATTCGTACAAAAGAAGGAGGAGGAGGAGAAATTTTCTTTTATGAGTTTTTAAAAGAATATAGACGGCCTCCAACAACGGCATTTATTGAAGGGAAATCTGTTCCTATTCGAGGTTTAATCTCCTTAATTGCTGTGGGGTGCATGCTTGGAGATATGGATAGTCTAAGAGGATCCATTACAAATGCTGGATTTATTCCGCAAAAAAATGAACAAGGAGAGGTACTTGGTGTTCAAGCTGTAAAAATCGATCCAGGATATGCTTTTTGTTTAACCCAAGAAGGAAGAGCTCTTTCTGTCAATTGGGCCATTAATACTGAAAAAAAGATTGGAAATCCTGCTGCATTTTTATCTGATCTTAGAGATATTCAGACTTCTTGCAGAAATATGGAGACTCTTATTCAGTGGGACTATCTTTTGTCATCTCAAAAAAAAGAATTTCTGATGTCTTTGTTTCGAAGCCGTAATTTGTTTCAGCAACAAGAGTTCCTTAATGCATTGATATATAGAGAAGGGACCTTTAACAAAGAGAGTGAAAAAATCAGTAAGACCCAAGCAAAAGATTTAAAGGAGCAGCTTTTAGTTTAGACCTCTCGTCAAATGGAGATATATAAGAATGATTTAAACAAGCATCGAATCGAAAGCATTGGATTTATAAGACCCACATCTCCTGTAATTCCTCATATTAGATCAAAAGCAAACCCTTCTATTGCTTTTGGTGCAGAAGAATGGAAAAAGCTTTTTGGAGATGTAGGAGTGGAATCGCCACTACCTGAAGATATTGAAGAAGTAAATAAATTATTTAATACAGGATAGGTTCATGTTGCAAACAGTATGCGAGAGAGAAGACAAAATTGTTAACGATTTGAAATCACTTCGAGATGAGATTATTGCGGGATTTGAAAATTTCGAAACTAAGGCACTTTTCAAAAAAAAAGAGTGGGACCATCATAGTGGTGGTGGTGGCGAAATTTCGGTTATTCGTGGAGATGTTTTCGAAAAGGCTGCGGTTAATTGGTCTGGAGTCAGAGGAACAAAACTCCCTTTTAATGATAAGGAAGAACCATTCTTTGCAACAGGAGTCAGTCTCATCACTCACATGACAAACCCTTTTATGCCTACGGTTCACATGAATGTCCGATACATTCAATCCGGTGACAGATGGTGGTTTGGAGGAGGATATGATTTGACCCCAATGGGTTTTGATAAAAATGAAGACACTGAGCATTTCCATGGAGTTGCGAAAAAAGCCCTTGGAATGCCGCTCTACGATAAATTTTCAAAAAATGCTGCAGATTACTACACTATCAAGCATTGGAAAAAAGAGCGTGGCGTTGGGGGAATCTTTTTTGATTATTACAACACGGGAGATTTTGAGAAAGATTATGGGATGTGGAAAGAGGTGGGCTCTACCTTTTTAGATGCAATCCTTCCCATTTATGAAAAACGGAAAATTACTCCTTATACCAAAGAAGACAAAGCGGTACAGAATCGACTGCGCGCCCACTATGTGGAGTTCAATCTTCTATACGATCGCGGAACAAAATTTGGGTTTATATCGGGAAGTAATCCGGAGGCAATTCTATGTTCCATGCCCCCTACTGCTACGTGGTGAAAACTCCTTAACGGTGTCTACAAATGCGCGAACATGATCAACTGGGATATCAGGTAGGATCCCGTGTCCTAAGTTTACAATATATCCGGGATCCTCTTCCATGCTTCGAAGCATTTTCTCTGTCTCTTGTTGAATCACTGACGGAGGAGCATAAAGAATCTCAGGATCGAGGTTGCCTTGCACAGCAATAGTTTCTGGCACCCGTTTCCGGATCTCGTGGAGAGGATAGGCCCAATCAAAACTAATGGCATCTGGTCTCAAAGCAACAAATTCCGAAACAAAATGCGAAGAGGCGCGTGAGAAAAGAATCACAGGAACATCGATAGCTTCGACAATTTGCTTCAAGAATGGTTGCGCAAAGCGGCAAAACTCCGTTCGCGAAAGGAGATTCGCCCATGAGTCAAAAATCTGAATAGAATCAACTCCCGCCTCAACTTGCATTTTGAGATAAGCTATGCTCTGATCAGTAATCACCTGAAGAAGCTCAAAGGCGCTTTCAGGATCGGAATAAAGCCACTTCTTCACCTTCTTCCCTGTCATATACGTCATAACAGTAAAGGGACCTCCACAAAAGCCAATGAGGGGAACGTCGATTTCTTTTTTCAATAGATGAATCCCTTCTTTGACAAAGGAGAGAGTTTCTTCCACGGGTTTTGGTTGGATGTGAAGAAGATCATTTACCTCTTCTATTTTGGGAGAAACAACAGGGCCTCCTTTTCCAGGAAAAGAGACATCGAGTCCTAGAGCTAAGGGAACATGGAGGATGTCTGCAAAAAGGATCGCTGCATCAACTCCAATAATATCGAGCGGTTGCTTTGTAATTTCAAAAATCAGCTCGGGATTGCGAAACATCTCCTCGAGAGGGTATTTTTGGCGAATTAATTGATAATCTGGAAGATAGCGTCCGGCTTGTCTCATGATCCAAACAGGAGGGCGTTCTGTTGTATTTTTGCATGCTAATGCATTTAAAAATCTAGGAGGTGAGGAGACGGCTGAGGATATCATCAACTGTAAACCCAAATTCTTTTGCGATATCACTCATTGGAGCAGAACGGCCAAACTCATCAATTGAGATCGCAATTCCAGTATCTCCAATAAATCGGTGCCAACCAAAACTGACTCCGGCTTCAATTGAAACTCTCTTTCCCAGGTCGCCACCACTAACGCTTTGTTGATATTCTTTATCTTGAAGGTCAAAGAGCTCCCAGCAAGGAAGAGAGACAACCCGTACCTGTTTACCTTGCTTCTCAAGTGCTGCGGCAACATCCATTGCAAGAGAAATTTCGGATCCCGTTGCAAAGATGCAGTAGTCACACTTTCCGTTTTCTTTCTTTAAAATATACCCGCCACGCCCGGCTCCTTCTCTAAATGGAAGGGCTGTTTCCTTAAGTGTTGGAAGATTTTGTCTCGTGAGAACCAAAGCCGTGGGATAGGGATAGTTTAGAGCAGAGAGCCAAGCTGCTTTCACTTCATTTGAATCTCCTGGGCGGAATACATGAAGGTTCGGCATGGCACGAAGAGCTGCTAAGTGCTCAACAGGCTGGTGCGTAGGACCATCTTCTCCCAAAAAGACTGAGTCGTGGGTGAATTGATAGATCACATGATACTTTGCTAAACACGCAAGGCGACAGGCATTCCGCAAATAGTCTGAAAAAGTAAAAAAAGTTCCCACGTAAGGGAGTATCATACGGGTCTGGAAAAGGCCCGATGCAATCGTTGCCATTCCAAACTCACGGATTCCATATTTGATGTTGCGTCCTTCAAAGTCATTTTGTCCAACAAGAGGGAATTGTTTCATCATGGTGCAATCCGATCCTGAAAGATCAGCCGATCCACCATAGAGGAAGGGGAATTCATCCCCTAGAATTTGGATCACTTCCTGCGAAGCTTTCCGCCCTGAAATGGAAGAGGGAAACTCAATCTTATTAAGTTTTTCTTCTAAGTCGTCAGGAATCAACTGTTCATTCATGGCTTGATATTCTTTTGCTAAATCAGGGTGCGCCTTTTGCCACGTATCGAAACACTGTTCCCACTCCTCTTCTAAGTTCTCTTGCTTAGGAAGTTTTTCCTCGAAGAAGTTTTTTACTGACTGAGGAATATAAAACTCCTCTTCAGGAAGCCCCAATGCTTCTTTTGTTTCTACGACTTCATCAGGCCCGAGCGGAGAGCCATGGGCTTTCGATGAATTGGCCTTGTTAGGAGATCCTTTTCCGATAATGGTATGGCATTCAATATAAATGGGGCGGGTTTGGCTTTCTCGAATTTTACTCATAACTTCATCGATCGAATTAAGATCGTTCCCATCCATCTCCAAAACTTCGAACCCGTAAGCCTTATACCGCGCCTTAACATCTTCAGAAGAAGATTGATAGAGTGTTCCATCTAAGGTGATCTTGTTAGCATCATGAATCAAAATGAGATTATTTAAACAAAGGTGCCCAGCAAATGAGCTTGCTTCATTTGAAACTCCTTCCATTAAGCACCCATCTCCTGCTAAACAAACAATTTTTGCATTCAAGATTTGGTGCTCTTCTTTGTTAAACTTTTGCTCAAGAAGTTTGAGACCAAGTGCTTGTCCTACAGCATTTCCAACACCTTGCCCCAAGGGGCCTGTTGTTGATTCAACCCCTGGAGTTTCTCCATACTCAGGATGCCCTGGAGTCTTTGAGTGAAGCTGCCGAAAATGTTTGATATCATCAAGAGAGAGATTAAAACCCGATAGATGAAGACACGAGTAGAGCCACATAGATCCATGTCCTGCAGACAAAATCATCCGATCTCGGTTCATCCACTGCGGATTTTTGGGATTGTGGCGGAGGAAATGTCCATAAAGGTAAGCACCTAGTTCAGCGCACCCCATGGGAAGTCCCGGATGTCCTGAGTTTGCTTTTTGGACAGCTTCAAAGGAAAGTTGCCGAATCGTATTTGCTGTTTTCTCTAAAACTTTCTTGAGTTTGCTATCCATTTTAAATGATCCTTGCATTTCTCCTTCCAATGACCTATTTTTATGGATAAACTAGATAGATATCAAGAACAAATTTATAGGCTGTTTGATGCTCTCCCAAGAAATACGAAAAAAGTTCCTTGCCTACTTCAAAGAAAAAGGACATACAGTCGTGCCCTCTTCTCCAACGGTTCCTCATGATGATCCAACCCTCCTTTTTATCAACGCAGGAATGAACCAGTTCAAAGATGTCTTTCTTGGGAAATCAGAGCGCGATTACACAAGAGCAACCTCTTCTCAAAAGTGTATCCGTGTTGGTGGTAAGCATAACGACCTCGATAATGTAGGACACACTTCGCGCCATATGACCTTTTTTGAAATGCTAGGAAATTTTTCTTTTGGAGACTATTTTAAGAAGGAAGCCATCGACTTTGCGTGGTATGTTTCCACAGAAATTTTTCAATTCGATCCCAAAAGGGTTTGGGTCTCCGTTTTTGAAACCGATGATGAAGCCTATGAGCTCTGGAAACCCCATATCGATGAAAAGCGCATTATTCGGCTTGGTGAAGAGGAAAATTTTTGGTCGATGGGCGATACCGGTCCTTGTGGACCTTGTTCTGAACTTCTCTATGATCGTGGAGAAAGGTTTGGGACGGGCTCAAGTCCTTTTGAAGACTCCACTGGCGAGCGGTACCCTGAATTCTGGAATCTAGTGTTCATGCAATATAATCGCGATCAGAATGGGGAAATGAAATCCCTGCCAAAGCAAAGTGTTGATACCGGATCTGGACTCGAGAGGGTCGTCTCTTTTATGAAAGAACAAGACAACGTCTTCCAATCTGACATTTTGAGTGCTTTGATCACCCGCGTTGAAGAGCTTTCAGGGAAAAAATATGACGCTAGCGATAAACATTTAGCCCCTGCTTTCCATGTGATTGCCGATCATGTTCGGGCCCTCGCATTTACTATGGCAGATGGAGCGCAACCGAGCAACATCGAAAGAGGTTACGTTCTGAGAAAAATCCTCCGTCGCGCAGTCCGTTATGGACGCCTTTTAGGCTTCCAAAAGCCTTTCCTTGCAGAGATTTTCCCAACCCTTGTTGAGACAATGGGAGATGATTACCATGAGCTTAAATCTGCACAGAGCCAAATCAGTGAAGTTCTTTCCATTGAGGAAGAAGGGTTTTTTCGCACGCTGCGCCGCGGTGGAAATATCCTAAGCTCGATTGTTGAGAAAGGTAAAAAATCATCGTGCAAAGAAATTAGTGGAGAGGATGCCTTTAAATTAAAAGATACCTATGGATTCCCTCTTGAGGAGATCCTCCTTATTGCAAAAGATAGTGAACTCTCTGTTAATTTAGATACCTATGAGCTTCTTGAAAAACAAGCGCGCGACCGCTCGCGGCAGACTCGCACCTCTCACAAACAGATTGCCGAATCTACAGTTTTTGAGGAATTTATCAAACATCATGGGACCTCAGAATTTTTTGGGTATGATGAAATAGAACTTGAAGGGACAATTAAGGGATTAATCGTTGAAGGAAAAACAGTTGATACAATGGAAAGCGGGCAAGAAGGCCTTGTTATCCTTGACAAAACCCCATTCTATGCTGAAGAAGGGGGGCAAATCGGAGACCGAGGAACGCTAACTCATGGTAGTGCCTATTTCAATGTCGCTGATTGTCAAACCCCTTACACTGGTGTTATTACCCATCAAGGAGCTCTTAAAGAAGGGATTCTAATGGTTGGTGAACCTGTTGTTGCAAAAATTAATGAAGAGCGGCGATGGAAAATTGCAAAGCATCATACAGCTACCCACCTCCTTCACTGGGCTCTCCAAAAAGTATTGGGGTCACATATCCGCCAAGCAGGATCTCTTGTTGAAGCAAGCCGCCTCCGCTTCGACTTTAACCACCATAAAGCATTAACCAAAGAAGAAATTAGAGAAATTGAACAACTCGTCAATGAAAAAGTGTGGGAAAACCAACCTCTAAAAATTTACGAGTTGCAACTTGAAGATGTCCAACATCATCCTGAAATTAAGCAGTTTTTTGGAGAAAAATATGGGAGCACTGTCCGCGTTGTTGATATCAATGGATACTCTAAAGAGCTTTGTGGAGGAACCCATGTCACTAATGTTGGAGAAATCGGCTACTTTCGTATTACGAAGGAGGGAAGCATTGCCAAGGGTGTCCGCCGTATGGAAGGTGTCACAGGCAAAGAAGCTGAAAAACTTCGCTATGCTTTAGAAGATCAACTCAATAGTATAGCCATAACACTTAAAGCAAATATCCCCAAAGTTGAAGATTCTCTAAAAGCTCTCATAAAAGAAAATGAAGGACTCAAAGAAAAAGCTCTTTTTGAGCGAAAAAAACACCTTAATGAGCTTGCTACGACTCTGCTTAGGACCGTAAAACGTGTCAATAAGATCTCCGTCCTTAGTGCTGTTGTTGACATTGAGAAAAAAGAACTTAATGATCTCGGAACCAACATTCTTGAGAGAATGAAAACAGGTGTCCTTCTTCTCTGCGTTATTCAAGGAGAGCAGTGCCAGTTATTCTTACGTGTTTCCCCTGACCTCGTTAAGCAGGGAATTCATGCCAATGTTCTTATCAAAGAGGTTGCAACAATTGTCGAAGGAGCTGGTGGCGGGAAAAAAGATACTGCACAGGCTGGCGGCAAGAATACCAAGGGCGTTATTGTCGCCTTTGACAAGATTCAAGAAATGCTTAAAAACCTCTAAGAGGGAAGTTTCCCTCGCATTACTCGACCAATACATCACATCCCTCGTTTGGCAAATGGATAGAGATTTTTGGAACACTGGAGCTCACCGCAGCGCTTTTTAACAGGTTTGCTCGCAACCGTATGATGTTGAGCTATAAAGGGAGATTTATGAGATTTATCGATGTGTGTTTGGGCGTGCTAAACTACAGGAGATTTGAGCTTCAAAAACTGCGGTAAGCGCGTAGCTTTTTACTTACTTAATGGGAAGCATTACGTATAATAATATTATCTAAGTCGCTTAAAATGTTATTTTTATATTCAGTAGCTTCTTGAACAATCTGCTGTTTATTGCTAAGCTTTTTAGTATCTTTAACAAAAGATTCAAAATGTTGATTTATCTTATTCTCAACCACCTGTTTATTTAAATCTTTTTTTGAATCTAAAAAGATGTCGTTAAGCTCTCTCATAAACCCATGTACAGCTATAGAACTAGTCATTAGAAACCTCTTTCAAATGAATTTGGACTTTTGTTATCGGACATTTTATCCATTTTTCTGATAAATGAAAATAAAAAGCTGGAATTTCTCCCTTTCCAAATTTTTTTGAAGAATTCATCTCGTTTGAGATTAACTCAATAGCATTGCTTTCTTTAAAGCATTTGTTAATTTTTTCTTTTAAAGAATTGATGTCTTCTTTTTCATTAATCAATAAAAAATTATTTTTATGTAAAAATAACGCTAAACAAGCAGTATGATAATTATTGAAATCATTTAACTCTGTCAATGTATAGTCTTTTATTGTTAGAGAATTAGGTCTCGAGCTAGGTCTTTGATAGTGCATTGTGGAGCAAAAACCAAGCCTTGTTGGGACAGATTTCAGTTTAGGAAGCTCTTGTTTCGATAGATCTTTAATCTGTCGCAACTTTTCTGTATCGATCTGAGGAAACGCTTCATCGTCATCACTATCTGAATCTCCCCTATAGCCAAGAATGTCGTCTGGGTTGATTGCCATTTTTGTTTGAAACATTTCTGCGTCTATAAAATGTAATATCTTATTGTTATCTAATGTGAAATTACCTCCATGAATATCTTCAAACCTCATTTCATGTAGAAGATGTGGAAGTATTGTATTTGTATTATTTTTATGACATATTTTAGAAATTTTAGATAATAAACTTAATCCGCATAAATCTCTGCCACACTTATCTGTTAATGATGTTCCTTCAATAAAGGAATCATAGCCATAAGATTTACGATCTAGCATTTCTCTAGCATGTTGATCGGTTAAGTTAGAAAACAAACCTTCTAGTATTTGATCAGGCAAAATACTCCTGGGCTTGTAGACCAATTTAACTGGAGCATGATTGCTAAAATGTAGAGTTAAAAATAAAGCGATCTTTCCCCTAAAATGCGTTTCACTTCCAGCAGTATTTATTTGAATTTTTTGAAGATCTTTTTTTTAAATTCAAATGCTTTATTCAGACAAGAGCTTTCTAAGTCATTAATTATATGCAAAACTACTTCGCGTTTATACGATTCATTAATCTTAGAAGAAAAACAAAAGCGAGTAACTGGCTTAGATTTTGTACGAAGGTTGTCTTCTTTAGGAGAATAAATTTTTGATTTTTGTAGATCCGTGCGCTTATGTAATGAATCAAAATATTTTCTTTCTTCTTCTGTTGGCTTAATTTGTGAAGAAGGAATTCCAGCAGGACGAATAGGTTCAGTCATGTATTCTCTTTTATTTTTAACAATAAAAGAGAATACGTATAACAATTAATTAATTAAGTAAATATTTATTATATAATAAATTGTATATAAAATGTTTTTAATTAAGCTGACTCTTTCTCGAGAACTTCTTTTTTAGAATACTTGAACAAGTATTTGGAGAGCCCCAATAAAATGAAGGGAAGTTTGGAACCTTGATGATATAACTAAAACAAAACATTTTAGATATATAGCTAAATTAGGTTGTTTTAGTTATGCCAAAGTGGAGTGAAATATTGAAATTTCCTAGAAGCTCTGACTGTAACTAATTTAAGTCAATTTAGCTATATAAAGAGGATAATAGCAACACGCGTCACCATTTAGGTCGGATGACGAAGCGTACTAAAGTGGTTTTTAAAAGTGAGAGGACGGTCTATGCTTCGATTAAAATATGGTGCGCCTTAAACCCCCTATGTAATGCGATGAATAGTGAGGACTGTCTTAGGAGAAGCCTCTACAATGCTTGGGAATGTTCGAGCGATGTCATTAAGAATTGTCTCAGCCTGAGCCTGAGCGGAGAGTTGAAGATTTTTATTGATGATATGACGAAGAGCATCTTCAAAGTCTTCTCCGTGCTTAGCTGAGCTTATCTCTGTGTCGAAGGAGTGTGCAATCAAGTGATCTCCCTCTGTCCAGCTCTCGGTAGTTTCGTAGAATCCATGGTTGGGGTCAACGCCCAGCGAGGGGTTCTGAGTTGTCAAAAAGCGCGGTTCTTTACTTCCTAATTGAAGGTGGAGAAGAGAACCGCAGCCACAGGAGATGAAAGAAAATTGATTAGTTGATGGAGTGAGATAGAGAAGCTGAAACAAAAAATGGACGTTGTTTTCTTGGCTTGCAATCATTTCATTGAGGGCTGTCACAAAGAGTATCGGTTCAAAATGACTATCTGTTGAGGTGAGGTATTCGCGGGTCAGGGATTGAATCATTCCCTTTAGAAGGCCGGTATAAGAAAGCCCTTCAATACTAGGCTCCATATATTCTGCCATCGCGATGAAGTAGGATTGATCTGCAAAACGGAGAAAATCATAATATGAAGAGAGGTCACTTTCTCGATCAGGCTTTGCAAGGCCAATATCGAATAGATTCCATTTAGGAAGTTCTGATGGAAGCAGTTTTAGATGGCTTTCTTCTAAATACCCCCAAACTTCTTTAATTCCTCCTCCAACGCTTCCTCTAGGATTGCGGTTTTCTTCCTTCAGATAACTTGTAATGTCGGTAATTAAGTCGACAACATCTGGATAGCGATCTTCTAAGGCGGGAGCAAGGGTTTTTTTCACAATGTGTTGCAAATCTTCGGGAAGTAGAGAGTACTGCACGGACCCAAAACTCAGTTTACCGACAAGAAGCTCAAAAGTAATCACTCCGAGAGAGTAGATATCGGTTGCGCAAGTGACGCTCAGGGGATCTCTTTTTTGCTCAGGGCTCATGTAGCTGGGTGTTCCCAAGAATTGTCCGCTCTGAGATGAAAGGGAGGTCTCTTTATCATGGGTTATCTGGGCAATGCCGAAGTCAATTACCTTGACGCTTCCCCCTTCTGTAATGAGGATGTTTTCTGGTTTCAAATCGCGGTGGATCACTCCATGGGTATGGAGATGAAGAAGGGCGTATGCGGCTTGAAGAACGATCTCTAGGCAGGTTCGCGTTGAGAAGTTTTGTTGCATAATGAATTGTTTGAGAGAAATTCCCTGTACAAATTCCATGGCAATATAAAGTCCATTTTCCCATTCTCCTTGTCCGCGCAACTTGATGATATTGGGGTGGTCGGTCAAGCCAATAATTTCAGCTTCTTTTAAAAATTGATCGACCATCTCTTGATGGGTCAAATATTTTGAAGAGAGTACTTTGACCACTAAAGGAGTATGATCTTTAGGGTCAACCCCAAGATAAAGATAACTCATCCCCCCGGTGCTGAGTAGAGCCTCTATTTTGTAGGGTCCTATCCGTTTAGGATGGTCTGGAGGCTGAGCATCATCACCTGTTAGATTAGGAAGGGTCGATTGCCTATATAAATCTTTTGCTGCCACTGCAACTCACTCGCCAAGTTTTGTGACTTTAACTCCAATGACATCTCCAATTTGGAGAAGCTCTCCCTTACCAACACATTTTCCATTGGCAACAAGGTTGACCCCTCTCTCAGGTTGAACACCAAGTTCTAAAACATTTCCTGGCTTCAACTTGAGGAGTTTATCAAGGTTCATCTTGAGACGTGCAACTTCAATTGTGAGATTCACAGGAATTTTTTTTGGGGAAAGCATCGGTGACTCAGGGGCTTCCTCAACGGATGCCAATTCCTCCACCATGGAGTCATCATAAGGCTTTTCGAAATTTTCAGTGTCCATGGGTTTGTCCTCAAAATAGTGTGCATAATCGAGAAGTTTAATCGCGTCTTCTTTGACCTTTGCCTGAAAAAGGGGGGTGTTGTCAACAGAGAGTTGAAAAGTCCCTTTTTTGAGTTTAGGATAATAAGAGCAATGGTCAAGAAGAATAAAGTCTCCTTCTTGAAGATTTAGCCAGTTTTCTTGTGAGAGTTTAGATTCTCCAGCAGAAAGAGATACATCAACCATCATCTCTTGGTAGAGGTGAGAAGAGATGGAAAAGTTCCAATCTTGAGCAAAGTGATGTTTAAATGATTCCTGAAAAAGAGTCGGGCAGATCATCCGCCCCCAAATCGTTTCTCCTTCATACTCAATAGCAACATCAATGCAATAAGCGTCTTCTTTTGCCAGGGGCATATCAATCATCTTTGGGCTGAGGCCTTGGAAGACTTGCAGTCTGTCAATGATAGAAATCGCTTCAATGCTTAAGTAACGAAAGAACCCCTTTTGCAAGTAGGGGTCAGAAAAACCGTAGCTCCCCGCTTCAGGATGGATCGCCCAAGAGGAGAGTTTTGAAAAATCTTCTGATGGGAAGACAATCGAGAAACTTCCCTTAAGGGGAGACATTTCCACAGCAAGATGGAGAGGAGAGCGTCCCATTCCTGAAAGGAGTTCACTTCCTTTCTTCCATTCCGCAGATCCTCCAGTAATCTTTAGTTTTTGGATTTCCAAAGCCGTCTGAAGTTCATTTGTGAACACTTTCCAAGGAAAGGACGGAACCGAGCCCCACATAGGAATATCCTGGGCTCCGATTGCCACCGACTCTACATATTTCATCCAATTTTGTGGCTGCATTTCACTCATACTTAAATCAAGTTATTATAAAAATCCAAGATACGGGATTTCCATCAATTTAGGAAGTCATTTTTTTTCGATAGAAGATGGGCCTGCCCCAATTCCTTTAAATTTGGCTGCTTTCTTTTTCTCTTCCTTTGTTCTTCCACGGTTGAAGAGATCTGACTTTTCACTCAGAATGGGTTGTAGAACGTGGATTTGAAAACCTTTTAGGGCTTCATGTGCATTCAGTGACACTTGAAGTGTTCCGATATGAGCTTGGAAAAGTTCCTGGGCTTCTGGTGTTCCTGATAGCTGCAAATTAAAGCTATGAGGCGCTGTATCATAGTGGTCGAGTTTAATCATAGAGCCTTCTAAGGCAGTTCCAGTCATTCCCACTTTCACAGTGGTACTAGACACCCCATTCTCACTCTCGATTTTTATATAATCAGCCATTTCTTCAACTAGTGAAGCCACTTCTAATGAGAGTTCTGTGACCTCAGAAACTTCCGCTCCTTCTCCAACCACTTGAGGAGTTAATTCTTGCACACGTTCACCATGTTGGGAGGGCTCGTTTGGAGAAGACTTCTTTTCTTCGGGCTTTTTCTTTTCTCTGGCTGCTAAGTCAAAGATGCTCTTGGGCCTTTGGGGGAAGCGTGGGGGCTCTTTTTGAGACATAACTTCTTTAAATGAACGCGTTGGAAGCCTGCGCTCTTCTTTTTTTGACTCTGCATCAGCACGTGCACTGACTTGGGGATGTGTTTTGATATCCATTGTTTAACCTCATTACAATCCACGAGGAATCGTAATGGATTTTAGAATTGATGACAAGCATCTCCAGAGCTAGCGCATTCAAAAAAATAATTGAGACAGCGCAATCCTTATGCTTTTCTTCTAGAAAACTATTTGCTAGACTTGCCTTTATCGCCACCACCACCACCTTTGCCACCTGCAGAACTGCCTCGACGGATGAGATGAGGAGGTTTCTTTGTTTGGGTGATGGAAGGATTGAGGATGTTGACTTCGAAGTTGAAGTTTGCTTGCTTGAAGGAGTTTTCAAGTTGAGTCATATTACTAGTGAAGAGTTTGACTGCTTCGGGATTTCCAATGAGTTGGAGATTATAGGAGTGAGGAGCGGAACTATATTGATCGAGGATCACTTGCGCTCCGTTAAAGACGGAGTTGGGCATATTGATGTTCATGGTTGTGGTTGTAACGTCTTTATCCAACTGGACAACCATAACGCCCCCCATTTTTTCAAAAAGTTCATGCACTTCAGGGGTGAGTCTGGTATAGGATGGGGTGGCTTGTGTTTCAGCAACAGGTGCAATGGGGGTTTCAAAGGTTGGAAGGGTAATACTTGCCGTTTCTGATGTTGCTTCAATAAAGGGGGAGTCGTCATCATTCTTTTTCTTTTTCCCCATTTCTCCTTTTTCTCCTTCTCCAGATGAAGGAACAACCATCCCTTCTAAGGAAGGGTGTGTGGATGCTCCTTCTTTTCCTAGGCGTTGGTTGCGGACTTCTTGAGGAGTCAAACGACGGAAAGGAGTGGTATTTTTTATGCCGGTTTTTGAAGAAGGGGCTTCCGGAAAGGAGATGTCACCTCCTTTGGGGCTTCTAAGGGCGGTGAGCTCTTCCTTGCCACGTTCTTTAATGACTTCAAAGGGGGCATGGGTAGATTGATCTTTACCAAGGTTTGATACGGGAGGAGGTGTTTCATCTAGTTTAGCTGCTTGACCTGTTCCTTCAGCAGGTTTTTGCCTATCGAGAGGTGTTTGTACATCTTTGGGGAGTGTTTTAACTTCAGCGGAGGTTTTTTTTGTCTTTTTCTTAGGAATGAGATCGCTTGTCTTTGGCTGGGAAGCTAAAAGGGAAACATCTTCTTCTTTCTTTTTCTTAGGAGGTTTTTTATTTCCTTTTTCTTGTGGTTGCTGAACTTGCTGGGTGTTTTGGCTATCTTCGCTGGAGGCACCTTGAGGCTGATGTTGTTGGAAAGGGTGCTCTTCAAAAGCTCCTTCATAAGTTGGGGAAAAAAAGGCTTCTTCAGTAGGCGCTGGGGATTCTTGTACATTCTCACTTCCTGCAGATGGCTGTTGTGGTGCTTGCTCTTGCTGCTGCCCTTGAGGTTGAACAGGTGGCGGCGCGGCGCTTTCATCAAGGTCTACCCCTTCGGTATTAATCGATCCATCTTCAGGTGCAACAAAGACACCATCTTCCTCTGGTGCTGCTTGGTAGCGGACTCCTCCAGACTCTGAATCAAGAACATTATTTAGCTCGTCTTTGTCGCTCATGAATTCTGAGAAAGAGGTTGAGCTAGGAGGTTGAGCAACGTTTTCTTCAGCACCTTCCTCCTCTCCTTCCTCCTCTTCCCTTTTTAGGTTTCTCTTATTCCGTTTTTGGGCTTCGTCGGTATCTTCAACTTTCATGACCTTTTTGAACTTTTCAGGGTCAATTTTGTCTGATGTTTCAGGCTCTTGTTGGAAAGGACGTTGGATGTCCCCTTGGACTTTATCAGGATCCATAGCTTACCGCCGTTTATGTTTTTTGGTTGTATGCATGGCAGTTCCAAGGTCATCATTCTCGACGCCTTCTTTGTGAACTTCGATGATACGCATTTCTTTTCCCCACTCTTTGCGGTGCATTTTCAATTTTTCAACGTCATGTTGCTTTTTGACCATGTCTTTGCGAGCTGCTTCAACTGCTTCAACTGCTGCTTCAACCACTTTAATTTGGTCTTGAAATTTTTTTTCTTTTTGCTTGAGCTCCTCATCGACAACCTTGATGTATTCTCGCATCATTTCGATTTTGTCACTTGTTGTCCCGGCATCGAGTTTATCTCGGAGTTGCTTTAACTTGGCTGCACGGTGTTTAAAGGTTGTGTTTCGCTCTTCTTCAAGCTCTTTCTGTTTTTCTTTTTCTTTTTCGAGCTGTTCTTTTTTTTCCTTTAAAACACGCTCTGCTTCTTCCAAGCGCCGCTTCTTAATTGTTGCAAGTTGTTCCAATGGGTATGATTCTTTCATTGCTACCTAAAAAGCGCCTGGAGCTGTTCCATTGTTTCTTCAAACGAACACTTTTCGTCGACTTTCTGTTTTAAGAAACGGTTTACTTTATCGACGTATTTAATCGCAAAGTCGGCCTGTTTGTCAGATCCTGGCTTATATTCTCCAATACGTATCAAGAGTTCGTTTTTCTTGTAGTTAGCTAAGACTTCCCGAACTTGCCCAATGAGTTTCCGGTGTTCTTCACTTGTGACATTAGGAAGAATTCGGCTAACAGATGCTAAAACGTCGATCGCAGGGTAGTGGTACTGGCGCGCTAATTCACTCGACAATATGATGTGACCATCCAAGATCGAGCGGACTTCATCGGCAACCGGCTCATTCATGTCATCCCCAGCAACCAGAATGGTATAGAAAGCTGTGATCGAGCCTTTAGCAGAGTTTCCAGAACGCTCTAGAAGCCTTGGCAAGGTTGCAAAAACTGATGGAGTGTAACCTGCTCGCGCCGGGGGTTCTCCAGCTGCAAGGCCAACTTCTCGAAGAGCTCGTGCAAAACGGGTCACCGAGTCCATCATTAAGATAACAGTTTTCCCTTGATCTCGAAAATACTCTGCAATCGATGTTCCTACGTATGCGGCATTCAGGCGCAGTTGAGCTGCTTGATCTGAAGTGGAGACAATGATGACCGAGCGGGCAAGACCTTCTTCTCCAAGATCATGTTCAATAAATTCCCTAACCTCTCGACCCCGCTCACCAATGAGGGAGATGACGTTAACATCGGCTTTGGCGTAGCGGGCCATCATTCCGAGAGTAGTGGATTTACCTCCTCCAGCAGCAGCAAAAATTCCAATCCGCTGTCCGCGTCCTGCTGTTAAGATCCCGTCAATGGCTCGTATTCCGACTGAGATGGGCTTATCAATCATTTCTCGTTCAAGAGGGTCGGGAGGGGGATTAATTACAGAGTATGTTTCTTCTGCTACTAAGGGCCCCTTTGTGGCCTCATCCAGAGGGCGTCCCATTCCATCCAAGACTCGCCCCAAAAGGTTTGGCCCGACCTTAATATGCAATGGAAGGCGTGTAGGAATCACTTCGGAAGAGGGACCGATACCCGTCATTTCTCCAAGAGGGGAGAGAAAAATTTCATCTTTTGTGAAACCAACAACTTCGGTAATGAGGGGTTCTCCCTCTCGTTTGACTAAACAAACCTCACCCATCTTCACATTGGGAACAATCGCGCGAATGAGCATTCCTACAATTTCGGTAATCCGTCCATGGACTGTTGTAAGTTCTATATCTTCTAAGTGTCCGATGAGTTTTTCAAAGTCGGGACCTTGTGACATAATGACGACCTTTTTATCGATTCCATACCCTACCTCTATTGTAGCTCAAACAATAAATAAACCAAAGAGCTACTTATAAAACTCCCGATGGTTACTTGAGTTATAGTTGGATGTTAAAGAGGGTCTTAATGTCACTTGTTGCGGTGCTAAGAAGAACAGAGGAGTACTCAAGTTCTTGCTGTGCCCTGGCCAGTTTTACCTGGATAAGGAGGATGTCCCCCGGATTCATTGATTGACCGTTGGCATTAAGATTTTGGATTTGTGACTGAGCATTAGAAAGCTGCGACTGCGAATCAGAAATCATTCCTAGAAACTTATTGATTGGGCTTTGACGAGAAAATTGAGTGACAGGAGGGCCCGTATTAACACCTGCTTTACTGGCAGCGGTGCGGATGTTTTGGTTTGCGCTCGTCAATTTATTCCGAAGAAGATATTTTTGAGACTGTCTGAGATTAAGGTTTTTATTATTCATTTGAGTTTGAAGGTCACCAAGGACAGATGAGGCGCTGTTCATTTGCCCTAGAACTGACTCATGCGTTGGGCCAGTCATTGCGGCTTGTTGCCCGCCTGCTGCTAGGTCAAAGGGTGAGGGCCCCTCCGACTTTCCAGCAGCAGACTGGGCTCCTTGTCCATCTTGCATGAAGGATTGGAAATCACCAGTAGGCTTCGACTGCTCACCTGGTTGTATTGATTTACTAGGGTCTATACTAGATGGATTTGTAATTTTTTCTGAACTATTATCTGCCATAACTTCTTACTTAGGGGCTAGGCCTGCTCCGCCACCTGGTTTTTTCACAAAATTCTCCACGAACTCTAAAGAGGTGGTTGCGACTTTTTTGACTTGAGAATCATGAGAATCTTTAGCGGCTTCTTCTAAGATTTTCTCACCTTTTGACACTTGGTCAGGAGTAAGAGTCATTGCAATTCCTAAGAATGTTTTTGCCATATCATTATCAGGTTCTTTAGTAAGCACTTCTTCAAAGTACTTAATTGCCGCTTTAAGCTCGAGCTTATGGAGGTGAAGATACCCCAATCCCACTTTATATAGGTAGTTTTCGGGCCTGAGGAGTTCGCAAGCCTTGAACATTTTTACAGCAGCATCTTCGTCTGCTTGATTGATAGCGATGAATCCTGCCTCTAAAAAGAGAAAGAAATTTTCATCATATTTCGATAGATCTTCCATGACCTTAATCCTTTTCTAATAACACTTAAGTTGATTCTCCTTATGCCAAAACAGCTGGTTTTAGGCAAAGGTTTAACTTGATTTCTGGTTTCTCACCGAGTTGTTAATCATCGAGTTGACCTGAGAGATCAAGTTCGAAATCGAATCACCGACCTGAGTTACCTGAGACATCGAGAATTGCAAAAGCAGGAATTTACCTGGTGTCGCAGCTGAAAGTCGACTTGCGACGTTTCTAACTTGTGATACAACTTCTGCTTGCAATGCCGAATATTTTTTAATTAACGTATAAAACGTTAAAGAAACGGGGTGGGAAGTTCCCATAATACCATACCTCTCTTATTCTAGTTACTTGCGTGTTGTTCTTTCAACAACGCGCTTAAGTGCTCCGTAAGCCTGCAAAAGCACGCCACACTTATCAAAGTTTTCGGAAGCTGTTCCTTCTCGAAGAGTCGTTTTTAATGCGTTAGTTTGTGCATCAACTTGGTCGAGCACTTTCTTTTTTTCCTTATCGCTGCTTTTGAGTTCTTTTTCTAAATCAAACTCAAAGCGCTTTGGTTCTTTTCCTTTTTCAAGTCCAAACATTTTTGCACTAAACCTCTATAGTTACATTTTTAGTCTTAAGGCTGATTGTAGTTAATCTTGTATTTTATGCCATCTTTTTCTAGAAAAATGGAATTATTTTGCATTTGTGTAATTGTCATTCCATCTAAATCGGAGCCCATCGATAAGATTTTTCCATTGATAACAACGTACTGGCTCATGTTTCCATACTTTGAACTTCCTGTTACATTATATTTCGATGAAATATCAATAATACCACTTGTTGGTTTGGAAAACACGACGAAATTTTTAACCATTCGAATGCCTGGAATCTTTTTCATTCCTGCAATCATTGTATTATAGGATGACTCGTGATTTGATGGAACTCGGCCCGCTAAAATCAACTCACCGTTTGAAAATTGAAAAGTGACATTTTCAAATTGATTCTCCATCAAATTCCCTTGAATTTGTGCTTCCAAGGTATTTTCGACAACGACTTGGTTGTCGAGTTTATCAAGATAGGGGAAATTAATATTAATGTATTCGGAGAGCTTTGTTGAGTTTTCAAGGGTTTGTACATATCCCCTTAAAACAAAGTGTCCTGGAATAATAGAAGTTAGGTTCACGCTGCGCCATGCTGCATTTTTCATCATCAAGGCATTGGTGTTTTCCCAAATAAGTTCATCAATAATCACATTATCTTCAATCGAGTGGACAAAACTTAGGGATTTTAGAAGGTAAACCATTTCTTGCTGGTCGATCTCGGTTATTACATGACCTAGCAGGAAGAGTTTTCCTGTTGCTGTATTATAAGAAAACTCCACTTCAGGGAACTGCTTCAGCGTTTTGGCAATATCTTGAGATTCATCTGTCACAGAGTGAGCGACAGTTTCTGTCTTAAATAGACTAAAAACTCCACCGAGTCCTAAGATTAATAGAATAGCAAAGGCCCCTGCAAAAATTAGGTGTCTCTTGGGGATGACCATTTTCTTCCAGTTTTTGGCAACCACCTCTTGTTCTTCTTTTGTTTCTGACTTTCCCTCTTCTGATGAAGGAGAAACATAACTCATCCCTGCTATTGGGGAGACGATTGTTTCACGGGTTTGTTGCTGGTCGATTGCTAGAAAAGAGGTGGTTCCGAGCGCCACTAAATCTTGTGTTTTGAGTTCAGTTATTCCTGAGATTTCTTGTCCATTAATAAGAACCTTATTTAGGCTCCCTAAATCCTCAATGGCAATTTTTCCATCTGTACTTGAAGTAATTTTTGCATGTTGACGGGAGACGCTTAGGTCTTGGAACAGGATGTCACAGGTAATGGGATCCTTACCAATAATAAGGGTTGTTCTTTCATGGAGCCCAAATTCAGCTCCAGCGTTGGGGCCTGAAATGACTTTAATCATCCATCGCGATTCTGCTGCCCCGCTAAAAGCTAAGGCTCCTAAGTCATCAGACTCTTCGTAAATTGTTGGAGATCCTGTCATTTCTTTTCCGTCATCGATCTCTCGCTCTTTTTCAATCGGATCTTTCAGGGTAAAGTGGAAGAAGACATTACCGATTTGTACGGTATCTCCCTCTTGGAGGAGGGATGGTTCTTCAACGGGTTTTCCATTGACTGTTGCAGGATTAATGGCACTTAAGTTTTCAAGGACGTAGCCATCTTCGGTGAGTCGACAAATGATATGCTTGCGAGAAACCATTGGATCTTCGAGAACTTGATAGGAGACGTCGGGATCGCGACCAAGAATCCATTCCTCTCCCTCTTCAAAACGGATAACTAAACCTACGAGTGGTCCCTCTTCGGCAATTAGAAAACCTGCCATCACCTCATTCCAACCTTAATTTATTCACGCATACGCGCAAAACGCATTTTTCCTTATCCTCCGTAACATACTTAGATTTGACTTTTATGGCTAGTGTAATTTATTTCTTCTGTATATCAACTCAGTGATAGTTTATAGAAACGAAATTTGTAGTTTAGGAACTTCTTCTTTCCAGTAGTCGATGTAATTGAGAAAGTCTTCGAGCGCTTCGTGAAACGCTTTATAGGTTACTTCGAAGGTAAGGGTTTGTGAAAGGGTGAAGAACTCTTCGGAGGAATCAATTCCAATTGCAGCACCTCCAGTTCCTTGTCCAAGGAGGTTTGCTTTCATTAAATGAATAAAAAGAGCTTCCTTGTTTCCTTCCTTAGGCACCGGGATGATTTGAGAGTGGACGAAGATTCCAGGGTCGAGTTCCTTAGCGGAAACAGTAAGAGAGGGATTGATTTTTAGTTGGTAACATCCGTTTTTGTCTTTTTGCGGGAGCTCAGGTAGCTTTAGCTCTGCGGCAAGCATCTTGATAAGTTTTTCGAGTTTCATATTAGAGTCCGTTGTTAACTCCTTGGTTTATAGCTTTCTTGTATTTTTCGCAACCAGAAATCTAAATGGTGCCACTATCTAATACGGATAGTAAGTTAAGCGATGCATAAAGAGTTCTTCTCTTTACGCATCGAAACCTAAAAACCTCGTTTAAGTCTCTGATGTTAAAATGGAGGTAGGTGGTCACTTGGGTTGAAATCTAGAGATGGCTGGACAGATCTGGACGTCATCCCTTATAATGAGGTTAAGGCCGCAAAAAAGAGGACTACGAATGGAAGATGAATTTGAACGAATTATGGCATTTTTTGACCTTCCTGCTGAGGAAAAAGAAGGTCGCCTTCAAGAGGTTTTTGAAGACTCAGTTGAATACTTTGAGAGATTTAAGTATATGATACTTAATGGATCAAATGAAGAGAAGAAGGAAGCGGTCAAAAAAGTCATGATGCTCAAAAAAAAGATCGAAGAAGAAACCCAGCGCGTTTGCGAAAAAACGGGGATGACTCCTGAGCAACTGGCTGAGTTTTCGAACAACCCCAAGAATTTCTCTGATGATCAATGGAATGCTATTGAAGGAGCTAAGAAAAAGCTCGAACAGGGGGTTGGGGAGATCAAAAAAGCTGTCAAAGCCAAAAAAGAGAGGGACCTCCCTGTACAAGAAGGATGTACAGAGGAGGGGAGAAAAAAGCCCAAAAAGAAAAAAAAGCCCCCGAAAAATTGGATTCAATCCTAGGAATCTTAGTTGTAATAGACAAGACTTGGACATTAGTTTCTTTCTATAGAGCAATCAGTCCAACCAGTGGATTGTGAAAATACGCGGTTGTGGCCTATTTTTGTGTAAATCTCATCGAATTAGAGAAGGGCATGGTAGTTCAACTGGCGCTCTGAAATCTAACTGCTCACTCAGCTTCTGAACCTTCGATTTCTAAAGTGCTATTGTCAGAGGGGGCATCTTTGCTAAGCGCCCGTGGCTCATAAGTCAACTCCTTCTGTGCGAGCATGAATAGCAGAGATCATCTGATACTTTGATGAGCCCCCGTGTGATTACAATAGGGATATGTAAGCGATACTTGGGCTTTAATATAGGGTGAATTTTTGTGCATGACATTCTCCATTAATACGGAGGAAACATTTGAATTAATTTTGAAAAACATGCACCATTTAGATTGAGATCGCTCTCACCCCCACGACGCTACCAATGCCGGAATTTGGCAAGAGGGGCTAAAAAAAAACCTTTACCTTTTCAAGGAATGAGTTGCATTCCGGTGCATTCGATCTTTTTTCAGTTTCTTGAAACTGCTCAAGCATTGCTTTTTGCTTAGACGATAAGTTGACAGGTGTTTCCACGTAGATATGAATAAGGAGGTCTCCTTTTCCATGTCCGTGGACATTCTTCATTCCTTCTCCTTTAACGCGGAGGATTTTACCCGTCTGAGTTCCTGAAGGGATGGTCAAGCGCACAGGTTTTTTAGAGAGGAGACGTGGAAGATCTTTTTTACACCCGAGAGCTGCTTCAGTTAGACTGATTGGAAGGCTGAGAGTGACATCATCTCCGTCACGTGCAAAAATGTTATGAGATTTTACTTTGATATAGACATACAAATCTCCAGGAGGACCCCCTCCCTCGCCTGCATCTCCGTAACCGGTCATTTTTAGGCGCATGCCGTCGTCGATTCCAGCTGGGATCGGCACTTTCACCCGTTGTTTCTTCTTCATTTTTCCTGCGCCATGACATTCGGAACAGGGAGCGGTGATCATTTTTCCTGCGCCATGACAATGAGGACAAGAGCTTGACATGCTGAAAAATCCACGAGATTGGTGGAGTTGTCCTGATCCATGGCATGTCGTGCATGTCTTGATATCCTGAGAGGAACGTGCACCGTTTCCGTTGCAACTGCCACATTCTATGTTTGTGGTGATAGCGATTTCTTTTTCGATTCCCTTGGCAGCATCTTCAAAACTGATGGAAAGTTGAGCTTTTTTGCTCACGCCTTGGCGGGCATATTCTTGACTTTCACTGAATTCTTGACCAAAGAAAGAGTCAAATGTTGCATTTCCCCCACCAGGGCCAGCGCTCGGACCGCCACCGCCACCGAAGGCACCCATAAAAGTACGGAGGGCTTCTTCCATCGAAGAGAAGCCGGCTGCACTGCTGTTTCTACCCATTCCACCAGCACCTTTGAGAGCATCGGAACCGTACTGGTCGTACATCTGCCGTTTCTTTTCATCGCTCAAGACTTCATAAGATTCAGAGACTTCCTTGAATTTCTTCTCGGCGTCAGGGTTATCGGCATTTTTATCTGGATGATACTTAAGCGCGAGCTTGCGATAAGCTTTTTTAAGTTCTTCTTGAGTGGCTTCACGAGGGAGGCCTAAAACTTCATAATAATCCGTCATACGCGCTTAAATATACAGTTAGCAGTCGAAAAAATCAAGTGCTAACGTCCTTTTTTCATTTTGTACTTTAGAGCTGCCTTAGACTTCGCTCGTTTTCTAACTGAAGGTTTATCATAAAAGCGGTGTGCTTTTGCGGTTTTCATAATTCCTTCTTTATCGAGTTTTTTCTTGAGTGCTCGTAGGGCTTTGTCGATCGACTCGCCAGTACGAACCTTAACATTCGGCATAAAAAGATCACATCCTAGTGCTTTAAAAAGTTTCTTTATAATTTTCTGCTTAGAGCCAACGAATTTTTGAATTCGAGCTATCCCAATTATTCTATATCATAAACTTCTTATTGTTCAACCCCTAAGGGAATTTTCGGTTTTTTTTTCAGATTCGAGATCTAAAAGGTAAGAAACGGTAATTTCAGTATGATTTAATAGGGGAGCCTTATGCAATTTTTCTAGAAGATATTGCTTTAGAAGGGGAATATTAAGAGCAGAACAGACAGAACCTTCGGCTACAAGTCTTGGAGAGTCAAATACTATCGATCCCTCAGACCTTTCTCCATCTAAGGCGTAGAATCCTCGGGATTTGGCGTCGCCGTATAGGGTGAAGGGGCCGTCATCACTTGGGGCGAAGATTTTGAGACTACAGAAGGGAAGGAGGGGAATCCCTTTTGAAAAAGAGAGAGCTTTAGCTGCCATGACTCCAACACGGGTTCCGGTAAAAGAGCCGGGGCCGGTCCCAATAGCTATGAAGTCAATAGAGATGTCTTCAAGGAGTTTTTCGATTGTGGGAAGGAGTATTTGTGATTGTTTTAGGGGAGGGATATGTTCAATGATTAAGTTATCCCCCCTTGATAGGGCGACAAAGCTTTGAGGGCTACTGGTATCGATAATCAAGAAGTTCATGCAGGCATAATAACACGGGTTGTGTTTATTTTGGATAGGGTATTATACAGAAATTAGCAGCTTATTTGCATATTTTTTGGGCGAGTGTTACACTATCTAAGAATAATTTAGTTTGAAGGGGTTACCTTTTGGTTAACGAATATGATGATTCACAGGATGAGATGCCTGAAGACGAAGATTTTGATCTTACAGAATCTCTTTTAGACAGTGATTTAGAGAAAATGATTGGAACGAGCAAGAAGCCTCAGGATGAGCCTGATCTCCCTAACGAGCTTTTTGTCCTTCCCCTAACGAGGCGTCCCTTTTTTCCCGGGATGGCAGCTCCGCTTGTCATTGAGCCAGGCCCCTTTTATGAGGTGCTTAAGCTTGTCGCTAAGTCTTCCCACAAAATGTTAGCCCTTTTTCTGACTAAAGAAGAGGAAGAAAATATTTATGACATGGGGTTTGATAATCTATGTGAAGTGGGGGTGATGGCAACAATTCTCCGTATTGTTCCTCTTGAGCAAGGAGGGGCACAAGTTGTCCTTAATATGGAAAAGCGCATCAAGGTCAAAAAACAGGTCGTTAAGTCGAAATATCTCCGCGCTAAGATCCACTACCATGATGACGCAATCACCCAGCAGCAATCAAAGATTATTAAAGCTTATTCGATTAGTATCATTACAACGATCAAAGAGCTCTTAAAACTCAATCCTCTCTTTAAAGAGGAGCTTCAAATCTTCCTTGGCCATTCTGACTTTACCGAGCCAGGGAAACTTGCTGATTTTGCGGTTGCGCTGACCACAGCAGGGAGAGAAGAGCTTCAAGACATTCTTCAAACCTTTGATGTTCAAGAGAGGATAGATAAAACGCTCGTTCTTTTAAAGAAAGAGCTTGATCTTAGTAAATTGCAAAGCAGTATCAATCAGAAGATTGAAGCGACCATCTCCAAAACGCAAAGAGAGTTTTTTTTGCGTGAGCAGCTCAAAACAATTAAAAAAGAGCTCGGTCTTGAGAAGGATGACAAAACATGTGATATCGAGAAGTTTCAAGAGCGCCTTAAGGACAAAATTGTTCCTGAAGACATTCAAAAAGCCATCGATGAAGAGATTGAAAAACTTAGTGTTTTGGAAATGCAATCTGCCGAGTATGCCGTTTCACGCAATTATCTTGATTGGCTTACCATTGTTCCATGGGGAGTTTTTAGCAAAGAAAACCATAACCTTGGAAAAGCTGAAAAAATTCTTGAAGACGATCATTATGGACTCAAGGATATCAAAGAACGTATCATGGAATTTATTGGGGTGGGTAAACTCACTTCAGGTGTAAAGGGAAGCATTATTTGCCTTGTCGGCCCTCCTGGGGTTGGTAAAACAAGTATTGGAAAGAGTGTTGCTCGGGCCCTTAACCGTGAGTTCTACCGCTTTTCCGTTGGAGGAATGCGAGATGAGGCTGAAATTAAGGGACATCGCCGAACCTATATTGGAGCGATGCCTGGAAAAATGATTCAAGCGCTAAAGTCATCCCAAAAGATGAATCCGGTCATTATGCTAGATGAAGTAGACAAAATGGGGATGAGTTATCAAGGCGATCCAGCCTCTGCACTCTTAGAAGTTCTTGATTCCGAGCAAAATAAAGACTTCTTAGATCACTACCTTGATGTGCGAGCAGACCTATCCAATGTCTTATTTATTGTGACAGCAAACGTTTTGGATACAATTCCTGATCCCCTTAAGGATCGGATGGACATCCTCCGTTTATCAGGGTATATTCAAGAAGAAAAACTTCAAATTGCAAAAAAATATCTCGTTCCACGCAATCGAAAAAAGTCAGGGCTTAAAGCCAGCCAGGTGAAATTTACGATTGGTGCGATCAAAGGAGTCATTGAAGGATATGCTCGCGAGGCGGGAGTTCGAGGCCTCGAGAACAATATTAAGAAAATCCTTCGGAAAGTAGCTGTGGCAATTGTTCGGTCTGAGGAAAGTAAGAAACCTCGGAAAATTAGGTCAGTGACAATTTCGGAAAAGAACCTCGAAAATTATTTAGGGAAACCGATTTTCACAACCGATCGCTACTACGATAAGACTCCAATTGGAGTATGTACGGGTCTTGCATGGACGGCGATGGGAGGAGCAACCCTTTATGTTGAGGCTGCAAAAGTGCCTGCTGAAAAAACTCAGATGAAGCTGACTGGACAGGCCGGTGATGTGATGAAGGAGTCTGCGCAGATTGCTTGGAGCTATGCGAATAGTGAGCTCAATCGATATGCTCCAAAGCATACGTTTTTCAAGAATCAAGAAGTTCATATCCATATTCCTGAAGGAGCTACCCCGAAAGATGGGCCTTCTGCAGGGGTAACAATGGTGACATCGATTCTTTCTCTTCTTATGCAAACTCCTGTTGCAAAAGATCTTGGGATGACAGGTGAGTTGACGCTCACTGGAAAAGTTCTTCCAATTGGTGGACTCAAGGAAAAGCTTATCGCTGCAAAAAGATCAAAACTTAAAACCTTGATCTTTCCAAAAGAGAATAAGCGAGATTATGATGAGCTTCCCGATTACTTAAAGAAAGGAATAAAGGTTCACTTTGTCAATAGCTATGATGAAGTTTTTCAAGTGGCGTTTCCAAGGAGAAAAACATGATGTCCTCTTGGAAAGAAAAGAAATACATTTCTCCTGAAACATTGAAAAAAAAACTTTTGCAGCTGCGTCAAGAAGGAAAAACGATTGCAACCCTGAATGGCTCTTTTGACCTTCTCCATGCTGGCCATTTGAAAGTGATTCATGAAGCGTCTAAGCAAGCTGATATTCTTTTAATGGCACTGAATTCTGACAGTTCGATTCAAAAGTATAAGAGCCCATTCCGCCCAATCGTTCCTCTAGAAAATCGTTTAGAGATGGTTGCTGCTCTTCAGTTTGTTGACTACGTCACTTACTTTAATGAAACCGAACCGATTACATTTCTTGAACTGGTCAAACCTGATGTTCATGTCAATGGAGCGGAGTACGGAGACGAGTGTATTGAAGCCAGGGTGGTGAAAAAATATGGAGGAAGAATTCACATTGTGCAGCTTGTTCCGGGACTTTCAACTTCTAACCTCATTAAGAAAATCAAATCATGCGTTTAATCGGCACACTCGAAGGGGAAAAAGAAGCTTATAAATTCCATTCTTTCTTAATTCAAGAAGAGATTGAATGCAGTTACAGTCTGGGCTCTTCGGGAGAAAACCTCTACGAGTTTTGGATAGCTCATGAAGATCAAATTGATACAGCGATTCATTGGCTTAAAGAGTTTCGCAAAACCCCTAACGACCCCCGATTTGAAACCAAGGCTCACCCTATAGATACTGAGGGTGTGGCAAAAGACTTGAATGAAAAAGAACCGATTCAAATGAAAGCGATTCGTATGCGCAATCGTATGCATCCTAAGACGCTGCTGACCCAATTTATTGTTCTTTTGTGCGCTCTCCTCTATATTTGGAATGGGTATCAAATAATAGGCATTGCTAAAACTAATAAAAATTCTGAAGAACATGCGCTTACCCCTCTTATGATAGATCTTTCCTACGATATGCCTACGGCAGAAAACAGGAAAGAGCTCAACCGCGACCTTTTCACAGAAGATAGCATTGGAAATTCCGTTGTTTGGAATGGGATTTATGGCGTCATATTAGGATGGCCGGCATCAAAAAGTGAGCTCGATGCCCCGATGTTTGAGCAGATCAAGCATGGTCAAATTTGGCGCCTCTTTACGCCTGTGCTACTTCATGGGAGTTTTCTCCATGTCCTTTTCAATATGCTTTGGCTTTGGATGCTTGGGCGGCAGGTTGAGGAACGGACGAAAAAATGGCAATATATCGCACTCATATTGATTATTGGAGTTGTTTCAAACACATTGCAGTATTTAATGAGTGGACCTCTTTTTATTGGGTATTCAGGAATTGTATGTGGTCTTGCAGGATTCATTTGGATGCGGCAGCATCATGCACCTTGGGAAGGATATCCTCTGCAAAAGGGAACTCTCGTTTTCTTAGGCGTGTTTGCGGTTGCAATGATGGGGCTTCAGATCGCATCTTTTTTTCTCATTCGCTTTCAGATTGCTGAGTTTTCAACGAATATTGCCAATACTGCCCACATCAGCGGGGCTTTAACGGGCATAGCACTTGGGAAAATCCCTGTATTTTCTAAAGGAGGGGCATGAGCGTCCGAGATCTGACCATTTTAGGATGTTCCTCGCAACAACCAACCAGGTTACGCAACCATGGTGCCTATTTACTTAGATGGAATCAGGAAGGGCTCTTGTTTGATCCCGGCGAAGGAACTCAAAGGCAATTTATCTTTGCTGACATCGCGCCGCCAACAGTCACACGGATCTTTGTGAGCCATTTCCATGGAGATCATTGTTTAGGGCTTGGCTCCATGCTAATGAGGCTCAATCTTGACCGCGTTAATCACCCGATTCATTGCTACTATCCAGCGAGCGGGAAGGTCTACTTCAATCGATTGCGTTATGGCACCATCTACCATGATCACATTCAAGTGATTGAGCACCCAGTTTCTGAAGAAGGAATTGTTCATCAAGATGAAACCTTTACTATCGAGGCCAAATTTCTAAACCACGGTGTTGACAACTTGGGATGGCGCATTCAAGAAGCTGACACCACAAAATTTGATAAAGAAAAACTCAGAGCCTATGGCGTTAAAGGAGCGTTTGTTCGAGAGCTCCAAGAGAAAAAACAGATCCTTGTTGACGGAAGAACTGTTAAGATTGAAGACGTTAGTTGGATTCGAAAAGGAGACATTTTTTCTTGCGTGATTGATACAAAGCATTGCAAAAATGCGATAGATCTTGCCAAAGGAGCAAAACTTTTGCTTTGTGAAAGCACTTATCTAGAGGAACACCGAGCCTTGGCGGAAGATCACAATCATATGACTGCAAAACAAGCAGCATTCATTGCAAAACAAGCTGGAGTCCAAAAGCTAATTCTTACACATTTTTCTGCTCGATACCGAGATCTACTTCCTTTTGTAGAGGAAGCTAGCGAGGTTTTCCCTAACGTTGATACTGCGGATGATTTTAAAAGGTTTGAGTTTCCTCTAAGCAATATGACGTAGGGCATCATCCAAATCATTTGTAAGGAGTTCCAACTCTATGATGAAACTTTTTGTTGATGCGGGATGGTTTGCATATTCACGCATAATGAAAGAAAGATCGCAGTCATCGCCTTTTCCAGGTTCGAAAGTTTCGACCGCTTTTAAGATGGTAACATGTTTATGATGCTTGATCGCGATGGGTTGGACAAAGATATTTTGGATAATTGACCCAATTTCTTCAATTTCATCATCCTCGGCCTTTTGCACTTGAATAGAGGTTGCGTAAAGTCGGTTAATATCTTCAGCAAGCTTTTCCAAAAACTCTTGTTTTGTCGAAAGCCCTCCATTTTTGTGGAGTTCATTGACATTTATGGTGAATGTTTCGAGTTCTTTTCGAAAGTTTATCGCAACTGATTTTTTGTCTTCTTTGTTCATTACTGCACCTCGTTAACCACATCATAATGACGAAGAGGCCTTTTTGCAATAGCGAAAAGACTATTACAAAAAAATTAATGCGTTCTTAATGAGTTTTTAACTTGTGAGGCAGCGACTGCAAAGGCTGCAGCAACATTGAGGGAATTCTTGGAACCAGCAAGAGGAATTTGGACAATGTGATCTGCAGATTGAAGGGTGGATTTTTTGAGACCTCTTTCTTCGTTCCCTAAAAGAAGAGTAAAAGACGTAGGAAACTGAAAATCAAATAAGGAGGGAGCGGTTTCCATTGTTTCAAGAGCTATCAAGGGGCCCGGGCAGGAGTCGACCCCTCCTTGCTTGCACGGAACGCTAGAGGCTGTTCCCATAGATGTCTTAATGACCTTGGGATGATGTTGATTGGGGGTGTTCTCTGAAAAAATGATTGTTCCAAGTCGGAAAGCTTCGGTTGTGCGTAGGATGTTTCCAATATTAAAAGCGGAGCGAAGATCTTCGAGGTAGATGTGTACGGGGCCGTAGAGAATCTCTGATAAAGTATCAAACCGTTGGATAAGAAAATTATGTTCTTGAAGTTCAATGGAAGCTTCTCTCATGTGGAGGTGAAAGCGATCTGTTATTTCATCGATCGTTGAGATAGGAGGAAGCTTAAGCCATACTTCCATTTGTCGATAATGAGCATCGAGAGGAAGGGGTTTTTCATACAAAATACGCAAATGCTCGCCCGCATTTTTATGACGGCACCTGTAGGAAAGGGAATGAAATTTTTTAAACGTAAACATAAGGGATGGAGTATATCAGATTGTGCTTTCAAATGGAGAAAAGAATCTTTTTGACGATACTTCTCTATCGTGTTCTTATCTCCATGTTTGCCTACCGCACTTACAAAATTCTTCCTTCCTAGCATTCATAAGATCTTTTGGAGAGAATTGGACCTTTGGTCTGACTCCCTCTTCCCACAGTAAGCCTTGCCACTTGCTAAAATCCCTAGAAACTTGGTTTCTAGAAGTCGCAGCTTCCAGGAACACGTGGAAAGGCAATCGCATCTCGGATGTTGTCGACACCAGTTGTGAATTGGACGAGGCGCTCGAATCCTAGGCCAAAGCCTCCATGAGGAACCGATCCATACCTGCGAAGATCGAGGTACCACTTATAGGTTTCGATATCGAGGTTGTGTTTTTCAAATTTTGATTTTAAAAGATCGTAGCGTTCTTCCCGTTGGGAACCTCCGATAATTTCACCCACTTTAGGAACAAGTACATCAAGAGCGGCTACTGTTTTTCCATCATCATTTTCCCTCATATAGAAAGCTTTAATCTCTTTAGGGTAGTCGGTCAAGATGACAGGAGCCTTGCAATGTTCTTCAGCAATATATCGCTCATGTTCTGATTGAAGATCACTTCCCCATTTTACAGGATACTTGAAAGAGCGGCCTGATTTTTCAAGAACTTCAACCGCCTTGGTGTAGGTTAAGCGTGCAAAAGGAGCATTTTTAACATGAATTAAGCGATCAATAATCCCTTTTTCGATAAACTGATTAAAGAACTGCAAATCTTCTTCGCAGTTTTCAAGGATATCACCCATAAGTGCTTTGAGATATTCTTCAGCAAGGTCTGCAATCATGGAAAGATCTGCAAAGGCAAGCTCTGGCTCGATCATCCAAAACTCAGCTAAATGGCGAGAAGTATGAGAGTTTTCAGCGCGGAATGTTGGCCCAAATGTGTAGATATCGGAAAGGGCTGTTGCATAGGCTTCTCCATTTAGTTGCCCAGATACAGTGAGAAAGGCTGGCTGCGAGAAAAAGTCTTTCGAATAATCGATCTTTCCCTCTTTTGTTTTAGGAGGATTATCAAGATTGAGTGTCGTAACCTGGAACATTTCTCCCGCCCCTTCGCAATCACTGCCAGTGATGATAGGAGATTGAAGGTAAATGTATCCCTTTTCTTGAAAAAAGCGGTGGGTAGCATATGCTAAACGGCTTCGGACACGCGCTACAGCGCCTTGTGTGTTAGTTCTAGGACGCAGGTGGGCAATAGTGCGGAGGAAGTCAAAAGAATGGCGTTTTTTCTGAAGAGGGTAGTCGTTTGGGCAGGTTCCGATCAGTTTTAGTTCTTTTGCCTGCATCTCATACTTTTGCTTATTTCCGGGGCTTTTCACCATCTCTCCAGAAATAGCGACAGCTGCTCCAGTGGAAAGGTTGTCAATCATGTCTATCTGAGCAATCACCTGGAGGTTTGAGAAGGAAGAGCCATCCGTTATCTCAATAAATGCAAAGGTTTTTTGGTCGCGGAGGGTGCGAATCCAGCCGCAAACAACAACTGTTTGCCCAATGATCGATTCATCAGCGTTTAGAATAGATTTAATTTTCTTTCGAGACATAAGCAAAGGAGCGTAACATTGCGATTTCATCTTTCCACATCAACTCACCGTTAGGGGTTTCTAAATATTTTGGGATCGATTGGAGTTTTGGGTGAGTCATCATGACTTCAAAACATTGTATTCCAATCTCACCTTTGCCAAGATTTGCATGGCGATCTTTTCTTGATCCAAGACCGTGCTGAGAATCATTTACGTGAAAGGCATAGAGATGCTCCCAACCAACCACACGGTCAAATTCTTCAATGACACTTTCCCATCCTGCTTCATCACGGATATCATATCCTCCAGCAAAAATGTGGCAGGTATCAATACAGACACCAATAGGGATTTTTCCTTTGACACGGCTGATAATATAGTCGAGGTGCTCGAACCGATGCCCTATTGTTGTTCCTTGGCCGGCTGTGGATTCAATCAAGAGTCGAAGGGGGTGGTTTTCGAGGAGGGATTCAAGGGATAGGAGGTTTTCAACGATCCGATCAAGGCAATTCTCATCGGTATCCCCCGTTGCAGCTCCAGGATGAAAGTTCATGTAAGTAAGGCCAAGCTCTAAGCATCGCTCAATTTCTTCTTGAAAAGCGTTGCGGCTTTTTGCGAGGAGGTCACTTTTGTTCGATCCCAGGTTGATGAGGTAGCTGTCATGGCTCATAATATGAGTGATTCCGGAATTTCTTAGCGTATCATTCCAGAGCGTTAAGTTCTCTTTGGAAAATTTCCGACCGTTCCATTGCTTTTGATTGCTTGTGAAAAGTTGAATTGCGGTGGCACCAATATCTTTCCCTTTCAGGAGAGCATTGTGCACACCCCCTGCTGTGGAAGTGTGTGCACCAATGAGTAACTTTTCGCTTTCCACTAACTTAGTGGGTGTGTGCCAAGAATTCGCACACAAGGGAAATGTTGATCGGAAGAGGTAGGACAATTTGCTCTGCTTCAGGAGTCGAAAGGAGCTGTCCTGAAAAGCTTTTCTCATCCAGAGAAAGATAATCAGGAACTGTGCGAGAAGAATTCTCGAGGCTTTCTTTAAGCCCTTTCATGCTTTGAGATTTTTCTCTTAAGGAAATTGTCATTCCAGGTTTCACTTCAAATGAGCGGATATCCACTTTTTTTCCGTTAACTTGGATGTGACCGTGAGCCACAAGCTGCTGAGCTTGGAAAATAGTAGAACCAAATTTCAACTTGTAAACGACATTGTCAAGACGGCATTCCAATCGTTGAAGAAGAAGGTGAGCAGCGTTGCCCTCTTTCTTAACAGCTTCATGGAAATAGCGGAGGACTTGCTTATCAGTAAGCATTCCATAAACAGCTTTCAGTTTTTGTTTTTCTTCAAGTTGGATTCCATAGTCGGATTTTTTTCTCCGTTTTGCGCCGTGCATTCCAGGAGGATTTGGTTTGTGTAGAAGGGGGTTGCGTAAGCGTCCAAAGATGTTAACTCCAAAACGCCTGGCGATTCGGTTCTTAGGGCCAGTGTAGCGTGACATTGATATCTCCTTATAATCAAGACTAACCATCCTACCGAATCGCACTAATTTTTACAAGCATTAGAATAGAATGATTCATTAAGTAGCTTAAAATAAGTTAATTAAAAACTAGTGAAATAATATTTTAAACGGAATACAATAGGCATAGGGACACGAATAAAGCTAGGGTTGGAAGGCTAAAAATGGAGCTAGAATGGCTTAAAAAAAAGCACGCGGCTTTGAGTTAGTTCTGAAAAGACCTCTTAAGGATTTTTAGTTGGAGAAAAAAAATCAAGACTGCCATGAAAAGAATGGGATTAGAAGCGATTTACCCAAAGCCTAATTTGAGCCAACCACATCAAGAACACAAGAAGTATCCATATTTGATGAAATCTATAAAGGTAGGCCGTTCTGACCAATCGTGGGCTAAGGATCTGAAAGCCTTAAAGAACTAAAAAAGGGACTAGGGGTGTATTTTGAGTTTTATAGCTAAAGTGACTTAAATTAGTTATTGTCAGTACTCCCTGAAAATCCTATCTATTCCATAGATGGTATAACTAAAACAACTCACTTTATCTATACTAGATCAGGGCTGGTCTGAATTTAAGCGGCAACTTAATTACAAGCTTGAGTGGTTGGGAGGAGTATACGTGAAAGTGAATCCCTCCTATACCTCTCAAAAATGTGCTTCTTGCTCAATCATCGACAAAAAGAGCCGCAAAAGCCAATCGAAGTTTTGTTGTATTAGTTGTGGATATACAGAAAATGCAGATATAGCTAAATTAGGTTGTTTTAGTTATGCCAAAGTGGAGTGAAATATTGAAATTTTCTAGAAGCTCTGACTGTAACTAATTTAAGTCAATTTAGATATATAGCTAAGTTGATATAATTTAGTTATAGGCAATATTCCTTAAAAAGTTCATCAATTCCACATTGATATTGTCTTCGTTTAGATTTTGCTTGTGCCCATTTATGCTCAAATAGGATTTAAATCTGGGGAATATGGGGGAAGATATTCCAAGATGTGGCCTGCAGCTTCGATCTTTTCTTGCATAGATTTGCTTTTATGAAACGATGCATTATCCATAACCAAAACGCTTTCAGAAGGAAGTTTCGGCATCAAGTCTTGCTCTGCCCAACTGCTAAAGGCATCTGTATTAATATTACAATCAAACAGTGCAAGAGTAAGAAGGTTTGTTCCAAGTAACGCCCCTATTGCATTTGCCCTCCCTTTTGCTCCCCAGTCATGGGTGCCGAAGCACCTCTCTCCTATTTTTGAGTAACCATGCGTTTGGGGCATATCATGGGCAAACCCACTTTTATCGATGTATACAATCGGTTCTCCCAAGCATTCATACCTTGCAATCTTTTCTCTGAAGAGAGATCTCTTCTTTTTGCAAGCCTTGGGATGGTTAAGTGTTTTTTTTATAGCTAATTCTTAGCCGCTTCATGGCACAACGAACACCTGAAGGGCTTACATTGAGACGATATGCTCGTTCATAGTTGAAGGCATCAGGGTGCTTTTTGATATCCTCCATCAAGCGATCTCTTTCAATCTTTATTGCAGGTCTATTTTTAGTGCGCTTTGCCTCTAGCCTTTTAGACTAAAGAAATATGCTATTTACACTTACACCAAAACTTAAATTTTCTGTGCTTTGGATCAACAGTACCTTTTTTCTAAAATCTAATGAATACGTCATTCAAAAAAATATAACTAAAACGAAATATTTTAGCTATATCAACGCTGCAAAAAATATCCTAGCGGCAGGACATGTCGTGTTAGCCTGTGGAGAGGGTGCTTTAGCGGCCTCTATGAAGCAGGAACCTCTGAACATGGGCGACCTAGTTTCAGCCTGAGAAATCGGGAATCTTCCTCCTTTAAGGGAGGAGAGGATGTCAAACTGAATTTAACAGCAGGGAAAACTAGCTTAACTTTTGCAAATTTTTGTCTTGACGTCTAGGACCACCATAACTTAAGTAAGATAAAAAACTCTTGAAATCTCCGAGAGGATATCATTTTTTGTTGAACCAAATGTTTAGCCTCAACAAAAGTTTGAAGGGGTGTTTTCCCATAACAATACTTTCCACTGTGGGGCCGCTCACCATATATATTCTTCCAGCCATAAAATCTACACATTCCTTACCCCACGCATTTCTCGGGAGCGGCTGTATCAACAGTCCCCTTCTTGCAAAAATTTCCTAAATAGAGCACAATAGGTGAATTATGACAGAGAATTATCTTGTACTTGCATTTTACGCGCTTACCCAGATTGAAGAACCTCACCGCGAAGTCAAGCGGTGGAAACGGTTTTTGGAATCTATAGATGCTATGGGAAGGATCTACATCAATGAAAATGGGATTAATTCTCAGATGAGCATTGCGCATGCAGATTCTACAAAATTTTATGAGTGGCTTTTAAAGAATTATCCTGGTACTGAGATCAAGGTGCATCAATATCCGGAGCATGCCTTTCCAAAAATGGCTGTCAAGTATCGCGAGCAGCTTGCTGCAATAGACCGCGACTTTGATTTGTCTCAAGGAGGAGAGCATGTTTCAAGTGAAAGATGGGCTAAAATGGTTGAAGAGCGAGATGATGAGACCGTCATTCTTGATGTCCGCAATGACTATGAGTGGGATGTGGGTCACTTTGAAGGGTCTGAAAGACCTGATCTTAAAACTTTTAGAGAATTTCCCAAGCTTGCAGAGGACTTAGCGAAGACGCGCGATTTGAAAAAGACCAAGGTGATGATGTACTGCACCGGTGGAATCCGCTGTGAGCTCTACTCTTGCCTCATGAAGGATGAAGGGTTTGAAAATGTCTATCAGCTGGATGGTGGAGTTATTAAGTACGGCCTTGAGCAGGGAAATAAGCAGTGGAAGGGGAATCTATTTGTTTTTGACGATCGTTTAGTGGTTCCTATCTCTGATAAGGAGGAAAATGAGGTTATTAGCGAATGCCTTCATTGCAAGACTAAAATTGATAGGTATTATAACTGTGCGAATATGGATTGTAACGATCTCTTTTTGAGTTGTCTCGAGTGCGCTGAAAAGATAAAAGGTTGTTGCTCAACAGAGTGCATCGATGCTCCGAGGCGCCGTCCCTTCGAGCTAACAGGAACCCCCAAGCCATTCCGCAAACTTCCCTTTGAGGAGAAGCAAGATCTTACTCCGATGGATATTGCTTCTTGTCAATCAGCTCAATAGCAGCTGCTTTTAAGGTTTTAAGCCCTTCTTCAAATCCCACCTCTACAAGAAGTTGGTCCAGGTAACGCATTTCTGCCTGAAGCTGGTCACACATCGATTCTAGCTTTGCAATTTTTTTTAACAGCTGATCCTGATCCATATTCTTTTTCCCTCCACTTGCTTATGTTGAAAGAACCGTGCCAGTGTGGTACTAAAAAGATATGGATCGTGGAATTTCTTTACTCTTTCGTCTGATGAGAACCTCTTGGATCCTTATGGGAGCAAGTGGTTGCGAAAAGAAGGAAAAAGTTTCAGATCGCTCTGCCTTAGAAGAGTTTGATTTGGAAGAGGAACGAATTTTTTCTCAAGATTTGTAATTCACTGGAAATCAAAAGAATAAATCTATTCTTCACTATGTGTGCGTAAGGTGAGTTCGTAAGAGAGAAGAGCTTTTTTTATTCTTAGGCTATAAGCAAAACCTCCAATAGATCCATCTCCTTGGATAACTCTGTGGCAGGGGATAACAAGTGGATAAGGGTTTTTGTTGCACACATTGCCGATGGCCCTGGCACCTTTTGCGCATCCTGCACGGGAAGCTATTTCCCCATAACTTGCAACGTTTCCCATTCCAATGGAATCAATAGCCTTTAATCCTTTTAGAGTGAAGGGGGTAAGGGAGGAGAGGATAAGTGGAAGGGGAGGCCCTTTTTGCCGCTTGGAATAAGAATCCATCCATGCAAAGATTTTTTCTTCAAGACCTTCTCCGTCAATGGAACAGCTAAACTCTTCAGCTAGAGAAATTTGAATACGGCATATTTTTAAGCCTTGGAGTGTAAATTGGGCGTGAATTGGAGGTCCAAGGGCCCAACGAAGATGGACCCTTGAATTCATTGACTTAGTCTCTTTTGAGAGCACGGTCGTTCATGATTGCCATGTTCTCTTCAATTTCGCTCAATTCACGATATCGTTCTTTACTAACCGCTTGGTTATTATAAAAGTAACGCGTGCGAGACATCCCATCAAAGAAAACGATTGAAGGACCATGTTTTTGCCCTTCCATCCATTCTGTTTCTTCTACAATGGTCTCTCCATCAACAAAGTGACGCTCCATTCCATGCTTTCTGCCATCCTTATATTGGAGCTCTAGGTAACGGCAGCCGTTTTGGTAATATGTAGCGATGCCATCCAGCACGTTTTTTTTGTAAGGTTCAACAGAAATAGGTTCTCCGGTTGGAGCAAAAACTTTTTTCTCTCCATGGATAAGCCCGCCAGAAAGAGGGATTACAGTATGGGGGATTCCATGAGTGTGAAATGTTTCACGAAGGAAAGGGAAGCCTGTTTCAATGGTTTCTTTTGCAACAATGTTCTCGTGTTGATCACGTGTAATGCGTACTCCGGAGCCCTTGACAACGCGATTCTCTGTTTCATTTCTTTCGCTAAAGTATTCACCTTCAAGAAGTTCATGGTTATGATACTCTTCAACACTTAGAGGGGTTCCCTTTTGGAACCATCTTGTTATTTTTGTATGGGAAGGCGAGAAGAATACTTGTTCCTTCTGAGGAATGCTTCGGATGTCGTAAGAGGTTTTCTTCACTAGATTCCCTCTTTCATAAATGTTAAGGGACTCAACAGTATTTGAGTGAGGGAAAGTATAGGTAGTTGTCCCGTTAAGAATGCCGTCTTCATAGGATGATGTAACAGTTACGCCATTTCTGAGCGTTGTGACGACTTGACCGGGATAGGTTGCACCCTCCCATTCTTCTTTTGAAACATCATAACCATATTTATGAATGTATCTCTTGGAAACTACGTTCTCATCTTGATTCTTGCTAGAGTTCTGACAGCCAAAAATAAACAGTCCAGATAGCGCGATAAGTAGGGGGGAAAGTCTTTTCATAGTTGACCTCTTTAAGATTACTTTTTCTGATCATACCATTTCCTGAAATAAAATCACACATTCTTTATGGGGCCTATCGGAAAAATAGGGAGGGCTTACCGATTCTGGTTACTACGGATCTCACTTACAAGAGCCTTGGCGGTGTAAATATTTTCCAAAGTGTGGAGGATCGCTTCGGAATGAACACTGACAAATCTTCCTTGTTTTTGCAGGATTTTAAAATAGCTCTCTTCGATAACCAAGGTCAAAGAGTTGCGTTCCATTTATCAATTTTATCTTCAACAGATTTCCCTTTTCCTTTGGATATAGTTAAATTAGGTTGTTTTAGTTATGCCAAAGTAGAGTAAGATATTGAAATTTTCTAGAAGCTCTGACTGTAACTAATTTAAGTCAATTTAGCTATATGCGTGATTAACCGTTCATGTTCCTTGTCAACCTGAGACTGCTCAATCGTTTTTCGATCGTTGCGATAAATAAAGCGGAACGTGACGTTTTTTTTATTTTCCCCCAGTTTTTCATTTTCGTAGACATCGAGGAGCATAGATTCTTTTAGGAGCTTCGAGCGGAAGTTTTGGATTAATTCAAAAATAGTTCCAAGTGGAACATCGCGATCAAGAGTCATAGTCCAATCACGATCACTTCCCGGAAATTGCGGCAATAAGGTCATTTTTCTATCTTTTTTTAATGTGGCTATCCACTCATGAAGATCGATTTGAGCGAAGAAAACTCTCTCTTCTATGTCGAGGCGTTTTAACCGTTCGGGGTGAACTTCTCCCATGACACCTAGCCGAGAGCCAGACAGCTCAATGCTTGCTTGTTTCCCGGAGTGAAAACTCTTAAGGCCTGTGTTCTCATATGACGCATTTTCGATGATATTTTCTAGAATACCTTTTAGATCGAAAAAATCGGTCTTCTCCGCTTTTTGCTTCCAATGATGGGGGCGCCTTTTCCCAGAAAGAAGAATTCCAGCCGTTAAACGCTCTTGATAGTGGTCTCCATCTTTAAAGTGGATCTTTCCAATCTCGAAAGCATGAATGTCTCGGGTTTTTCGGTCAAAATTGTGCTTCACGGCTTGAAGCATCCCGGGGAGAAGAGACATCCTTAAGATCGATTGGTCGACAGAGCTTGGTTTCAAAACCTTAATCTCTTCCTTCTCGCCTAATTGTTTTTCCAAGCAAAGTCCTGTGAGCTCTGGACTAATGAGGTCACAGGTTAAAAATTCTTGGAGCCCCGCTTCAATGAGCTTTTCTCGTACCTTTTTTTCCATAAGATAAATCGCAGCATGAGGGAGAGGGGAGTTTACAACGCGTGCTTCTCTCTTCTTGATATTGTTATAACCAAAAATGCGGGCGACTTCTTTAATTAAGTCGATTTCTCCGTGGATATCGTTGCGGTAAGAAGGAACGGTTACATGAAGGGTGGTGCCTTCTTCTTTGACTTCCATTTCAAGGCGCTTTAGAAAGGATTCTACTTCGTTCAAACTGAGTTCTGTTCCCAAAACCTGATTGGTCTTATCAAGTCGAATTTCAATTGTTTTTCTCTTCTTCTTTTTTCCGATAACATCGACTCTGCCCTGCTGCACTACGCCACCTCCAAGTTCTGCGATGAGCGCTGCTGCACGGTCGAGCGCAATGGGGACCATTTCAAAGTCGGCGCCTCTTTCAAAACGGGCTGATGATTCACTTCGAAGGTTCAGCGCCTTGCTTCCTCTTCTGATAGCAGAAGGATCAAAAAAGGCTGATTCCAAGATGATACTAGTTGTCCTATCCTCAACTTCTGAATTGGATCCCCCCATAACTCCAGCAACGGCAATGGGCCCCTTCTCGTCATGAATCATCAAAATGTTTTCAGGGATCTTTCGCTTTTCCCCATCCAGTGTTTCAAAGGATATAGGCTGAGTTGTTGATTGAACGGAAATTTTTTGTCCCCGCACTTTCCCCCCATCAAAGGCGTGCAGAGGCTGCCCGAGCTCTAACATTACGTAGTTTGTGATATCTACGATGTTATTAATGCTTCGAACGCCAGCACTTTCTAGTCGGATTTTCATCCAATCTGGAGAAGGACCGACACGAATTCCTCGGATTTCGCGGGCACAGTAACGCTTGCAATTTTCTAGGTCTTCAATGGAGACAGAGACGCCTGTTTTTTCGCTTCCTTCCTTCACCACTACATTCTGCCACTTTGCTTTTTGATTAAGGAGCGCTGCAACATCTCTTCCCATTCCGAGCATGCTCATGCAATGGCCTAAATTAGGGGTCAGAGAGATTTCAAAAACCACATCGCCGAATAGCTCAGAAACTTCAACCCCTAAAGGAGCATCTTTCCCGAGGTTAAGGATTCCACTGTTATCTTCGGATAACCCCAGTTCGCTTCCTGCACATAGCATTCCAAATGATTCGACATCGCGTAGTTTTGAGCACTTAATCTTAAAAGATTTTCCTCCTTGGTCCTCAAGGGTGGCTCCCACTGTTGCAAGAGCCACTTTCATTCCGGCTGAACACTTTGGATCCCCACACACTACCTGCACTGTTTCGCTTCCATCAAAAACCTGAGCAACTGTTAGCTTGTCAGCATTGGGGTGTAGAGCAGTTTCTTTGACTTCAGCAACGACTACGCCCTTAAAGGAAAAGGGAGTTGTCTCGACTTTATCAACTTCAAGCCCTGCCAATGTCAGGATATTGGAAAGAGCCTCCTTGCTCAAATTTAACTCAACAAACTCTTTTAACCAGGAAAGGGGGACGCGCATAATAAATCCAAATTTTTATTTTATACCATTTAGGAAAGATAAAGTGGTGAATTGATCTTGTCTTTTTAGTTAAAATTCTGCTTTTTATCTCATTAACTAATAAGTGGTTAATGTCGATTTCCAATCATAATTTTCTTGTGAAAATCTCTGTGTCAATTCTGCACTTTATTTTTCCGAAACAGCACCAATCTTATAGAGTACAACAATTCCTTCTATTGGATCAATCCCTACTCCAGATAGAAAAAATCTTCTTTCCAAAATAATTTCTAAAAATCATTTACCTGAGATAGTGTTTGAAATTTAAACTACTTAATAGTGGCCCTTGGAAAGGGCTCTTTATCGAAGAAACTAAAGGGAGCACGTTGCCTGTTCAGTGGCAAATTCATGGGGTTATTTGATTTTATTTTGCTTTTGATTCGAGGAGTGGGGTACCATTGATGCATGCGTTATAGCCATTTGGAACAGGTTCTTTCGAAGCGATCGAGGATATTAATCCATGCACTTATTATCAGTGGAACATTTAATCTAGCGCTTATTGCTACCTTTGTTACCTTAGTGATTAAGGAGAGGAAAAGGATCGTGGTGCCTGCTGTTCAATTGAGTGAGCGAGTAAAAGAGGTTCGATTGAAAAACGAAGAGGTTTTGCAAGAGTTTGCTTCGATGACCTATGACACTTTAGTACGCGAGCTTTACAGTGAAACACATGTTGAAGAGGGGCAGCGGCGGTGCGACCTCGCTTTAGCTGCTCTAGCCCGTTATCATGATTTTGATGTCGAAAGGGCTTTTGCAGGATTTCCAGTGGAGCAGAGGAAGGTTGTTTTTGGTGAGGAGTCAATGGTGCTGTTTTCTGGAATAAGAGCTGAAGGGCTTGAAGGAGTCCGTTTGTTTGCGCGGAGGGAAGTTTGGCCACTTACCTCAAGGGGGCTCTTTAAGCAGGTTCAGAATAGGGAAAAAATTCCAGCGAGTTTGAAAGAATCTTTCATTCTAACAAATGAATTTTTTGAGATTAAACGAGCGATAGGCCGTTCCTCTTACGCGATTTCGGATGAAGCGCTTTTTAGCCTAGTGACTGCGGGAGATTGGGAATCAATAGAGAATTTTTCAAGTAAAGACATTAGATCCTTTTTGCTTCCTCGGATGGGAAAAGGATCAAAACTCGCGGCCTATCTGATGGTTCTTGAAGAAAGAGACTATGCTCTAAAGAGTTTAGATGATGGTCAAATGGAAAGGCTGCTATCTCTTCTGACTGAAAAAACTCCTGCGATCGAATCCTTTTTAAAAGAGGTGGGAGACGGAATCCGTGCAGACTACATAAAAGAACTTGCTGGCAAGCCTATTAAAAACCCGCCGCGTCATTACAAGATTCAATCAGGGGATAGTCTTTGGAAAATCTCTCGGATGTTTGATGTGAAAGTGGAAATTATTCAAGAGATGAACGGGCTGGATTCAGAGAGCCTCAAACCAGGTATTGAACTCTCTCTGCCCGCTGATACCACACCATCCCTTAGAACAAGACCGTAATCAAAAACGTCGATAACAAGTGCTAGCAAGTAGGGGATCATCACTTCAAGTTTTATATTTCGAAAGATCATAGTTCTTTCGATAGCAGAAATGGAAAAATTAGGGAAGAGGATCACAGCCGCCTGGATGCCAAGGGTGGCATCGGAGAAGGCGTCGGACCGTAAGATAAAACCCTTTAAAAAACCCATGCTTCTTAAAAGCCTCTATTCCATATTCCGAGCAAGAAGGGTAAAAGCGACAGTTACCTTGAGTAAAGGGACCAATGGTCCATTGATATAGACGAATCAAGAAAATAAAAAAATATTTCAACGTAAGAAACCCTTGATTCGATTCTGTTAAATGATTATCATACCCTATTTCCAACTTTTGCGGAAGTGGTGGAATTGGCAGACACGCTACCTTGAGGTGGTAGTGAGGGTAATACCTCTTGGGGGTTCAAGTCCCCCCTTTCGCACAATTTCTTAATTTTTTTCTAAGAGATTCAACAGATTATCGATCTATGTCTTGAGATGAGGTCTGATCCGAATTGTAGTTAGGGAAGTGAATCTGTGCAACTGATGAGGGGTGCAAGATTGAGCTCTTGATGAGAGGGATCGCTAAGGCTTGCGAGCCAAACTTTAGAGAGCTCTCTTTCTCCAAGTACTTGTTTCATTGTTAACTTGAGTTTATTTTTGAACACCACCAATGATCAGAGATTTGGCTTCGCAGTAGGCATCAAGGCTTCCATGGACTCCATTTTCACGACCAATCCCCGATTCTTTCCATCCACCGAAAGGGAGAACCTCGGAAACAACATCAGTCGTATTCACACCAACGGCTCCAGCTTCAAAACTTTCAGCGACTCTCCAGGTACGGCCGATATTTTCACTGAAAAGATAGGCAGCAAGGCCATAATTGGTATCATTGGCCATTTTAATCGCTTCTTCTTCATTCGAGAAGCGGTAGATAGGAGCGACAGGCCCAAAAACTTCATCACGATACATTTCCATTTTGGAATCCATATCAATGAGAAGGGTGGGTTCATAGATTAGTTCACCCACTGTGGAGCGAGCTCCTCCAAGAATGGCGGTGGCCCCTTTTGAGAGGGCATCGTCAACAAGAGCCTCGCATTTAGCAATTCCTTTTTTGTTAATCAGGGGACCAACAGAGGTGTTTTTATCGAGGCCATTTCCTAGGCGAAGATGCTCTTCCATCATTTTCTTGAACTTGTCAACGAACTGATCATGGACATCTTTGTGAACTAAGAAGCGATTGATATTGTTACAGCATTGTCCTGCATTATAGAACTTAAACCAGAATGTTCCTTGGACTGCTTTATCGACGTCGGCATCATCAAAGATCACAGCGGGACAGTTCCCCCCAAGTTCCATCGTAACATTTTTCGCAGTACTCCCTGCAGCGCTGATCAATGTTTTCCCCACTGCTGTCGACCCCGTAAATGTGAACTTTCTAACGAGTGGGTGGTGAGAGAGCTCGTACCCCACTTCATAAGGATCTTTGCAGGTGAGGACATTAAAAACACCTGGAGGAATTCCTGCGCGATCGGCAAGCTCAGCAAGGGCTAGAGCAGATAGGGGAGTATCTTCTGCAGGCTTCATTACAATGGTGCAGCCAGCTGCTAAGGCAGGGGCGCATTTTTGAATCGGAAGAACCGAAGGAAAATTCCATGGGGTGACGACAGCAACAACGCCAATGGGTTGCTTGAGCGTCATAAAGCGGCGGTTTGGATCGGGAGATAAAATTGTGAGTCCGGTGAGCCTTTTTGCTTCTTCAGCATGCCAATTGAAAAACCCATTGTTTCCCATGAGCTCATGGGTCGATTGTTCGTAGGGCTTTCCCTGCTCTAAAGTGAGAAGAGTTGCGAGATCTTCCCAGTTTTCATTCATGAGCGCGTCCCATTTCCTTAGGAGCTTTCCCCTCTCGCGAGCACTGGTGTTTTTCCAAAACTCGAACGCTTTGTGGGCACCTTCGATGGCCTCTTTTGCCTCTTCCCCGCCAATTTCTGAAACGTCAGCAATTTTTTTCCCATCAAAAGGATTGAGAACAGGAAAAGTTTTTTCCCCCTTCACCCATTTTCCGTGGATATAGCTGTCTGTCCGGAGTAATTGCTTATCTTTAATCATAATTTTTTCTATAGCATGACTACGCTTCGAAAACAAGCATCGATTCCACTGGTGAGAGAGGGTGAGAGCTTGAGAGCAAGCAGGGGAATAAAACTCCGTGCGTCAAACAAGTTGCAAAGGGTTTTCCATTCTTTGCCTTTGAAGGGAAATTCCAGCTCTCCTCCACATTGGGAGCAGCGACTTTCTCCGTCTATGATTTGCATGGCGGGGGCTGATATGCACGAAAGGCAATTTTCAGAGATTTCGAGGAGACCTTCATGTTTAAGAAGCTTGAGTTGAAAGGTGGCCCAGAAAGTCTCTGGTTCTATTGCTTCTGGGAGTTTTTTCAAAAAGCTGATCAATAAAAGATAGAGAGCGTAGGAATCTTTTCCCGGCATCTGGGTTTTTAAAATTGCTTGAAGGATTTTTCCTGCAACCATTAAATGGCGATAGGAGCAGCGCAAGGAAAGGTGAAGATCTATGATGGTTCCATCTAAAAAACGGTAGAGGTCGGTTTTCCCTTTTTTAAAAATAAATTCAGCGCGGCATAGAGGCGTAGTGAGGTTAAGTATGGCTGGTCTGCTTTTTGAAAGTCCCCGCACATACAAGCTGATCATCCCACGATCGGGGGTGAGTACTGTCAAAATTCGATCATTTTCTCTGTAGGAAGTGGTGCGCAATACCACACCCTCAACACGTTTATCCGTCATTGCAAGAATATTGCACTTTTGATACAATTTTTGCAATTGCACCGATAGCTCAATTGGATAGAGTACCTGACTTCGGATCAGGTGGTTGGAGGTTCGAGTCCTTTTCGGTGCATTAGCCGCAGTTTTGCGGCTATTTTTTTTCAATAAAGATAGGAGGAGAGAAAGGAACTTCTTTGTTCATAACTTTTGGATAACTGACTTAAGAGAAAAAAGACAAATCTTTTGGAATTATACCCAAATAAATTCAAAATTTGGTTAGAATGTTGAGCCAACCAAGGGGTTAAAACATGACTGATAGCTCTAAGAAATTTGATCAACAAGAATATACCGTTAACATTATTGGAAAACATATTGAAGTCACGAAACCGATTCGGGATTATGTCGAGGAGAAGATTTCTAGGATCGAAACTCTCTCAACTCGCATTATTAATGTCAGGGTCAATCTCGATGTGCAAAAATTGAATCATACGGTTGATATCATCATGAAGTTCTCTCACTTCAAGGTGAACGTTCATGCCATTACTGAAAATCTATATACTTCTATTGATAAAGCATTTGAGCACCTCTATACAAAACTTCGAAAATGGAAGAATCGGATTCAGGACCACCATGCAAAAGGAGTGTCTGTTACTGAAATGGAGATTAACGTCTTCGAGCATGCCCAGCATGAAATTGAAGAGATCAATCAAGAGATCATTGATGCAAACAACGAGTCTTTGAAAGAAAATTATACGCTTCCAAAGGTGATTAAGAAAAAAAAACGCTCCCTGAAGAACCTCACAATGGATGAAGCTGTTATGAAGATGGAGTTGTCGAATGACCATTTTATGATCTATCGATCAGAAGAAGAACAGGCTCTCAAGGTAATCTATCGTCGGCGTGATGGCAGTTATGGTGTTGTCTCCCCTACGTAGGCAGATTTATGATCCCATTCGAAAGAAATGGGTTGACGCGCTTCCTGAGGAAGTGGTGCGGCAAAAAATATTGAGCCATCTCGTAAATCAGTTGGGATACCCGCCTCATGCGGTTGTTATTGAGAAAAAACTGTCAGAGCTTCCCCAAATGTTGGAAGGGAAAATTCCTAACCGTCGTATCGATATTTTATGCCTTGAATCGGAAACCTTTCGGCCTCTTCTTCTCATCGAATGTAAAGCCGTTCCGCTTCAGGAAAAGATGTTTGCGCAAGCCCTTGGGTATAACGCCTATATTAAGGCTCCTCTAATTTGTCTTGCCAATGATGAGGGATTCCTATTACGATGGGAAAACGGTTCTTCCATTAAAGAAAGGAATCAGTTGCCTAACTATGAATCTCTTAAGAATTCTCGATGAGAAAAACCCTCTACTTTCTCTAGAACTCCGCACTGAAGAGAAGCGAGACGTTCCTTTTGCTGACCTTCCTCTTCCAAAAAGTGAAACCGTAGCACTGTATCTTTATGCTCTTGGTCCTCTCACTTGGCAACAAAAGATTCTAGAGTGGCTTGATGGAAACCCTGCTCGAAAAATTTATCTTATTCCTGAAGACCCTCAGATTCTTCATAACAGTTTTCTTCCAATCATGGAACATTCTCGTCTGAAAGTTGGCAGTGAATACCGTTTATATGTATGGGAACATCTTTTTAAACCATGGGAGTTAATGGGGGGCGATCCCAACGTGCTTGGAGAATGGATCTTGGGAACGGAACTCACTCTTTGCTTGTATAACGACTTTGGAGTTCCTCTGATGTCGAATGTGTTTGATAACCTTCTAATGAAGGAAGAAATCAAAAGAGGGGAGTCTTTAGAAGGAAAGTTTCAAGGAATACCGGCAATTGTTTGCGGCGCAGGACCGTCTCTTGAAGATCGTTTGGATGAGATCAAAAAACTCCAGGATCGAGCATTGATTATTGGAGGAGGCTCAGCACTTGCTCCGCTGTCGCGGGCTAATATTCCGATTCACTTTTCTGCGGCGCTTGATCCCGATCCTCCTACAGAACGATTTTATCGACAGAACCATTTTGAAACCCCTCTGTTTTACCAAAATCAAGTGAGTCATACCTTGCTCACTCACCATCACGGCCCGAAACTTTGTTTGGGACAGAGCGGAAGTTTTGCTTTAGAAGGTTATCTCACCGATAAACTTGAACTTCCAGAGCGCGATGTTGGTTGGAACGTCTCTACATTTTCAACCATGGTCGCTGTTCTTCTAGGGTGTGATCCCATTTATTTTGTAGGCCTCGATCTTTGTGTGTACGACGAAGCTTCTTATGCCACCGGGGTTGAGGGAATGGATGAGCGTTTGAATCCGATTCAGGTGAAAGATAGGCAGGGAAACGTTGTTTTTACCCGTCCTGATTTTTTGATGAGTAAGAAATGGCTGGAAGACTTTGCTAAGAAGAATCCTCAAACCACCTTTATCAATGCGAGCACTCGTGGACTTAAGTTAGAAGGAATTCAAGATGGGCCCCTCATGGTCTCTTCTTACTACACAGATTTATCTGCAAAGGTGTACCAAAAAGTGACATCAGCACCTCCTATTGATTTATCTTCAATTTCTGAAAAATTCCATCACCTTGATGAGAGCTTGAAGAAAACCCGAACCATCCTAAAGGAATTTATGGAAGCCCTAAAACACAGGAAAAATACTGTGCTTCAGGAATGTGAACTTGAAGAGGAGTTTTTTTTTCAAGAGCATCTTTTTCCTTTATGGGGAGTGTGGAAGAACCTTCTTCAAACCGATGAAATTTTGGGAAGGATGACCGATCTCCCTTTTGAAAAAAAACTCCAACAAGTCCTCTTTTATAAAGATGTAACCGAGAAATTTTGCTATGAAAGAAACCTATCAGTTTAGTGAGGATCGTCTCACAATCAAAGATCCCGATTTAGGCATCGATATCGACGACTTATTTAAACCTTTAAGAGTGCCTAAAGATTTTTCTGAGATTTCCCATCTTATTTTAAAAAAGGATGAGGAAGGAAAAGTGTTGGGTGCCTATTTTGAAGTTGAAGGACACGTTGAAGGACAGTATCTCCTCTACTATCCTGATGGGGGCATTGAGACCGAATGTTTTTACCTGAATGGAGAGCTTCATGGGCCCTCCCGTTTTTATAGTGAAAATGGGATATGCCTTTCAGAAACCTGGTTTTATCAAGGTAAGAAAGAAGGGGAGTCTACCTGCTATTACCTTTCAGGAAAACTAAGCATTATTGAACGCTACAAGAAGGGAATATTGCATGGAAAGCAAGAATATTATTATGAAAATGCCACCCTTAAATCAGAAATGACCTATTCAAGAGGAATGTTGGAAGGCTGCGTTGAGCTTTACTGGCCCAACGGGCAAAAAAAACGGGAAATCATTTTTCAAGCAGGCCTTCGTGAAGGGGTTGATCGCATGTGGAATCAAAAGGGAATCCTCATTGATGAAGGAAAGTACAGTAGTGGAAATCCCATCGGTCTACATCGCCGTTTTTTTGCAGATGGTTTGCCCCTTGAAGAGCGCCATTACCATTCTCCGAATCGATTTAATCGAAAGCAATGGGATGAAAGTAGGGATCTCCTTTTAGAGGGGAAGTATGACCTCTCTCTTCAATATGTAGAGAGATCCTGGAAAGAAGGAGAAGAGACTGTTAGAATAGGAAAGTGGGACGGAAATCGCATTAAGTGGAGAGGCAATGGTTCAAACTGATCTGTTAGAGCCTCGTTATCCCAACCTTTCTTTCCTTCTGAGGTTTCAAAAGATTGAGCCATCTTCAAATAGAGAAGAATCTGTGAAGATAAAAAACCTTGAGAAGCTCGATAGTGTGTACATCTATGGATTGGGTGATGGGAGTTCTTATCTTCTCTTAAAAACGTGGCTTGTAGAAAATAAAGAAAGAGATCTGATTTTTTTAGAAGAAAACCTCGGGACGGTTGCGGCCTTTCTTGAAACAGAATATGCCGGTGAAATTCTTGCCAATCCTCAGGTTCATATCCGCTTTAACTTGGATAAACGGCGCCTCACCCCCTTCCTCAAGGAGTGCGCTGAATCATTCCCCCTTGAAAACATTGGGGTATTTGCCCTTCCCTCGTACAAAACTTCCCGTTTCTATCGCCTGCGCCTCATGCTTCACCGCTTAACCACCATTCAGCATGCTCTGTATTTAGAAAATCACTATTACAACCTCTTTTTCAAAAATCTTCATCCAAATTTTTATCGGATGGAAACGGCCTTTGATGGAAATGCTTTAAAGGGAGAGTTTCAAGGAACTCCCGCCATCATCTGCGGCGCCGGCCCCTCCCTTGAAAATGATTTAAAAATCCTGAGAGAACTCGATCACCAAGCGCTTATTATTGCGGGAGGATCAGCGATCACAGCCCTGAGTAATCACGGTGTGCGTCCCCATTTTGGAATCGCTCTCGATCCAAATTTTGAAGAAGTGAAACGTTTTAAAGAAGCCTCTGCATTCGAACTACCCTTACTTTATGCCTCGCGCCTCCATCCTGACATTTTCCAGACTTGCAATGGTCCTCACGGCTATCTCCATACGCAAACAGGAGGGGCTGCAGAGCGGTGGCTTGAAGAGAAACTTAAGCTTGATGTGGCCCCTTTACAAGAAGGGTTTTCAATCGAAGCTCTATCGGTTACAACGACTGCAATCGAACTTGCCACAACTCTTGGGTGCAATCCCATTATTCTTGTTGGTGTGGATCTCGCTTTCACCGAGGGGAAAACTTATACCTCTGGAGTGGGTGCGTCTACCAAAGCTTTTCTTAAAGAGAGAAAAAAAGAGGTGCGCACTGCCGAGCGCCTTCTGAAACGAAAAGATATTTATGGGAAACCAACCTATACCCTTGTCAAGTGGGTCATGGAATCTTCAGCAATTTCTACCTTTGCGAAAAAGAATCCCGATACCGCTTTTATCAATGCTTCTTCTGGAGGATTGGGATTCAAAGGCATACCCAATCGCAGTCTCAAACAGATCGTGATGCCTACACCTCAAGATCTCTATAGCAAAGTCCACCATGCGATCCAGTCCAGCCCCCTTCCTGTTCCTCAAGGAGCTGTGACTTCTCACCTTGAATCTCTAAAGAAAAGCCTGAAGGAAGCGAAGGCCTATGCAAGGATTGCCTTAGATGAGCTACATAAAACTCAAGGAACCTCCCAAGACCCAGAAACTGGCCGCCTAATCTTTGCACAGATAGAGCTTGAAACACTCGATGCCTACACCTGTTTTTTGCAAGATCCTGACCGAACCTTCCTCCCTGTACTTGAGAGGAAATATCGCCCATCCGTTTGGAATCAAGTCGATCCTCAGCTCAAATGGCATTACCTTCACTCTAAGTGGGACGCATACCTCTCTCTTATTGAGTTTTATATTGATCAATTAAATCAAGCAGGGCACTGGTAACGTTGAGGACTTATCCGAGTGAGTAGTTAGATTGCGGGGCGCCAGTTGACTACAATGTCCTTCTCGAATGAGTATCCGCAGAAAATTGATAGATATTTTCGGTGTTCAGTATCTTTTTTCTAAGTTGGCAAAAGACCCTGTGATTTGGGGTGGTGTCTCTAAGGTTAAAACCCATTAAACAATTCGAGCAGGGGTTTACAAAAAGGATGGTATCGGATTTAGTGAAATTTAGGTGGTAACCTAAGAAAGGGTGATTGAATGGATAAAGCAGTTTGGTTTTACATGGTGGGGGATGATAAGGAAGGGCCGATCTCCCACAATGGTCTTCAGGATATGCTCAATAAGGGGAAAGTGAATTCTGCAACGCTGGTATGGAGTCAGTCTCAGGAAGATTGGCTCCAAATTTCTGAAGTAGAACAGTTTAATATGACCACCTTGGATGAAACCCCAACGATTGAAATTCAAAAGAAGGGGTTTTATTCAAGAGAAACTGATCAGGACTATATCCGTTCTCGCCCTTGGGTTCGATTTTGGGCACGAATGATTGACTATTCTCTTTTTATCATTATCTTATCCATTTTTATTGGTTATTTCGATATTGGCTTAGGAGTTATCAGCTCTTATACCGGGATGCTTGCGGTTTTCTTGTGGATTTTTCTCGAAGCTTTTTTAATTGCAACAGTAGGAACCACTCCTGGTAAGTGGTTTCTTCGTGTGGTCATTCGCGATGAGAATCACCAAAAACTTTCGTTTTCAGGGAGCTTAAACCGCAGTTTTTCTGTTTGGTGGCTTGGAATGGGAGCAGGGCTTCCAATTGTCTCATTTATCACCATGATTGTAGCGGCTGTGAAGCTCAATAGCACTGGGATGACTTCCTGGGATCGGAGAAGTGACTTCCGTATTTTTCATGGAAAAATAGGGGTTGTTCGTACCCTTATTGTGATTCTTTTTTTCCTCTGCTATGCTTGGGTTGTTTCTTGGGGGCAATTGCAAATGATAAACCAACAATAATGATATGACTTGCATTGAAAAAAAAGAAGTTTCCGAAGGACTCTATCTTTATCAAATTCAGGTTCTAGAAGATAATTATACCTATCTATTGACTTGGGATAAGAATGCCCTTGTTGTTGACCCCGGAGATGCAGGGCCTATTCTAAACCTTCTTGAACAAGAAAATCTTAAACTGATCAATATCTTGATTACGCATTATCACGATGATCATACAGGGGGCATTGAAACTCTAATAAAAAAAACTGCATGCCATGTGATTGGTCCGGATGACGGCCGGATCCCAAAGCTTGAGCAGTCGGTGGATGAAGGGGAAGAACTGGTGTTTGGGCCCTTTACAATTAATGTTTTTTCTACTCCTGGTCATACAAAACCTCATATCGTCTATTTCTTTCATGAACTACGTTTGCTCTTCAGTGGAGATCTCATCTTTGCAGGAGGGTGTGGTAAACTATTTGAGGGAACACCCCAAGAGATGTGGAATTCTCTTGAGAAGATCTTAGCTCTTCCTGACGATACGATGATTTATTGTGGACATGAATATACAGTGAAGAATCTCGAGTTTGGAGTTTCTCTTGAATCTAATAATGAGAAGCTCCAAAAGCGCCTGGAAGAAGCAAAAAAGCAGCAAGATGAAGGAAATCCAACCGTTCCCTCAACCTTAGCTGAAGAAAAAGAAACCAATCCTTTTCTAAGGGTTAAAACAGAGGTATTTCAAAAAGCTCTTGGTATTACTGATACCGATCCAGCGTCTCTCTTTGCTCATATTAGGAAGCTCAAAGATGAACTTTAACTTAGCCTCACTCTGACGACTTCATGTTGTGAACGGCAATAGGTTTCTCGAATCAAAAATAGGGAAATAAAGAAAGCGACCGCATAGAAAATGGGCATTAAAAATAATCCCTGTTGATAATTAGCCACAGAGTAGGTGTACGATCCGTCAGGAGTTCCCCATTCAATGAAAAGGCTCACAATAGGTGGGATAATTGCTGCAGTGAGGGTGATTGCCGAATTGTTAAATCCGATAGAGGTAGCCTGAAGATTCTCCTGCACATTTTCGGAAATTGCTGCAAAAGCTGGGCTACAACCAGAGCTTGCAAGTCCAATACAGAAAAACAAGAAAGCAAGAACAAAAACTTCATTTGTAGGAAGATAGACAATTAGACTGCTGGCAACAATTCCAATGAGTGAGCTAAAAATTAAAGGCAGTTTTCGTCTTTTGATGCTATCTGAAATTTTTCCAGAAAGGGGAGCTCCTAGAGCATAACCAATCCATAACATAGAAGAAAGGGAAGCTGAGACTGTTCTACTGAGCCCCTTGGCTTGTAGATAGCTGGTTCCCCAATACGCACCAAGAAGAGGTAATGAGACATAAACAAATGCAGAAAAGAGGGCAATGAGCCAAGCTTGTTTGTTTTGCATTAGCGATTTCAATCTATCAATTAAAGGTGATGGATAAGGTTCTAGGTGGATGATTTCATCTTTCTTTCTCGATGGGGAGTTGCGAACAAATACTCCAATCATGGTCCCAAGAAGAAGCCCAAGTACTCCAATAACCATCAGGATTAATCGCCAGTCATTGTTGAAGAGAGAAAGGGTATAGGATAGTGGACCACCAGCTAAAAAAGGACCCATTGCTCCAAGAAAATTAGCAATCCCTACTATCAGAGCAAAGTGTCTTTTCGGAAACCAATTTAGAGATAAAACAAGAAGGCTAACATAAGCGCTTGAAGCCCCAAGTCCCATAAAAGCTCTGCTGATAAAGGCCGTTCCAAAGTGATGGGTTATAGCAAACCCAAAAACGCCTATCGCACATGAGAAAGCAGAGAGGGTTAAGAGGGTGCGTGCTCCAAACTTATCTACAAGAATCCCGATAGGGATTTGCATGAGTGCATAGGGAAGGAAATATGCGGCGGCGATGAGCGCATAACTAGAGGCATCAAGATGAAGGTCTAGCATGATTTGATTTGAAACAGTTGAGAGGAACATCTGAAGAAAAAATTCATATAGATAGAAAAATGAGGCTAACATCCAGATAAAAAAGCCAATAAGAGAAAGCTTTTGCTTCATTAGTTATCTACAATACTTGGCTCAATGGTAGGAGGCCCCAACTTAATTTGTGGAGGAGGAGATTGTACTGCCAAGCAAATTTCGATAATTCCTTGTCCTTCATAAACTTGAGGGTGTGTTGTTATAGCGGAGATAATTCCCGACCGGGGGGTAAGGATGTCGATGCTTGCTGAGGTTCCAAAGGGGTCCGCGATGCTTGCAATGACTTGATCTTGCTGAACTGGTTGACCGATTTTTTTTCTCAAATGGAAAAGGCCACTTGTTGGGGCACGAATCCACAGACTTTCTGAAAAAGTCAGGACCTCAGTTTTTTTTGGCTCGCTTTTGAGTTGAATCATATGTAATTGTTTCAAAACTTTAATAATCCCCTTCACACCGATCTTTGCTGAATAGTCATCGATTCGGTGGGCTTCTCCCCCCTCGTAAATTAAAGTAGGGCATTTAGGGAGGCCACTTTCGGAGTAGAAAAATCCTGTTTTTTCTATGGAGGGGAGGACGATGGGTGCCCCGAAATTTTGAGCCATCTGAGTCGCTTCACGATCATCAGGATGATAATGGACTTGGGGGAATTTGTAGATATGACTTTCCCCACACCGAATATTAATACAGTGTGTCATAAGATTGATTACTTCACTTGTGAAGAGGTGGGCGAGGCGGGAGGCAAATGAACCTTTTTCTGATCCAGGAAAACTGTTTGCTAAGTCGTGACCATCGGGAAGAAGTCGAGAATGGTTGATGAGTCCGTAAACATTCATGACAGGGACACAAATCAGTGTCCCGCGCAACTTCTTAAGAAGGCTTAAATTTAATAGGCGGTGAACGATATCAATCCCATTGGACTCATCTCCATAAAGGGTTGCGCAAATAAGCATACGAGGGCCTGCTTGTTTTCCATGAATGATGTGCATAGGAATATGCATCGGAGCGCAGGAATAGATTTCTGGTGTGGGAAGAGCTAAAGTCAACTTTTCCCCAGGCTGAACCTCAATTCCACAGATTTGTAATGGATCATTCCTCATAGGTTTAAACGTAACAACTTAGAAGGAATTAATCAATGTTTAATGAAATTATTGTGTGCTTGGTGCCAGTTATATTGAACAGGGCGTTTATTGTCCTTGTCGTAGCGAACCTGAATTGAAATGTAGGGGTAAGAATGGCTGTTATCAAAGTCTCTTCCTTCGGTTTCATGGTAGAGAGTGATGGCGACTTCTTTATTATACCACGAAGGGGTAGAAGCTATACTGAGGGTTTCGGAGCGTCTTAAAGATTCCTTATAATAGTCAAGAAGAGTATCGATCACAACCTGAGGGGCATGCTCGAGTCCTGCAACATAAAAATCCACCTCAGCTCCGATAAGATGCTTTGAGGTGTGTCCAGTCTTAGAGGGATCGGCATAGAGGTTATGATTGGGGCATCTATGTCCACAAGTGACCACTACTTTCTTTCCTGTTGCCTCCTGAACATGATTAAGCAGACCGATAAGGATGGGATAAATAAATTCTTTTCCATTTTTGATTGGTAGGGTATGGGTTTCGATGCCCCCACAGTCGAGATGATAGACTAGATCTGTTTGTCGATGTATCTGAATGGGAGGGTTTAAGATAGCTCCCTGGCATCTGAAAAACTCTTTGGTAATCCTCAGATGGGACCCGATTTTTTTCCTCTCCCAAGGATAAGGAGTTCTTTTTTTTGGAGGGTGGGTGGTTTTGGGAAAGAGAATTTCATCAGACTGACGTTGAATGGGTCGGAATGTAAGGTTGCGCTCGCGGATCTTTTTTCTTTCAGATTTTTCTAGCCCTGAACACCCTGCTAAAACACTCAAAATAAAGAGTAAAAGATAAATTATTCGCTTCATACCACCCCAATATATCAGGGTTTGCAAAAAAAAATCGAGCGGATTATTTGTAGAGAAAAGAAGGTTGGGATGAAGAAAGTACTGATTATCGAGAAACATCTCTCGTCTCGGGAGTTGCTTCTAGAGCTACTAAAGGGGAAGAAACTCCAGCTCTTTACTGTTGAAGACGGGATAGCTGCCTTGGATCTACTCAAAAAACATTCTTTTGATCTTATTTTAAGTGATTTAAAAGGAATTAAGGCCTTAGATCGTTCTCAGAGGCGTCCTTTAAGTACTCCAATTGTCCATTTGAAATCTGGCGAAGACCCCTTATTAAAAAATATTGTGCATGTACTAGAAAAACCCTTGAATTCACAGGGAGTAAGTACTCTCCTTCTAAATCTTTTACAAAATCGATCAAAAAAAATGCATGTTGTTGCAGATAGTCCTGCAATGAAAACGATTCTTAGGCAAGTCGAACAAATTGCAAAGAGTCATTCTAATGTCTTTATCTGCGGGGAGTCAGGAACAGGAAAAGAAGTCATTGCGGGGCTGATTCATGAAGGGTCACGTCGCTCTGGCCACCCTTTCATTCGAGTGAACTGTGCGGCGCTTGCCGATACTCTAATCGAGTCTGAGTTTTTTGGTCATGAAAAAGGGGCCTTTACCGGGGCACTCCAAAAGAAAGCAGGACGTTTTGAGCGTGCCGATAAAGGAACGCTTCTCCTTGATGAAGTTTCTGAAATTCCGGCATCTCTTCAGGCAAAACTTCTTCGCATTGTGCAGGAGCAGGAGTTTGAACGGGTAGGAGGGACTGGGATTATTCATGTCGATGTTCGGCTTGTGTCCACTTCAAACCGTCTGATGAAAGAGGCCATAAAAAGTGGGGAATTTCGCGCAGATCTTTACTACCGTCTCAATGTGATTCCCATTTTTTTGCCACCTCTAAGAGAGAGAAAGGAAGATATTCTTCCTCTAGCACGCCATTTTGTGCAAGTGGTTTGTGCTCGGAATCAAATCACCGTGAAAACACTTTCTAAAAAAGCAGAGAAAAAACTCCTTGCATACTCTTGGCCAGGGAATATCCGTGAGCTGCGTAATTGCATTGAGCATGGCGTTGTTATGGATTACTCTGAAACTCTTGAAGAAGAACACTTTTCGATAGAATCTGATCAATCAGCACCTGATGCTTTAGTCTCCCTAAAAGATCTTGAAAAAGACCACATATTAAGGGTGCTCGAAGCCCTTGGGGGGAATCGAACTCAGGCTGCAAAAGTTCTTGGAATCAGCGTGAGAACCCTCCGCAACAAGCTGAGCACCTACAAATCTTCTTGTATAAGCTGAAGCCTATCTTGTTCAATTACTGGTAAAGAGACGTTAAAGAAGGGTAGTAACGCATCGAATCTTTAGGAATTTCATCCATTTGAGGATGGTTTGGCGAGCAGATAAGGACAGGGGTTATAGCAGCTCCTTTCAAGGCATTAATTCCCCTAAGTGCATCTTCAAATCCTAACATATTGTTAGACTTTCCTAGGATCTTGATGGCTTTTAGATAAGCATCGGGTGAAGGCTTGGGATTTTCATAATCTTCTCGAGTAACCCAATAAGGAATGGTGTTCAATGCGGGGATTTTGTCTCGGATCATTTCAGTTTGTTTTCTGGTAGAGTTTGTCACAACGGCATGGGGAATTTTTGCCATCTGGACGGTTTCTAGTATTGTCTGGGCTCCAGGCATTAGATCCAAGCTTCCTGCTTCAAGAAGTTTTCCATACTCGCTTTTTTTCTGATCGTAAAGAACTTCCCACGATTCCTTTGCTACGAGCGTTGGGGCATGTGTTGTAATCATTTTTCTCAGACCCTCAGAACTTTTATGAGCGACTGCTGCAAAATTGGTAAAGCTCCACGGAAAAGAAACACCGCGATGCTCAAACATTCTTTGATAGGCTTGAAAGTGGAGGTGCTCGGTGTTGACAAGGAGACCATCAAAATCAAAAAATATTGGGGAGTATTCTAAAATCCAACTCATAAAAAACCAGTTTTACAAATTTGCCGATGACTGGACTCGAACCAGCACTGCATTGCTACAAGCAGATTTTGAATCTACCGTGTCTACCAATTCCACCACATCGGCGAAGCTACTGATTTTACACAGCTGTAGAATTAAATGTTAGTTTATTGTGAATGCTCCAGGCACTGGTAGCGTTGCGGGGATGAGAGCGATCTCAATAGTGTATGTTTTTCAAAAGCAATTTAATATTGCACCCTAGTTAGAAATAGTCCCTGAGGGGGGGCAGTCGGCCCTGCTTGCGTTCTGTCTTTGGATTCCAGTAAGTTAGAGATGTTAGAGACAGGGCGCTTACCGGAGGCCACTTGAAGAAGAGTTCCTACGATATTGCGAACCATTTTATACAGAAAGCCGCTTCCCTCAAATTCGAGTCTAATCCCCCCTTCTTCAGGGAGCATTTTAAGGCTATAGAGGGTTTTTATGGGATTTGTTGAGTTGTAACCAGCTCCTCGGAAGGTTGAAAAGTCATGGGTGCCCATAAGAAGAGGGAGAGCCTCTTGGAGGAGATCCAGGTCAAGAGGGACGTAGATAGGAGTTCTGTAGCGACCATAGAAGGGGCTTTGAACAAGATCAAGATGAAGGTAATAATGATAAATCTTTTTTTTAACACTGTAGCGGGCATGAAATTCTTCAGATACGGGATCAATCTCTAGAATGCGGATATCTGAAGGAAGGAGGGAATTGAGGGAGTAGCGAAAGGGACTAAGTTCAAAGGGAACATCACATGAAAAATGCGCGATTTGCCCTCGTGCATGAACCCCTGCATCGGTCCTCCCTGATCCAATAATAGGGCAATCTGTTCTGAGGATAATTTTCAAAGCATTTTGAATGAGTTCCTGAACAGTTTTTCGGTTTGGCTGGACTTGCCAGCCACCGTAATTTGTTCCATCATAGCTAATGGTCATTTTATACTTCATAGGATTTCTGCAAGTTTGAGGTCGATGGGGTAAGTAATTTTGATATTACTTGTGCAGCCGATCACAATTTTCACAGGATGGTTGATGTATTCAGCAAGTGCAACGTCGTCAGTAAGGGGGATTCCTTTTGCCGCTTGGTATCCTTTTTCATAGACTTCGCGTGCAAGGAGTTGAGGTGTATACATCTCGTAAAGAATGTTGCGATCGAGAGTTTTTTCAACATACTTGTTGCCATTGACCTGCTTGATGGTGTTCTTTGTTGGAATGCCGAGAGCTGCGGCCTTTGCGGGCATTCCTTCTTTTAACAGTTTTAATACATCTTCTCGAGTAATAAAGGGACGTGCACCATCGTGAATGAGTAGAATTTCACCAGAAGTTTTCAAAGCCCCATTTTGAACAGAGTCTTGGCGTTTCCCCCCGGGGAGTGCAAAAAGGGTTTTGTCAGGAAAGAGGGATTGATGCTCTTTTGAACAGACCACAACAATTTCGTTAATCTCTTTCATCGATAGAAAGAGTTCAAAGCTGTGGAGGATCACAGGCTTTCCCCTCAAAGGAAGGAAGGTCTTTGGAACATCAGAATTCATTCGGGCTCCTAAGCCGCCTGCAAGTAAAATTAAAGATATTGTTTTCATGAATCTATTATAGAAAAGAAAAGGATATTTCGCACCCCCAATAAGGAGGTGCAAAGTTCACATCAGTGATTACGAAAGATGATTGTTGACTTTCTTGGTCATGTCAAACATATTGATCGCCTTTTTGTCACCGAAAACTTTTGAAAGCTTCTCATCAGGAACGATGTTACGCATGTTGTCTGGGTCTTGTCTTTTGTGCTTTTTGATGTATGCCCAAAGTTTTTTAGTCACTTCAGTGCGTGGCATAGGTCCTTTTCCAACAACTTCAGCAAGCTCAGCGCTGATTTCCATTGGCTTCATAAACTTCGAATTAGCTGCTTTTTTTGCCATTTCGTGTTCTCCTTAAAAATTAGAAAAAAATATTGATTTAGATATGTTAGTTTTCCCTGATTCAAGACTTCATCTAAACATATATTAAAGTCACAAACAGGTGTTTTACATCAACTTGTAGCCTTCCTGGGGATTTATAGTCAAAAAAAAAAGCTCGATGAGAGAAAATCTTGCCATTTTCCAGATGAGATGGCAAGTTAGGGGTATGAATGTGAAGCAGCTGGAAACCCACTTAGAGAGGCAGAGCGAGCGGCTCCGATCTCTTCTTGTCATGCTAAGGCGAGTAGAAGGGACCTATGAAAAGCTAGAGATTCTCAATTCGCTTCCTGAAGTGGACGCTTACTTTTCTTTTCCTTCTCCATTAAAAACGTTCCTTTCTGGGGTAACGCCCGAGTGTGAATATGCAATTAAAGCGACCTTTGCAATCGGACAAGGTCCTCGCCTTTTTGAATGGGAGGGTATTGAAGCAGGGAAGCATCTTCGGTCTCTTTTGGAAGACCTTTTAATCTTGGAGGATTTTTACCAAGATATGGGTGGAATTATTGGGTACCACCACCTCGTCTTAACATTGCTTGGACAAGAAACAAGTGGCGAGGGCGTTGATCTCTATCCTCCTGTTGGAATTGACTTGCGATCGGAAACTTCAGCAATCAGAGAGGCAATTCTCAAAGGGGTTGAAAATCAGGGAGAAATGGCAGAGCTTTATCCGGTTGGTGGAGCGGCGGATCGATTGCAACTTAAGGATGAAAAAACCGAGGAGGGACTTCCTGCTGCTCGCTTAGTTTTTTTAGGAAAACCTCTTCTCGAGGGGGTAATCAACGACTTGCAAGCACGCGAATACCTCCACTACAAACTTTTTGGTGGTCAAGTTACAACTCCGATTGGGATGATGACTTCGCGCGTGAATCGGAATCACGATCATATCAAAGAAATTTGCGCTCAAAACCAGTGGTTTGGGCGCTCTCAAGAATCTTTTTGTTTCTTTTCGCAACCCTCTGTTCCCACTTTTACACGTGAGGGAAACTGGTGTTTGCAAAAACCCCTGAAGCTTCTCCTAAAGCCTGGAGGGCATGGGATGCTTTGGAAACTGCTTAGGCAGTCAGGGGTTTTTGCCTGGCTAAAAGAGAAGGGGAGTCAAAAAGCCCTCGTGAGACAGATCAATAATCCTATGGCTGCAATCGACTACGGCCTCCTTGCCTTTGTTGGGTTTGGCCATAAGGGAGATAAAGCCTTTGGTTTTGCTTCGTGTCCTCGCCTTGTGAATGCTCAAGAGGGGATGAATGTTGTAAAAGAGAAAAGTGGCAAAGAAGTGCTCACAAACGTCGAATATTGTGACTTTGCAAAGTGTGGGATCGAAGATGAACCTTTTGAAGAGGGAGGGAAATACTCGCGCTTTCCCTCGAACACAAATATCCTTTTTACCGATCTGAAAGAGGTTGAAAAGGTTTCAAAGAAGCTCCCCAATCCAGGACTTCTTGTGAACTTTCGAAAGAGGCATCATTATCATAGCCCTGATGAGAAGGAAGAAATTGCCCGTTTAGAAACAACGATGCAAAATATTGCTGATGGATTGGCCGTCTCCAAAGGGGAAGACTTGCCTACCTACCTTACGTTCAATAAACGGCGGAAAACGATTTCAACAACGAAAAGAAAATTGTCGGCTAAGGGGGCTATGCTCGAAACTCCTGAAGGGTGCTATTACGACTACATGCTTAATGCTAAGGAGCTTCTTGAAACCCATTGCTACATGGCTCTTCCCTCATTTCCAGATGAATTAACGTTTGCAAAAAAAGGACCTTCATTTCTATTTAGTTATCATCCCGCGCTCGGCCCTCTCTACTCTATCATCGGACAGAAGATTCAGAGAGGAACGATTGCAGCTGGGTCAGAGCTTCAGCTCGAAATTGCAGATCTCTACCTTAAGGGGCTAAACCTTGAAGGAAGTCTTTTGATTAATGCGACAGATGTCATGGGACACAAAGAAAAAGGGTTGCTCAAATATTCAGAAAAGACGGGGCAGTGTGTTTTAGAAAACGTCCATGTTGTGAACGAAGGGATTGATTGGGAAGAGGACCATCTCTTTTGGCGCCATGATGTAAAGAGGCGTTCAAGTCTTACCATTACGCTTCATGGACACTCAAGGTTTGTGGCAAAGGACCTAAAGATCTCAGGAGACCTATCCCTGGAAGTTCCGCATGGAATGCAAATGACGGCTAAAGAAGAAAACGGTCGTGTGATTTTTATCACCGAATCTTTGGATGACTTAGGGGATGATACGGGTCCTTTTTGGGCGTATTCTGTTGCTGCAGATCATTCCATAGAGATAAAAAAAACCGAAAAGGAAGACTTTCCGGTTAAAGATTCGTCAAGTCAGATGACTTGAACTAGGTGATTTTTATAGCTTTTCATCGGCGGTTAGTCCACAAGTGCCGACAAAAACAAACGGATGCAACAGCTCCGGTTCCATAAACGAGTAATTTATTTTTTAAGGGTTCTGGAGTATGGTCTTTAACCCAAATAAAGACAGGGCTTGTGACTTTTGATATTTTTTTCCCAATAGATGTGTCTAGTAGGTGGTTGCAGCCTTGAGCAACCAATGCGCTTCCGGTTTTATAGATTTCATTAAACTCTTTCCCAACTTTTCCTAGTATGTCTAACATAGTGATTCCTTGTTAAAATTTTCTTATAGGAAGAGGGGATTCTCCCCCTGTTTTTTATGAGAAAAAGTATAAGGTAAAATCCTTTTGTGTAAAGAGTCTTTTATGTACAATGGGGGATTATTTTTTTGAGGTTTAAGATGAATGATGAGATTCGTATGAAATTAAAAGATATTGATAACAGACTGCTCCACATGTGGAGGTATCTTTGACTTAGAGGAGAAGGAAAAAGAAGTTGTTATTTTAGAAAAAAAGATGGAAAAGGGGGATTTTTGGTCGGATAGTGATACGGCGCAAGCCGTTATTTTTCAGTGTAATATCATTAAAGAATGGACAACCCCCTATCGTAGCATTAAAACAAGATTTGAAGCTTCGAAAGAACTTCTTGAAGAAATGGAAGAGGAAGAAGATCCTGAGCTGTATAGGGATCTTTTAAAAGAGCTTGATGAGGTGCAGCAGGGGATTGAAGATCTCGAAATAAAAAAAATGCTTTCGGGCGAGCTCGATAATAAGAATTGCTATTTGAGTGTCAATGCAGGCGCTGGGGGTACAGAATCTTGCGACTGGGCACAGATGATTCTTCGGATGTATCAGAAATGGGCAACTAAACGGAGATGGAAAGTAGAGCTTGTTGAAAAACTTGACGGGGAAGTTGCGGGGGTTAAGAATGCGACCCTTCATGTTACAGGCCTCTTTGCCTATGGATATTGCAAAGCGGAGAAGGGTGTGCATCGTCTTGTCCGTATTTCTCCATTCGACAGCAACGCCAGGCGCCATACGAGTTTTGCTTCTGTAGATATCATTCCTGAAATTACCGATGACATACAAATTGAGATCAAACCGGATGAGATTCGGATTGATACGTTTCGTTCATCCGGTGCTGGTGGGCAGCATGTCAACACAACCGATTCTGCGGTGCGGATTACTCACCTAAAAACAGGGATTGTTGTCTCGTGTCAAGGAGAGCGGAGCCAGTTACAGAATAAAGAAACCTGTTTTAAAATGCTTCGGTCAAAGTTATATGAAAAAGAGATTCTGGAGCGTGAGGAAGCAATTTCAAAGCTGGGAGGGGAAAAGAAGGATATCGCTTGGGGATCGCAAATTCGCAACTATGTTTTTCAACCTTATACACTTGTAAAAGATACACGCACCAAGTATGAAGAGGGGAATATTCAAGAGGTCATGGACGGGTCTCTGGATGGATTTGTAAATGCATACCTAAAGGAATTTGGTTAGTGGGTATTCCAGATGAGAGTGAATACGATATAAGATATACAACTTGGAAGGATCATCCTTTTCTTCAAAAATGGATGGAGATGGAGGAAAATCGCCTTTGGTACCCTGTCTCTTCAGACAAAGATGTTGAAAATATGAGCAGGAATTGGGTTAGTTTTTACAAGTATGGATCAAGTTTAACAGCAACTTACAAGGGAGAGGTTGCAGGCATTGCAACACTTTTTCTAATGCCATATCAGAAGGTGACACATCACTGCAGCCTCTACTTCATTGTGAACCCTGAAATGAGGTGGCAAGGAGTAGGAACTTCAATTGTAAAGAATATTACACACCTTGGGAAAAGCTACTTCCGTTTTGAGTGGATCAACGCTGAAGTTTGGGAAAGATGTCCTGCTCTTCCGATTTTGGAAAAGTTGGGATATGTTGAAGTGGCAAAACAAGAGAAGTATATTAAGAAAAAAAATGGAACCTACTTAGCCCGCCATGTCATGCAGGTTAACCTTCTTGAGGGCAAGGATGGGAAGTAAGCCGGGTGTCACGTTTAGGTCGACAGATAAGAAAGACCTTCCCCTTTTTACAGAATGGCTCCTTCAACCGGGGGTTCTTGTTGGATTTCCGATGATGAATCGAAGAGAAGTAGAGGATGCTGTTCGCCTCTGGACCCATTATATTAATAAGGGGTTGTCTATTACAGCACTCTATAAGAAAAAACCGGTTGGTGCCGCAAACCTCTATCTCCATGAGGTGGAAAAAATGGCTCACCAATCACTGTTTGTGGTCATCCTCGATGAAAAGTACAGAGGAATGGGGATTGGGACCCTTCTTTTGAAAGAAATTGTAAAGCTTGGGCTTAAGCGAGGACTTGAGATTCTTCACTTAGAGGTTTATGACAAAAATCCGGCGGTCCGTCTCTACAAAAAACTCGGTTTTAAAGAGTATGGGCGCCATGCTCGTTATCTAAAAGATGCCGAAGGAAATTGCTACGACAAAATTTTAATGCAAATGGAAATTCAATAGAGAGATAGGTTCATGGCTGGACATAGTAAATGGGCAAATATTAAGCATAAAAAAGGGCGAGCCGATGCGAAGAAGGGGAAGATCTTTTCTCGGTGCGCAAAAGAGATTATTAGCGCGGTAAAGCAGGGAGGGCCAGATCCTAAGGCAAACACAAAACTCCGTCTTGCATTGCAAAAAGCAAGGGCGGCGAATGTTCCTTCTGACGTTATTGATCGCAATATTAAAAAAGCGTCAAGCTCAGATCAGGCAGACTTTACCGAACTGACATACGAGCTCTATGGACATGGAGGAGTTGGAATCATCGTAGATGCTATGACGGATAATAAGAACCGCACAGCTTCTGATATGAGGATTGCAACGAACAAAAAAGGGGGAAGTATTGGTTCACCTGGATCTGTTGCCTTTAACTTTGACCGGAAAGGAGTAATTCAGATTGGAAAAGATCAAGGGGACGAAGAGTTTCTTTTCATGCAAGCAACGGATGCGGGTGCTGATGATTTTGATATTGCAGAAGACACCTTTATCGTGGTGACTCCTCCAGATTTGCTGTATGAGGTGAAAGACAAACTTGAAGACGCAGGAGTTGCAGTTGGTGAGGCAAGTCTCGAGATGATTTCAAAAACCACGGTTTCCTGTGATGGTGATACACGCGCTGCCAACGATGCTCTCATCGAGTTTCTTGAGGAGCTAGATGACGTTGATGCTGTCTTCCATAACATGGAAGATTAGGCAGCACACCCAAAAGACCTCTCTTTGTAGATTAATATTAAAATATTTATTATTGTTCTTTAATAAACTGTTTGATTCGAATTATTGCAGTTAAAATAGTTAGAGCTCCAAAAAGAAGGGCCAAAAGTGTAAAAAAGTTTGGAGATAAGATCATTAAGCTAAAAAAGATGAAGGCCTCTGCTCTCTCAATCAATCCAGGGCTATAATGGAAGCTTTTTTCTGAGGAATTTTTCTGAAAAATACCCACAACCAGAAATGTGGTGATACAGAGCAGAATAGAGCCAAGCATCCAAATTGTCATGAGTCCTCGGCTTTCAGGGGCATAAAGGAATAGTCCCAATAGAATAGCCCATTCAACGAGGCGGTCCGCTACAATGTCTAAGACGGCTCCAGCTGGAGAGGACAGGTTCTTATGGCGGGCTAGAGATCCATCAAGCGTGTCGCAAAACCCGCTTATCCCTAGCAGTAGTAAAGCACCAATCGACTGATGAAAATATAGAAAAAAAGGAATTAAGATGCCAAAAGCCATTCCTATAAGAGTCACCGTTAAAGGAGATACCCCCTTCAAAAATGCCTTTTTGAGCAGTGGTTCAATGATCAGGCGTTGATATGGTGTGCGGTAGTTACTATCGATCATGTCTTAGTTTTTTAACAAAAAAAGAGATTAAAGAGAATAGAGCAAGTAGGACAAGGGGAAAATTCAGCTGAACGTTCAAATCAACAAGGAGAGTGTAGACATCTTCTTTTACACTGACTCTCAAGTCCAAGTTTTGAGAATCTACTAGACAAACTCACGTTACAATAATATCAAAAACTTTATTCATTGAAACAATTCACCTTCATTTCCTATATAGAAATTAAACAATTTAAAGGCGATATGAATCCGGAAAAAAAACGTCTTTTAGAAGACAAAAAGAAAACCAAGTACTGGAAACATTTCGGTCCTTACTTAGCGGAAAGGCAATGGGGAACTGTTCGGGAAGATTATAGCAAGGATGGTTCAACATGGGATTATTTTCCTTACGAAATGGCTATGGAGAGAGCCTACCGCTGGGGAGAAGATGGAATAGCAGGCATTTCTGATACACATGCCCGTCTTTGCTTTGCTCTTAGTTTTTGGAATGAGGAAGATCCCTTTATCAAAGAGAGAATCTTTGGACTTTCAAACCCAGAGGGAAATCACGGGGAAGACGTGAAAGAGTATTATTATTACCTTGATAATACCCCCACTCACTCCTACATGAAATATCTCTACAAATACACACAAGCAGAATACCCTTACCAGGCTATCCGCAAGGCAAATGCTAATCGTTCTCAAGATGAGGGGGAGTATGAGCTTATTGACACCGGGATTTTCGACCATAATAGGTATTACGACATTTTTGTCGAGTATGCCAAAAAGGGACCTGATGATATTGCAGTTCGGACCACCATTCACAATCGAGGAAATGAAGAGAAAACCCTCCACGTTCTTCCTACTCTTTGGGCGCGGAATGAATGGTTCAAAGAAGGGGTATCAAAACCTCTTCTAAAGGCTCGAGAAGGAAATAATGCGATTGATCTGCAGCACCCAAGCGTTGGTAATTATGTCCTTTATGGCGAAGAAGCAGAAGAGCTACTCTTCACCGAAAACGAAACAAAGGGAAAAGGAAAGTATAGCAAAGACGGGATCAATGAATACCTTGTCCATCAAAAAACTCAAGCTGTCAATCCAGAAAGAGAAGGGACAAAAGGAGCTTTCCACTACATCATTAAAATTCCCCCTTCTGAATCCAGAGAGATTCATCTCCGTCTCACCACAGAAGAAGAGATGAAGAATATCGCTTCTGAAAACAATAAACTCCTTAAGCTGAGAATGCGAGAAACTGAAGAATTCTATGGAGAAATTATTCCAACATCACTTACTAATGAACACCGAATGATCGCACGGCAAGCTTATGCTGGGATGCTTTGGAATAAAATGTATTACAACTTAGTCATTCCTGAGTGGATGGCTGGAGATCCTAACTTTAACCCTCCCCTCCCTGCAAGAGATCCTAATACCGTTCGCAATGGAGAATGGCTCCATCTCTACTCCGATGATATTGTCTCTACTCCCGATAAATGGGAATTTAACATGTTCTTCTCCTGGGATACGGCTTTTCATGCCCTCCCACTAGCCGTTTTAGATGCGGAATATGCCAAACATCACATACATCTTTTAACGCAAGAATGGTATATGCACCCCAATGGAATGCTCCCAGCCTACGAGTGGAATTTTTATGACGTGAATCCACCCGTTCATGCTTGGGGAGCTCTCAGAGTTTATCAAATTGATAAAAAAAGAAATGGAGTTGAAGACCGTCTTTTTTTAGAGAAAGTGTTCCAAAAGCTCCTTCTAAATTTCACATGGTGGGTCAACCGAAAAGATAATTCTGGAAAAAATATTTTCCAAGGGGGTTTTCTTGGCCTCGATAACATTAGCGTTTTTAACCGAAGCGCTGAATTGCCGGTTGGCGCGACTCTCTATCAATCCGATGCCACCAGTTGGATGGGGATGTTTTGCCTTAATATGCTTTCTATTGCCTTTGAGCTTGCCGTAGAAGATGTTGCTTATGAGAATATGGCAAACAAGTTTTATAACCATTACCTCCTGATTGCCGATGCAATCAACTACTCAGGGACCCGTTCACACCCTCTATGGGATGATGAAGATGGATTCTATTACGACGTTTTAAAAACGGCAGGAGGAAAAGAAATTCCCCTAAAAGTGCGCTCACTTGTCGGGCTCATGCCTCTTCTTGCAGTGACCATCATTGAACCTGAGGTTCTCGAAAAATTTACCGTCTTTAAAAAGAAAATGGATTGGTTTTTAGATCACCGCCATGACCTATGCGAAAAAGTGGCTTGTATGCGCACTCCTGGTGTTGGGGGGCGAAGAATTCTTTCCATTGTCGATAGAGCAAAACTCACACGCATGCTCGGTTTCATGCTTGACGAAGAAAAATTCCTTAGTCCCTATGGAATCCGGTCCATTTCAAAGTGTCATGATGAAAACCCCTTTAAACTCAAACTTAATGGAGATGAGTTTTCCGTCGATTACGAGCCTGGTGAGTCAAAGAGTCGCCTTTTTGGAGGAAACTCCAATTGGCGAGGTCCCATTTGGTTTCCCCTGAATGTACTTCTTATTGAGTCGCTCCAAAAATACCACTATTACTATGGCGACGATCTCAAAGTGGAGTGTCCTACCGGCTCTGGAAACTTTATGAATCTGTGGGATGTTGCCGCTGAGCTTTCAAAACGTTTGGTGAGTATTTTTGAAAACGATTCTGAAGGAAACCGTCCTGTATTCGGAGACCGTCCCAAATTTCAATCCGACCCCCATTTCCATGACTACCTCCTCTTTCATGAATATTTCCATGGAGGCTCCGGGCAAGGGCTCGGTGCCAATCACCAGATGGGATGGACCGGTTTCGTTGCTAAGCTTATCAAGCAGCTTGGGGAATATGGTCACATTTAGTTATTGATTTACAATTACTTAATAACTTTTCAAGCAAAACTAAAATCTGATTTTAGTTTTGCTTGTTTTTGTTTTAACTCATTGTGTAATAAGGGTTATGTAGGAGGTTTTGTGGGTAAATATTTCAGTTGCAGGCCAACTCTTAAAGTTATCAGAAGTTGCAAAAGAATGTGGGATTACTCAACCAAACAGCAAAGAATTAACTATCGATTCTTGAATCGACCTATATTGATCTTCCCCCGTTTCTGTAGACACTTTTAACATAGACTATTCTCATGTTTTTCTTCAAATTTCACCGGGCTCAAATATCCCAATGTTGAATGTCTTCTCTTATTGTTATAGTAGCATTCTATATAGTTAAATATTTCCTTTTCAGCAACTTCTGTATCTTTAAAAACTTTAGCTCCTACGCATTCTCTCTTAAGAGAATTGAAAAAACTTTCCATTGGGGCATTGTCATAGCAACTTCCTTTTCCACTCATGCTTCCAAGCATGTTGTTTTTCTTTAGACTTTTATCTATTGCTTCAGAGCCGTATTGTGACCCTTGATCGCTATGAAATATTATCCCTTCTACAGCTCCTCTTCCTGAGATTGCCTGCTCTAAAGCTTGTATGACCAATTCTTTTCTCATATGCTTTTTGATGGAATGTCCAACGATTTTCCTAGAGTAAAGAGCCATGACTGCACATAAATATGCCCACCCTTTGCCTGTCCTTATATAGGTAATATCGCTGACCCATTTAGCATTCTTTTTCTCTGCCGTAAAATTCTGGTGAAGCAAGTTCGGCTTCTTCTCTTTTCACTACAGTGCACCCCTTTTTCCTTCAGTTCCATAAAAATTCTTGGGCTTCCGTATCGTTTTTTGTGCTCATAAAAGATCTATTCTACTTCCTCGGTAAGCTTCTCTTCTTCTTGAACTCTTTTCCCTTTTGGAGATGACAAGAAGCGGTAGTACCCGCTTCTTGTCACTCCAAAGACTTGCGACATTTTCTCTATGGGAAATTCCTTTCTCAATTTCTTCATAGCTCTATATTTGCTTTTGACATCGAGGAGAAAATGCCCATGGCCTTTTTTCAGTCGCTTAACCTCTTCTTCTTCCCTTGCCTGCTTTTCAGTCTTAATCAATCGACCATGGTCATGCTTACTGAGCCATACTTTTAGCGTAGAAACACCTATACCCAGATCATTTGCTACCTCTTCTCTCACTAGCTTGACCGCATTCCCTTTAAATTCATCATTGAATTTTTTCATTTACTTTTACTCCTCTTTAAGTTCGAGAAGTCTATATCATAACTGTCCTATTTTCGGGGGAAGATCACCCGGGCTTATCGGTTATTGTAATGGAGGTGCTTTGACAAACGTTCTTATTAAGAACCCTGACGGAATCTTTCTTTTTGATGAAATCGAAAAAGCCCATCCTGAAATCTTGGATATCTTACTTCAGAGATTCGATGCCGGTCGCATCACAGACGCATCAGGAAAAGTCGTTAACTGCTCAAAAACAATATTTGTCATGACCTCTAATGTCAGTGGAAATGCCTATGATCTTCCGAAAAAAGAGAGGCAACCTGTCCTTGATATGGCTGTAAAGAGGGCTTTTAGTCCTGAATTTCTCAATAGAATCGAAGAGATTTTATATTTCAATCCTTTAGAGGACGCAGCGGTTTTTAAGAAAATTGTTTTTTCAAAAGTGGACCTATTCAAACAAAAGATAGAAGAAAATTTGTTAACCCTCCTGACCCTTTCATGGGATGATGAAGTCATTGTCTTTTTAGCAAGAGAAGGGCTTTCTCCTGAGTATGGAGCTCGACCCTTAGAGCGTCTCATCGCAAAAAGTATGGAGACATTAGTCATCAATGCCGTGCTCAATAGCCACATTATAGAGGGAAGCCATCTTCACTTTAAAGTTCAAGGTGATCAGATTATTCTTGAAATTCTGGAGTCAGCTGTTAATACAGCGCCCTTAGACCTCCAAAATAAAATTTAGAAGAAATGCGTAATTTCTATAGAGATAGAATTTAATCAATCACGCTCTAAGAAAGGATATTTTCAAGTTCTCCAAATGATCGTTTTGCACATGTGAGATTGGCCCATTCGATCACCGGAGTTGCCTCCTGCAGCTCCTTTAGCTAGCTGTGCAAAGAGCTCCTGTATTGAACGTATCATAGAAATTACCCCTCACAACTATGAAATTCTTTTTTATAGCCTCCAATTAAGGAGGCTTGTGAAGAGATTCTAGTCTATGTGAGGATAAAAAATCACACATTCATTGCTAGGGAAGGGAGATGTAGGTTCCTTCGGTTTTGAGGACTTCAGCGGTGACGCCTTCGTAGCGGAAGGCTTTCCCTTCTGGCTGCTTACCTTCAAGCATGATAGCGATGCGGCGTGAATTTTTTCTTGAGAGAAAAGAGATCGTGTCCGTCTTGAAATCTTCATAGGTTAGGTTTCTAAGGGAGGCTATCAACTTTTCTCGTCTGTTGAAATCTCCTTTGAAGGTAAAGGCGATCTTATTCAGGTCAAGTGCCATTTGAGAGAGGTTTGTTGGCGGAGTTTCAAGGAGAGTAATCACATTTTCTCGGAGGACTTCAAAGCGGCCTTCAGAGAGCGTTGCTTCAAAATCTTTGATGTAGGTTTCAAGGAAGAGTTCAAAGCGGGCGATGAGTTCATCTGGCTGGTGAGAAGTGGATTGAACCATAAAGATGTTTAAAAGTTGCTCTTCTTCTTCTTGGCTTCCTGCTTTTGCAAAATAGGCGGTTTGTTGTTTTGTTCTGAGGGTATCGAAGAAATCTTCTTGTATTCCAATTCCTAGGACAAGGTGGGAAGCTTTTTTGGGAAATGTCATGGTTCCTTCTTGAATCACAAGGATGGCGGCGTTTCCAAGACTTTCGGTTTGTTCATGAACTTTATAAGGGCCTTGGAAAGAAGAAAGAGTCAACAGTTGTTTTCTTTTATGGTCTTTCTTAGGGTAGAGGGTGTAGGAGAGTTTTTTCGTCACGGTTTCCCAAACATTTTGCGCGTCTTTTTCTGTCATGTTTCCGATAAGGACGGCTTCGATATAAGCTTGCTGAAAAAGTTTATCGGCAAACGAAAGGTAATCTTCGTAGCGGAGGTTTTCAAGGGCCATGAGTTTGTCAGTGTGCTTAGGGGTATTATTAAAGAGAAGGTTCATCGAAATTTCATTTGCTTGGAAGACGGGCATCGCTTTGGACTGGTTGGCGTAAGAACTCTTAAGAGACGTGGTATAGAGATCAAATTCCTTTTTTGTCATGCGACACTTCTTGGCTTGTTTTAGAGCTTCTTCTAGTAGAAGAGATGCTTTCTCGCTATATCCGCTTACTACCATGATGAGTTTAAGATCTTGAGGACCAGTAGCAAAACTTAGAGAAGCAGCATTTGCATAGGTTAGTGTGGAAGCGAGTTTCTCATCTAATGTGTAACGAAATAAATCTACGAGGACCATTTGACGAGGCGTTCCATCTATATAAGGGGAGCTAATATTGAAGATCCAAGAAACTTCAGGGACTTGGTACTGAGTGTCTTCCCAGAAATAGAGTTCTCCCAAATCATTTGATACAAGTTTTTTTGGGTGTGGAGTTACGACAGTTTCATCATCTCCTGGACGTGTGGTTAATTTAAGATCGCCTGGAATATATGTATTTTGCTTAGGAAGCGCAATGCGCGGATGTGAAGAAATATCGCCCCATGCTGCTAAAGACGTATCTGGAATTTTCTGGACTGCGTATTCAACTCTTGACCATTTTTCGAATTTATCTGGATTAATACCAGTAAGTTCAGGGGAAGCAACGAGAAAGTAGACGGCAGATCCTGGAGATAGTAGATCAAGAAATTCCTGGGTTTCGCTAGCATCATAAGTTGTGGGCATAATTGTTTTTAGCGGGTAAGTTTCTAGAGGCTCATCGATCATTTGATGCGCGTGGTTTGTGACGAATGAAAAAGGAGTGACTCGAGACTGATACTCGTAATCAATCTTAGACATATTTTTAAGTTCATGGAAAATATACGGGGGGATTCCACTTGATTTCAAAGAATTGAGGGTTTGGAAACATCTTTCGATGACGGTTTCAAACTGCGTTGCTCCTAGAAGTGTAAGATCAAAACTGATATAGAAAATACCCGACTCTTTGCTTAAGCGGAACATGCTAGAAGAAGTGCTTTCGACAAGTTCTTCTCTCTTAAGCTGAGAGTATAGACTGTTTTCATGCCGGCCTCCAATGACATATTCTAGGAGATCATCAGAACGATTATCAAAATTTTGAACAAACTCCTTAGGAAGTTCCCACTCAATAGAGAGATTGCGCATGTCTTTGATAGGCTTAATCGCAACAATATGACCTTCCTGTTTTTCTGACAATAGCTTCTCTCGGGGTAATTGAGTCAGGGAGTTTGTTTTGGGGACAGCTGAAAATTGGCGCGTGGCTAGGGCTTTGAGCTCTTCAATTGGCAGTGTGGAATAAAGCGTGAGATGAGCCCGATCAGAGCTGTAGTTTTTCTGGTGCCAACGGACAACCTCTTCTCTTGGTATTCCGCCAAGCGTCTCGGCATTTCCTGTACTAAAAAGAGCGTTTGGGTGCGCAGGATTTCCTGTTTCTTTAAAGACCATCCATCCACGGTTTCCATCACTTTCGATATTTTTGTCGTGTTCTTGATCAACAGCATGGAGCTCCCGCCCAATCCCTGAAGCGGTAAATAGAGGATCGATAAACATATGGCTGAACATATCAAGAGTGGTTGAATAAGCATCATTGTTTACTGAGAAAATATAGACAGTTCGATCTGTAGAGGTATATGCATTGAATGTCCCCCCATTATCTAAAACTTGCTTTTCATAAGCATTTTCTTCGGGATAGGCCTTTGATCCTAAAAATAAGAGGTGTTCTAGAAAGTGGGCAATTCCAGCATAGTTTGGGTCGTCGTTCCACGAACCGGCTTCCATTGAAAGAGCCGCTGCTGACTGGTCTGCTTTTGGGTCAGAAATGAGGTAGGCTTCTAACCCATTCTCAAGACGGATTTTTGCTGTTTTGCGCTCAGAGAGAGAGGGTGTCAGTATCTGCAGGTGGGCCTGGTCTTGAACTTCAACATAGTTTTGGGGGTTTTCGGTAAATCCTCCAATTGTAATCAGTAGTAGTGCCATTAGTCGTTTCATAACGCCTCCCTATTTGGGAAATTTTTCATATTCACGATTCACGCATTCCCAGAGATATTCTGCGCGAATGCGTCTTAAATCTTTTTTGTCTTTAGCTTTTTCGGCACCCGGAAAATATTCCATATCAATTTCTTCACTGAAGTGAAGATGGATTGCACCGCCCCTAGTCACTCGCGTTTCTCCAAGCTCAGTTTCGGTTGTTTCTGGAGGGGGTAGAAGGTGATAGGTTGAGAGGGAAAGAGGGAAAAAGTGCGTCGGTTTCTTTGCCTTTTGGACCATTAGATAGTACATTCCAAGGCTTTTAGGGTCAAAAGGAGCAACTTCGATAACACCATCTGCATTTACGCGGTCTCGCCCTCCACTGGGAGCGACATAAATAGCATGCCCTCCTTCGCTTAAGAGTTCCACCATTCGATCCATGGTTCTTTTGTTGTGCATCTGTTTTTCGTGTTGTTCTTCAGGAGGGTTATCGATATACTTTTTCGAGTGAATGCAGAGAAGGTTTCTTCCCATGCTGAAAGGAATTGCAAAAGGATCGGTGGTGACTCTTGTGCCCGCAACAAAAATGAGTTCTTCAGCAAATTTGGGATGAGTTTTCTCGAGTAAAATGCTGATCGCGTGAGGATCTGCTTCAATTTGATGGTTAGCAAAAAGAATGACATTCTCCTTTTTTTCAAGAAGGGACTCTATGTAGTCGAGGTTTTTTGCTCCTGATATTGTCGAGTTGGGAAGGTCAACTAAAGGTCTAAGAAAATCGAGACCAAATTTATAGTAGTCTACGGGGGAGCGCACTTTCTTATGATAGGGCTTGAATTGAAAAGGATTGCGTACCTGCTCTTTCATGAATCCAATAAAGGAGTAAAAAACACCCATATAGGATTCAGGATCCTCTCCATGATCTAGGATCACCCCTTGATAGCTTTTGATAAAATCTTTCAAGATCTGGATATACTTCTCAGGGATCTCTTTTGAGTCTGACAATTCACCAATTTTAGCTAGAAGAGCTTGGAGGTTACCATTCGATTTTTTGTCCATCAGCCATCGAGTAAAATTCAAATCCGTTTAAGTGCAACTCATCATTACTTTTAAAAGAGATTTCTCCTTTCAGTTTTTTAGCAAGTTTCTCTAAAAGAGACTTATCGTCTTTTCCAAGGTAATCATTCAACTGAGGGTGGGTGATTAATTCGACTTTGTTCTCATTGTGAACAGACATCAATTTTTGGATCGCACGTTCAATTTCGATTGAGATGCTTTCAAAATTTTTGATGATTCCTTTTCCGCTGCAATAGGGGCAATGGGTAAAGAGGGTCTGAATAAGCGACTCACGTGTGCGCTGCCTTGTCATTTCAACAAGTCCAAAGTCACTCATTCCTAGAATGGTACACTTTGCAGAATCTTCTTTCATTGCTTCTTTAAGAGTGTCTAAAACACGCCTTTGGTTGCGGCGATACCTCATATCAATGAAGTCGCAGATGACAAGGCCCCCAATATTTCGGATCCGAAGTTGACGCGCGATTTCATCGGCTGCTTCCATGTTAATACGGACAAGAGTTTCTTCGACGTTGATATTTTCTTTTGAGGCACTGCCTCTTCCAGAGTTAACATCAATCGTGTACATCGCTTCTGTTTTGTCAAAGAAGAGGTATCCACCACTTTGGAGCCAGATTTTTCTTCGAAGACAACGTTCAATTTCATTTTCAACGGCGAAGCGATCAAACATTGGGGTTTTATCCCGATAGCACTCAAGCTTTAAGACATGGTCTCCCTTATATCGATTGTAGACCTGACGGCAATACTGGTAGGTCTTGTAGTCATCGACAAGCATTCGGGTATATTTTTTATTAATTGCTTTCAGAACAGATTTTTTAACTAGATCGGACTCCCTATAAAGGCAGGCTGAGCCATCGCTTGTCTTAAAGTCTTCTTGGATCTTTTCCCAGGCACTTAACAGCTCTGTTGCTTCTGCAATTAGTTCTTCTGTTGAAGCGCTAGCGCTTGCCGTACGGCAAATCAGCCCCATTTTTTGAGGCATTTCAAAGGCTTTGATGATTTTCTTGAGTCTGTCTCTTTCCAAGCGGTCAATAATTTTCCGGGACACTCCACGGTGGGGGGTGTTTGGAAGGAGGACAAGGTATCGTCCAGGAATTGTGATATTTGAAGTAAGGCGTGCTCCTTTGGAGCCTATCGGTTCTTTTACGACCTGTACAAGAACAGGGTGTCCAACCTCCATAAACTTGGAGATATCAGCATCTTTAAGCTCACGCGCCTTGATAGAGCTAACGTCGCAATCCCAGTCAAACTCCATGTCGAACATTTCTTGAAATTTTTGGGTATTCTCTACGATATCACTGATATGGATAAATCCATTTTCCCCTTCATTAATCGCAATAAATGCCGATTGAATGTTGTGCAAGATATTGATAACTTCTCCCCGGTAGATGTTTCCGGTAAGCTGTCTGTTTGACTTGCGTTCAACAATTAGGTCTTGGAGTTTTCCAAACTTTAATATCGCACATCTCTTTTCCTTTGACGTCACATTTAGAAGAATTTCTTTCATCGGTTTCACCAGTGTGGATCTGTTCGTAAATCATGATAATATATCAATGGCCAATGTTTTTCCAGCAAATTCTTACTTTGATCTGGGACAGATTAGGGGTTCAATTCAAGTTTGATTTTGTCGAGAAATTTTCCTTGAAGAAGGTTGATGGCTCCCTGGACGCCGCACTTAAGGGCTTCAGGGGTTGCATCTCCATGGCATTTAATGATAACTCCATCGACACCGCAAAGAATTGCTCCAGGATATTCTGCTGAATAGAGTTCGGCTTTTAGATATTTAAGAAGAGGTTTTGAGAAAGGAATGAGATTTTGATTTTTTTTCATTGTATCGAGAATGAATGAGGAAAGGCCTTCTGCAGTTTTTAAGAAAATATTTCCTGTGAAACCGTCTGTGACAAGTACATGGATATTTCCTGAGAAGACTTCCCTTCCTTCAACATTTCCAGCGAAGATAGTTTCCTCACCGTTAAATGCTTGGAGAAGCTTATAAGTTTCACGGAGTTCTGCGCGCCCTTTTTTTTCTTCTACCCCAATGTTTAGAAGGCCGACAGTTGGTTTTTTAATCCCGCGTGCTTTTTGATAAGCTATTCCCATTTGAGCAAAATGCACAAGGTGCTCGGGGCTACACTGAATGTTTGCTCCCACATCGATTACCGCAATCGGTTCCTTTTTTGTCGGGAGAAGTGTGATTAGCGCAGCTCGAGAAATCCCTTGTAGCATTGGCAAGAAAAGGTTCGCGCTGGCTATCAATGCTCCAGTATTTCCGGTAGAAACGAGGGCATCAATTTTTCGATCCCTGAGAAGCTTCATTCCAAGGCATATAGAGGATTGTTTCTTTTTTCGAATGGCGTAAAGTGGATCGTCATCCATATGGATGACTTCTTTGGTTTGGAATATTTCGAGTTCTTTTTCTTTGAAGTTATGCGCTTTTTTGAAGGTTTGGATATGGACTGCTATTTCTGGAGTAGAAAAAACTGTCAGACAAAAGGGAGCGTCAACCTCTGAATAGAGGGCGTGAAGAGTATCAAGCACATGGTCAGGAGAGACGAAGTCTCCTCCTAGGAGGTCAATTCCCAGATGGGGGACTTTACTCTTGTGCTTCCGAAAGGACGGAGCGTCCTCCATAGTATCCACAGAATGAGCACATTCGGTGGGGGAGGTGCATTTTTCCGCAGTTTGAGCAACTTGCAACATGTTTCTCTTTTTTTGCGTGGTGCGCACGTTTACTGTTCTTGCGTGCATTTGAGTGTCGGTTACGTGGGACGGCCACGGGTTTTCTCCTAGTTTAAATCTGCAAAGGGAAATTGATCATTCCCTTTTTGTAAGTAATTCTTTAAGTTTGTCCGTTTGGGACAATTTTCTAAACATTCTACATAAGAAGGGATTTCTAGTAAAACAGCTTCTCGTAGAGGATCGGTGTAGTCGTAAACACGACCCCGAATTTTTTCAAGTTCTTCTGTGTGATAGAACTCCTTGACTGTGATCTTTTTCTTTATCCCTTTATTGCAAATAGCGCAGGGGATTAGTGCTTCTGTTTCAACATCTAGATGTATAACTAAGTGGTCTTCAGCAAGATATGCCCTTCCTCTGAGTTTAACAAAACTTTGAAACTTGAGGTCTTTCTCACTTACATCCATGAATTCAGGGGTGAGAGTTTCTTCAATTTTTTCTGTTCGCTCGTGAGATAGACGATCAACATATATTTTCAATGGATTTTGCATAACACGAAGATTCTAATGCAATGAGAGATAAAGATCAAGGATGGTCAGAGCTAAGGTATTAAAAAAAATAGTTGATTAAATAGTGTAGTCACGAGATTTCTACCCATAAAGCCAAACATCTGATCTGAACCGCAGCCAAGAAAGAGGATGTGTGCTTAGCATAGCGTGTAGCAATTCCTCTCCATCGCTTCAAATGTAAAAAAGCATTTTCTACAAAATGTCTCAATTTATAGAGATGCTTATCATAAGCTCTCTTGCTTTTCCTATTTTTTCTGGGAGGGATAACCGCCTTCATTCCTTGAGAGATCGCTTGAGTTACGATTGCATCGCTGTCATAACCCCGATCTGCTAGTAGGTAATCGGCGTTAATTCCCTCTATTAGGTGTTTGGCCTAAAGGTAGTCTGATTGAGTACCTGACGTAATAATCGCTCTGACCGGCATACCATGCGAATCCACGGCCAAATGTAATTTCGTGTTGAACTCCCTTTTGTCCGAGCCATAGGTTGTGTTGAGAAATTTCCATAAATGGTGCAAGCTGACTTCCTGAAGAAGGAGATCTATATGCTATACCCGCATAAAATAAATGACCACGCCTGGTCGAAACTTTACGAATATCTGAGTAATTACCCCAAAATACACACAAATAACAAAGAGAAAACTCGTTGCTTTGTAGAGGCTGTATTTTGGATTGCCAAGAGCGGAGCACAATGGCGTTTGCTACCAAAGGAATATGGAGACTGGAATGCCGTCTATCATCGTTTTGCAGACTGGGCTGAACATGGTGTGTGGTACAAGATGCTCTACTATTTTTCAAATGATCCAGACATGGAATATATTATGATCGACAGTACAGTCCTCCGCGCTCATGCCTGTGCCGCAGGAGCCAGTAAAAAAAAACCGGAGGTCAAGACGAGCAGGCCTTAGGTCGGTCCTGCGGAGGTTTTACGACTAAAATCCATAGTATCTGTGATGCATTAGGTAATCCACTTGATTTTATTTTAACAGGTGGTCAAGCAGCTGATTGTCATCAAGCTATTCCTTTGCTCAAGGGTAGGGATTACAAAAGATTATTGGCTGACAAAGGCTACGACAGCAATGCAATCATTGATCATGTAAAGAGCATCGGAGCTGTTGCCATCATTCCCTCAAAGAAAAATCGCATTGATCATCGAGAGCATGATAAAGACATATATAAAGAACGACACAAAATCGAATGTTTATTTGGCTTCCTCAAACATTATAGACGATTGTTTTCTCGGTTCGAGAAGTTAGCATCAAGGTTCAAGGCATTCCTTCATTTTATCGCGGCTCTCCAATGGTTAAAGTAAATTTCTCAACACAACCTATCTTGATTACCAACTTGTGCACCTGCTGCGTGAGGGTGAACTTTGATATGGGTTGCATCGATCATTAACCACTCATAATCAGGATCGTCCACCACTTTTTCCAGAAGAAGTTCCCAGACGCCTTTATTCCTCCAACAGATAAAACGACGATGCACATTTCCCCAGTTCCCATAGTCTGGAGGTAAGTCACGCCATGGAGCTCTGGTACGAATAATCCAAAAAACCGCGTTGATAAATCGCCGATTATCTTGTGCTACCCCTCCACACACCCCTCTTCTTCATGGAAAATAAGGCTCAAGTTTTTTCCAAATTCGATCTGAAATATCGTGACGTCTGTGCTCTGATACGGTCATCTCTAAACCTCTCCTTAAAAGTTTAAGAAACCAGCTTAGCACAAATTTAAACTTGTGTCTACACTATCTAACCCCATGAAAATTCCCAAATTAAAATCTAAAACGTCTAATGATTTAAGGAAAATACAATCAGTAAAAACTGAGGTTCTCCCAAAAGAGGTTGTGAATTTGCTTGTAAAACAAGCTGCATCTCGCCGATGACTATTGTTCAATAAAGAGGAACGTGAGATAAGTGGGACAATGTCCTCGGCGTGATTCGAACACGCGGCCTGTTGCTTAGGAGGCAACTGCTCTATCCAGCTGAGCTACGAGGACTGAAGGCCAAAATTGTAACGCAATGGAGTGATAAGCTCAAGAATTTGGAGGTTAAAGTGCCAGGAAACGCAGATATCGGACTAATTGGACTTGCTGTCATGGGACAAAACTTGGTCCTCAACATGAACGACCATGGATACAGGGTTGCTGTTTTCAACCGCACAACGTCTAAAGTCGACGCCTTCCTAGAAGGTCCTGCTAAGGGGACAGAGATTGTTGGGACTCATACGCTCAAAGAATTGGTTAGTTCACTGAAATGCCCGCGGAAAGTAATGATGATGATCCGCGCTGGGTCCTCAGTAGATGATACGATTAATGAGCTTGCGCCCCTTCTAGAAAAAGGGGACATCATTATCGATGGAGGGAATAGTCATTTCCCTGATAGTGAGCGTCGTTTTAAGGAGCTGAAAGAAAAAGGGATCCTGTTTATTGGGACCGGAATCTCAGGTGGAGAAGAAGGAGCTCGTAATGGTCCTTCGATTATGCCTGGAGGAAACCCTGATGCCTGGCCTGAGGTTAAACCTATTTTTCAGGCCATTGCTGCCAAGTCTGAAGATGGAGAGCCTTGTTGCGATTGGGTAGGAGAAGGTGGCGCAGGTCACTATGTCAAGATGGTCCACAATGGAATTGAATATGGGGACATGCAAATTATTTGCGAAGCGTATGAGCTTCTTTCATCAAAACTTGGGCTTGATGCTGATGAACTCTCAAAAGTTTTTGCTGAATGGAACAAGGGAGAACTCAATAGTTATCTCATTGAGATTACCAGTCAAATCTTTGCTTACAAAGAAAAAGAAGGAAATGCCCTCGTTGAGAGTATCCTTGATGTTGCGGGGCAAAAAGGTACAGGAAAATGGACAGGGATCAGTGCTCTTGATATGGGGATGCCTCTCACTCTTATTGGCGAAGCAGTTTTTGCGCGGTGCCTTTCAGCCCTTAAAGAAGAGCGGATTGAATTGAGCAAGCTTTTTGAAGGGCCAGGCAAAGATTTTAAAGGCGATAAAAAGCAGATGACCGAAGACATCAAGCAAGCTCTTTACGCTTCAAAAATTATTAGCTATGTGCAAGGATTTATGTTGATGCGCGCAGCTGCAACTGAGTTTAAGTGGAACCTTAATTATGGCTCCATTGCTCTTATGTGGCGAGGAGGATGCATCATCCGCAGCCGCTTCTTAGGTGAGATTAAGAAGGCATTCGATAAAACAAAGGACCTCAAAAGTCTTCTTCTTGATGACTTTTTTAGAGAAGAGATTTTGAAAGCAGAACAGGGTTGGCGCCGTGTAGTGTCTCACGCAGCAGAGTTTGGTGTCCCTACTCCTTGCTTCAGTACATCTCTATCTTTCTTTGACGGATACCGTTCAAGCCGCCTTCCTGCAAATCTGTTGCAGGCGCAGCGCGACTTCTTTGGTGCTCACACTTATGAAAGGGTAGACCAGCCTCGTGGACAGTTTTTTCACACGAATTGGACTGGAACCGGAGGCGATGTAAGTTCTTCAACTTACAATGCATAACACTAGTCTGTAAGCTCATTATAGTTGAAGATGAAATCGGATTTGAGTCTTTCCATTTGATGGACTGCTGATTCGAAGTCATCATGGTCATGGGAATGAGCATATTGATCCACTTTTTCGTGGATCTCGCAATAAATATCGTGCATTTGCTGTACTTGTTTTTTTTGTGAGCCAGAAAGCTCTAAATCATCGACTTGCTCAAGTTCCTCCTCCATTTCATCAAGAGTGCTATTAAGCTGCTCAAGCCCTTGTTCATAACAGATCTCATTGTAATTCAAGACAAAAGCAGGCTGAAGAGCTTCGAGTTCACGGCAGATGTTATTAAAATCTCCATGTTCCTGTGTTTTTGCGTAGACATCGACTATTTCTTCTAACTTCTTGTATATCCGCTTCATATACCTAGCGAGCTTTTCCCCCCCTTTTTTTAGGTTCATCTCTTCTACTTCATCCATTTCTTCTTTCATTTCTTGCAAATGAGAGTTGATTAGTTTCATGGCTTCTTCATAATCAATATCTTGATGCATTTCTCCTCTGACATGTAAGTGCTCCCCTTAAGTTCATTTTACGCTTAAAGGGAGATTTTTGCTAGTATCCCGGACTTGGTGAGATTTAGAAGAGTGTACTTCTCAACAGTCCCCTGAGGGAAAATGCAACACTTTAGTTTTACGTTGACAGAGAGTTGTTGCGCTCAAAAGAATCCTTATAATATCATTGGGAGCCAATTTAGTAGAGGAATTATGGATTTTTCGCTTAGAAAAGCCATCGGCGGAGCTCTTCTTGTCGGGGGGACGGCCATTGGTGCCGGCATGCTTGCTCTTCCGGTTGTTACGGGGATGGGAGGATTTCTTCCCGCGACGGTTATTTTTATCATTTGTTGGATATTTAGTGTATGTACAGGGCTACTTCTTTTAGAAGTTTGTTTATGGATGCCTAATGATGCCAATATTATTTCAATGGTTCATCGCCTCCTAGGCCCTGTTGGTAAAATTGCCGCTTGGATTCTCTATATCTTCCTGTTCTACTGTTTAACCATTGCTTATGTGGATGGAGGAGGAGGATTCGTTGTTGCTCTTTTTGGGGGCAAGATTCCCTATGTGGCGGGATTAATCATCTTTTCTGCAATCTTTGGCTTTTGTGTTTATTTGGGAACGGCAGTTGTAGATCGAATCAATTTTTTATTGATGGTTGGACTGGGATTAGCATTTCTTGTTTTTGTGATTCTTGGCTTTGGCGAAGTGAAGCTTGAAAATCTTTCGCGTGCACGTTGGATTCCATCGTTTCTAGCTCTTCCTGTGATGTTTACTTCCTTTAGCTACCAGGGGATCGTCCCTAGTTTGACAACCTATCTCGGCCGCCACCCCAAGGTGGTCCGCTTTGCTATTTTAGTTGGGACTTCCTTGCCCTTTTTTGGGTATATTTTATGGGAGTATTTGATTTTAGGAATTATTCCTGTTGCAGGTTCAAGCGGCCTGCTGCAGGCTCAGGCAATGGGGCAAACGGCTATTGAGCCCTTAAAGAAAATTTTCCCCAACTCTCCCATTTATTTGACTGGGCAGTTCTTTAGCGCCTTTGCTCTTACAACTTCCTTTCTAGGAGTGACATTGGGACTTTTAGACTTTTTATCGGATGGTCTTCAATTGGCAAAGGTAGGCTTTAAGAAGGTCCTCTTATGTGCGATTATGTACATTCCCCCGATTATTATTGTTTCGGTCAATCCAGGCATTTTCCTGAAGGCCTTGGGGTATGCAGGGGGCATTGGTTGCGCCCTTTTATTAGGTTTAATACCAGTATTGATGGTCTGGGTTGGAAGGTATCGCAAAGACTATTCTAAGCTTAATCAACAACTTCCAGGAGGGAAACCTGTTTTAATTGCCCTCTTTTTGTTTATTGTGTTTGAGCTAGCAATTGAGTTGACTCAGGAATTTATTTTATGACTTGTCCTTGCGGGTCTGGAAAGGATTATTCTAAATGTTGTGGACCTTATATTGAGGGGGAAGCAAACTCTCCAACTCCTGAGTCTTTGATGCGTTCTCGTTATACGGCCTATACCCAAAATAATCTCGACTATATTGAAAAGACGGTGAGAGGAGAGGCATTTAAGCAGTTTGAACGAAAGAGAACTGGGGGTGTGGAGTGGGTTAAGCTTGACGTTCTCTTTAGCGAAGAAGAGGGCGGTGAGGGAACTGTCCAGTTCATTGCGCATTTTCGTCATCAAGGAGCGGAGCAGCTACTGCATGAAATTAGCTCTTTTCAAAAAGTTGATGGGAAGTGGTACTACACAAAAGGTATTGTGAATTAAGGCTGAGAAACTCATCTTTCCAGTAGTAGTGGTCGAGGAGACCAGATGTTTCGTATCCGAGGATATAGTAGGCAATAAAAAGAGCTTCCACTGAGGCGAGGCCTCGGTCAGGGTCCGCGCAGTCTGTTTGTTTGCGAGGATAGGCGGTTCGAAAATAGGAAGGGAGGCTTCGATAAACCCATTTTTCTTTCTGGGGGATTTGCCGATACATGACAGCCGCATACTTCCATGTCCCATCGATTAAGAAAAGGGGGAAGTGATCCTCTTTTGTCAGAGGAGGGGCATCCAAGCTGAGGAGAATTCCTTTTTCAATAAAGGGAATCGGGTCCTTTGGATAGGTTAAAAAGAGCATATCTTCTCGCTGTTCTAGTCCGCGAAGACTGCACTTTTTTAAATTTTCTCTACGGTGACGTAGAATAGTTGTCGAAAGAAATGGCTTCATTTTTTATACGTGTATTTTATAGTGCTTTAACTTTTGGAGCAAGAATATGAAGCTATCAATCATTTTTCTATTCCTTTCGGGAGTGCTTTTTGCCTCTCCGCATGTGACAAAGGACTATTCAAAAGGGAGGGATCTTGCGGAGGGGCATGACCTTCCTCTTGCGCTTGTTTTCACCGGTTCCGATTGGTCTGAGCACTCAAAGACTTTGATAGAAGAAATATTTAAAAAACTTCCATCAGAGCTTATTTTTGTTCAAGTGGACTTTCCTGAAATGAACATTCAAAGCGAAGCGGTTTTGATTCAAAACTGCGCTTTAAAAGAAAAGTATGGGGTCGAGAATTTCCCCACGATTGTTCTTCTGAATTCTAAAGAGGAAGAAATCTCTCGAATGGGATATCCCATCAAGGGAGTAGAGGATTTTGGAAAGCATTTAAAAGAAGTTGGGCGTCGCTCTTATTTGCTAGAAAAACGGTTTGAAGAGGCAAAGCAGAGCAAAAAGGTTGGAGAACTCAAATATTGCTATGAAAAGGCCTGTTCCATGGGGGCCAAGAGTCTTGCTCGCACTATACTAAATGTGGGAGGAGATGTGGTTCCTGAGCTTATGCTTGAAAAATACATTGCTCTTCGAGGAACAAAGGAAGGGAATGCATTACGCGTAGCACTTAATGCTATCGAAAGTAGGGAGGTTGCTTATCGACTAGCTCTTCTTGATTTTCAAGAAAAAAATAGCATTAAGCCTCTTGAGCAATTTATCAATAAGTTTGGGGAAAAGAGTGCTGACCGCTGCTGGAAAATGCATCTTGTGATTTCTGAGTTTATGGAGGCTAAGGAAGAAGCTCTTGAACATGCGCAGATTTCCCATCGATTTGCTCCAAGTGAAGAGAAATCAAACATCGCTAAAATTATTTCCAGGATGTTACTTTCAGAATCTCCTTAGGGATTTCAAAAAGAAAGCGAGAGGGGTTGCAACTAACAACTTTTCCGTGTGTTGTCCTTTGGCGTGACATGCTGAGGCACAAAGCTTCCATTGCGCGGGTGATCGCAACATAGAGAAGGCGGCGCTCTTCTTCAATTCCTTCTTTTGTTTGAGATTTGAGATGGGGGATCAGATGATCCTCAAGGCCCACTAGAAAAACAGCGGGGTATTCGAGGCCTTTTGCACTGTGAAAGGTCATGAGGCTGAGTGTGTCATTTCCAAAAAGGTCTTTCTTTCGGCCTTTATAGTTATTGAGCAACGAAGAGGATAGGAAATCATGAAGAGAGGCCCCTTCCCCTTTTTCATAGGTTTGCATCGCGGAGATAAAAGCTTGAATATTTTCCCACTTTGCCTCTTGAACCGTGTCAGTTTTAAACTCCTTCATCAGAGCTGTTTTGTAGTCGATCTTTTCGAGGAGCCATTTGAGCCCTTGAGAAAGTGAAAGGGATTGGAATTTTTCTGCCATTTCCTGGTATAGAATTACAAAATTATCAATACCTTGTGATCCTCTAGAGCTAATGGAAAGTTCTGGGTATTCACCTTGAGTAATTTTTTTCATGACAGCAAGAAGAGGAAGGCGCTTGCGACGGTTGAACTGGGTAATGGTATCGAGAGTTTTATCAGAGATGCCTCGCCTTGGGTAATTAACAATGCGGAGGAGTGCTTCCTGATCTTTAGGGTTTGAAATGATGCGTAGATAAGCCATTAAATCTTTCACTTCGCCCCTTTCAAAAAACCCCATTCCTCCAAAGACTTGATAGGGGATTCCTCGAACCCACTGTCCTTCGCTTCTCCATACAGTTTGCATAAGAGAGAGTTCAAAGGAGCGGGCCAAATTATTCGAACGGTAGAGGATGGCAATGTCTTTCCACTGGTAATTTTTTTCCTCTCTGAATTGGAGGATACGTTGGATCACAGATTCTACCTCTTCTTGCTCAGAAGGGGCATTAAAAATCTCAAGGGTTTCTCCTTCCTTGGCATTGGTTTGCAAGATCTTTTTGTGCCTATGAACATTATTCTTAATCACCGCATTGGCAGCCTGCAGAATCCGGGAGGTTGAGCGGTAGTTTTGTTCGAGCTTAATGGTGGTTTCCGCAGGAAAATTGAGAATGTGCTCAATTTCAGCTCCCCGCCAGGCGTAGATTGATTGGTCATCATCTCCGACAACGCAGAGATTACGGTATTTTTTAGAGAGGAGTGAGGCGAGGCGATATTGAATGGGGTTAGTGTCCTGGTATTCATCGATCATGATGTAGCGGAAACGGTCTTGATATTTTTCAAGAATCTCTGGGAAGCTTTCAAAGAGTTCAACGGTAAGAGTGAGAAGACTGTCAAAATCGAGTGCATTGTAGGCTCTCATCGCAATCCGAAGGGATTCGTAAACCTCTTTAATGAAGATATCTTGCTTTGAGTCGCTTGTTTTTGGAAAATCTTCGACTGCGAGTCCTTTACCCTTTATATAAGAAATCGCTGTGATAATCGGTTCTAGTGAAAGCTCTTCCCCATCAAAAAGTTCTTCAGCTACTTGCATAATGAGGCGGCGCATATCCTTTTCATCATATAAGGAGAATTTTTGGGTAAATCCAAGCCGGTGGATCTCTTTTCGGAGTATTTTCATGCAAAAACTGTGGAAGGTGGAAAGAGAAACCCGTAGCGCCTCTTCAGTGGAAACAATTTTTGCGACGCGCTCTCGCATCTCCTCCGCTGCTTTATTGGTAAAGGTGAGGCCAAGTATTGCTGTAGGCGAGATTTTTTTATCTTGAATAAGGTGAGCAATACGATGAACAAGAACGCGCGTTTTTCCACTCCCTGCCCCTGCAAGAATAAGGACATGGCCTTCAGTGGAGGTGACTGCTTTTTGCTGATTTGGATTTAGTTTGGACACAGAAATCGCTCAATCGTTTTAATTCTATCGTAACTTCCTCTGCACTAAGATCTTTATACCCCTCGCGGGGGTGGGCATTCAGCATGAGCCCAGTGCTGAGCTCTGGGTAGGACCTGCGAAATCCTTCTCGAACAACCCTCTTGAAGCGGTTGCGGTCATGGGCCTTCCCCCACTTTTTTGTAATAGTGATTCCTAATTGGGGAGAATGTGGATCCTTTAGGAGATAAAAGAATGTTAGACGGTGGCCCACAAACTTTCTACCTCGCTGATATACCTCACGAAACTCACGTCTAGCAAGGAGACGGTGCAGCTTTGAAAAGTTTAGTTTCACACACCGAGACGCTTTCGCCCTTTTTGTCGTTTTTTGTTAATGAGCCTGCGTCCGGATACAGTCTTCATGCGAGAGCGAAATCCATGGGTCTTTTTGCGTCGTCGCTTACTAGGTTGATAGGTCCGTTTCATTGTCTATAAACTCTTTATTTTCCACTAAAAGAAACCATTCTACACAAATTACGAAATAGGTTCAACCCACAACATTTTTTTTTATTTCTTTAATGACGTTGTCAAGAAATAGAGAATCCGTTATATTGGTTGCTACTATCTGAAATTTAGGATTTACTTATGAAAGTGCGTGCATCTGTAAAAGCAGATCCCGGTAAAGGGGATAAGGTTGTTAGACGGCGGGGACGACTCTATGTGATTAACAAACGGAACCCCAACCGTAAGCAACGACAAAAAGGACCAGCTAGGAAAAAATAGGAAAACTATGGCTAGAAAAGCAATGATTGAAAAAGAGAAGAAGCGTGAGCGACTCGTTCGAATGAAATGGGAGCAACGGCAAGAACTCAAAAAAATCGTTCGAAATCTCGAAATGAGTGATGAAGAACGAATAGATGCTCAAGATAAGCTCAATAAGCTTTCTCCAAACTCATCAAAAGTTCGTCTTCGTAACCGCTGCCGCCTTACAGGCCGCTGCCGCGGATACCTTCGTAAATTCAACTTATCTCGTTTGTGTTTCCGTGAGATGGCCCTTGCTGGTCTAATCCCGGGAGTCACAAAATCCTCTTGGTAGAGAATCTCTGATCTACTACAATTGATTTGGTATTAAAGCCCCTTTTTTAAGGGGCTCTTCTTATGCGAGCGTGGAGGTCTATGAGATTTTCAAGGCGCACCCAGTTTTCCATATCTTCATTCCAAATATAGGTCGCTGCGATGATTTTGTCATCGTCCCATGCTTCTTGAAGGGCATAGAAACTCATTGGACCAAATTGGGCTTTTTCTGAGTCTAGATAATACCAAAGCTTTTCTGGAGGTTTTTCGGAAATCTTCTCATTTAGGAAAACGGGAATCTCTGCTTTTTGCATTGGAGCTGCCATTGCCGTTGCTAGGGTTTCTTTTTGAGGGAGAAAGTAAAGAACAATTAATGCGATTACTCCAAGAGTTACTCCAAGAAAAAACCAAATTGCGGGGTTTTTCCCACGCCGTCTAGCCATTCTGAATGAAAGCCAACCTAAGGTGAGCCAAAAAATGATATAGAACAGTATGTACATATCCAAAATCTCAAAGTTCTCCCCACTCTACCACAAAAGAATAATAAAAGAGTTGAAAATATTGCTTATATAGTTTTATATGCTCACATATTTTCAAGAAACCTTAAATGAAAAGGGCTAAAAATGCTACCGAATCAAGTTGAATCGTCTTATGTTTCTCACTACGATGCAATTCATCATACAAACCTTCTGCATGGAGTCAAAGTTAATGTAGGAAAGCTTACTGAATCCGGTTGGAAAACCATCGATATTGATAAAGAAAATGAAACCTATTACCACATCCGAACCATTTGCCAAAAAATTGCGGAGGAATTTTTTAAGAATAAGAAAGCAAAGGACTTTATTCCGTGTGATTTTCAATCTCGTCCCATTCTCGGTATTCAATTGGATGGTGATTTCAAAAAGAATGCACTGATTGAGTTTGCATCGAGGCAAGCTGCTGAGGAGGAGGAAGAGCCGCCGCTATCTCCTTCTAGTGATGCATTGGTAAAAACCTTGACCGCTAAGCTTATTGAAGCTTTTGAAAAATCTGGAATGAATGATGAATGTTGTAAGTTGAGTCTCGCAAGAATGCAAGAAATTCGTGATGAAGTTTTTGATAAAAAAGAGAGAGCTAAGAAAATGAAACCAATCTCTTTTAGAAGAGATTATAACGTAGCTCCACTAGCATCGAATCGAGCTAGCGACAACCCAGAGGGTTGCTGCAGTCCTACAGTTGTTGCTACCGCAGGGCTGTTATCAGGGCTCTTTGTGGTAGTATCATTATTTGATAAGATGTTTTCAAACAAAAATGAGAGAGGTCAAAGAGTGACTAGAGTGAATAATTTTGGTCTAAATACTCAGGTGAATAGTCGTGGCACTATTTATTGATTATTTTGTAAACTAATAGGAAACAGAGGTGAAATGATGCATGACCAATTTAAAGAGCTCGATACAAAAGAGCTAAAGTTCGCTGATACGGTCTTTGTAAGAGACATTGAAACGCGTGTTTTTCAAGCAATAGTTATCAAATGTTTGGCAGATATCGAGGGTGTTTCTCTTTTGGAAGGAAACCTTTTGGATAACTTGCTTGGAAGAGAAGGAAATGAAAGGATCAAAGGGATCCATGTGGAGCAGGATTCTAAAAATCATTCCGTTAGCATTAAGGTTGAAGTGAATGTAGCCCACGGGATTTCTATCCCTGAAAAGGCAGAAGAATTGCAGTCAAAGATCACTGGAGAAGTGTGTAAATTAACAGGACTCCATGTCTCTTGCGTTCACGTTGTCTTTAAGGCTCTGATTTCCGATACACCATTCGAGCAGATTATCGAAGAAGAGATTGAAAAGGAAGAAGAAGAGTTTAATTCGGAAAAATTCTGATGAGAACCGGTAATATTCTCTTTTCAGCTGTCCATTTTTTTGTTGTTTTGTGTGTGCTAGGGTTGAGTTTTTTCTTCTTAGCCCTTCCACATGCGGATTATTTTAGGATACAGCTTATCAACTTCCTGGAAGATACACACAGTATGTGCACTCTTATTGGGGGAATCATCCTAGGGGTTGGAGCAATTCTTTTTATGGCGGCTTACCTCTTAAACCGCAGGCAATATGTGAGCCTAGAAATGGAGGGAGTTTCTGTCGATATTGAAGAGGGGGTATAGCTAAAGTGACTTAAATTAGTTATTGTCAGTACTCCCTGAAAATCCTATTTATTCCATAGATGGTATAACTAAAACAACTCAATTTAGCTATAATCTAAAGTTGCGCGAAGGCCTACTTTCAAAAGAGGTTTCCTGATTTTGAGTCTGTTTTCGAAGTTGTAATTCGCGGAAAATCAACGATTGAAATTATGACATCCCTCCCCGTTCCTCAAGAGGAAGCGTTTTTCAAAGAGGTAGAAGAGAAATTGGGCTTTATTTTGGCTCGGCATTTAGGGTATCAAAAACCCTTTACCGTGACGTTTGTTGAAAACTGAGAAGGGCTTTAACATCTTTCTTTGAAAGTCCAGGAAGCTCTTCAAGTTGGTCTTTTGAAGCTTCTTTGATCCGTTTCACACTTCCAAAGTGCTTTAAGAGGAGGGTGCATTTTTTTTGGCCAATCCCTGGAATTCCATCTAGCTCGGTTTGGATGAGGCGTTTGCTTCGTCGTTTTCGGTGATAGGTAATGGCAACTCGGTGTGCTTCGTCCCGGATTTTCTGCAAGATAAAAAGAGTAGAAGAGCGAGGAGAAAGAAAGATAGGATCTTTTTTATGGGGAATGAAGATCTTTTCAAAATTGAGTCCTTTGTCGTGTTTCCCGTCTTCTTTGGCAAGAGAGATGATATCGACATTGGCAATTTCCAATTCTTTAAAAACTTCCAGGGCGACATTTAGCTGCCCTTTTCCTCCGTCGACCATTGTCAAATCGGGAAGGTCATCTTTTTTCTTTGCTTTGGTATAGTGGCGCAAAAGTGCCTCGCGCATTGCGCCGTAATCATCTGGTTTATCGATCCCTTTTATTTTAAAAAGACGCGTTTTCTCCTTGTCTCTTTTACCATTGGTAAAGCCCACCATACAAGCAACGAGATCAGCCCCAGAAATATTGGAGGTATCAAAGCACTCAATTTGGACTGGATAATGGGCAAGCCCACAGGTTTCTTGTAGATCAAGAAGGAGATCTTCTTTAGATTGCTCTTCAGTGAAAAGAGATTTTGCATTTTTTAACGCCAATTGAATGAGGTGGGCTTTCTCCCCTCTTTTTGGGCGCATGATGGACACGCCAATCAGCTCTTCAACTGTCTTTTGATTTCTTAAGGGGCTTGAGAGGAGAACCTCTGGGGGGCGGAATTCTTTCTGTTGGTAATGCTGAAGAAGAAAGGATTCCCAAATCTCTTCGTCAGTAGAAGCAAGTTCAATAAAATTAAAGTGATTGGTGCCAATCAGTCGCCCTTCTCGGTATACAAGCTTAGAAATGATATGGTGTTTTCCCTCATGGTAAAGAGCAAAAATGTCACAATCCTTTCCCTTGGAGCGGACAATGGTCTGCTTACTATGTGTGACATGTTCAATCTGATTGATTTTTTTGCTCAGTGCTCCTGCTTTTTCAAATTCTAAACACTCAGAGGCCTTGAGCATTTCTTCTTTGAGGTTTTTAATGACCTGTTTGTCATTCCCTTTAAGAAAATCTATACAGCGGCTTACTTCCTCATTATATTCCTCTTTGGTACATTTTGAAGCGCATGGAGCAATACAGCGCTTAATAGAGTATAGAAGACAGGGGCGATGGCGAGAGGAAAGTTCACGATCAGAGCATTGGCGGAGTTTGAAGATGCGATTCATTAAATCAAGGGTTTGTCGCGCCGCAAAAGCGCTTGTATAGGGACCAAACGAGAGCTCACCTTCTTTAGGTTTTCCTCGATGACGCACAATACAAATCATTGGCCACTTATGCCTGTGATTCACAGTCAAACTAATGAATGTCTTATCATCTTTGAGGAGCACATTATATTTTGGTTGGTGCTTCTTAATAAGGTTGTTTTCTAGGAGGAGAGCTTCTTTTTCAGAGAAGGTAACAATTGTATCAATTTGTGCTACCTGAGAGGTAAGAAAGGGGACCATCATCCTCCCATCTCTACCAGGAATAAAATATTGTTTTACTCGTTTACGGAGCTGTTTTGCTTTCCCAATATAGAGGATCTTTCCACCTTCATTTTTCATCAGATAGACACCTGGCTCACTGGGGATTCTTTTGAGATTTTCGGGATTCATGAGAGATGGTCTTTCCATTCTTGAATCTTTTTGAGAGCTTCAAGAGGAGTTGTCGTGTTTAAATCGAGTTTTTGAACCGCTTCTGCAAGCCTTTCAAGTGAGGATTCTCTTGGAGAGGGATCTGTTGCTGAAAAAAAAGAGAGTTGCTCTTCTGGATTAGGAGGAGGATCGAGGCCTTTTTCTTCAAGCTTATGTAGGACTTCATGGGCTCGCTTCAAGACTGGCTGTGGAAGTCCAGCAAGACGTGCCACATGGATTCCATAGCTTTTGTCGGTGCTTCCAGCAACGATTTTCCTTAGGAACACGATCTGATCAGCAGCTTCTTGCACCGCGACATGGACATTGCTTGCTCCAGCATGGTACTCTTCAAGTTCGGTGAGTTCCCAATAATGGGTGGCAAAAAGGGTTTTACATCCCACTTTTAATAGGTGCTCAGCAACTGCCCAAGCAATTGAAATCCCATCAAACGTGCTGGTCCCTCGTCCGATTTCGTCTAAAATTATAAGCGATTGGGGAGTAGCATTGTGAAGAATGTTTGCCGTCTCTGTCATTTCGATCATAAATGTGGATTGCCCACGTGACAGGTCATCACTGGCTCCAATACGACTGAAGACCTTATCTACAATTCCAATATGTGCCCTTTTTGCAGGGACATAGGATCCCATTTGAGCCATGATTGTAATCAGTGCCACTTGTCGAATGTAGGTGGATTTTCCTGCCATATTTGGGCCGGTAATGAGGAGGAGCCCTTTATTTTGGCTTAAGTGGGTATCATTCGGAATAAATGAGTCGCCTATAAGAGAAGCCTCAATTACAGGGTGCCTACCCACTTCGATTTCTAATTGATTTCCTTCGTCAATCACAGGTTTTGTATAGCGATGGGCTTTGGCAACAATTGCTAAAGAGAGAAGAACATCAAGGGAGGCAATGGATTTTGAAAGAGAGAGGATTGTGTCGATATGCGATGCGATTTCAGCTCGAAGTTTTTGGTAAAGATGACTCTCTATCTCATGAATTTTCTCTTCGGCGGTGAGGATTTTTTCCTCATAACTTTTAAGCTCTGGAGAAATGAATCTCTCATTATTGACGAGGGTTTGTCTTCTTTGAAATGTTAAGGGCATCCGATCTGCTTGCCCTCGGCTTACTTCGATGCAGTATCCAAAGGCCTTGCTGAAGATTATTTTTAAGGTCTTTATCCCCGTAAGATCTCTAAGCTCGGTTTGATAGTTAGCTATCCACGCCTGGCTATTACTTTTTAAAGAACGGAGCTCATCTAGTTTAGTGCTTACTCCTGGGTTAATCACTTTCCCATCTCTCAACTTGGCCGGGGGATCATCAACAAGAATTGCTTTTATTTGTTGAGTAATGGGAGAAACATCAGGAAGGGTGAGGGACTTAAAAAGAGGGGATTGGAAGGTCTTAATTGTCTCATTTAAGGAGGGGAGGGCATCCAAAGAAATTTTTAATTCCATTAGGTCTCGGGGCGATGCGCTTCCAGTGGAAATTCGCATCATCAGTCGTTCGAAATCTCGGATTGGATGGAGCTTTTCTTTTAGAGAAAGATGCTCCATAAGTTCTTCAACCCCTTCTTGCCTTTTTTGGATTTTCTCCACAGAAAGGAGGGGATGAGTCAGCCAAGACTTAAAGAGGCGAGCTCCCATCGGGGTGTGGGTGTGGTCTAGAAGTTTTAAAAGGGTAAAGCTCTTTCCTCCCTTATGGAGGGAGGCCGTGAGTTCAAGGTTGCGCTGCGTTGCTTGGTCGATTGCCATATAGGAAGAGAGCTCATCTAAGATAATCGATTTGATATGGGTGGTTGAAAGGCTAAGCTCGTCCTGAACATGAGAGAGAAGAGCTCCTGCTGCCGTAGTTGCGGTGATCATTCCTTGCAGGCCAAAGCCATCGAGGGAATGCAGTTTAAAGTGGCAAATTAAGGTATTAAATGCAGTTTGAGAATCAAAGTGCCAATTCTCTTTCTTAGTGACCCTTAAAGGAAGTTCTTTTAGAAAGGGAGCAAAGGCTTTATGGTCCCTTTCAGAAATAAGAATTTCTGAAGGCCCACGTCTTGTAAGTTCATCTTGCAGCTTTTGAATTTCACTCGCTTCACTCACGCGGAGCTCTCCTGTCGAAATGTCAAGGAGGGCCAAGGAAAATGTTTGATTTAATGTGTACAAGCAACCGAAAAAGTTATTATCTTTTTCAGGAAGAGATCTCACAAGAGTTCCGGGAGAAACAACGCGAACCACCTCGCGCTTTACAAGGCCTTTCACTGATTTTGCATCTTCAACTTGTTCGGCAATTGCGACTAAAAACCCCTTCTCAACAAGTTTTTCAATATACCCCTCAGCAGATTGAGCAGGAACTCCACTCATAGGAATCCCTTGCCTTTGTGTTAGAGTGACATCTGCAGCGTCTGAAAGGAGCTTTGCATCTTCGTAAAAAGCTTCATAAAAATCTCCTAAACGAAACAAAAGAAGGGCATCTTTTGCTTTTTGTTTGCAAGCATTCCACTGCATCATCATGGGGGATGGCTTTGTTGCCGTATTCATTTTGTGATCCTTTTTAGCAATCTTTTCAAAAGACCTTCTTCCTTTTCACCATTGATGATATCAAGAGCCTCTTTAGCCTCTTCGATTCCCTTTGCAATTTGTAGAATGACACCATCACACCATCTTTGCGACTCTTCGATATCTGTTTGGAGTTGTTCTAACTGCTTCAATATTTCTTGTGGGGATTTTGAAATATTTACGTCTGGGAAGGCATTGCTTGTCTGAAGCTCTGTTTTATAATTGTCAATCGATTGTCTAAGCTCAAAAATTTCGATCAGCAGGGGAAGAAAAGTCTTTTTAAACTTCTCCCGCACTCCTTTTGTTGCTAAAGAGGGGATGATTTTTTTTGGCTCTCCATGAGATGCCATTTTATTTAAAGAGATGGACTCCGATAAAGGAGAGGCCTCTAGCTTTCGATAGACCTTTTTTTTGAAGTTTGCTTTATTCATGGTTTCACCTTAAGATTAGTAGTGTATATCGTCAGTGAAAAAATGTCGACATGGGTATTTATACAAAAAAAAGCTTAGAGCTTCTCAGAGAAAAGATAGACCTCATTGAGGTGGTTTCTTCCTATGTAAATCTAAAACCTGCGGGGAGTAGTTACAAGGGAGTTTGTCCATTTCATGATGAGAAAACCCCCTCGTTTATGATCCAGAAAGGGGAGTCTCATTACCACTGCTTTGGTTGTGGTGCGCACGGTGATGCCATTGCCTTTTTGATGGGATACATGAAAATGAGTTTCATTGAAGCCATTGACACTTTGTCAGAACGGTTTCAAGTTCCTTTAGAAGAAGCAGAATATGAAAAACGCTCAGAGGGTCCGACAAAGAAAGAGCTCAAAGATGCGCTTTTAAAAGCTTCAGGATTTTACCACACCTATCTTCTCCACAGCGATGAGGGGCATGTCGCCCTCAAATATCTTTATGATCGAGGGCTTGATCTAGATTTTATTCGCCTTTTTAAAATTGGGTTTGCTCCAAGAAAGGGCGCTTTGTTTGGGAAGTTTCTGCAGAAGCACCGCTATAGCGCTGCCCTTTTAGAAGCAGCAGGGCTGATTAAAACCCTTCCCGATGGGAAGAAAAAGGCTTTTTTCTCCAATAGAGTTACATTTCCTATCCTTGATGTTTCAGGTGGAGTGATCGGTTTTTCTGCTCGGAAGACTTCTGAAGGTATACCTGGCCCCAAGTATCTCAATACTCCTGAAACGCTTCTTTTCAAGAAGTCAAGCACACTTTACGGTCTTAGCTTCTCTAGACGGCGGATTGCAAAGGAAAAGCGGGCGATTGTTGTTGAAGGGCAAATTGATGCTCTTCGCCTGATCCAGGCTGGATTTAACATTACTGTTGCAGGGCAGGGGACAGCATTTACCGAGGATCATGTAAAAGTGCTTCTTAATCTAGGGGTTACTAAAATTTATCTTGCTTTGGATGGAGATGCTGCAGGGCGGGCCGCTGCTTCAAAAATTGGGAATCTCTTCCAAAAAGAGGGCGTTGAAGTTTGTTGTGTTTCCGTTCCTCTTGGAATGGACCCCGATACAATCCTGAAAGAGCAAGGCCCTCTTGCATTTAGTGAACTTCTTGAGAAAGCTGAAGATTATCTTTCGTTCATTATCTCCTATTTTTCAAAAGACAGTGATCTTTCTTCCCCCTCTGAGAAAAACCATCTCATCCAAACGATCGCTGCGCGGATTCGAAGCTGGGACCATCCTCTGATGGTTCATGAATCGCTTCGGAAACTTGCGCGACTGACCCAAGTTCCCGAGAAACTCGTTGGTGTGGGTCAAGAAGATATGCGGCGCTCAACCTTTGTTAAGCGAACAGGAAGCGTTTCAGAGGTAGAAATCAACCCTAATCGAGTGATTGAAACCGATCTTCTTCGATGGCTCTTTCTTCTTGGAGACTCGAAGCCACAACTCCTCTCAGTTGTGAAGGAAAATATCCGCCCCGAGCACTTTACCATTCCCCTTTGTCGTCGCCTTTTCTCTGTATACATGGAAACCACTGAAGCTGATCTTCTTAGTCTTGCAAGTAATCTCAATAACACCGAAGAGCAGCTACTCTTTTCTCAGATCGTTCAAAAGAAGGTGAATCCTGAAAAGGCCGAAGAAGGGGTACTCGAAACTGCAACAAAAATGCTCCAACATTATTGGATGGAAGAGCGTGAAAAGATCAAAATTCAAATTCAAAGTGGGCGCTGCTCTGAAGACGAAGTTTTGGAGCTTGCTAAACAATTCGATGCTCTCAAAGGAGCTCCCCCTTCAATACTTTGGAGCAGATCGGTTTGATCAAATGGCTTCTTCTTATCTGTTCTGAGAATATTTCCTTTTTTTTCTGCATTCGCAATAATAAATTGATTATAGGGATAGGTTCATGATGTTTTTGAGCCAAAGAAAAAAATAGACTATTCTTAAAGTGGCTTAAATTATTGATTATTAATAAAAAATCTTGACAGAGACTAAGTTTGAGTGCACTCTATTGAGAGAGTATTTTAACAAGCATAGGAACAGATGCTCTACTTTGTTGCAACGCTTAGTATTCTTTTTGTCGTGCTTCTTCTTCTTCTCCTCTTTACCTGGAAGAATGGGGTCTCACCGATGCCCACATCTCACAAGATACGTGATGCCCTTTTAGAAAACCTTCCTAAGCTAAACGATGAAACAGTTATTGAGACGGGCTCAGGGTGGGGAAATCTTCTTTTTCCCCTTTCGAAGAAATACGCAAATTGCTCGATTATTGGTTTTGAAAACTCGCCAATTCCCTACCTTTTTTCCTCCTTTCTCAATCACTCAAAAAATTTGAAAATTGTGAGACATGACTTTTTTGAAAAGTCTCTGCGGGATGCAAGCCTCATTGTGTGTTATCTTTCCCCAGAGAGTATGGAGCGTCTCAAAGAAAAATTAGAGAGGGAACTTCGTCCAGGAACACAGGTTGTTTCCCACACTCATGAAATTTCTACTTGGAAACCAAAGAAAACCATTTCCGTTGACTCGTCGATGATTTATCTCTACGAGGTACCTAATGCTTAATTACAAAAATTCGCGAATATTATTTCGCTCGAATTTTTCAAGGGCAGCAAAATGCGAAGCGCGAGCATGAAGATGATTCGAGAAAGGTGAGTAAATAATAAAGCGAATTTTTGCAATTAGGCACTAAAAACCAGAAATAATTTAAATTTTGGGTAGCTTCATGAAAAAACTATCAATATACTTTGCGGGAACAATTCAAAAAAACCACGAAACTCTTGAGTCCAGGTGGACTCAAGAAGATTTTGAGAGCTTGCAGATGCAGTTGCGCCCTCATTCCCTCCTTTTTCTTAATCATGCGCAGCGATCAGATAATCTATCAGATCAAGAGTCAGTATTTGGGCGTGATATAGCTAAAGTGACTTAAATTAGTTATTTTTAGTACTCCCTGAAAATACTATCTATTCCATAGTTAATATAACTAAAACAACTCACTTTATCTATATGACTCAGATCTTTCTTGCAGATATCGTTTTTGTTGATGCACGCCACCGTCATGGCCTTGGCGTAGATGCTGAGATGATGTGGGCGAAGTTTCATGCTAAACCGGTCATCATCCTGGCTCCTGAGGAAACACACTATAGCTAAGTTGATATAATTTAGTTATAGACAATATTCCTTAAAAAGTTCATCTATTCCACATTGATATTTTCTTCGTTTAGATTTTGCTTGTGCCCATTTATGCTCAATAGGATTTAAATCTGGGGAATATGGGGGAAAATATTCCAAGATGTGGCCTGCAGCTTCGATCTTTTCTTGCATAGATTTGCTTTTATGAAACGATGAATTATCCATAACCAAAACGCTTTCAGAAGGAAGTTTCGGCATCAAGTCTTGCTCTGCCCAACTGCTAAAGGCATCTGTATTAATATTACAATCAAACAGTGCAAGAGTAGGAAGGTTTGTTCCAAGTAACGCCCCTATTGCATTTGTCCTCCCTTTTGCTCCCCAGTCATGGGTGCTGAAGCACCTCTTTCCTATTACGGTAGGTGCATTTTTGTAAAAAGTGCACCAGGAGGATTGAAGCCTCCCAGGGCATGAAACTAAGGCACTACTCGTACATAGCCGTCTCAAGGTGAAAATGATTACGAACCATCTTCAAATCTTAAAAGATAAATTTTCTTTTTATCAAAAAAAACTTTTTAGTCCCTGAATTAATATTTTAAAAAGTTTTTTGTAATTTGTTGCAATTATAGATATTTTAATTTAATCGTTGTATTATGAAACTAAAAAAGAAAGAGGATCCTATGTATAAAAAGTATTTTGGGATTGAAACGCCCATTGTTTATTTAAAAAACGTCAAAGTTCAAAAGAAAGCCCAAGAACGCTTTAAGCGTTCTTGGAAACGGTTTTTAAAAAAAGCTAAACCGATAGTTTCTGAATTTCGAGGAGAGCGCTTTGATGCTTTTTTCAGGCAGCTTGAAAAAGATGGATGTGATGAAAGATATAACCGTCGTGTCAGTATCCGATTTATCAATCCTGTTGTTGGATACGGTGTTTTTGCAAAGGAAAACATCCCTCCTTATTCTACGCTTTGTCAGTACACGGGGGTGTTAACGATCGATGATGAGATTGATCCGGATCATGACAGCACTTTTTCTTTTACCGATTACAAAACATTTTCTATTGATGCTGCAAAGCATGGGAACTGGGCACGGTTCATGAATCATTGCGCTGAGGGAGAAGAAAAGAATAATACGATTCCTTGGGAGCATTATTTGGAAGAAGGACCTCGGATCGTTTTTACTTCTGGTCAATATGGGATTAAAAAGGGGAAGCAGATTCTCTATTCTTATGGAGATGACTATTGGGCCGAAAAAAAGTGTGTTAAGTTTTAGATAGAGTTATTGACTATTTTCCAAAACGTTCCTTGATTTTCAAATGAGAGGGAGCTTTTGTTTGTGAAGCGCTTAAGCGCTTTTTGAATAGGGTACCCCTCATCTTTTCCCCAATGAAAGTCATCACCACAAAGAATCCCGCCACTCATTTCAATATGAGGATACCAGGATTCAAGATCTTGTAGTACAGAGTCTTCGTCGTGAGAAGCATCCACATAAATCAGATCGATAGGAGGAAAGAGTTTTCTAGAGGCTTCAAGCGTTGTCATTCTAAGAGGGATGATTTGATCGGTCAACCGTGTTCGAATAATATTGGAAAGAAACTGGTTATAAAGCATGGAGCAATCTTGAGTATGTTCAGCGGATCCTTCCCAATGATCTACAGCATAGACTGTGCCATTTAAAGGAAGAAAAGTTGCCATAAAGATCGTAGAAATGCCATGCCAGCATCCCAACTCAACAATAGTTTCAATCTTGTTATTTCTTAGGATATTCCCCAGTCCGACAACCGACTCTTGATTGAAGAAAGAACTTCCTTCAAATGAAAGCAGCTCTTTGACAAGGTGATAAGGTGAAGGGCGGAGAAATGGAGGAAGGGGAGTGAGTTGATATCCCCCCAGGCTGTGAGGGGATAGGACCTCTTGTTGAAGAAGCTCGCTTAACGTTTTTTCCGAAATTCCAAGTCCATGGGGTTGAGCAATTCTTCCTCCGAATAACTGAAATAACTTAATAGCGCTAAGAGTGTTTCGATTTTCGATCATACTAATATAATACATAATTAATATGAAAATATAATTTCAACTATTTACTGATTAATTTAAATTTGTTATTTCTTTCGTTAAGAAGATAAAAAAAGCCCCTGAGTACTTGCTCAAGGGCTTTTCAAGTCTAGTTTTTTGGGAACAGAGTTCTTAAAAGTCCCAATTGAAAGTGAACTCAAAAGCTCTAAATCCTAAATTTGTAGGAAAGATATTAAAGAGACCTGTTACATCAGGGATACCCCCTTCAGCTAAATTTCCTTTAAAGAATTCAGTTTCATTATAATCTTCGTCTGAGAAGTACAGAATTTTGTAAGCACCTTCGAATGAAAAATTCTTATAGGTGTATCTAAGACCTGCTTTCAAGGCTGTATTCAGAGTGACTAGATAATCTGTCATTCTTCTCCAAGTACCGTCGAAATCTAAAACATTAGCGTTGTTTTCAACAAACATGTTGGTGTTGACTTTGCCTTTTGCGAAGTAATTCGCAAATAGAAGGGCAAGTTTCATCTCAGAAATAAAGCTTAAGTTATGAGGACGTAAATGCATGGGCAGTAGATCGAGTTGTGATTCCCATTTGAATGAAGGTCCCCAACCGAAGACTTTGTGTTTTTGTTTTTGAGCAATACTCCCACCTAATTCAGCGGGTCCACCATCCACATTAAGCGTAAAACCAGAGTTATTAATATGGTGGAGATTGATGTTTTGAAAACTGAAGCCTAGAGAAAGTTCATTGTGAAAGTACTTATCTAAAAGATTTAACAGCGCAACTTTAGTTCTAAAGTAGAATTCTGCAAAGTGATATTGCCCTTTCAAGCTTGCTCTTGCTCCATATCCAAAGTCCAAATCTGTAACCGATAAATCGCCTTCTTTCACATGATTAGAAGCGCTACTAGAGATATGATAGTAGTTGTAAAATAGATCTAGATAAACCTGAGTGGGTATTAAATAACTAAGTTGACCTGTAATCCCAAGATTATAATCTGTGGGTAAACGATTTTTTTTGAACTGGCCATCGGCAGCAAGGCCGTTGCTATTCTCCACAATTCTTCCTTGAATATTTGCAAAATAGGGTATGGAGAAGGTGGGCTGAACTGCTGCTGCTGTGACACCAATTGTAAAGTTAGTGTCCTTGTATTTATTTTGGTTTTGGACGATCTGTATATGTTCCCTTAAGCTTTCTGGGTCTTGCTGGGAGTTTTGCATCCCTGCGTATGAAGACTGGGAACTGTCTCTTTCGATTGCTGAAGCCTGAATAGTAAGCGAGGCAAACACAGAGGCTAGCAGCAAAATTTTTTTCTTCATGGTGTTATCCTTTAAGTTTTTCGTGCAATTCTTCTATAAAATAAGAACCTACTAAAAACTGTTTTATAACGCAATTTTTTTTTAATAATTCAAAAAAGCACCAGGAATGTCTGTTCGATTTTCCGAGCCGGGTTTGCTTTTAAATAGATATTCTTTTTTACCTTTGTTCCCAATGAGTGAGATAACGTTCCTACCAGCCTGCATTTCCATTGATTTGAAGGAAAACCTTCATAAAATTATTCATTTCTAATGAGCAAAGGCTCATCTTCTGAAAAAGCTGCACCTTAATATTGAAACTCCTGTTGAGATTGAGCTAAATAATATAGATAAAATATTTCGTTTTAGTTATGCTTTTTTGAATGACGTATTCATTAGATTTTAGAAAAAAGGTACTGTTGATCCGAAGCACAGAAAATTTAAGTTTTGCCAAGACAGCAAAACGTTTTGGTGTAAGTGTAAATAGCATATTTCTTTGGTCTAAGAGGCTAGAGGCAAAGCGCACTAAAAATAGACCTGCAATAAAGATTGAAAGAGATCGCTTGATGGAGGATATCAAAAAATACCCTGATGCCTTCAACTATGAACGAGCATATCGTCTCAATGTAAGCCTTTCAAGTGTTCGTTGTGCCATGAAGCGGCTAAGAATTAGCTATAAAAAAAACACTTAACCATCCCAAGGCTTGCAAAAAGAAGAGATCTCTCTTCAGAGAAAAGATTTCAAGGTATGAATGCTTGGAACAAACCTTCTTACTCTTGCACTGTTTGATTGTAATATTAATACAGATGCCTTTAGCAGTTGGGCAGAGCAAGACTTGATGCCGAAACTTCCTTCTGAAAGCGTTTTGGTTATGGATAATTCATCGTTTCATGAAAGCAAATCTATGCAAGAAAAGATCGAAGCTGCAGGCCACATCTTGGAATATCTTCCCCCATATTCCCCAGAATTAAATCCTATTGAGCATAAATGGGCACAAGCAAAATCTAAACGAAGAAAATATCAATGTAGAATAGATAAACTTTTTAAGGAATATTGCCTATAACTAAATTATATCAACTTAGCTATGCCATTGAAAAAGAATACAATATTCTCAATGGCTTCGGTGTTCACGCTTTAATCAGACGTGGCGCATGTTTACTTTGAAACCTTCTCAGCAAAATTTTATCGCGTCGATATTGATGCAATAGATTTTTTTTCATGAATCTTTTGAATAAATGCTTTTTAGGTACTGAAGAATTTCATCTAAGACCTGCTCGATCGATTGGTTACATGAAACGCCTCTAAAGCATTGATTTTTAGAGTAGTAATTGATTAGAGGAGCAGTTTGGGCGTGATAGACAGTTAGCCGCTTCTTAATAACCTCTTTCTTGTCATCACTTCTTTGGATAAGGGGAGAATGACAATGATCACAAATCCCTTTCTTTTCTGGGGGAGAGTATTGCAGATGAAATGGAGCACTGCATCCGTTACATACCATACGGTTGCTGAGCCTTTTGATGATTACTTGATCCTGGAGCTCTAGGTTAATAGCAACGGTTTTTGTGTCTTTGTTGAGACGCGCATGATAGATTTTTTCTTGCTCTAGGGTTCGAGGGAATCCATCAAGGATATATCCATGAGAGCAGTCTTTTTTGGCGACTCGGGAGAAAAGTATGTCGAGAATAAGCTCATCGGGAACAAGCTTCCCGGCGTCCATGAATTCTTTTGCTTTGGATCCAAAAGAAGTCCCTTTTTTGATATTTGAGCGAAGAAGATCTCCAGTTGAAATATGAGGGACATCGAGTTTTTTTTGTAACATTTTTGCTTGTGTTCCCTTGCCGGACCCTGGAGGACCTAGTAGAATTACCACAAGGGTTTGTTTTTTGAGTTCTTTTAGTTCAATTGTGGGAGTAGCAAGGACCGACATAACAAACACTGGGGTAAAGATAAATAAGAACAGTCTTCTAAGTGACACTACCCAAAGTATAGCAGATAGGTTTATTTATGACTGGTTTCGGGCTGTTTTTTGTTTTTTTTTGCTTCATTATTATCGCAACTCTTCACAAGGAGTTTGGTCAATATCGGCTGAAGCTTGTCCATTCCAGTCGATGTCAAAGGTGAACATAGCTGGAAGACATTCACGAAGTTTAAAACTTCTGAAGGTATAGACTACAAATAGTAGAGGTTGAAATAGAAAGGGTTTGATGTCCTTCGTTGAAAAGATCACGTCTCGGACTTTGATGAATTTTTTTGTAAATTGAAGGATTTGCTTTGTTTTCCATCCGTAAAGAAGCATTCCCCATGCAAGTTGTTTGGAATAGCCAAGTGCCGGGATAATACATGTTTCGGGGTTGAAAAATGCTTTGGGAAGATTATCTTTTTTCTGGAAAAGATGAAGGCCGCTTGTTCCACGAGGGTTACATTCAATGGCGTACAGGTCCCCAGAAGGAAGCTCGATGAAATCAAAAGCAATTTGTCCCGTAAAGCTTTCCTTTTCGACAAAGGCTCTTACCCAATTTTCAATAAGAGGGTGGGCTATTGCTTCAAAGTTGAGGCATGAATGCCCCTCAATTGAAAAATCGACAGGATACACAGCATGAGCAGAAAGTTTTCCATGATGTGCAATGCTATATGAACAGTAGTTCTTTCCATGAAGATATTCTTGGGCAACCAATGGATTGCGGGGATCGATCTTTACCTGAGGGGAGGAAGAAGTGACCTTTTGAATTTTTAATGCAGCTCGAGAGTAACTGGGTTTTAAAATATAAGGAACATCTAAGGAGACTTTTTCTAGCTCTTCTTGTGAGTGAATGAGGTAGGATCGAGGGGCTTTAAACCCTAGAGAGTGAATTTTTTTATTAAAAAGCCATTTGTTATGGAGCTGGTCTAAAGTCTCATAATTCTCACATAGAACAGTAGATGACTTAGGAAAACGGTTTAATCCCTGTGAAAGGCAAAAAATTTCTTCGAAAGTGGGGATCACTAGGTCTATTTTTTCGTTTTTGCAGATATCAACCAGGGCTGCAATAAACCCTTCTGAATTAAAGCGTGGACTCGGAACGATGAAGTTTTTCTTTACTGTATTCGAATGGCGGCAGATGTGGTAAGGCGAGGTTTCTGTGATAAAAACTTCGTAACCTTGTTCATGGAAGCGTCTGGCAACATCCAGCGTAAAAAGAGAACGGCCACCTGTGAGAAGAATTTTTTTACTAATAACGACCTCGTAGCTTAATATTTTCAATATACGGAAAGCGAAATTTTTCGTAATGCCAAAAATTTAAAAAGATAATTATACATATTTAAATTTAAATTAATAAGGATAAGGAACCTTTCCGACGTGCATTTTCATTTTCGCTTTTCGAGAAAAATCACTAGGGTTCTACAGCCGTGTAGATCCATTCATTCTGCTCTAGAGTTGCAATTTCCTTTGTTGGAAAGGATCGGTGATGGACTTTAAAGAAGATAATCCGATCAGGTACTAAGCGATATCCTTTAAATTCTTGGGGGCATAGGACTTCTTTGGGGTACTCTTTCTCAAGTTCCTTTCTTCGGTTTTCAAGGATTGTTTGTGATTCTAAGAGCTCCCCATTATTAGACGCCATGAAGGTAAATTTCATAAAGCGAGGCATTCTGCTCCAAGCTTTTTCTGCTTCTTCGCGGGAGATCTGATTCACGATCCCATCTATGCATAATTGGCGATGGGTACGAGGGAGGTAGATATTCAGCGATGCATGGGGATTATAGGAAAGGTGGCTGATTTTTTCTGTTTTCTCATGGGTAAAAAAGAGAGCTCCCTTAGTCTGATTGAAGTTGGTGATTTCAATCATTCTTGCATGGGGCCTTCCATTAGAAGCAACAGTTGCTAGAGAGGCGAATTTAAAGAAGCGCCCCTCTGTTCGCTCTTTTTCTTCTTTAAACCACGCGTCGACCTTTGCAACAGGGTGAGGCTGTTTTGCAAAAAGAGAGAATGAATATAAAAGGATTAAAACAAATTTCATGGTATTAATCTAATTTTCATTTTCTTTTTTTTCAAGAAGTGTTTTTGATAAACCTATGGAAAGTGAAACGTTAGAATATCAGCATCAAAGGGCGATCCTAGAAACCTTTATAGCACATGATTTTCTTAAGGGAAAGCGTCTTACGATCTTATGTTTTTCATGCATGGAGAAGTCGAGGCGATTTTGTCTTGGATAAGGCTAAGTGGCTTGCTTCTCTTGGGTATGTTAAAGTTTACCAAGCGTAATACATGGTTAAGATGCCCGAGACAAAATCGCTGGAATTTCTTCCAGTAATGGTGAACCAAACTCCTGCTAAAAATCCTAAATGATCAGATGGGTTGTATTCGATCGCAGGTGCACAACTGAGGTTATCATTAGAAGGCACTCCTACCAAAGCGGTGCCTCCCGCGGAGGTTCTTCCTTTATTTCCCGAGAAAGTGCTATGGTTTTGATAGGTGTAAGCAAAATCTACTGAAAGAACCCACTTTTGAGTAAAGCTAAGTTCTACCGAAGTATAGATGGCAATTTTATTTCCAGGGCGCACTTTTCCGCGTGTATTGTATCCTCCTCCATAGGCATTGAATTCCTGGATTTGGACCCTCATCGGAACGGCATAGTTCATTGAAAAACGCCAAGCAAGGGGATGGGTGTTTATCCACCAGAAAACTTTGGATGCGTTGAGGGAAACGTTGGTAAAGTAAGCCCCTGAACCAGTTGCATCCACCCCATTTTTTGCAGGATTGAGTTTCTCATATCGCCCTGTAGGAAAGATTTCAGTAATCGTAATGCGAAGCGCAGGTCTATAAGGGGATTCTCTCACTAGTTGAATTCCCCATTCAAGGGAGGTGTCTCCCCAATAGAAGCAACTTTCTCCATCTTTGTTATTATAGAATCCTTGGACAATTATTGTGAAGTCGAGCCAAGAAAACCACCCCATTTGCAAGAGGCATAAAGGGTTAATTGTCCATAGGTCTAAAGTATTTACAGACCTGCGGTTCCCATTATACTCTGCAAAGGTGTTCGTGATAAAAAGGTAAGGCTGAACAACAAATTCTCCAGGGGGGTCATTGTGAGCTGAAGGAGTTAATAGAGGGCCAGCGTACCAAGGGTTGAGCATTTTCTGGGAGGTATCAAAATCTACTTGTGCTTGCGCAAGCTGCTGATCCATCTTAGAAAGAAGAGGAGGCTGGCTGGGTAATTGTTGAGGTAAGCCTTTCTCTTGAGATAGTAGTGTTGCCGTGATAAATAAAAATTCCAATAGCGTTTTTTGCATAGGTTAACCTTTCTTCAAATTGGATTGAAAAACATTCTATTCTTTAAAGAAAATAATAGGAAGAAGAGATTAATAGGACTAGATTATGTCAACGATGAGATGCTTATGTTTATACATTGGGGTATATCAAAAGAAGCAATTATTCGCTCTTCAGAACTTCTCAGCTTGGAGATTCCAGGGATTACGATCCGGACGAGTTTAACTGTTGGTTTTCCAGGGGAGACTGAAAAAACAGTTTGAAGAACTTTTGAGATGTATTAAAGAGTATCCGATCGATAATATGGGTATTTTTCAGTAGTCAAAGGAGCTTGGGAGCCATGCAGCAAGCCTTTCGAATCAAATTTCTGATGAAGTAAAGGCAAAGAGACAAAAGCGCTAAAAAAATTGGTCAGACGTTAGAAATGCTCATGGTAGGGCGTCACCGTGGACAGTGCCCTGAAATTGATAGAGAAGTGATCATTAATGATATCACCGGAGTGAAGGCTTTCAGAAAGTTGTATCAAGTTAAGATTACCGAGGCTTTGGACTACGATCTGGTCGGATATATTGCTCAAAAACATTAAATGATTTATAATGATCCCATAAATCTTTTTTGGAGATGTGAGTGTGAAAATTTTTATTGAATCAAATCCGGCTTTTTCAGAAAAAGCTAAGTCTAGGGTTTGGACAGCAATGCAGGTGTTAATCGGAGGCTTATTCCTCGCCGCTTGTGCTCAAGTTTCAATTCCTCTTTATCCTGTTCCAATGACGATGCAAACCCTGGGAATCTTCACGCTTGCAGTGATGCAAGGTGGAAGAATCGCTTCCTTTTCTGCTCTTCTATATCTTGCGCTGATTTCTCTTGGACTTCCAATGCTTTCTGGTGGAGCTTCTAATGCAATGTGGTTTGCTTTCCCATCGGCAGGATATCTTTTGGCATTTCCGATTGCTGCATTTGTAATTGGGAAACTAATCTCTGCAAAGGAAAAGCCAAACTCTCTTTGGGTTCTTTTCAGTATTTTGGTTGGTCAGGTAATTATCTATACTCTAGGAGTGGGAGTTTTGACGCGATTGCTTTCAGTTAAAGAAAGCTTAATGGCAGGCCTTGTTCCTTTTCTTCCCCTAGCGGGAGTGAAGCTTCTGTTGGCTTCAACTTTAGGTGGTCTTTGGCTTCGTTGGAAGAGGAAATAGCTCAATGCACACGTGTGGGTCTGGCAGCTGTTGCGATCCAAGAGGTAGAAATTTTTCTTGATAAGCGCAAGGGTATCTCGAATATGGGAAGTCGGTTGAAGAGCGTGCATCGCGCGAACCTTTAGAGGAAATGGGGCTCATCGCAAAGATTTTGCTTCATGCTCTGTGTACGAACAATTTTATTGTTCCCAAACTTAGTGCGGGACGTTTTTTAACAGACCTCCATATTTCTCGTTAATGTCCCTCTTTGAGAAATAGAAATGTTTTTTGGATGCTTGAAAAAAGAGGATTCTTCTTGGAAGAAAAACATTTTTAGATGGGGGTTTGATGAGCTTCGAGGGGTATTTTTGAACTTGAAGAAAACAATCGAATCATTCTTAAAGTCACTTAAGATACTTATTATGAATGATAAATATAGAGTGCATTAAAAAACGTCCTGTGTTAGGAATCTTTATCTTGACTTCTAAGGCTAGCTAATCTATTTGTCTAAAAAAGAGATCTATACTAATAATAATTACGTTCACTTATTTAAGAATAAGTTGTAAAAATAAAATTAGATTGTCTTATACGTACTTAGTTGTAGAACGAGAATGTTTTTTTCGCATACAAAAAAAAGATTTTACCAAAGGGGGAAGCATATGAAGATGAGACTACATTATTTCACCATTTTTTTATTTTTCAATTTGATGATTTTAAAAATTCATGGGAATGAACAAAATATCTTGAATAACCTATCAGCATTTTTTCCAATGGATAGTAAATTTAAGAAGATCTATGGAGTATCCCCTATGCATCATGTTGAATATGATATGATAATAAAGAACAATTTGTTTAACTCTAAAACTAATCTTAATGCATTTGTAAGCTTCAGTTATCTATATGGATCTGGAAAAACAAACCTAAATTCTCACTCACATATTCATTACCTTCCTTTAAGTTTAGGAGTTGATCTACGTTTTCAATATAAAAACAACAACTTAATTCCCTATCTTGGGGTTGGCCCTGTTGTAGCCTACTCTAATATTCATAATCATTCTGGAAAATCTTGTTACTTAGATAAAAACCAAAACAGTTGGGGTATCGGATTAAGAACAAAATCTGGTATTTTTGCCAGAATAACACCCTCTCTTCTTTTCAATTTTTTTTGCAGACTACTCTTTAACAAGAATGTTTTTTCACTATGATTGTAAAAATATAATTAAAAACAGGTGTTATTTACACGGAATATCCGCTGGTTCAGGATTAGTGTATAAATTTTAGGATCCCGAATAAACACAGTAAACATTTTTACCAATCTCGGAAAATATTTGCTCTTGGATGCTTTTTGATGCATCGCTCCCTATGAGAGACATGAATTTGGAGGGTCTAGAACTGCTAGCCTCTTCAGGTTGTAGCAAATGGCCTGAATGAAACTCGCAAACTGATTTTTCACGATTCCTCGGTACGGAACTCTTTTTTCTCGTTGCGAAAAGACCCTCTCATGAGGGGCTCTCACCGAATTGTACTAGCGATTCTGTGCACAGGACTTGTACAATACCCCTTGTTCATATAGCTAGCTCCCTGAGAGTGGCATACGTGTTTGAAGCCTGAATCATTGTGATAATTAGCCGAAGTAATCACAATCTTGTTGATCAGCCCTATCTGCATGCCTACACTGGTGTGCTGCTTATAACCATACCAATATTTACGCTTCCCTTTACAAAGGGGTAACTTCAAAGTTCCCAGCAAGTGGCTCTAATTTCTGGGATCATTATAGTCTGAAGCAAAAAATAGTTGACAATATTTTAATAAAAAATTTGACAATCACCGGCATTGCAGATTTTCATAAAAAAAGAATGAAAGACTATGAAAACATATCTCTTTTTATTAAAGTTTCTGCTCCCTTTATATATTTTTGCAGCAGATGAGCCTATTTTGTATATCCTTAATGGGCTCGGGCCTAATGTCGACGATGGTTATATTTCTAAATTCAACATAGATACTAAAACTCTTGAAACAGCAACGTTTGGCGATGGAGTAGTGTATTTTCACTCAAGAATAATGCTAAGCAACGACCGAACAAAGATTTATATATCTAGTGGGGAGTATGGTCCTGACGCAATTACAGTATTTAGTACTACTTCTGAACCTCCGACTCTGATTGGCTCATTTGGTCAATCTCCTGACTTGAATCTCCCAGAAGGGTTAGCTTTCAATAAAGATGGTACTAAGCTTTATGTTGGTAATTTTACAGGAGGGATCACAACATTTGATATTGATCAAAATACAGGTATGGGAACTAACCCAGACCTGCATGATCTTAATCTTGAATCTGGGTTGTATGAATTGATTCCAAATAGGGATAAAACACTTTTATACGCAGTTACAAGGCATACAATCTATGTCTTAAACATGGATCCTTTGAGTATACTAGCTACATACGACCTAACTACATACGACAGTGACCCAAGTGCAAGCATGAGAGGATCAGCTACGTCATCAGATAATAAGCTGTATGTCACAGAGAGGAATTCAGGTAAAATTCTTGTATTTGAATGGATATCTGGCTCGCTTGAACTGCGCATAGATGAGATTATTGAGGGGCCTGGTGTCCTGCATAAGCCAGAAGATGTATTTTTTTCTCCAGACGAGAAGCTCTTATATATTGTTAACAGCACTGATGCAGGTGGAGCCTCTGTTGCTAACACAGGAAGCCTACTTGTGTATGACTTCTCGCTAAGGCAGCTCGAAACTTTAGTCGCTGATGGCAATGGATTAAGTCACCCTTGTTCATTGGCTCCAGGATATCTATTTGGATCAGAAGATCCTGGTGATATACCTAATAATTTCCCCATAACAAACGTACAGGCTTTTTGTCGGTTGGATAATTTTTTTAGTGGTTCTTGTTTTTGGAATGAAATAAGGTGGATTCTTAAAACAGGTTCTAGAATTGATAAATACAATATTTATAAAAAAGAAAGTGATAAATTTCTTCTAGTAAAAACAATAAATGAAGGGACGCCCACTGTTTTTACCGATTATGATATTAAATTAAACTCATCATATACTTATGTTATTGAATGTATTGTAGATGGAAAGAAATTTTTTGAAAAAACAGTAGTGATTAAGACAAAAAAGAAATGAGCATAGTTGCCGCCGTTTCAACGACGTTCATGGGATACGTTAACCGCATCGTAAATATGCACCGCGAAGAACTCAAAAAGAGTGGAAGCAGAGTAAAAGGATGCCTTTTGGTCGCTAGTGCTCCCGGTCAGATGCTTTGTTATTTCCAAGCTTTTCTAACAAAGGCAAGCAAAGCATGGGGTGAATTTCATGAAAGAGCCTTCCATTTTTTGGAGGCTCTTTCTCTCGATTAATCTACGATAATGACAGCGTCTTGGTTAAAAAAAATATTGGGGATGCTACCAGTGTCTTCTATTTTTGTCGGTCAAAGAGACTTTAATCAGCGGTGCTTCGATGCAAATCGTCATAAAGCTCCCGTTTTGGTCGGTTCAAAAGTTTAGCCGCGGCCACAAGGGCTTCTTTGGAGCTCACCTCAAATCGCTCTTCTAACTCACGAATCAATGCGCGAGGGTTTTGATCAAAAGGGTCCTCGAACCCTGGAAAGATTAGAACGTATTCCCCTAGAATTTTCTTTTTTTGGAAATGATCAATTAACTCTTTTGCTGTGCCTTCAAGGGTTTCTTCATATAGCTTTGTGAGCTCACGTGCGATAAAGATTTTTTTTTCAGAGGCGAGTTCATCGATCCATTTAAGCGTTTTGAGTAGATGGTGGGGAGTTTCATAACAAATTGTTAGTCCTTGAAAATAGAGGATATCAATGAGTTGGCCCTTTCCTTTCTTCTCTAAAAACCCTACAAATTGGAAATACTCTTCACTTCCATACAAGCTAAGGGCTGCAATGGCTGCACAGGGGCCTGGAACGACCTCAATTTTTACCCCGCCTTTGCGGCAGCGACGCATCAATTCTGCTCCTGGATCGCAGATCCCGGGTGTTCCCGCGTCACTAATCAGAGCAATTTTTTTCCCACTCTCTAGTTCTTCCAAGACTTTCTTTTCCCGTTTGCGTTCATTGAACATGTGGAAGCTTAACATTTTTGTTTCAATACCATAGTGCCGCAAGAGTACACCACTGGTTCTGGTATCCTCTGCCAAAATCAAATCGACACTTTTTAAAACTTCTACCGCTCGAAAAGTGATATCTTTCAAATTTCCAATCGGCGTTGACACAACATAAAGCATAAAGAATCTTTTCTAATGGTTTCAAAAGAAAGGGAAGAAGTAAATGATTTAGGCCCCTGAATATTAGTCACATAAATTATTTCACTTCTTCCTGCAAAAAGGTGGCACCCAGATTCGAACTGGGGATAGAGGCTTTGCAGGCCCCTGCCTTACCACTTGGCCATGCCACCGCATGGGAGGTTATTGTACAGGATAATCCTAAAAAAAGCAATTCTTACTCGAATAACACCTGCTCTTCAAGAAAAAATTTGTTATGAAGGCTTTTTTCCAATGCTCTTAGATGTTTTAAGATTTGTCTAAGAGGGAAGCCAGCCATAGAGCTGGTGAGAATCAATCTGTTTAAAAGGCGTTCGATTCTTTTGATAGCAAGGCCTACATTGTTGTAAGTGAGCGATGCGCTTATGAGATTATTGAACTCTCTTCTTTTATCCTCCTTGATAATTGGGGATGATTGCTCGGTTTTAATACATTCACACCGTGCATTTTTAGCTAGGATATCCTTAATATCCTGCGAGGCACCAGCAAATTCACAAGTATCCAAGTAGATTATGCAAAAGAAGAAAGTTGAAATGAAGTATATCAACGCAATGGAAGTCAGTAGCCTAGTAAAGTGATAGACAGCTGCGTTAATGACAGTGAAGGCTAAAAACGCCTTAGCAGCATGCCTTGTAAAATACTCGGTAAAGTCAATGACATTTTGAAGTTTATCCAAAGTAGGAAAGCGAAGTTGATCAGATTCTCTGAAGGGGCTAAACCCATTGATAAATTCTTCAACACGTTCATCGAGCTCAACTCTGTCCTGAGGGTTTCTCATTAGGTGGTAAGTATCCCATGCTATGGACCTTCCATTCCACAAAAACCGTATCAAACCATCCATTCTTATATCCTTGAACCAATGCCTACAATCAATTTCCGGTGTTTTTTTCCTTTGCATTTATCGATCTTGTCCTATTGACAATCTCCTCAAATGCAAAGAAAAAATCTGCAAGAATATCTATAAAAATCTCAATAAATTGGTTATAGGGGTATGTTCTTAGCATTTTTTCTGTAGACAGATTAAACGAAAATAAACTTTTTTTGCACAAGAAATAATCCTTTAATTATAACCCCATAGTGAGATATTTTGGTGAAGCCATGCGAAAAAAACTCAAAGAAATCGGATCATTTTTTGATCAACGAATCAAACGGGATGAAGTCATTGTTCATGCATCGTTTGATAGCCGCAATGTGCAGAAAGGGACCCTCTTTTTTGCATTGACTGGAGAGACTGTTGATGGTCACAACTATTTGGAAGAGTCTGCGAAAAAAGGGGCGATTGCTGCGGTTGTTTCAAGTGACTACCAAGGCGGCAATTTTGGTCTAGTTTTGATTCCTGTACCTGATGTAAAACGAGCGCTTCAAGATTTGGCTCAAGAGGTGTTTCGAGAAAAAAGCCCTCTGGTTATTGGGGTTACTGGAACTGTAGGGAAAACGACAACTAAAGAATTTCTTGCGACCCTTCTAAAAGAGAAGTTTCGAGTCATGAAAAACCCTGGGAGTTTAAACTCTCAAGTGGGGCTTCCCCTAACAGTGCTGAACTGGGAAGGACAGGAAGAGATTTTTGTTTTAGAGATGGGAATGAGCAAAAGAGGGGAGATGAGTCGTTTAGTAAAAATCGCTCCGCCTCATCTTGGTATTTTAACAAAGGTTTCGCTTGCTCATGCTGCTTTCTTTAACGGGATTGAGGAAATTGCCGAGGCCAAGTGTGAGCTTTTTGAATCCAAAAAAATAGAGAGAGGATTCTTTCATTTAGAGACAAAAACGTTTCAGTCGGTGCGCTTACTAAATGTTGCAAAGACATGGTTTGATTGCGAAGATTCTAGGGCTGATGTGACATTAAGAGAAGTAACGTCCCCCTTTGAAGAGAGGCATCTACAGGAAAATTTTTTAGCGGCAGCAAGTGTTGCGCTTCATCTAGGAATGTCTCGAGAGGAAATTGAGCAGGGAGCAAAAAAACTGAGACCCTTTGACCACCGCTTTCAAAAAGTAGAGAAGGATGGTGCTTTATTTGTTGATGACTCCTACAATGCATCACCTCTATCTATGAAAGTTGCTCTTTCAAGCCTTCCCAAAGGAAAAAGAAGGATTGGGTTTTTAGGAGCAATGAAAGAGCTAGGGGCTTTTGAAGTATCGAGTCATCGAGGAGTCGCTGAACACGCCCTTCCCCTTTTAGACCACCTAATTTGTATCGGTGAGGAGTGCGCCCCAATGGTTGAAGTGTTTAAAAAAGGAGGGAAACTGGTCGAACACTTTAAAGAAAAAGAAGAGGCTGTTAAACGTTTAAAGGAAGTGGTGCTAGAGGGGGATGTTGTATTATTAAAAGGATCCAATTCCTTTAAGCTTTGGACGACACTCGAGGAGTTTTAACGAGTGATTTATCTTTTTTTGCAGTATCTATCACTGAGCGTATCTGTGAAAGTCCCTGCTGTTTTCCTTTACTCGTCCACACGGATGATTCTGGCGGCAATGACCACCCTTCTCCTTACAATCTTTATGGGGCCTCGCTTTATTAGTAAACTTTATGCGTTAAAGACAGGGCAGTCGATTCGAGTAGAAGATTGTCCTATGCTTGCAGAACTCCATCAAAAGAAAAAAAAGACCCCAACGATGGGGGGAGTATTAATACTTTTATCGATGCTCGTGGCTCTTCTTTTATGGATGGATCTCCGCAGTCCCTTTACGTTAATTCTCGCTGTTTCAACAGTATGGCTCGGTCTTCTTGGAGGGATGGATGACTATTTGAAAATGAAGCATAAAAATTCTAAGGGCCTTTCTGCTCGAAAAAAATTTGGTTTGCAGGTTCTTTTTGCGACCCTTTTAGGTCTGTACCTTTTATGGCCGACACTTTCTGAAGCCATTCACTTTGGAAAGTGGTTTATCCCACTTCATATGAAGTTAGGGGGAGAAATTTATGAATCACAGCTAGCGTATGGGCAGTATTTTTTCCCTTTTAAGAAGGGAGCTCTTTTTGCCCTGAGTGGTCTGGGACTTATCCTAGGTTTTTTGATGACGATTGTAGTTGTGACGGGTTCTTCAAATGCTGTGAATCTTACCGATGGACTTGATGGGTTAGCCTCGGGATGTATATTGATGGTCTCTGCAGTTTTTGCTTTATTTGCGTTTCTTTCGAATAATATCGAAATGGCTCGCTATCTCAATATTCCCTATATCGAAGGGAGCTCTGAGATAGCCATCTATATGTGTGCAATGATGGGGGCGTGCCTTGGCTTTTTATGGTATAATGGATACCCGGCGCAGGTATTCATGGGAGATACAGGTTCATTGGCCCTTGGAGGAATTTTAGGAACTGCATCCGTACTGATGCGAAAAGAGTTTTTGCTTGCGCTTGTTGGCGGAATCTTTGTTATCGAAGCAGCCTCAGTGATTTTGCAGGTACTTAGTTACCGGTATCGAAATAAAAGACGGGTTTTTCGGTGTGCTCCTTTGCACCATCACTTTGAATTTAAGGGGTGGCCCGAGCCGAAAGTTGTCATCCGTTTTTGGATCATTAGTTTAATCTTGGCCCTCTTTGGCTTAGCATCAATAAAATTTCAATGAAAGCACTTGTTATAGGACTTGGAAAAAGTGGAAAAGGAGCTGCAAAGCTTCTATTGAAGCAAGGGTATACTGTCTATGCGGTTGATCGCTTCCCTCAGAAAATGGAGGGGGTTACTGTTTGTCTTGAAGATGAAGAGATAGGGGCTGATTTAGTTGTTCTTTCGTCGGGAATTTCTCAGAATCATTCACAGGCGAAGGGCAATGTTATGGGGGAAGCAGAGCTTGCAATTCGCGCCTTGAAGAATAAAATGGTGGGAATTACGGGAACAAATGGCAAGACTACTGTTACTTTGCTTGTAACACATGTTCTCAATAAATCAGGGATTAATGCGCGGGCCCTTGGAAATGTTGGAGCTAGCCTAGCAGAATATGCTTGCGCTCCTGACCCAAAGGAGACCTTAATCGTTGAACTTAGCTCGTATCAATTGGAGACTTTGAAAACTGTAGCCTTCGATGTGGGGCTCATCACAAACATCACTCCTGATCACCTGGATCGCTATCCTTCTTTTGAAGCTTATAGAGACACAAAGCTTCGATTAAAGGATCTTATTCAAGAAGGGGGAACCTTTATTGAGGAAAGGGATTCTTATTTACAACTAACTAAGAACGAGAGATACTGGCGGTTAATTGGGCCTCATGCTGTTTCTATGGCGTGGAAAATCTGCAGAGTCTTCCATGTTACATGGGAAGGGTTTAACACCGCGTTAATAACATTTAATAAGCCTCCTCACCGAATGGAAATTGTTGGTATGGTTGAGGAAATCACCTTTGTTAATGATAGTAAAGGGACAAATATTGAGTCAGTGATGTATGGTGTTAATCAGATTGAAGGTTCTATTTTTTTGATCGCTGGTGGCCAAAGTAAAGGAGATTCTTTTGAAAAATGGAGAAAACCATTCACACACAAAGTTAAAGGAATCTTTGCGATAGGAGAAACCGCTTTGCAAATTAGAAAGGAACTGGGAGACGCTATTCCTACGTTGTGCTGCAAAAATCTGCGTGTTGCTGTGGATAGAGCAAGAAATGCTGCTCATCCTGGAGATACTGTTCTTTTTTCCCCGGGGTGCGCAAGCTTTGACCAGTTTAGGGACTATGAAGAAAGGGGTGAAATGTTTAAAAAGATTATTAGAGAGGTTAGAGAATAAGGATGAATCGAAGAGATATTATTATCGTAGCTGTGTTGATTAATGCAGGGCTCCTTGTGACCCTATTCGTTAGCTCTCTAAAGAAAGAACAAGGAACAACCGACCTAGTCCTTTCTCCTAAAGAAGCTCATCAGATTGAAATTGCTGCTACACCTCTTTCTGTTAAACAGGGGGGAGACCAAATTGACCAGGTTATTAGTCAGTACACAGCTATGGCGAAAACCGAGGAAAAAGAGGAAGAAATTCTTCCTCTTCTAGTATTGACTCCCACACCTAAAGCAGAGATAAAAACATTCCCCTCTAGCTCGCTGCGTGTTGTCACCGTCGAGAAGGGCGACGTTCTCGAGAAAATCGCACGTTCCCATGGAATAAGTGTTGATGAAATTATGAGGCTTAATAGCCTTTCTAACTCCCGCCTCCAAATTGGGCAGGAGCTGAAGCTTCCCGAAAGAAAAGCCCCCAAAAAAGAAGCTCTTACAAAGAAAGAAGATGGAAATTTTTATGTTGTCAAAGGGGGAGACAATCCTTGGACTATCGCCCAGAAAAACGGAATACAGGTAGATGAACTTCTTCGACTGAATAATATGAATGAGGAAAAGGCAAAACGATTACGTCCTGGTGATCGATTAAAAATTAAGTAAGGCCTCCCAGAGTGGTATGAAAAGCGTTTATTTCCTCTTGTCCTTCACAACAATTCTATTTGCCGTTGGTATCTTGATGGTGTTTGACACCTCTTCAGCAGAAGTGATCGATCGAAGTTTAAACATAAGCACTCACCACGCTTTGATTAAACAGCTTGTGTATGGTTGCTTAGGAATTATTCTAGCTCTTTTAACCTTTTTTTTCGGGTACCGGAAATTTCTCAATTTTGCGCCTTCCCTTTTTTATGGACTCACAGTTTGTTTGATACTCGTCTTTGTTCCTGGAATTGGCCGATCCCTTAATGGTGCTAATCGGTGGATTTTCTTTGGCCCACTCTCTTTTCAACCTTCAGAATTTATGAAAGTTATTGCCCCTCTATATTTCATTCATCTCTATATAAAAGAGGAGTACATGACATGGAAACGATTTTACTTGATTATTCTGCGACTTGTTGCCCCACTTTTTTTGATCTTGATCGAACCAGATAATGGAACTGTTGCCATCATTATGGTTACTCTGATGGCGCTATTTTTTCTTTGTCGCGTGAAATGGCTTTACTGGTTCCTTCCTGTTCTCTTCTTGGGAGGACTTGGAACAGCAGCAGCAATGCAAATGCCCCATGTAAGACACAGGATATACGTCTACCTCCACCCAGAATCCGATCTATTAGGAAAGGGTCATCAACCGTATCAAGCAAAAATTGCTACAGGATCGGGAGAACTTTTTGGTCGAGGAGTGGGTGAAAGTCTACAAAAACTCAATTACCTTCCTGAAGCACGTAGTGATTATATTGCTGCAATTTATGCTGAAGAACTTGGTTTTATTGGCATTCTTTTTTTAGTACTCCTTTATCTATTCATTGCATATAGTGGCTTCCATATTGCTATGAAAGCGGAGACAAAAGGAGGTTTTTATGTTGCGAGTGCTATCACCTTTTTGATCTCATTTCAAGCATTTTTAAATTTGGGGGTCGTCTCAGGACTACTTCCTAGTAAAGGAACCAATCTTCCCTTCTTTAGTCAGGGGGGATCGTCCCTCTTAGCAAATTGCATTGCGATTGCGCTTATTATGAGCACGCATAAGAAAAAGGAACCCAATTGGAAAAAACTGCAGGCCGCCTAAATGTAATAATTGCCGCTGGGGGAACAGGGGGACATCTTTTTCCTGCACAGGCACTTGCTCTTGAGCTGCTTGAAAATCATCCAAACATGAAAATTACCTTTGTAGGCGCAGGACTCAAAAAAAACCACTATTTTAACAAGGATGTTTTCTCCTACCTTGACATCAAAAGTGGTACTCCCTTTAAGAAACATCCCTTAAAAATTTTAAAGGCATTGCTAAACCTTTCACAGGGAACCTTAAAGTGTTTCAGCTTCTTTTTGAAAAAAAAAACCGACGTTATTGTAGGTTTTGGGAGTTTTCACACTTTCCCAGCTATTTTGGCAGCTAAACTTAGGAAAGTTCCTATCGTGATCTTTGAGAGTAATGCACTTCCAGGAAAAGTGAATCGTTACTGCTCCAAATGGGCAAAAATTTCAGCAATTCAATTTTCCCATGCTCATAAATACTTCCGTTCAAAGAGTATTTGTGTACAAATGCCACTCACAAAGAAAAGAGAAGTTACCCGCAAGGAAGCTCGAACTTACTACGGCTTTGAAGGAGAAAGGTTCACTCTTCTAGTCTTTGGAGGATCGCAAGGAGCTCAAGCCATAAACCGGTTCTTTTGTGGAGCTGTGCAGCGACTGGTAGAAAAAAAAATTGACTTTCAAGTGATCCACATCATAGGGGATGCAAAACGAGGAGAGAAGCTCCAAGATTATTACGCAGCGATGAATGTTCCTGCATGCGTTAAATCTTTTGAGGAGAAAATGGAATATGCATGGACTGCTGCAGATCTTAGTATCTCGCGCTCCGGAGCGGCAACTCTTGCCGAATTTATTGAGTTTTCTGTTCCTAGTATTTTGATCCCTTATCCTTATGGGACAGAAAACCACCAACAGAAAAATGCAGCGTTTGTTACTGATGAAGTTAAAGGAGCCATTTTGCTCGAAGAAAAAGAGCTGAGAGGAGATATTTTAGCTTCCAATATCTTAGAACTTATGGAAAACGAACATAAAAAACTTAAAAAGATGCGGAAAAATCTTCGCACTTATAAAGAAGAAGAAAGTAAACAAGACCTTTGTTCAGTAGTGCTAAAATCTTTATGACAAATCGATTTCATTTTTTAGGTGTGGGGGGAATTGGAATGAGCGCTCTTGCTCATGTTTTAATTGAAAGGGGAGATAGCGTTTCGGGTTCTGATTTAAAAGTGCTTCCTCATTTGAGCGGCAAAGGGATTGATGTTACACAATCACTGCCAAAAGAGGGAACTATTGTATATAGCTCAGCAATTGAGCAAGATAATCTTCTCTTTATTGAAGCCAAAAATCATGGCCTTCCTGTAATCCATCGTTCAGAGCTCATAAAAATTCTTCTCGAAGGTAAAAAGGGGCTTTTAGTTGCTGGAACTCATGGAAAAACAAGCACCTCTGCTCTCTTGGCTTGGACGTTAATATCTGCAGGAAGACAACTCACCTATGCTGTTGGGGGAATCCTCCAAAATCTTCAAAAAAATGGAGGGTATGGGGATGGAGAGTACTTCGCATTAGAAGCTGACGAAAGTGATGGAAGCTTCCTCAATTACGAAGGAGAGGGAGCCATTATCACCAATATCGAAAAAGAACATCTTGAATACTGGAAAACAGAGAAAAAACTTTTAGAAGGGTTTCAAACTTTTATTTCCAAAGTAAAAAACCCCAAACTTTTATTTTGGTGCAGTGATGATCCCCTCATTACACAGCTCTCTCCTCCAGGAATTTCCTACGGGAAGAGCGGAAACCTAAAGCTCATCGCATGTAGGCAAAGCAGAGGATTCACTTTTTTTTCTGCAGAGTTTGAGGGTAAAACATACTCAGATATGGAGTTTCCTATAATGGGTGAAATCCTTGCGCTGAATGCCCTTGCTGTATTTGGAATGGCTCTGAAACTAGGTCTTACTGAAAAGGAAATTCGCAATGCCTTCAAAACCTTTAAGGGCGTCAAGCGGCGGCAGGAAAAAATTGGAGAAGTGGGGCGGATTGCAATATATGATGATTATGCGCACCATCCGACAGAAATTCAAGTTCTTTTAGCAAGCATGAAAAAAGGAATGGGAAAAAGACGCCTTATTGCCCTTTTTCAGCCTCATAGATACACCAGAACACGTGATCTTTTTGCTGAGTTTACAAGAGCATTTACAAAGGCTGATCTTACAATTATCACCAATCTCTACCCTGCAGGAGAAAAACGCATACCGGGTATTAGCGGAAAAAATCTAGCCCGGAAGGTGAAGGGAGACCATACTCTCTTTCTAGACAAAGATAAACTTTTAACCTACTTGCCAAAACTTTTGATTCCTGGGGATGTTCTTATTACAATAGGTGCAGGCGATATTACAGCCATTGGGCCTCAGATCATCAAAGCAATCTCATGAAACTCCTCAAACCTATATTTCCTGTTTGTTTTGCTCTTTTTTCAACCTTTGGTTTCTACGCCGCTCTCTCATACTTTGAGCGGCAAAAACCTCCTCCTGCTCCAGTCAAAGCCATTGCTCAGACGGGCCCCTTAAAAGATGCCTTAAAAACCCACTATTTAGCAGAGCTTCTCGATCTATCTGTAGACCATCCCCGATCGATTACGGCAGAAGAGGCTGAAAAAATTTTGATTGAACACCCTTGTATTAAAAAGGTAGCTGTTTCTTTCCTCAACCCTAAGACACTCTATATTGATTATACTTTGAGGATGCCACAATTCATCCTTGGCGACGTTGAAAACCTTGCTCTTGATAAACATGGTGCAGTGTTTCCCTTGGCCCCTTACTATACCCCTAAACGCCTTCCTACTCTCTATTTGGGGGAAGGGTATTTTGAGGAAAAGAAAGAGATTGCTACGCATCTTCTCGAGGTATTTAGCGGTGAGGTTACAATGATTGACGTCTCAAACTGTTTGGAGCCATCGCTAGGCAAACGGGAAATTGTGATTGCTCTTGGCCCTCATCTGCTTAGGCTTACTCCTAAACGGTATCTAAAGGAGATCGCTCACTACCAAAAAATTTGCATAAAAATGGGAAATGACCCTCTTATTATAGATCTTCGTGTCCCGAATCTTGCTTACATTGTTCTCTCCTCCGGGGATGGTTGACAGAGCACTGGCAAATAAACAATAAATCTTTTACTTTTGTCTTTTACAGTTTTTAAGGTGAAAGAGATGTTACTTGAGAGATTTGAAGAGAAAGGACTTTCTCACTACTCGTATGCAGTAGGGTGTAAAGAAAAGGGGCAGATTGCAATTATTGACCCCCAGTTCGATGTGGATATTTATCTAGAATATGCGGAGAAAAATCAGCTTGTTATTTCTCATGTCTTCGAAACGCATATTCATGCTGACTATGCATCTGGAGCACGCTACCTTGCAAATCGAGCAGGGGCGACTCTTGGAATATCAGCTTACGATAAGGGGGAGAAGTATGAAGTGGACTTCCCTCATAAAGAGTGTTTTGATGGAGATAGCTTTCAGCTTGGAAGTTTGACTATTAAGATTCTTTATACCCCCGGTCATACTCCCGAACATATTTCCTTTTTAGCTTTAGAAGGAGGCGAGCCTCGAGCTCTATTTTCTGGTGACTTTCTTTTTGTCGGCTCGGTCGGTCGCCCTGACCTTATTGGAAAAGATGCAACAATGGGTCTTGCAAAACAGTTGTACTGTTCAACAAAGGAAAAGCTTGAGGGGCTTCCCTACACTTTAGAAATCTATCCCTCTCATGGAGCAGGCTCTTTTTGTGGGGGAGGAATTGCAAGCCGTCCTTTTTCAACACTGGGTCAGGAAAGATTTTCCAATCCCTTTTTAAAGCCAAATATTACCGAGAAAGAATTTATCGATCTGATTCTCTTGCAGATCCCCCTGCGCCCTAACTATTTTCTTCTGATGAAGGAGTACAATTCTTGTAGCAAACGGTGTCAACCTGCCTCTACAATCCCCTTGGAACTTGCCGAGTTTAAGAAGAAGCTTAAAAAAGGGGCTGCAATTATTGACTTGCGGGATCAGCACGCATTTAGCAAACGTCATATCCCAGGGTCGATTTGCATCGGTAGGGGAGAAAAGGTGGGTTTTTGGGCTTCTACGGCCGTTTCCTATGATGTTCCTATTCTCGTTGTAACAAACGATCCCTTGACCGTTCCAGACGCTTTTGCTTCTCTTGCTCGTGTGGGACTTACCAACGTGGAAGGTTATCTGAAAGGGGGGATCGATATGTGGGAGGAGAATGGAGAGAATATTGAAAAAACTCTGGAAATATCTCCTCAGGCGCTCAACAATGCAAAAAAAGTTCATGTGATCGATGTACGTTCACTCGGTGAGTGGGTAGGGGGACATATTGAGAATTCTCTCCATATTCCTTGTAGTGAGCTTAGCGGAAAGGTAGACGAGCTCCCAGAAGGTCCACTTGTTTTTGTTTGCGCAGAGGGATACCGCTCCATTCTAGCTGCAAGTATTGCTCTAAATCATGGAAGAAAGTCAGTTACCCATCTCCCTGGTGGTGTCATGGCTTGGCACGGGGCTGGTCTCCCCCTCACTATCTAAGATGAGCTTTTTCTCCCTCCATTTTCCCCTTGAAAAGCGGATTAGAAGTAAAGTTGCTGCCATCAAGCTGTAAAACGTCCAGATATTGAGAGCTCGTTCTATAGGCGCTTTTGGGATAACAACAAAAAAGTAAGTAGGAAGTAACATAAAGCACCAAATTGAGATAAGCCCTAAGATCATAGGGAAAAAAGTATCCCCTGCTGAGGTTAGAAGACCACTAAGAAGCCATCTAACGTTTTCCAGAGTCAAGTAGATGATCAATGTAATCATTGCAAATTTGAGAGAAATCTTCACTTCTCCTAGTAACTCAGGAGAAATCCCCAATGCTGAGCCTGTTAAAGCTTCGGGGTTTTTGAAGAAGAGGTCTATAAAAAACTCAGAAAAAGTCCCTAAAAAAACAGCAAGGACTGCTCCGAAAATCAGAGAGAGCTTAATTCCTGACCAGAAGAGGCGCTTGACTTCATGGTGTTGATTGGCTCCAATTAAGTTTCCGGCAATCGCAGCCGCCCCCTTTTCCAGTCCAAGGCCGAAAAACAGGAAGAGAAGAAGAATGCTTTGAGTGACGCTTGCAACTAGAATGTGTTTTGTGCTAATTTGCTCCATCATCATATAAAATTTTGCCCATCCAAGGAGTTCGAATAGAACAAAAAGGGCTGGAGGAGCACCGACGCGCATACACTTAAAAAAAAGGGTTTTGTTGAATCTCCAATTTCCAGTTCCAAAAGATTGTTGATTCTTTTTTCGGAGGAATAACATTCCAATAATCATAACTTGAACGATAATTCCAATTCCTGTTGCGATGGCTGCACCTTTGATGCCCATCGAAGGACATCCAAATTTTCCAAAAATAAAAATAGGATCGAGGATGATATTCACTCCATTCCCAAGGACTCCCATCCATTTGATGATGCTTGTTTTACCCTGGCCGATATAGAAGGCCGAAATGGCAGTGAGAAGAGTAAGCCAGGGAGCAAAGTAATTGTTCCACCTGAAGTATTCTACTTCATTGGTATTCATGAGCCCAATTTTCATAAAGTAGTCACTTCCGAAAAATCCGAGTGCAAAGAAGAAGATAAAAGAGAGGCCCGAAAACCAAATCATTTGCCAAACAGGATTTCCCAATTTTTGATACTGTTTTGATCCATTGTATTGGGCGACAAAAACTTCTCCCATCGCTGCAAATGTGACACACATGAAACTTCCTGCCCAAAAGAGAGTCCCTGCGCTTGTTGCTGCGCTCAGAGCATCTGCAGAATAATAGGAGAGGAAGAGACGGTCGGCAAACATCATCGCTACCATGGATAAAAAAGAGATCATCAATGCTGAAGAGACCTTCCAAAGTTGCCGTAGCGATCCATTGGAGATTTCATGCGTGCTCATATTGCCTTTTGGGGTGGAACTTTACTAAACAGAACTTAAGTTTACTCTAAGGAAAGAAATTTCGAAAAGTGAATTTTTTTTCTATTGGAAATATATTACTCCATCGGTTATGTTTTTACACTTAAGTCCAATATTGTGGGGGCTTAGCTCAGTTGGTAGAGCGTCTGATTTGCATTCAGAAGGTCAGGAGTTCGACTCTCCTAGCCTCCACAATTTTTTTATGCGGTTATAGCTCAGTTGGTTAGAGCGCTACACTGATAATGTAGAGGTCCCAAGTTCAAGTCTTGGTAACCGCACACATTTTTGTGGATTTGTAGAGATATCGTCTGTTGAATCTGTTTTACGGTGACTAGGCAGAATTAGAATGATAAAATAGCCGGTAGTGTTGCACAAATCTTGATTCCCGAGTAGGAGCTTTCTTTGCTAGGCTCTGTCCTCAAAGTTTACACCACATGATGATCGAAGCAAACAAGAGAGCTCCTTTAAACATGCAAACTGTTTTATCATAATATGTTGCAATTCTTCGAAACTCTTTAATGCGTCCAAAGAACCTTTCGACAGCATTTCGTTCTTTATACGTATGCTCATCATACTGAATGGTTGTTTTCCTACTTTTTCTCCCAGGAATTACTGGAGTAATCCCTTTCTCTACTAAAATTTTCCTAAATGGATCACTATCATATCCTCTGTCAGCAAGCAAAAAACTACAGCAGTCATCTCTCAAAAGGGCTTCTCCCTGGCCAATATCAGATTGCTGACCCGCAGTAATAATAAATCTCAAAGGCATTCCCAATGCATCGATTTTTCAATCTCTTTGGGTTTGATTCCCCGCAGCTTGCTGCGTAAAAGCTGAACAAGTATAGTTTTTTGGCATGAGTGAATATATTCATAAAAGTCATAATGTCTCAGTTTTGATGTACCACATAGTTTGTCCGGCCAAATACAGGAAAGCGGTATTTGACAAGAGTGTTGATGAAGAAATTAAGGTCATATGCCTTGAAATTTCAAAGAGATATGAGATAAATTTTTTAGAGATCGGTGTTGATAAGGACCATGTTCACTGAATCTTTGAAGAAAATCCTCCACAACTTCTTCCTAAAGCTTGATTTTCTTGTCCTCCTTGTGCACCTGCCGTTTTATACCTTTCAATGAAGCTGGATTAGTGCATAGAGAAGCTGACATAACAGAGCCTTCTGTTTAATTTTATAGATAGAAGCAACACTTTAGATTATCAATTCGAATGCTTTAAATATTTTTTTACACTTATATGCTCTCTGCATTCTCCATGCAGGGGTTTTTTCATGAGCATGTTAATAATTATTTTAAGCCTGTATATTCCGTAAGAGGGAAACTTTCGAAAAGGAATTAAGCCTCTATTTTTACAGGCTCTTTTGATCCCTTAACAATGTATCCTTGTTTCAGCTCTGCTTGGTAAACGACAAAGAGTCCCAAGGAAACGACTGAAGTGGAAACTAAAATTTGCCAAGAAGGGGCTTCTCCCAAAATAATCCAGCTGTTGAGTGAAGCGAAGATGGGGCTCAAAAGGCCCATGAAAGAGAGAAAAGTTGCAGTATATTTCTTGAGCATGAACCCGTAGAGGTTATAGCAAAGAATGTTTGAGACAAGAGTCATAATAACGATACCCCGAATAAAGGGAGCTAGGTGTCCTGCTGCAATAGGCATTGGGGACCAATTGTCGACAAAGAAGGAGTGAACAAAGGCTATGGACCCTCCAATCAGCATGCTGTACCCATTTGCATAAAGAGGGGAAAGGGTTTGATTTTTAACAATAATGCGAAGAAGCACCCATCCGTAGACTGAAAAGAGAGCTGCTCCCATAATTGCAAGTTCAGGCCAGGAGAAAAAGCTGAAGGCTTTGAGAAGCCCTTCATCTCCTGTTTGCATCATCAGCACTGGAAAGAATCCTGCAAAACCTATAAGCATCCCAAATAACTTTTTCTTATTCATCTTTTCTCCAAAATGGATATAGGAGAAAATTGCTGCAAAAAAAGGTGAGAGGCTATAGATAAAACATGTTTTAGCAGCTGTTAGGTGCTGGAGCCCCCAAAACTCTAAAACATTCGTTAAATAAATACTGAAAATCGATAGGGCAAGGATTGGAAGAATTTGTTTTTTCCCAATTTTTAAACTGCTATTATTTTTAATAAAGAGCCAACTGAGAAGGATAATTCCTGCAAAGATCATGCGGAAGCTTGTTAAAAACACAGGGGGGCTGCTTTCAAGTGCCACCTTCCCAAGTGAAAAAACACTCGACCAGGCAGCATACATAAAGATAACAAGGAATATCGACATAGCCAAATTTTTATTTTAACACGCTAGAAATGCCAATCTTATCAGATGAACGAGAAAGGGATCAACGGAAATTATGCAGCAGCAGCTCTCAGGTAGAGACTCTGAATGCGGCGTTGCCTTTCTTGTTCTATTTTTCTTTTCTGCTCTTCTTGTTCCATGATAAGAGGGTGGTCATTTGTATAGAACATTTTCATCCCTTTTGCTTTGAGAAGGTTTCGTCCTCGCATCAAAGGACTATCAAGATTAAACTTTGTTCTTGTCTTACTGGCATAGCGGTCAGGAACCATCCGAAGAGGAATGGGATTCTGGTGACCAAAATCATTGCCACCCCATTCGAAACCATGAGCATGAGTGAGTTGCTGTTGTCCCTCGATCATGCCTTCTGATGAGCGCGATGCTTGCGTTGCCTGGTGAGCTCCATGAATATTGACCATAAAAAGCTCTTTAAAGAGAGGCTTCGTAAGAATGTCATGGGGGTTCTCTAGGGGAATATCTTTTTCTAGGTTTCTCCAACTTTGCAGAGCTGCAGAAATAGATGAGGCAAGAGATGTGCGGTCAATACTGCTTTTGCAATGGTCAATAACTGGTATTTTTAAAATTTTCATTGCAAGGTTTCGGTAGAAAAATTCTTCTTCTGGTTTGAGCTTGCTTGGGTTGCTAAGGCGATTTTTAGCAGATTGCAAAAGCTGATTATCGTGTGCACTGATAGATGAATTATTTAGAATGGCATCATCGATCAATGGAAAGAGCAAAGCATAGGCTTCATTGTTGATTTTGGTTTGCTTCCAAGGAGTTCCAAGTAAGGGAGCCAAAGAGTTAAATCCCTGATTGAAATAGAGGGGTTTGATCGTAACGGTGTGCTGTGTTCCAATTTTGTCAGTCAGCGTAATAGGTCCTCGTGAAAGGGCACCAAAAATCTCTTTTTCTCTGAGCATGGAGTCTCTCTCATCAAGCCCTACTAGACCCGAGGTGCCGATTCCAAGAAATAGATTTGAAGACATCAGGTTATTCAACATAAACGTAAGTTCATATCCGTTTTCAGTTTTTTTCAGGCCTTTTTGGGCTGCAGGATTTTTTGCCAATTCGTTTTGAAAAATAAAGCTAAGCTGTTCCATTGCTTTAGATTCAGTGTCTCCACGGCCCGTGTAAGTGATTGATTCACCCGTAGTGTAATCATCGATGCGGCGCATCATGGAGATGCTTTTTGCGAATCGATCGTTGCTTGCAGTGACAGTATTTTGGAGAACTTCTGTTTCCTCGCTTTCATTTGTAAATGAGTAGCCTGATGGGCCATTATGATGCCAACGAGCAATTGAATACGTTTTAGATAACTCCTCGGATACCAGAGATTGGATATTAGGTTTTACCACAAAATCTCGAACCTGTTTCAGGCTAAAATTGACCCATGCTTTTGTCTTAACTCTTCCTAGGAGCTTTCGGTCATAATTGATGAGTCCTTGACTTACGGATCCTTTAAGGCTTCCTTTTTTGCGGACATTTGTCCAGGCTACCTTTATAATGTGCATCGTTCTAGACCAAACACCTTTAACTTTTGCTTTGAGGCCATCTTCAAAACCGCGGTATCGATCAGCTGTTGTGATTTTACCATTTTCCCAGAGGTTTTTATTTTCTTTGACCTGCTCCTTGGCAACGTGATAGAGCATATCATCGCGACTTTTGAAATGCATAGTAGGGGGCTTTGCTTTTTGCCCATCAAGGAACTTAATTTCCGTGCTTGAGTGGCCATGATCAATGTAGTATGCTGATCCTGTGCGACTTTCTGGAAATAATTGATCTTGAAGAAGATGTAAACTAATTTTTTCAATACCCATTTTAATGGACCCTATTCATGTTTTAATTAATTATAACATATTTTTTATAAATAGTTATTATTAAAATAATATTTATAATAATATAAATCTATATAACAATAGCATCCTGATTCAATGGACTGAAACTCTACACTGTGCCGTCCTCGAACAATCCCCACCCCCATCCTGAGTCAGGAGGGTTTCGTCGCTTATGAAGATAGATTGGCTAAAGGAGAAGTATGATGACCATTTACACAGTTCAGCATACTCACTAAGTGTAGATTTGTCATTGTTTGAGTGCAACCCCTTCAGGGATATGCAATGTGGTTGTGGGGAAAGCGCACTCTGCTCCGTGGCTTTCAATAATTTCAATTGTTTTCAAATAGATATCCTGTTGAACGAGCATGTAATCGGCTGACTTAGTTGCCTTTGTAAAACAATAGATTAAGAAATTTAGTGACGAAGGACCGAATTCATCGAAGCGAACCATCATAAAAGTTTTTTCATCGATTCCTTCATGGTTTCGGATCATTTCCTCCACTTCGGCAACGATCTTCGATACATTTTTAGCATCGTCATAGCGAACACCTACCCGTGTTTTAATGCGCCTATGCGACATTCGAGAGGAATTTACGACAGAGATTGTTGAGAACACTCCATTTGGAACATAAATAGGGCGCCTTTCAAACGTTCGAATGCGTGTAAGTCGCCATCCAATATTTTCGACATATCCTTCAATCTCTCTATCTGGGGATTTGATCGAATCTCCAACAGAAAAGGGGCGGTCCATGTAGATCATAAGGCCTCCAAAAAAATTTGCTAAGAGGTCCTTTGCTGCCAAACCGACGATCAAACCTCCCGCACCACCAAAGGCTAGGACTGCGGAAATATTGACATTTCGCGTTTGTAAATAGACTAGTGCAGCAATCATCACTGCAGCAACTCTTGAAATCTGGCAAATTGCGCGTACAGTTGTTTTGTCGTACCGTTTTTTTTTCGACCGCTGCTCGCGCGTGTAATCGGTCTCCATATTCTTGATAAACCTTAAGGTAAACCAGAGGCCAACAACAACAAAACTAAAGTTTCGGAACGGTTTAAACAGATCAACGAGACTGTCCTTCTCAAAATGAAAAGCCAATAGCTGCACAGAGAAAGTGAGACCTAACACCCAGATGATAATTTTAAGAGGACGGATTAAAGCATTTATTAATGCCGAATCCCATGTTAAATGAGTTTTTTCTAGCCTAGGATAGATCCGCTTATAGAACCGGCTAACGACAAAATGGGCAGTGAGGGTTAGGGCGATAATAATCACAATTGGAATGAGCCATCCTCGGTGTAGGAATATATCCGTGATCTCCGTTGCCTGTTCCCTCATTATTACTTCTTGAGGAGTTTTTCGAGCTCGCCCTGTTCATGTAGCTGTATGACAATATCACAGCCACCAATGAACTTCCCCTTGATATAAAGTTGAGGAAGGGTTGGCCAATTTGAATAGGTTTTAATTCCTTGACGAAGTTTATCATCTTCAAGAACATTACGTGCTTCAAAATCAATTCCAAACCCATTTAAGACCTCGACAACCTGTCCAGAAAAACCACAGAGAGGCATGAGCTTCGAACCTTTCATAAACAAAACTACAGGGTGCGCCTCAACATCTTTTTTAATTATTTCTTGCATTGTACTCACGGTTTTATCTTCTCCCATTCATCGGGGGTGTATGTTTTCAAGCTCATTGCATGGAGCGACGAACCAAACAGCTCAGTTAAGGATCCCATCACGAGGCGTTGCTGCTCGATCAAGCTCTTCCCTGCAAACTGGGCTGCTATGACTATAGCGTCAAAATGGAGGCCATCTCCTCGAGGATTTTTAAGTTCTATAGTTGCGCCATCAAGAGTGTCTAAGATCGCGTTTTCAATTTCAGTTGCTTCTATCATATGGCCAGCATTATACCGCATAACGATAAACTAGTGCAAGTCGTATTAAGTTTTCCTTCGACTATTCAATTCTTTTTTGTGAGAGATAAGGTTGGATCAAACCGGGATAGCTCTAGAATAAAGAGCCCTTTTTCTGCCAAGCCGCCTATGACAGCCGCCATAATTCCGGTCTGGTCACTACAAAATTAAGTTGAGAGTGTATTGGTTTTTTCCGTTGCGTAACAGTCTAACATGCTCCTAATTTTCTGATGAAAGTGAATTCTGCTTTTGTGGCTCTTTGAACAGAGAGGCGTGACCCTTTTTGGAGTAAAACCATTGTTTCAAGTTCTGGATAGCCCCTGAGTGCTTCTAGGGGAATTAGTCGGGGGAATTTTTCGATAAATTCTATATCAACCATCATCCACCGAGGGTTATCGGGGCTTGATTTTGGATCAAAATATTTACTTTTTGGGTCCCAAGCAAAAAAATCAGGATGAGCTTCTCTACAGACCCTTGCAACTCCCACCACTCCAGGGGGTGTTGCATTCGAGTGATAGAAAAGGGCTAAATCACCCACCTTCATTTCATCTCGCATAAAGTTGCGCGCTTGATAATTACGCACTCCCTCCCAATGATCTTGTTTCAACCTCTTTAGGTCATCAATGGAGTAGGTTGTGGGTTCACTTTTGATTAGCCAATATTGCATCTTGAATCTCCGGTTGTCTAATAAGCTGCCCTTTTATTCCGAATATGATGTACTGGAAATCTTTAAGGTACGTCTTTCTGGTTTTTTGTCAATACGTGGACAGAATTTTAGCAAAGGAAAGATTTTCCTCCCAGGAATATCAGCCCGCATTTGAAAAGCTAACTTCGGCCAGTGGAAGAAAAGGGGTTGAGGAATATGCCAATAAACCTTTTAATGGGTGCTTGAAATGAATGGAGAAAGTACCGATGGTTAAGCGGATTGCAGTAACTGGTGGCGGTGGGCAAATTGCCTATAGTCTCCTCTTTCGAATTGCGAGTGGAGAGCTCTTTGGAAAAGATGAACCAATTGCTCTAAATGTCTTGGAGGTTCCTCAAGGAATCGAATCCCTCAAAGGGGTTGTCATGGAGCTGGAAGATTGCGGTTTTCCTCATCTCAAAGAGGTGAAAATAGGAAGCGATCCTGGAGAAGTGTTTGGAGACGTCAATGTTGCTATTCTAGTGGGATCTAAACCCCGAGGACCTGGAATGGAGCGAAAAGATCTGCTGAAGGAAAACGGAGAAATCTTTGTCGGACAAGGCAAGGCACTTAACGATGTTGCAGCAAAGAATGTAACTGTTTTTGTTGTGGGAAATCCGTGCAACACGAATTGTCTTATTACGATGCACAATGCTCCAAATATTCCTCGGAGTCAGTTTCATGCAATGACTAGACTAGACCAAAACCGTGCTCAGTATCAACTCGCCAAAAAAGCCGGGGTGAACGTTAACAAAGTTGAAGATGTTGTGATTTGGGGAAATCATTCTGCAACGCAAGTTCCTGACTTTGTCAATGCTAGAATTGACAAAAAAAAGGCAGAGGATGTTATTAATGATCGCCCATGGCTTGAAGGGGAGTTTATGCAAACAGTGCAAAAGAGGGGAGCCTCGGTTATTGCTGCTCGTGGAAAATCATCTGCTGCATCTGCTGCCAATGCTATTTTAGATGGGGTGCATGCTATTTTTAATCCGGGGCCGACCTTTTCTTCTTGCATATGTTCAGATGGAAATCCCTATGGAGTTCAGGAAGGGTTGATCTTCTCCTTCCCTTGCGCTATGACGAGTCCTGGACAAGTTAAAGTTGTTGATGGGTTTGAAAGAGACTCTTTTCTAAAGGAGAAGATATCCCTGACGGAAAAAGAATTGTTAGAAGAAAGAGATGCTGTTAGCCATCTCCTCAAATAAGGTGAAGTTATGGACGATGTCCTTTTTCAGGTGACCAAAGATCAACTCGAAACCGGGATGCGGGGATATCCAGTAGGGTATTGCACCACATCTTCAGTCGATCCTTTCAAAGGGCTTTTCTACTGTGGACGCCCCATTTCTGAACTCTATAAATGGGAGCCAGAGCGTGTTCTATATCTTCTATTGCACGGAAAAGAGGGAAGTTCCTCCGATATTTCAACCTTTAGTGGAGAGCTAAAAAATAGGGCATATTGTTCGAGCGCTGTGATTAAACATATTGAATCCCTTCCAAGGCAAGGGCATCCTATGAAGCTCTTCAACGCAGCTCTGCTTGTTCTTGGGATGCTCGAAGGGCAAGGGAACTATAAGGAGGATTGCATGAATCTTATTGCAAAGCTTCCTCATCTAGTTGCTACTGTGATCAATTATCATGCTGGCTGGGGAGAAACGCCCCCTCCAAGTAGCGATTTGGGCTATATGGAAAACTTTACACACATGCTTAATGTCCCAAATAGCGATGAAACGCATTTAGCAGAAGTCTTCCGTCTTTTCAATATTCTTCATTACGATCATGGGGGTGGAAACCTTTCCTGTTTTGTGGGGAAGGCTATAGCCTCTGGGCTGGAAGAAATGTATGGATCGATTTGCGGGGCAATGTGCGCTCTTGCGGGTCCCCGTCACGGAAAGGCAAACCAAGATTGTTTGACCTTTGTACACACCGTTCTTGATGAGGTAGGAGGAGATGCTTCAGCCTCTGATGTGGAGAATCTGATTCGAAAAAGACTTGAAGCTGAAGAACTTGTTTTTGGATTTGGCCATGCTGTTCTCCGCGCCGAAGATGCAAGGGCGACAATTTTCTACGATTATGCTCAGTCGCATTTTGCTGATCATCCTCTTGTGAAGGTCGCAATGCTTCTTCGAACAGAAGGGACCAAAGTCTTGAAGGAAAATCCCAAGATATCGAATCCCTATCCCAATGTTGACGCGATGTCAGGAACAATCCTCACCGCAGCTGGTTTCCCCTATCCTGAGTATTATACCGTACTTTTCGGCTTGTCACGCTCAGTTGGAATTGCTATTCAGACTGTTTACGAAAGATTAGAGGCTAGAGGTGGTAAGGGAACTCCTATCGTTCGACCTCGCTACCTATATAAATAACGTGATTAACAGAGCAAATTTGGCAGAGAATTCAACCCTTGCTCCCAAGTGAAACAGGAGAAAGTGTTTACTCAAAGAGCGTTATAATTTAACTTAAGGTGTTTATTATTTATGAGTTAAGTCAAAACTTTCACATCTTGTCATATATGGATATTTTTTATCCTATAATTTCTGAAAATTCCTCTATGCAAATCGCTCCTACTTTTCTTTTAAAAGTTTTTGCCCATTCATTCTTTTGGTTAACACTCTCGATTTTTGAACAGGAAGGGATTTTGAGTCAACGTTCCTATTGCGAGTTTTAAGAAAGCCCGTTAGTTCTTATTTTTTTAAAACCTTAAATAAGAGGTTGACCCTGCTACCTTTCGAATAAATCCCTAAGGTCAACGATCCGATAAAAAAATGGGCTTTCTTCAACTTTTTGACTAACTCCTCCAATATGGAAAAGTGCAGATGCTTTTCCATATCCTCTAGTAACTGACAGCGCATGACATTTTTTCTCCATTTCTTGAATAATAGACGCGTCCAATTCACTTCTTTTAAACTTGAATTCACAAAGGATAAGCGTATTCATCTTCGTTTGGATTAAGTAGTCAATTTGGCACCCTCTTTGTCTTGAGGTTTTTTTCTGAAAATAAGGATTGTCACAAACGACAATGTTAGGATCTATCCCCAACGCTTCAAAGATAAACTCCCTGTTTGATAGCAATAAACTTTCTAGCTGAAAGCCCATAATAGTATCCCATCCAGGCAGCACTCCCTTGATAGTTTTTCTATATCCACTTTGATTAATCTTCTCCTGATTCGGAACAATATATTTCAGGTGGAACCGGATGTAGCAATCACTGAGTCGATAGAGTTTTTGTCTGCCAATTTTTTTGCTATCCAAGGACCACTGATAATGCTCAGTAATAAATCCAGCAGATACCAAGTGAGATAGATATTTGCTAATTGTCCCGCCTCTCCCAAGTTCAAGAAGTTCTCGAATTTCTTTTTGAGTCCGCATCCCGTCTACCAGCAGTTCCAAAATGCTTCTATATAATTTCCCTCTATTATCAAAAAGGTCATAAAAAATTGTTTGGAACTCATTAAGCAATTTGCTTGAAGGAGCAAAACAAATTTCGTAAATATTTTCTTCTGCTGTCTCTTTGATGTTAATGAGATCCAAATACCAGGGAACGCCACCTGTAACTGAAAGAATTTTAAATGCCTCATAAATAGACCCTTTGAACCCTTTTTCTTTCAGAAATTGGATTGATTCAAGTAAGGAGAGGGGATGAAGATGAATGACTAATGCAATCCGCCCTACAAACCCCGTGCTGCAAAGAATGTTCTCTTCAATCCAAGTGGAAACCGAGCTACAAAGGATCAGAATAAGTCGTTTCTTTTGACTCCCATACTGATCCCACCAGGTCTTTAACGAACCTAAAAAGCTCGAATCCAGTTCTCCCATCCAGGAAATCTCATCTAAAAGAACGACTATCTCTTTATCAGGAATTTGCTTTCCTAGAAACCTGAAGGCGTCTAACCAAGTAAGAAAGGTCACTTTCGGTAGGTTTAATTGTGTGCATAACTGGTCTGCAAATTCATCACGCTGTTTTTGAGCAGTCACCCCTGGAGCTGGAGGATTTCCAGAAATGGATATAAAATCCTTCCCTTTCGAAAACTCCTTGACGAGAGTACTTTTACCAACCCTACGCCTTCCTTTAATCACTGCAAGGGTTGATTTATTCAGCTCCTTTAGACGCCCTAGGCGTTTTATTTCCTTTTTTCTTCCTACAAAGATGTTCATATTAAATCTCCCATATCTTGTTATTGTAGAGTTTGGGAGCTTTAATACCAATCAAAACTTCTCTCATATTACGCAATTACAAGTTTGGGGAGACTTCTCAAATCGTTTATTTTAAACTGATTAACCAAAACAAGTCCAAAGAAGTATAGGAAATTCTACGCGTATCAGGCATATTTAAAATTATTTCAATAAACATCTTTACATCTCGGGCGTTTGCACCCAAGATATCATCAATTTGTCCTTTGAATTCCTCCCTAAAAGACAATGTTTTTGACGACTTGAAACGTCTTGGTAGCATGGAATTTCTAGGCTTATAGAAGTTTACCGGCATCTTCAAAAATCCAAAGCCTTGGGATACTTGAGTTTCATGATCTACGATAATTCTAATTGATACGGGGGATCTTTTTGTCGACAACCCTTTTCCTAACTGGGCTGTTGCCTCGCTTGCTGACGCTAGAACCTTGGGTTTGAATTATTCTTTTGAGTCTGCTAGAGTGATCTCATGACATTTGAAGACATTGAGTATATTTTTAATCGCGCTCTCCGCTTTTCTTTTTCGAAGAAAAAATTCCTCTTCATATTTCCCGTCTTGGTTGTATGTGGGCTCATGCTTGTCTTTTGCCGAGCCTTAGCAGTTAACGCTGGGCAATGGGTGGTCCTTAGTTTAACTTTTTTACCGGTATTTTTATCATCTGGGATACTTCTTGCAGCAGGTGTGGTTTTAGCGCGAGTATATCATCATGAAGTGAAGATGATTCCCCTCAGTCTTAAAAAGATTTTATCGCAATCATGGGAGCTTCTTATCGGCGTCTCATACTTGACCCTTCCTCTTCTTTTGGCGTATTTGTTCCTTTGGATGGTGATGGGGGTCTTCTATTTGCTGAAAGAAATTCCTGCACTTGGAGATGTGCTTGGGGTGATTTTGTCCTTTGGTCCTTTTTTGCTCGTTTTAGGTTCACTAGTTTTGTCCTTTTTTAATTTATTTTTGCTCTTTTTTGCGACGCCACATATTGCTTTAAATTCGCGATTAAAATTAAAGCTTGCTGAGGATATTTATTATCGCTTCAAGGGAAATCTTTTTTCAAATCTTGCTCTCTTCTTGCTAGGGCTTGTTCCTCTCTTATTCGGAGTGGGAGTCCTCTCTCTTGCTGCCTTTTTAACAGGTGTCAACTTTTTTATCCGCACGGAGACACTGGCAATCGCTCTTCAATGGTTTTTTGTCATGATTCCCTTCTGCGCAATGCTTACTCCCGGAATTCTTTTCTTTTTTAATTTTGCTGTTGAGAGTTATGCTCTAATGCAGAAGAAATATCCTAAGATGACTGCATGAAAAAGATTGCTATTATTGGCGCTGGCTTTTCTGGTCTAGGCGTTTGCTACCACCTCCAACAAATGGGTGGAAACATTACCGTTTTCGATGAGAAAGGAGTTGGAGGCGGCGCCTCTGGCATAGCCTCGGGATTACTCCATTCCTACCCTGGAGAAACAGCACGTCTTTCTTGGAAAGGCGAAGAAGGGCTTGCTGCAACAAGAAAACTCTTGAGGCTTGTGGGGACAGATGTTTACAGAGAGACGGGAATCTTAAGATTTGCGCTTACAGAGAAACAAGAAAAGGCTTTTAAAGAGCGGGCAGAAGAGCGAGAGGATATCGAATGGTGGGGTGCTGAAAAGTGCCACATATTTGCTCCAGGAAGCCATTATCTTCCTGGTATCTTTATTCGTTCTGGAATCACCGTTCACGCAAGTCTTTACTTAAAGGGGCTCTGGAAGGCATGTGAAGAGCAAGGAGCACGTCTTATAAAACAAAACGTTTCACTCTCCGATCTGAGGGAATTTGATCAAGTAGTTCTAGCTGCCGGAGGGGGGATTCGTGCATTTGAAGCCGGAAGGGCCCTTGGCCTGAGGTTTAATAAAGGGCAGATTCTTGTGTGTCAAAAACCCAAGTACTGGAAAGAAAAATCAAGCGTTATTGGAAAAGGGTACCTTGCTATGAGTGAAAGAGAAGATAGGTGCTATCTAGGATCGACATATGAACGGGACTACATGACGGAGCAGCCCTGCTTAGGAACTGCAACAGAGTTGATTTTGAAACAGATTGGGAAGTTTATTCCCTCGACTAGGGCTTTTAAAGTTGAAGGATGTCATGCGGATATCCGAGTATCAAACCGCAAAAGCTACCACCCTATTGCTCAAAAGCTGAATGAAAAACTTTTCGTCCTTACAGCAATGGGTTCAAGGGGGCTCCTTTACCATAGTTATTTAGGAAAAGTTTTAGCAGAAACTATGATGGAAGAGGTGCTAGTTTGAAACTTCTCTTTTTAGGATCAGGTGGGTCAATGGGGATTCCTGTGATCGGATGCTCATGTGAAACTTGCATCTCTTCAGAAAAAAAGAACAAGAGGTACCGTCCTTCAGTGCTTTTAACTTCGAGAGAGAAGCGATTTTTAGTAGACATCGGTCCTGATTATCACTCCCAAGCGTTAAAGTACGGAATCGACACGCTTGATGGTTTGATTGTAACCCATTCCCATTATGACCACATCGCAGGGCTTGATGAGCTTCGGATCTACACATTTCGGCAAAAAAAGCCTGTTCCCTGCCTGCTTTCTCGAGAAACCTATGAAGAACTAAAAATCCGTTATCACTATTTTTTACCTAAAGATTCTGTTCACGATACAAAACTTAAGTTCTCGATTCTCCATAAGGAGAGTGGGGAAATAATGTTTGAAGGGTTGAAGGTGGAATATTTTTCTTATGTTCAGATAGGAATGAAGGTGAATGGATTCCGCTTTAACAACCTTGCCTATGTCACCGACATTATGGAATATGACGAGTCAATTTTTGATTCCTTAAAAGGGTTGGACACACTAGTATTGAGTGGAAGGCGATGGGAAAAATCGGTTGCACACTTAAGCATCGATGAAGGAATCGACTTTGCAAAAAAAACAGGTGCAAAAAAGACATATTTTACGCATATTTCTCATGAAATAGAACATGAAAAAGACTCCAAGGGTCTTCCTGAAGGTTTTTTTCTTGCATATGATGGACTTGAAATCAATTTATGAAAGAAGACAAACTCTACGAAGATATTAAGTATGAAATTAGCGATCTAAAAACGGCTCTGGTTGCGGGCGGTTATGATCGAGCACGAGATCTCCCCCTTTGTAAAGAGCATCTTGATGAGCTTGCGTCTCTTGCTTATACCTACGGTTTTGAAGTTGTAGGGAATGAACCCTGTTCGATCCGATCTATTGATGCCGCCCTTTTTTTTGGAAAAGGCAAAGTTGAAGAACTTCGAGTAAAAGCAGAAGAGCTAAGTGCTGACGTGGTGATATTTGATAATGAAATTTCCCCCAATCAACAACGAAACCTCGAAAGGCTCTTCAAAAAGCCTGTGATTGATCGGACAGAACTTATTTTAGAGATTTTTTCTCAAAGAGCTCAAACAAAAGAGGCGATGCTGCAGGTGGAGCTTGCACGAAGTCAATACCAACTCCCAAGGCTTAAACGACTGTGGACTCATCTTTCTAGACAATCCTCTGGTGGCGGTGGTTTTCTAAAGGGGGAAGGAGAGAGACAGATTGAGTTAGATAGGCGTCTTGTTCGGAAGAGGATCACGCGTCTCAGAAAGGAAATTGAAGAAGTACGCTACCAGCGTGAAGTGCAGCGCCGCGCGCGAAATCGTTCTGGGGTTCCTACCTTTTCTATTATTGGATATACAAATGTAGGAAAATCCACCCTTCTGCGTGCTCTTACGGATGCAGAAGTTCTCGTGGAGGATAAACTTTTTGCGACACTTGATACAACAACTCGAAAGTTTTCTCTTCCAAACCATCAAGATGTGCTGTTGATTGATACCGTTGGGTTCATTAGAAAGATTCCTCATGCCCTTGTTGCTGCCTTTAAAAGTACTCTTGAAGAAGCAGTTTTTGCTGATATCTTACTTCACCTCATCGATGTAAACCATCCTCTTGCGGAGGAGCATGCGGAGTCTACTTACGAGGTTCTAAAAGAACTGAGCACTGAAAAAAAACCGATCATCACTGTTTTAAATAAAGTTGATGCTCTTGAAAACAAAGCGCTTATTGCCCGCTTTAAACTAAAGTATCCCCGTGTGGTTGCGATCTCAGCACTCGTAGGAGAGGGGTTTGATGAACTCTTGCAGATGATGATGGGCGTTCTCAAAGATTTGCGGAAAGTTGTGAGCCTTCGTATTCCTCAAAAAGACTACGCTCTTGTTAGCGAACTTATGCAAGAAGGAAGACTCATTCATCGAGACTATGATGGGAATGATGTGCTTATCGAAATTGAAATTCCTGCTCATCTAGAGCATAAAGTAAGGGAATATATCGAGGATGACAGCACTTGCTCAAATTCCTAAAGAAGAGCGCCCCCGTGAGCGCCTTCTTCAACAAGGAAGTGATGCCCTTTCACTCATCGAGCTGCTTGCAATTTGTCTAGGGAGTGGCAGGCGCGGTGTTTCTGTAATTAGTCTTGCTGAAGAACTCCTTGCGCGTTTTGGGAGTCTATCCAACCTCTTCGATGCCTCTGTTCAATCTCTCATAGAAGTTAAAGGAATTGGGATGGCTAAGGCAATTCAGCTTAAAGCGACTTTTGCCCTTGCTAAACGAATTAACTATCTTGCCTACCGCCCTAAATATCCTGTCTATGGCCCAGATGATCTCCACGCTTATATTGGTCCAAAACTCCGTGATAAAAAACAAGAATGCGTTGCCATTATGCTTCGTGATGCGCGGGGAAACCTATTTCATGATGAAATTCTTGGTATCGGAACCCTCACTCAGGTGATTATCCACCCCCGAGAGATTTTTCACCACGCTCTCTGCCATCGTGCTGCGAGCCTCGCTATTGCTCATAATCACCCTAGCGGCAATCATTCCCCCTCGGTAGCTGATATTGAGCTCACGAAGCTCCTAGCTTCTTCTGGCCGCCTCCTCGGTATTCCTCTTGATGACCATCTTATTATCGGTAGCTCGAGCTACACCTCTCTTTGGAAGGAGGGAGTCATTAAGTCTAACGGAAACACCTTCTGAATTCATGAAAAATTAAGTCGCTTACTTTAAGAGATTTATTGGTTCATAATAACTGATATTTATAAATCATTACTTATGATATAATTATAGTTAACATACAGGAATATGGTAAGGAAGATGTGTACTAAAATAAGCGATACACTTCGGTGCTCAAATATCATAAAACAGATAAACAACCATGCGAATAAAGGCGGCCTTCTTACAAGCGACATTGGTTTGAAAAATGGTGCGACATCACGATCATGCTGTTTTTGCTTAGATCGCCTGTGGGCATGGATGAAGGGAGTGAGCTACGACAAGAATGAAGTAGCCAAGTCCATCAATATAGCTTTTCAGGGTGTAAACTTAAGCCATTTGCAAGTCTCCGAAGTTGAATTAGCAACTTTTTGCAAAAATATTAATCAATTGAATCTTACCTTTGAAAAAGGGAATAAATTTGATCGAATCCTGATAAAAGTTATAACTGCAGTAAGTACGCACGTTCTCCAAAAAAAGCCAACTAGGCAAGGCTTGCCTGCGCCCAAGGTTAAACCTCAAGGGGCAATAGTTAACACCGGGCCTATGGATGGGGAATTAGCAGCACGTCCTAACTTGAAAGACCCTATACATACTATTGGGCTTAGAGGGATTCCAAACCATTCTGACAACTGTTTTTTGATTTCAACTTATCAGCTTGTGAAGAATAATCCGACTCTTTACGATGCAATTTTCAATTCACAAAAATTTAAGAACGATAAGAGTTTTGCTGCATTGCGAGAATTTGATCGTAAGTATGACTCTAAAGATCTTCTAACAAAAGATGATATGGAGCGTGTAAGAAAAAATTGTTTATCAAAATTTGAAATTCCAGCTCGTGGGCATCAAGATGCAGAAGAGGTGTTGACTGCAGCTCTATTTAAATATGTTGAGTCACAAAACTTTATGCAATCTACAAGTATACTTGAGTTTACTATTCCTGCAAGTTCAATAAACGCCGTTGTTAGTAACATAATTGGAGCTAAGGTAGTTAGTGTTAAGGTGAAAACAGATGGTCGATATGCTTTAAGAGTTCAAAAACAATTCAATAAAGACCAAGCCGGAAACATTCTTAATCTCCCCTTAAAGAATATGGGAGATAAGGTAGAATTTGAAAAAGTTTTTGAAATGGGCTTTCAAAAAGAAGGAGCAACTTCTCTTGAAGATGGTGATTATACTGTAGAGCTAAGTTCAGGCGATCAAATCTCAAAAGGACAGCAAATAGAAAGAGAGACTGTTTTTTCGGCTGGAAAGAGCGTTACAATATCTTTTAAACGTTTTGAGTGGCAAAGATATGGAAACGGGGGTGCTCCCCAAAAGATTAAGACGAGGGTCATCATTCCTTCAGGTGGACACATCCAACTAGATAAAAGAGATGAACCTCACGTAGTGAAGGGTTTTGTTGTTCATCAAGGCGAGTGTTCTTATGGAGGTCATTATGTCGAATATCAGAAAATTGAAAACCAATGGTATCTTAATGACGACGGGTGTTCGAATCCGGTTTCAACAGAAGTTGCTCTTTTAAAGATGGAAGATGCGTACATCTTGCAAGCTGAAAAATTCTAAAGGATTTTTTTGATGCCTACAAATGATGCTAACTCCTGAAAATTCAAATAATTTCTTTACTGTATAGCTCAAATATCTCTCTATTTATAGAGAGAAGCTAGTTTTTACAAGCTCAATAGCGCCAGTGGCAAACATCTGTACAGCAATGAGGGCGACAATCATTCCACCGAGGCGCTCAAATGCAACAAGTCCTTTTTCACCAAGACCATATTTGAAAAATGAGGAAAGAAGAGCAATCACGCAGGAAACGACCATTGCAGCGCAAATAATTCCTGTCATGAGGAGAGAGTTTTCTACTCGTGATGAGTAGAGCATTACAGCAGTGATGGAGCCGGGACCTGCAATAACAGGGGTAGCAAGGGGAACAATCATGGGCTCATGTTGAGGCCCTTTCCTCTTATCTTCTGAAGGGAAAATCATCGTAATTGAAATAAGGAGGAGGAGGATTCCTCCAGCCATTCCAAGGATGTGTTCATTGATCCCAAGAACGTTAAAAATACCGCTTCCGAAATAATTAAAAAGGAGAAGAATCGCAAGGGCAAACCCAAATTCTCGAAGGAGGATAAAGCGCTGCTTTTGGATGGAATATCGACCAAGTAGAGAAAGATATAGGGGTATATTTCCTAGGGCATTAATGACAAAAAATAATGCAACTGCCATTGAAACTGGACTTTGAGGCATAAAAATTCTCCTTTAATCAGGCTAGTATAGACAATTCGTGAATTTTTTCGTAGGAATTTCCAAGGGAAGTTGGCATAATGCTCTGCATGAAGAAATATAAAGTTGTCACTTTAGGGTGTAGAACTAACCAATATGAATCGCAGGCTTTTTTAGACCAACTTAAGAACCAGGGGTATCAAGAAGCTAGCAAAGGAGATAGGGCGGATCTGTGTATTGTAAATACATGCACTGTGACTCAGTCTGCAGATAAGCGCTCACTTTATCAAATTCGGAAGCTTGCTCGCGATTATAATCCCTCGAGGCTTGTAGTGACAGGATGTTTAGCAGAGCGTTCAAGAAAAGAGCTTGAAGCTCTTCCTGAAGTGACGGATGTCATTCCCAATAGAAAAAAAGAAGAGCTTCTTCCAACAATCTTTCCTGAAATGGAATGGCCAGAGTTTTGTATCGAGCGTTTTGAAGCGCATACCCGCGCTTTCGTGAAAATTCAAGATGGATGTAATTCATACTGTAGTTATTGCGTGATTCCGTTTGTGCGAGGGCGTTCTCGTTCTAAAAAGATGCTCGATATCCTACGAGAGATCGATTCGCTTGTTGAAAATGGATACAAAGAAGTGGTCTTGACGGGAATTAATATTGGAGATTTTGGTCCGGAAAGGTTGAGTGACTTAGTGCGTCAAGTCGATAAAGTGGAAGGTTTGGAGCGGATTCGTATTTCATCTATTGATCCTGATGAAATCGATGATGATCTTCTCGATGCCGTGATTAATGGAGAAAAAACGTGTCCTTCCATGCATATTGTCCTTCAATCAGGATCAAATATGACCTTAAAACGGATGCGACGCAAGTACACTAAACAGGATTTTTTAGATGCAACTACAAAGCTTCAAAAAGCACATCCTCTGTTCACCTTTACAACTGACATTATTGTTGGTTTTCCTGGTGAGACTGAGGAAGAGTTTGAGGAGACGTTGCAGCTGATGCGGGAGGTCCGCTTTGTAAAGGTTCACATGTTCCCTTATAGCGACCGTCCTAAGACAAGGGCTTCACGAATGCCAAATAAGGTTTCTCGGGAAGTGATTGCAGAGAGAAAAACAAAGCTCTTAGAAGTGGCTAATCAAAATGCTTTTTCTCTTCGAGAGGATCTGCTGGGTCAAGAATTTTCAGTCCTACTGGAAACTGAGGAGCGTCCGGGTTATTTGATGGGGCATACGGAAAATTTTCTTCCTGTATTTGTTCCCAAAAAAGACCTTCGACCTAATACATTAATTAAAGTAAAAATCGCAGGTAACAACCCTGAAGGTTTCATCGGTGAAAATAAAGCTGACAGAAAAATACAAACCCTTTTCGCATGAAGCGGGAACCTCCCTACTTATTCCTAGAAGCTCTTGGAAAGCGACGATATTCCCAGCCAAGATTCAGTTAGAAAGTCTTTTGTCAATCGGTGGGAAGCAGAATCTTTTTGTGATTCCTCAAATAGAGGGGCCTCTGGTGCGTTTTACCGTGATGCAAGATTTAGAAAGACACTGGATTCGTGTATTCGGAGAAGGACCGCAGGGATATTTTTCTTACCGCCTTGTAGCCTCTGCTCATGAAATTGTCCTCTTTTTCGAAAGAGGACCCGAAGAAGGGATTCCATTTACTTTTGAGGGGGAAACAAAAATTCTGAGGCGCAAAGAGGAGCTGATTATCCCTACAGCTCTTTCGGCATTTCCTAAAATGCGTGGAGAGAAAATGCATTTTGGATGTTCTAAGAAGCAAGATTGGGCTCTTGTCAGAAGGAGACAGAGCGTTGAAGAAATTCTTCCTATTTGGTTCGAGCTTGGGAAACATGTGCCGAGTCATCCGATTTTAGAAGCAGGTATGTCGCGCCTCCTTGCATCTTGCAAAAAGCAGATTGAAGCAAAGGAGAACGATAAAATTGGAAACTCATTTATCGAGCTTTTTAAAGCTGGCTTTGAAGGGATCCTTTCCCCGCGACTTACCGATGCAGACCACCTTGGGTATCAAGAAAAGGAGGATATGATTCCAAAAGAAGCATCTCCACTTGTTCTCCTTGGGGAAGGGGCTCGTTTGATCCGCAGTCTTCTCGTTCAAAAACGGGAAAAAGGGATTACAATCCTTCCCTGTCTTCCTAAAGAACTTCACGCAGGGCGCTTTATCCATATCCAACTAAATGATACCTTGATAGCTGACTTGGAATGGTCTAAAAAATTGATTCGGTGTCTAGTGCTCCATCCTAAAGAAGCTCAGGATGTCACCTTTACTTTCCAATCTTCTATCGATTCATTTCGACTGCGCTTAGGGAGAAGGGGGCGCGGAAAGACTCTCAAAGCCGGAGAGACAATCACTCTCAAAGCGGATACCCTTTATATTCTTGATCGTTTCCAAAAGTAGAGGTAATAGAGGCGCCAAAAGCTCACTTTTTATAACTAAAATAATTCACTTTATCTATAGAAGTCTTTCGAATTTTTTAGTAAACTTAATCAGTGGATTGGTTGCCTACTTTAATTCAGGATAGATTCATGATTGCAGCCAAAAAAACCAAAACTCAGATTTATTCATCTGAGCTGGGAGTAAGGATTTTTAAGGAAGAGGGAAGGACCCGAATATAGACGTCTCCATCAAAGTCGAGGGGCTCTCCATCGATATGAAGAGTTTTAAGTGGTTTTTTAAGGATCACTTCTTGGCAGCGGAAGGTTTCAGTATACTTGGAATCTTCAAGGTGTTTAGTGAATAGATCATGGACAAGTTTAGGGGCTGCATGAGGGGGGAATTCTTTCCAGATAATTACATCTAGAAAGCCATCGTCGATTTTTGCATTGGGGGCGATGAAAGCATTGTTTCCATACTGTTTGGTATTTGCAAAGCAAATGAGAAACGCTTTTTTATGGAGGGGCTTTCCGTCAATAATGAGATCATAGTATTGCGGTTTGTATTGGGGAAGTTCGGAGAGAACGGCAAGGAGGTAAGAGGCAGGGCCGCGGATATTAAAATTGGCAAACGTAGCACTCACATCAGCGTCAAAACCGATTCCAGCGACTCCCAAGTATGCTTCTTCATTAATCTGAACGGTATCGATCCATTGGTCATGCTGCTCGTTGATGATTTGGATTGCTTTGGCAGTGTCGGTAGGAATATCCAAATGGCGGGCAAACCCATTTCCTGAGCCGGTAGGCACAATGGCTAACGTTGCATGCGATCCGATCATTCCTTGAGCCACTTCATTAACCGATCCATCTCCTCCGACAGCGACAATAATTTCAGACCCTCGCCTAATCGCTCCGGCGCTAAGTTCTGTGGCATGTTTATGGTAGGCTGTGTAGAGAATTTCGTAGTCAAAGGCCATGCGATTGAGATTTTTTTTGACAATCCGCTCAATCTTCTTTTGTTTTCCTACTCCAGATATGGGATTTACAATAAAAGTAACTTTAGTTTTCCCAAATAAAGATCCACAAAATACTAATAATAAAATTAATGCCTTATTCATATTCAATAAGTATATTCTATTAGAAAATAGTAGACAAGGAGGGAGTGTCATCAGTAAGATGACCGGGTATGGAAATGACTGATCCTCACAGCTTCCTTGGCCTCCATCATGGAGGAAAAAAAATTCGCCTTTTAGTGGAGGTAGATCTTGAGGTTAAAGGAAAGAGACTTCCTCTAAAAAAAAGTGAGGAAGGTTTTTTTGAATACGATTCTGAATCTTCTCTGACCAAAAAAGATTATCTAATCCATCATCCAAGTGGCCTGGTGGCCTATGATCCTTACGCTTTTACCCCAACATTTTCCCGAGAAGATGAGAGCCTTCTGGGAGAGGGAAGGCATTTGAATATCGATGATGTAATGGGTGGTCGGATTTGTATTCACGAGGAAGTGGAAGGAGTAAAGTTTGCTGTCTGGGCTCCTTGTGCCAAGCATGTTTCGTTGATTGGAGATTTCAACGACTGGGATATCAGTAGAAATCCAATGCGGATGATGGGTTCATCCGGAGTATGGGAGCTTTTTATTCCAGGTCTTAAAGAGGGAGAAAAATATAAGTTTGCAGTTGAAACTTTAGCAGGGGTGATCAAAAAAAAAGCAGACCCTTACGGATATCAAGGGGAAATGCGGCCTGATACTGCCTCTGTTGTCGCTCGGATTGATCACCACGCTTGGAAGGACCACGAATGGATGGAAAACCGCACGAGGTGTTTGAATAAACCATTGAATATCTATGAGGTTCACTTAGGAGCATGGAGGAAAAAGGGTCGAGATTTTATAGGATATCGCGCAATTGCTTCTCTCTTGGTTGCTTATGTCAAAAAAATGGGATATTCCCACGTTGAATTTATGCCGGTAATGGGTCATCCTTTTGATGAATCTTGGGGATATCAGGTCACAGGATTTTATGCGATTTCTCGCCGCTATGGAACGGTTGAAGATTTTCAGTTCCTTGTCGATCAGCTTCATCAAAATGGAATAGGGGTGATTTTAGATTGGGTTCCTGGTCATTTCCCAAAAGATGAGCATTCAATTGCTCAATTTGATGGAACCTATCTTTATGAACATGAAGATCCTCTCCAGGGGTATCATCCTCAGTGGAACACCCATATTTTCAATTTTGGGAGGCATGAAGTGGCGAATTTTTTGCTTGGAAGTGCCCTTTATTACCTCGATAAAATGCATATCGATGGTCTCCGTGTGGATGCGGTTTCCTCAATTGTATACCTTGATTTTGGAAGAAAGGAAGGGGAATGGGTCCCCAATGCCGATGGGGGAAACGAGAACCTAGAAGCGATTCGCTTTTTGCAATCTTTAAACCAAGTGGTGCACGAGCAGTTTCCTTCAGTATTGATGGTTGCAGAAGAATCGAATGCTTTTCCTGGCGTAACTGATTCTAAAGGTTTGGGGTTTGATCTGCGCTGGAACCTTGGGTGGATGAATGACACCTTAAAATACTTTCAAACTTCTCATGAGCACCGGGCGTCTGCTCATCACCTTCTTGTTCATGAGATGATCTATTTTTATGATGAACATCACCTTCTTCCGCTTTCTCATGATGAAGTGGTGCACAAAAAAAAGAGTCTTCTCTCAAAGATGCCAGGAAGCGAATGGGAAAAGTTTGCAAATCTCCGCCTCCTTTTAAGCTATATGATCTGTCATCCTGGAAAAAAGCTTCTTTTTATGGGAGGGGAGTTCGGACAGTGGCTTGAGTGGAATTGCAAAGAAGAGATCCATTGGGATGTGCTTGGAATGCCCTATCATCAACAGCTTCAAGAGTGTGTGATACAGTTGAATGTTTTTTATAAAAAACATCCTGCTCTATACGAAAATGATTTTTCGAAAAAAGGATTTGAATGGGTTAACCATTCAGATCAGACAAATAGTGTTTTCTCTTACCTTAGGAAGGGAGAAGGAGAAACACTCCTCTGTATCCACCATTTTTCTCCTGAAGAGATCAGCCACTATCTTGTGCCGATGAAAAAGTGCGCATCTCCGAAAGAAATTTTTTCTACTGATTCAAAAGAATTTGGAGGATGTGGCATAATAAACCATGACATTACCATAGAGAAACAAGGGGTCCGGCTCTCGCTGCCTCCTCTTTCAACCTTAATCATTCAATTATGACCAAAGACGAATATTTAACTCTTCTTCAAGAAATACAAAAGCATAACGGGCTTTATTTTCATAAATCTCAACCTGAGATTACCGATTATGAATATGATCTCCTTGTCAAAAAGGTGGAGAAACTCGAAGAGAAGCACCCCGAATGGGCACCAAAAGACACCCCGACAAAAAGGGTTGGGGAGATGCCTATGAAAGGATTTTCCCAGGTAAAGCATGAGCATCCGATGCTTTCTTTGAGTAATACCTACTCGAAGGAAGAAGTTGCAGACTTTATCAAGCGGGTCGACAAAAACTTAGAGGGGAGGAAAGTTAATTATTGCGTTGAGCTCAAAATAGATGGAGTGGCAATTTCTCTCCATTACGCGGAAGGGGTGCTACTGCGCGCTGTGACTCGAGGGAATGGAAAGAGGGGCGATGACATTACGACCAATGTGAAAACAATTCGGAGTATTCCCCATAAACTTAATGAACAAGTCACGATTGAAGTACGAGGCGAAGTCTTCATTCCAAGACATGACTTTATTGAGATGAATCGTGAACGCGAAGAAGCAGGAGATACTATATGGGCAAACCCGCGGAACGCAGCAGCAGGTTCGCTCAAACTTTTAGATCATACAGAGGTAGCAAAACGGAAGCTCGATATTGTAGCGTATAATGCAATAGGCTCTGGGCTCTCTTTCCAATCAGAAATTCATGCATATCTGAAAAAGTTGGGCCTTCCTGTTGGAAGCAACAAACATTTTCAAGTGTGTAGAAATGTCGATGAAATCTTTGCTTTTATTGACCATATTGAAACGGTTAGAGATGGGCTCCCTTTTGAAATTGATGGGGTTGTTATTAAGGTCAACGAGCTCTGGTATCACGACACGTTAGGGGCAACTGCAAAAAGTCCCCGCTGGGCAGCGGCCTACAAGTTTGCCCCTCAGCAGGCTGAAACAGTGGTTGAAAAGATCCATATTCAGGTCGGACGAACAGGTGTTCTCACTCCCGTTGCCGATTTGAAGCCCGTTTCTCTTGCGGGTAGCATTATTGCGCGCGCAACACTCCATAATGAAGAAGAAGTGGCTCGGAAAGACATTCGGGAAGGAGACAGTGTTGTAATTGAAAAAGGAGGGGATGTCATCCCCAAAGTTGTTGAGGTTTTGATAGTAAAGCGCCTTTCTGGGTCGAAACCTTGGATCATGCCGGATCAATGTTTGGTGTGTGGATCAGAGGTTGTTCGCAAGGAAGGTGAAGTAGCGGTCCGCTGTCCTAACAAAGCAACCTGTGGAGGCCGAAATCTAAGGAAAATTTCTTTTTTTGCTAGTAAAAATGCGATGGATATCGGCCATCTTGGTCCCGAGATCGTAAAGAAGCTTATTGAGATAGGATTTGTTTCAACCCCATCCGACCTTTATCGATTGACAGAAAAAGAATTGGAGCAGATCGAAGGCTTTAAGGAAAAATCGATCGAGAATCTTCTTAATAGTATTGAGAAATCAAAAAAAACAACTTTGGCCCGTTTTATCTTTGCAATTGGAATCCCCTACGTGGGTGAAGGAACAGCAGGACTTCTCGCAGATGCCTCAGGAAGCATTAGCAAGCTTTCTGAGATGATAGAAGAGGAGCTTTGTGGGATCGACGGGATTGGCGAAAAGGTGGCTAGCTCTATTGTTGAGTTTTTGGGAAATGAAGATTATCAAACAGAGGTTGCTGCTCTTTTAGAACTTGGAGTAGCACCAACTGCGCAGATGAAAAAAATTGAGGGGCATCTTTTTGCAGGAAAAGCTTTTGTTCTAACAGGATCTCTTGACGCTTTTACCCGCAGCGAAGCCGGAGCTCTCATTAAAGAAAGAGGAGGAAAAGTGAGCGGAAGTGTGAGTAAAAAAACCGATTTTATCCTTGTCGGCGAGGATCCTGGCTCTAAATATGATAAAGCCAAAGATCTTGGAGTCTCTATTCTTGACGAGGCTTCTTTTCAAAAAATGCTGTAACAGTTACTCTAAGCTCTAACCTTAAGGTGGTGTTATGATCAAAGTTATTTTCGGTGGATTTATTGGTGCCATCATTGCTTTTGCGTGGTCCTTTGTTTCATGGGCCATTTTGCCTTGGCACGACTCTGCCATGAATAAGTTTTCTAACCAGGAATTTGTCTCGTGGGTAGTCAAGGAAAATGCGCCTAAAGGTGGAGTCTACATTGCCCCTTATTTCAAGTCGACAGATGCTGATTTTTCTCCAGGGGAAATCTCTCAAAATCTTGATGAGCAGAAAGCCTCAATGAAGAAAGGACCTTTGGTTTACGCACAAGTTAAGCTGCAAGGAACCGATCCTACAAGCTTCAAAATCCACTTCTATTCTTTTTTAACCCAGTTTGCTGGAGCTATTCTCATTTGTTGGCTTCTAAAACAAGCTATTGATATGAGTTATAAGGGACGTCTTCTCTTTGTAACGATTGTTGGACTCACCATTGGGGTACTGGGTTTTATTCCAGATTGGAACTGGTTTGGTGCTGGGTGGAAATTCACTTTTTTCATGATTACAGATCTTGTGGTGACCTGGTTTCTTGTAGGGATCTTCATTGCGGCTTTCATCAAAGATGGCGAAGCTCCCGAAAGAGAACTTATGATGTAGAAGCGGATTCTCCGATGAGGGTTTGATGATTGCAGCTGTGGAGCTTTACACTTTGCAGTGTACCGATCATGGAATCATCTCCTGGAAAAATTACCTTTTTCCAACAGCGGGTGCGTCCTTTGAGCTGACCATCACGGTTCTTTCTTTCGACAAGGACTTCTGCTTCATTTCCCAGAAAGCTACGGCGTTCTTCTGAAGAGATTTCTTCATGAAGAGCAATGAGACGCTGGAGGCGTTTTTCTTTGACATCCTCTGGGATATCATCCTTCCAACGCATTGCAGGGGTTCCCTTTCGAGGGCTATAAGTATAGAGGAAGGCAACAGAGTAGCGGACCTGGCGGAAAACCTCTAGAGTTTCTTCGAATTCTTCTTCGGTTTCCGTTGGAAAACCCACAATAATGTCTGTGCCGAGCGAAACATTAGGGACAATTTCCTTTAGTAGAGAAACCTTTTCAAAGTATTGCTCTTTGGTGTAGATCCGATGCATCTTCTTTAGAATACGGCTGGATCCTGCTTGAATCGGAAAATGGACAAACTCGCAGAGGGAGGGGAGGTCTCGAATGGCTTCCATAAGCTCGCGTGTGATGTCGATGGGGTGGCTTGTCATGAAACGGATGCGCTCAATCCCACTTACTTTATCAAGGCGGTAGAGAAGGTCGTGGAAGAGTTCCTGCCAGTCGGGCTTGTCTTTTCCATAGCTGTTTACATTTTGTCCGAGGAGGGTGATTTCTTTATATCCTTGGTCAGCGAGGAGGCGGACTTCTTTTTCGATATCTTCAGAGGGGCGAGAGACTTCTTGACCTCGGGTGTAGGGGACAACGCAGTAGGTACAAAATTTGTCACATCCTCGAATAATGGAGACGTGAGCCTTATATTTGTCATCTCGACTCGCAACCAGATAATCAAGATTTTCTTCGAATTGGTCGTCGGTTCGGATTTGTTGCCTCCCGGTCTCTAAGAGATTGCTTAGAACAGTGTCTAGATCGGTGATATTATTAGTTCCAATCACGAAGTCAACATTAGGAAGTTTTTTAAAAAGTGTGTCTTTTTTGGCCATTGCCATACAACCGGTAATTCCAATGAGTTGCTTCTTCTTTCCTCTACCGAGCTGCCCGATTTTCCCCATGACTTTTCGTTCTGCAAGGTCTCGGATTGAGCATGTGTTAAAGAGGAGAAGGTCTCCCTCCTTTTCGTTATAGACCCGTTTCAGCCCGCGCTTGAGGAGTTGTCCAATCATTATTTCAGAGTCTAGTTCGTTCATTTGGCACCCGTAGGTACGCATAAAAAATGTTTTTGGCTTATCCATAAGTGCCGAGTTTAACCCAAATGCATTCAAATTTTCAAGGATAGAATTCACCCTCTCAGGGGTTCAAAGAAAAATTTAGTCAACGAAAGGGTTGGCAAAAAAAAGGCAGAACCTGTATATTGTTGCCTCAAACGTTAATGAGAAAGGAACCAGAAATGGCTAAACGAAAAGATTCGACCATTCTACTGACCAAAGAAGAAGCTCAAGCTGCAAAAGGATGGGTGACTCTCGATGCAAAGGGAAAGACTTTAGGTAGATTTGCTTCCGAAGTCGCCCAGATATTGCGTGGGAAGCACAAAACAAACTTCACACCTCACGTTGACAGCGGGGATGGAGTGATCATTCTTAATGCTGAGCATGTGGTTGTCAGTGGAAATAAAGAAGCTCAAAAAGTATATCGACACTACACTGGGCATATCGGTGGTCTCAGAGAGATCCCTTATCGTGTAATGAAAGAAAGAAAACCGACCTATATCCTCCGGCATGCTGTTCAAGGGATGATGCCCAAGACAAAGCTGGGGAAAGCACAACTTAAAAGACTACGTATTTTTGCAGGGGAGACTCACAACCTAGCAGCGCAAAAACCCCTATTTGTAGAGGTATAAGGAAACTATGGCAACGAAGAAAGAATCAATCGGAGTTGGAAGACGAAAGCGAGCGATCGCTGCAGTAAGACTTCGCCGCGGAAAAGGAAATATTGACGTCAATGGACGGAAAATTGAAGAGTATTTTACAACTGAGCTTCAAAGAGAAACAATCCTTTCCCCTCTTGTTAAATTACAACTCGAAAATAATTATGACATTATTATCCGCGCCAAAGGGGGCGGAATCCAAGGTCAAATGATCGCTGCAAGACTCGGAATTGCACGTGCTCTCGTTAAGGAAGACGAAGAGAGACGAGCTTCTCTCAAAGGTGAAGGGTTTCTCACTAGAGATCCTCGTAAGCGTGAGCGTAAGAAATATGGTCTTGCTGGTGCAAGAAAACGCTTTCAATTCTCTAAGCGTTAAAATTTACCTCTCTTTTCTTTTTACACGAAGTCCTGGGGATCACCTCAGGACTTTTTTGTTGAGCAAATGGCCACCGTAAATACGGGAATAGTCGCTAGAACGTCGTGAAATAGATCAATACTTAGATTTTAGATAATCCATATAAGGTTGAGGGGAAAGAGGAGACCCTGTGGCATTTTCAATAAGTTCAAGTGAGTGGAATTCGCGGCCATGACAGTGAATTTTTTCGTAGAGGAACTTTTGGATAAAAGAGAGATTTCCATCGGCTATTGAAGTTGCATAGTTTGGAAAAGTTTGTGTGAAGGTTTCGAAGACTTGTCCGGAGTAGAGATTCCCAAGGGCATAGGTAGGAAAATATCCAATTAAGCCAAAAGCCCAGTGGATATCTTGAAGGCATCCATCGGCATCGGTGTTTGGGACAATCCCGAGAGACTCTTCCATTTTCTTATTCCAGATACGTGGAAGATCAGCCAGATCGATTGATCCTGTGATAAATTCCTTTTCAATTTCATAACGGATAATGATGTGGAGGATGTAAGTCACCTCATCAGCATAGACGCGAATCAGAGAGGGTTCCACATGGTTAATAGTATTAATAAAGTGATCAAGCGTGACCCCTTTAAGTTGTTTTGGAAAAGCTTTTTCGAGATGGGGGAAAGCAAACTCCCACAAGGGGCGCCCTTGTCCAATAAAACATTCCCACCAACGAGACTGGCTTTCATGAACACCTAAAGAACATGCGTCAGCAAGGGGGGTTCCTAGATCTTCATAAGGAAGGCCAAGCTCATAAAGGGCGTGTCCGCCTTCATGAAGAACAGCGAAGATACTATTAAAGAAAGAAGTTGTACTGGTGAAGGTTGTAAAGCGCACATCATGAGGATTGAAACCCGTACAGAATGGATGGGCAGAAAAATCAAGCCGTGCTCTATTTAAATCTACTCCCATTTTTTCTAGAAGAAAATGGTTGAATTTTTGCTGTTCATTCAGAGGATAGCTGGCCGAAAGAAAAGCCATTTCTTCTCCTTTTTTGGAGAGTTTCCTCGTAAGATCGGTTAAAAAAGGCTTCAGCACTCCAAAAAGAGAGTCAAGTTTTTTTGAAGTCATCCCCGGTTCATAGAGATTTAAAAGAGCGTCGTAGGGGTGCTCATCATAACCAAGGTAATCTACTTTTTCTTTATGAAGAGCAACGATTTCTTTCAGATGAGGGAGGAATGCCTCGTAATTGTTATCTTTCTTGGCATGCTGCCAAGCATTTACACCCTGAGAGGTTGCTTTTGCAAGTTTTTTGACAAAGGCATTAGGAAGCTTGGCCTCTTGAAGAAAATCAGAACGAAATTCTCTTAAGGAGGCCTTTTTTCTTCCATCAAGAGCATCGGATCTCACTTCACCAGATTCAAGATCAATTAATTTTTCAAGAGCGTGTTTGTACTCGGTACTTGTCTTTTCTTTATGCATGAGGGAGGTAACAAGCTCAATTTGGCTTGAACGAAAATCAATCCCATCCTTTGGCATAAAGGTTTCTTGATCCCACTCAAGGAGCATAGAAACCGAAGAAAGTAGGCGGAGATCCTTTCCTCGTTCCTTTAATTTTTCATAATCTTTTAGGACTCCGGACATGACTTTTTTCTCCTTATAAGTAGTTTTTCAATTCCGTTGATGCACCAGTTAGCAAAAGGAGTTCCAAAAGCAAGACTGGAGGCCAAGATGGCTATCGAAGCGCTTCCGATTAAGTTGTCTGTGAGCCAGTGTGCTCCTGCAATTAGACGGGGCAAACAAAAAAAGATCGCATAAAGGATAGCAATAAATCCGGCCCGTTTTCCCATTAGGTAGAAGATCAGGCAAGTAAACAGAGTGGCCGTCGTTGCATGATCTCCAGGAAAGCTTTTTCGAGAATGGTCCTTAACCTTGATCCAATCCACAACACTAGAGAGTCGAAAAGCGCTTTTATCGACTATCGTAGGACTCTTCCGTGGAACGTGGATGAACTCTGGGAAAAGGATTCCATTGACCATACAAATCACGAGTGCAATAAACAAGGCCGAAAAGATCATTTCAGCAACCTTTTTCTTCTTAAAAGAAGCTGCTGCGCAAAAGATATTAATAAAGAAAAAAAGGAACATCAAAAGATCATGGATCCAATCCATAATGCGATGTCCTGTAAATGCCCAAAAGCTTTGCCAAAAAACACTATGGTGAACCCAAGAATTAAGAAAAGTAAATGTCTTGAGATCAATAGCATCCCACCAAATCCGTGTCAGAGGATTGAACCAGCTCAAATATACAAGAAGGATCAGAGAAGGGGGGATTATTAATTTTTTGTAATTCATCTGATGCACATTTTAATGAATCGGGGCCCAAAAATGAAGAAAAAAGCGATCGGGAGGGTGAAGATTGCCCAAAATGGGGGGACGACATGTAGCTCTCCCAGAATAACACACCCATCCATGATGGTAAAAAATGCGATGTATCCAAAAACTGTTAGAGAGAAAATAATAAAAGTTGGGTCATTTCGACTTGAAACGACGCAGAAGGGAATCAATCCAATCAGAACCAGAACAGGAAGCCAAGGCATAAAAAGTTTAAAGTAGAGGTAAGTGTGAACAAGCCAGCGGTTTTCATGAAAGAGACGGGTTTTATTAAGCGCCATGGTTGCTAATTGAGTCATCGATCGGTTTTCCATTGACTGCTCAAAATAATCTTGTAAATCAAAGTTTAAATAGAGCGATTCAAAAGAGTGCCTTGAAAAGGAAGAGACCTTTTCTATCTGTCCTTTTTCATTCCGTTTCATATGGTCGACAAAGGTTCCTACTGGGTGAGGAGATCTAATTTGTAGCGTTTTCATATGATAGATTTCATCAGAAGAGTGCACCCAGAAAATATCAACAAATTCTTTTTTTTCAGTATTGTAAGACTGATAGAGGAAGCGCGTACCATCTTCTAAGGAAAGAGAATGAACCGCTGTTTCAGTCTTTTTGTGAGATTTTTTTTTCTTTAGGTATTTTTGTTCAAAGTGATCAATGTAGTTAAGCGACTTTGGGGCTAGAACTTCAAAGTTGTAATAGTTCGCTGCAACGCAGATCAGCCCTACAAAAAAGAAAGGACGGATGAGGTGATAAACAGGGATGCCAGCTGCTTGAAATGCAAGGAGTTCATTTCGCTTATTCAAGCTTGTTAGAATCTTTACACTTGAAATCAATAAAGATAGAGGGAGAAGGAGGTCACATCGTTTTAAAAAAAGCATTCCATAATAAATAGACAAATCCCCCCAAGAGATTTGATCATTCTTTAGGATTTCTTGTATGTGCATTGAGTAATCAATCAAAACGTATAAGAAGAAAAAGCAGAACAAAAACAGAAAGAAAACCTTGAAAATCTCTTTTAATAGATAACGTTGCCAGATTTTTGTAAATATCATTCAATTCCTCCTAGGATCCGTTTTTGAAACCAATACGAAGCAAAGAGGAGAATCATCAATGGGAGAGAATAAAAGAAAATGACCTTGTGAGGGGAAAGCTGGAATGATTTTGCGGCAATTGAACAGATAAAAGTAAATCCTGAGAGGAGGGTCGCCCAATAAAGCCCCTTTTTCTTTTGTCCCCGTCCAATTTGCATTCCCAAGGAAAAGCCTAAGAGATTAAAAGCAAAAGTAATGGATGGAAAAAAGAGGCGGCGGCAAAATTCAAATTTTGCCCGATTTATTATTTTGATGTTTGCATCTGGGTCGGAAAATGTGTGCAGGAGTGTTGTCATTGGAAGATGTTCCATCCCCAGTCTGTGAGTACTTTTTTTCATGAGATCTGAGAGAGCTGAGGCAGAAGTCGACATTGTCTCCTGGTTTTCGATAATTAAGCTATCAAAAAAATCAGGCTCTTCAGGGATATTGGAGATAATGGTCACTTGACTTCCTGTCATTAAGTTATCATTAACAGCAAATTTTTTGGCTGTCATTAAACTGATGCGGTCAGTTGATTCATTTTTGACTGCAAAAATGATGTCTTTAGCTTCTCTTCCTAGGTGTGTCATCTTCATGTCGACATAAGAGTCTTGAAGTTTGAGCATCTTAGATTTTTTTATTAAAAATAGAGGGTTGATGGTTGTTGCGCTCTGAATTAAGTTTTGGGAGAGGTGGCGACATCTTGGAGTGACTTCTGCGACAATTGCAAAATTCACAACAGAAAGAAGAAAGGCAGCCATAAGTAGGGGAGTTCCGAGTGTTTTGACTCCAATGCCTGAGGCTCGAAAGGCGGTGAGTTCTTGGGTATGGGAAAGGCGCTGCAAAAGAAGAATTGCTGAAATTAATCCAGAAATCGGAATCGCGATGGGGAGGATATGGGGGATTTGAAAGAGTGTAAAGAGAAGAACCTTACCTAAATGAGAGTTTAAGGCAACAAGACGCGCAATTTCCTGAATCCGCGTAACGAGTAGGACGGAGATAAACCCAACGACACATAGAAAAAAAACTTGAAAATAGTTACGAAGAAGCAATCGCCACACGAGAGGCATTTATTACCTTAATTATGCAAAATAAATCCCTCTTAGTGTATCCTAATTCCTTTTTTGTCGAAAGAAGCGATGTACGATCGTATTGTAAAAGATTTTCTAATTCTCCGATTAAAAAAGGGTTCGACTCTTCTTCTGGGGCTTTCAGGGGGACCAGATTCTATGGCGTTGCTTCATTTTCTCATGGAGGCTAAGAAGGAACTCAATTTTTTTCTCCATGTAGCACACGTAGATCATGGATGGCGCGAAGAAAGTGGAAGAGAGGCAGAGACCCTTCGCCAAATGTCTAAGTACCATTCACTTCCTTTTTATCTCCATCGATTAGAAAAGATGGAGGGAAGAGATCTTGAAAATCGCTCTCGAAATGAAAGGTTAAAATTCTTCTGCGCTCTTCATTCAGAGCATCATTATCAAGCTCTGCTTCTAGCTCACCACAGTGGTGATCATGCTGAAACAGTATTCAAACGGGTCGCAGAAGGGGCAGGGTTGAGAGGTCTCGGAGGCCTATATGCTGAACGGTCTATTGAAAACCTTTCCGTGTGGCGTCCCCTTCTTTCTTTAAAAAAAAAAGACCTCTTGACTTACCTTCATAGAAAAAAACTCCACTACTTTGAAGACCCTACGAATCAAGATCCCAAATACCTCCGTTCTAGAATGAGACAAACACTTTTCCCCACTCTAGAGGAAATTTTTGGAAAGAGGATGGAGGGAAATTTTGCTAGAATTGGAAAAATGTGCCAGGAACTCGCCGACTATTTTGAAGAAAAAGGGGAAGAGATTGAAAAAAAACTGGTTTATGGCCCTTTTGGTGCTTACCTTAATTTAGAGCAAGGAATTCACTCTGTTGAGCTCAAGTACTATTTAAAAGAGTTAGCCCCCTTTTCTCACGATGCCCTTGAAGTGCTCATGAAACTCATTAGAGAGCGTCGTTGTTCGCGCCTAATTCAATCGGGAAATTTGACCTTTCAAATCACTCGATCGCACCTATTCATCTACCAGAATCCTTTTCCTGACTTTTTTGAAAAGAGTGAACTTTGGACAGAAGGAGAAAATGGAGACTGGAAAGAGTTTTGGCAGGGAAAGATTAAAATTGAAGAAGGTGTTACTTTGAAAAAGCTGTCGGAGGTCGAGCCGCTTCTTAAAAGAAAATTGAAGAAGTGGTTTGCAGCACACCATGTTCCTTCATTTTTTTATGATAAGGCTCCAATTTTTACGAAAGGGAATAAGGTTGTAGGAGATAGCCTTACTGGGAAAAACTTAAATATTTTATTAAAAGATAAATAAGAAAAAAGATTACTCTAGCTTTGCTTTCTTCACATTCTTTTTCTTTTCCCTCAGTCAAGCGCTTATGCTCATCGTTTAAGGGCGTTTTTTAACACAAGGCTTTAGATGTCAATATCTAAACTAAATAGAGAATTTTCTGATAAATGACTGGCTATCCTCTTTAGGCTTTTAATTGCAGTTTGATAAATTTTTCTATTCAGAAAAAGGGTAATTATTTAAAATAGTGTAGCTGCTAAGGTTTGATGCTGAGGCAGTTTGCTAATCGATGAAACATTTTGGGTTGCCAAGGAATTTCTATGTCGGTAATAAAAAAAATTAAAGGATCGAATAAAGGTTTTCGGTCTTTCAAGAATACATTTAAGAAGAGAATGGATCAGCCTGAAAAACCACAAGAACCAAGGAAGCGTTTTCCTGGAGGGTTCTTATTATTTCTATTGGCCGCTATCTTAATCATTCTGACAGTACAAAATCTGTCGAGTGATAAAGGGGGAAAGGTTTCGTTTAGCCACCAAGTGGAGCACTTGGTCAATCTCGATTTAATTCATAAAGATGATAGTCGAAAGATTGCCCAAAATGATAACCTTGTGACTTTTACAGGTAAATTTAAAGAACGACTCAGCGATGAAGCTAAAACACGTTATCGCTATTTGGAACTTCTCAATGATAGTTACCTACTTAAAGAAAAATATGGTTCTCTATCAGAGAACTTATCTTCTCTACAGGGTGATGTAGAGAAAGCTGCTGAGAGATTTCTTGTCTTGAGTGGGACTCCTATTCCAAAAGGAGGATTTAGTGTCATTGGCCCTTTTTATAATACTCAGAAAAGGCAAAACAGTGTGATAATTTACTCCCTCCCTGAAAAGAGTGAAATGAGCCTAACTGAGTTGCAAGCTGAGTATCGATCTGCCTCTCAGATCTCTACAAATAAATTTGTTAGGGAGTTTGGTGAACACCTTGAGAAGCTTATTCAAAGTTATAAATCACCGATCTTAGGGATTGGAAGTGAAGCAATGAAGCAAGAGCTTCGTGTAGCTGAGACAGATGTCGGGCAAGCGCTTGAAAACAATGATATGCCTCAGGAGGCTTTGGCGACATATCAATCAGGACTTATTGCATTGAACCAAATTACTCTGGAGCTATTAAAATCGGACAATCACATTAAATTAATTGACCTTAGAAGTGTTCGAAATTATCGCTACGAGCTGGGTCAATATCAGGAAGTGTTTGCTGCCATTGATGATAATAAGGCGCAACTTGATAAATCTAGGAAGAGCGTTTCTGACGTGACATGGTTTTTTAATAATAAGGAGCTTTCAACGAAAGCTTTAGAAAAACAGAGTCCTGAAGCATTTTCTCTTTGGTTTGCTCAGGGGAAGAAAGAGTGGGGAGCGTTTGCTGGGAACATGGGGACCCTTTTCAAAGCACCTGACCAACCTCGTAACCTTGTGTTGGAAAAGACGTTTAAAAGCCAGGAACCTTCACCAAATTATCTAAGCTATATTTTCTTGACGATCTTTCCAATCGTCATTGTCCTTCTCGTTCTATACTTCATCTTTTCAAGACAAATGAAGGGAATGGGGTCGGGCGGTGCAATGAACTTCGGGAAATCCCCAGCAAAGATGCTCAACAAGAGCATGCATAAAATGACTTTTAAGGATGTTGCAGGGGTTGTAGAGGCTAAAGAAGAGCTTCAAGAAGTTGTTGATTTCCTAAAAGACCCCTCAAAGTTTACCGCACTCGGTGCACGCATTCCTAAAGGGGTTCTATTGGTTGGTCCTCCGGGAACAGGAAAAACCTTGATTGCAAAAGCGGTAGCTGGAGAGGCAGACCGTCCCTTCTTCTCGATTTCAGGTTCTGATTTTGTCGAGATGTTTGTGGGTGTTGGCGCTAGTAGGATCAGGGATCTCTTTGGCCAAGCAAAGAAGAATGCCCCTTGTATTGTCTTTATTGATGAGATTGATGCTGTGGGACGTCACCGGGGTGCCGGAATTGGTGGTGGACACGATGAAAGAGAACAGACTTTGAACCAACTGCTTGTTGAGATGGATGGATTTGACACCAATGAAGGAGTCATCTTAATGGCTGCAACAAACCGTCCAGATGTTCTTGATAAGGCGCTGCTTAGACCTGGCCGCTTCGATCGAAATGTGATTCTTGACCTTCCCGATATAAAGGGGCGCTTTGAGATATTGAAGGTCCATGCGAAAAAGATTAAGCTCGATGTGGATGTTGAGCTTATGGATGTTGCTAGGGCAACTCCTGGATCTTCGGGTGCTGATCTGATGAATATTCTAAATGAAGCCGCTTTGCTTGCAGCGCGCAAAGGGCGCAGTGCTGTGATCCACCAAGATACCCTTGATGCATGCGATAAAGTAAAATATGGGAAAGAAAGGCGCAGTTTAGAACTTGGTGAAAAAGAAAAGCTCCATACGGCTTTTCACGAATCAGGACATGCTGTTGTTGGTCTGACCGTTGAGAGGGGAGACCCTATTGAAAAAGTTACAATTATTCCACGAGGTTTCTCTCTTGGGGCGACCCATTTTGTTCCTGAGAAGAATAAGGTTAGCTACTGGAGAAAAGAACTTATCGATCGACTTGCTATTTTGATGGGTGGGCGTGTTGCAGAAAATCTCTTTGTTGGGGATATCTCAAGCGGCGCTCAGATGGATATTTCTCAAGCGACCAAGCTTGCAAGAAGCATGGTGTGTCAGTGGGGGATGAACACAGCTCTTGGTCCGGTTGCTTATGACGAGAGGTCTGAAGAGGGAAGCTATGCAATGCCAGGACAGGCCTCCAAGAACTACTCTGAAGAAACGGCAAAGCAAATCGATTCAGAAGTGCGCAACCTTCTTGAGGAAGCCAATGCTTTTGCAAACAAGATTCTTGATGAGAACAAAGACAAAGCTCAGCTTATGGCGGATATGCTTATTGAGTTCGAGTCCTTGGATAAAGAAGATGTTCATACGATCATGGATGGCAGCTGGGATGCAGAGAAGAAGCGCGAAAAGCTCAAAGCAATGGTCGAAGCTCATCGTAAGATTCCACCACCACCACCTTCAGGTGATGAAGAGGAGTCTAAAAAAGGCGAAGATCTAGGGCCCCCTGCGCCGCAGGGAGTTTAGACAGTGTTGTCAAGTAATTCTTATTGAAAGGGTTCTTTGACGACACCATCTAGCATTCACAATTCATTCCGACTTTTTAGATGCTAAGTAATACTAACCGCTGACGGGAACATAAAGACCGGACTAGGGTTGGATTATCTGAAAATTCATTCCATGCTTCGCAACATGGATTAAATAAATCTTCATCATCTCTAAAACATCGATTTGAAAGATGAGATCTCTTCAAGTACTTCTAAATTTGCTCACAAGGATTGAGTTCAGGTGATGCCAGAGGAAGGGGCATCAGTGTCAGATTTGCAGACTAGTTGAAATCAAGAAGAGGTTATCACTGTATCAATAAAATTTTCAATTAGTATAACTCAATTGTTATATTTTCTTGAAGGGCATATCCAATTTCAGTACTCCCTGGAAACCCTATTTATTCCATAGGTAGTATAGCTAAAACAACTCACTTTAGCTATATCAATCCAATATCTATAGAATTTTTTATCAATGGACAGCACAATCTATTGAGAATTACACGTATTCTCTCTAGATCTTGCTATTGAATTTTATAATTAATTAAAGGGGCCTTTATTAAGGTCCTAAAAAACTAGATTTCTCTAGGGTTATTATTGAATTCTTAATGCCCCCTTTGAAGGAGGCGTAGTATTTATTTTGCAACAGGTGCTTCGAGAAGTGCCTTGCGGCTAAGGCGGATTTTTCCGTTGCGATCAATTTCAAGGACTTTCACCTCAATCTCATCACCTTCTTTGAAGTGATCATCAATATTATTGACGCGCTCATGAGCAATCTCTGAGATGTGGCAAAGCCCTTGAACATTTAGGAAAGCAACAAAAAGACCGAAGTCTTTAATCGTGACAACTTTTCCTTTGTAGGTCTTACCGATCTCAGCCTCTGCTGTAAGATCGTGGACGATTTGGCGTGCTCGGGCCATTCCTTCAGCAGAGTTAGAAGCAATGCTCACATAGCCATTATCATCGATATTGATGTCAACACCTGTCTCTTCAACAATTGCGCGGATCTGTTTTCCTCCAGGACCAATAATCGTGCCGATTTGGCTTGGTTTGACTTTGATGGTTTCAATTCGCGGTGCATATTGAGACAAGTCATCTTTCGATTTAGGGCAGGCTTCAAGCATCTTATTGAGTATGTGGACACGTCCTTCTTTTGCTTGAGCAAGTGCAATTTTCATGATTTGTTTGTTGATGCCTTCAACCTTGATATCTAGTTGGAAGGCTGTAATTCCCTTCTCATCACCAGCGATTTTAAAGTCCATATCACCAAGAGCATCTTCCATTCCTAAGATGTCAGAGAGAATTGCGTAGTTTTCACCCTCAAGAATTAATCCCATTGCAATTCCTGCGATCGGGCGTTTGATTGGAACTCCTGCTTCCATCATGGATAGGCATCCACCACAAACAGCGGCCATTGAAGAGGAACCATTAGATTCGGTAGTATTGGACTCAAGGCGTATGGTGTAAGGAAATGAATCTTTCTTAGGGACGATCGCTTGAAGCGAGCGTTCAGCAAGTTTTCCGTGTCCTATTTCTCGTCTTCCTGGAGAACCCATGCGTCCCACTTCGCCTACTGAGTAAGGAGGGAAGGAGTACTGGAGGTAAAAATTGCGAAGTCCATCTGAATAGTCGAGGGTTTCGTAACGTTGTCCCATCGATTCACTACCAAGCGTACAGACAGAAATAGATTGCGTTTCACCGCGAGTAAACAACGTGCTACCATGAGTTCGTGGGAGGAGCCCCATTTCGATCCAAATCTGACGTACGTCGGAGGTTCCCCTTCCGTCGCACCGTTGTTTCTTTTTAAGGACCATTTGCCGCATGTGGTGGGCTGTAACTTTTTTCATTGCCATTGAAACTTCAAAAGGTTTGTATTTTGCACCTTCTTCAGGAAGAAGAGTTTCTTTAACTGTTTTACGGATAGCTGAAAGAGCATCTTCACGTACTTGCTTCTCAACAATGCGAATGGCATCTTGCAAGGGAGTTTCCATGATCGCGTTCACATCTTCTTTCAGTCCTTCAGGAAGGAATCTTAGGTCTGCACGGTTTTTCTCTTTCCCAACAACCTGCTGCCAATCCGAAAGCTTTTGGCAGATCGTTTTAATCGCTTCATGGCCTTCATCAATCGAATCCATGATCTGATCTTCATCCAAGAAATCGCAATAGCCTTCGATCATTAAGATTGCATCTTCTGTACCAGCTAAGAGTAGGTCGAGAACAGAGCTTTCCATTTCTTCTTTAGTTGGATTGATGACAAATCTTCCTTCAATCATACCGACACGGACTGCTGCAATTGGCTTAATAAAGGGGATTTCAGAAATAACAAGTGCGGCAGCAGCTGCACAAATTGCTAGGGGCTCTGTTGGATTAACGCCATCATATGAGAGAACTTTTGTGATCACTTGGGTATCATTATAGTATCCATCTTCAAACATTGGGCGGATAGGTCTGTCAGTGAGGCGACAAGTGAGGACTTCTTTCTCACTTGGTCTTCCTTCTCGTTTGATAAAGCCACCAAGGGTTTTCCCTGCTGAGGAGAATTTTTCTTGGTAGTCGACCCTCAAAGGAAGGAAGTCCACCTCATCAAGAGGAGCTCCCATGCAAGCAGTAGATAAGAGCATTGTGTCCCCGGAGCGAATCATGACAGATCCACCTGCTTGGCGGGCGATTTTTCCTGTTTCGAATGAAATTTCCTTTCCGCCTACTGAGACGGTGATCGACTGAGCTTCGAGATTTTGCTGTTTTGATTCCATGGGACTCCTATTACTGGGTGAGGATCGAGTTTATCAGGAAGATATAATAGATGCAAGAAAGGAAATTTTAAAAAAGTCCTAGGAGGAGACTCTCCTAGGACTTGAATTTAAGATTTTACTTACGAAGATTCAGACGATTAATGAGCGTTTGATAACGCTTGGTATCCGTTGAATTTAAGTAATCAAGAAGCTTACGTCGTTGGCCAACTAGCTTGAGAAGGGCAAGCCGAGAGGCGTGATCCTTCGGAGCGAGCTTCAAGTGGTCTGTAAGCTCTGTGATTCTTTCAGTAAGGATGGCAATCTGTACATCAGCTGAGCCAGTATCCTTCTCGTGAAGTTGAAACTTCTTAGTAATTTCTTCTTTAGTACCTTTATCTAAAGACATTTATTTATACTCCCGATATAGACATTATTGTTAGACAGGACTTAGACATAAATTCATCATGTGACGGCCTTCATTGTACCAAGGGTGGATATATATTTCAAGCCAAGGGTTATTCAAACTATCTTTTACCTTCACGGTCAATCTTTTTTGGGTTATAATGTGCCTGATATGGATAAGATTTTTTTTGATACAAAGATGATGGAAGAAGCGCTTAAGGAAGCGCAAAAAGCCTACGATCTAGACGAAGTCCCTGTTGGCGCTATTCTCACACACCATGGAAAAGTCCTTTCCAGAGCTTATAATCAGATGGAGGGGCTGAGAGATCCTTCCGCTCATGCTGAACTCCTTTGTATTCGTGAGGGAGCGCGTTTCCTAGGAGATTGGCGTCTTTTAGAGACAACTCTTTATACAACCCTAGAGCCCTGCCTTATGTGCGCCGGGGCTCTTCTTCTGGCTCGCGTGGGCCGTATTGTCTACGGAGCAGCAGATTTGCGCCATGGAGCTCATGGAAGTTACTTAAATGTCTTTGAGAAAAAACATCCGACCCACACCACTCAGATAGAAGGAGGGCTTCTCGAAGCTCAATCTGCCAAACTAATGAAAAATTTTTTTAAACAGCGAAGGAAAAAAAATGAAGCAGCAGTTGAAAACCCTCTTTAATGAGCTTATCGATTTTCAAGAAAAGAAGCTCCTGAGCTGCGCAGCCACAATTATTCCGAATATTACAACTGATGACATCCTCCAACCTAATGATTATCCTGAGCTAGAAAACCATCCCTTTTTTCGGTATGAAGAAGGTGTGCTCAAAGGGCTTCATTCTGCAAAAATGGCAGTTTTAGCTCAGCAGAAAGAGATCTATTAGATAGTCTTACTTAAAAGCAACGTAGTGTATTCGATGACACTATCTTAGGATTGGATGCGGGAGATGCGCCACATGCGGAAACGCTCGCGTATTGTAAGGGAAGCTTTTCCTTCTTGAGAAATTTTATCGAGGCATGCATCCATGAATTCGTTGTCGTTGATAATAGCTTTTCCAGTCTTGAAATCGTAAACTTTTGAGGATTGCACTTTGATATCAACAACCTTTTTAAAGCGCGCCCGCATCTTTCGTTTGAAATAGATAATGCGCTTTTCTATCTTGTGTAGACGATAGAACGGCCCAAGGATTTCCCAGGCAAGCACAGAATAAAAATATCCGTAGAGCATGGCTCCAAGAGTTACGAGGAATGAGAGAGAGTTTCCATTAGAGAAATCAAGAAAGAGGTTTACAGCAATCAGGCCAAAAACAAGCCATTTTGCGCGAACCGGGAAGAGTAAAAAGAGCATAACATTGGCTTCAGGAAAGAGAAATGCCCAGGCAATGAGTAAGATGTAGATGGATGTTATAGCGCCTGCAAAAGGGAGCGCAGATCCAACAAGGAATAGACACATGTAGGCGATCAGGCCAACAAAAATGGCGCCACCAAAGTAGAGGCCTATAAAATGTTTCTTGCCACGGTCCTGAATTAGAGAAGAGCCAATTGCCCATAGCAAATAGAGGTTAAAAAAGACATGGAGGATAAGGGCCATGGAAATCCCTCCACCAGCAAGGGGCTGAATGAAGAGGTAAGAGATAAATTGCCAAATAAAAAAATTGCGAATACCCCACGTTGTTAGGCTGAATAGGTGTTGAGGGCTGTAGGTGTGAAAAACTTGTGTAAAAAGATCGTTTGAAATGAGCGAGAAAAAACTTAAAATAAGCGTCGCAATAATTGTCCATTTGATAATTTTCGGGGTAGCCCTGGGGCCTAAACGAAATGCTTGAGAGTTGTCCATCATATCCAAAGATTACCATATTCATGAATAAAAAATCAGTTTTTATGTTGTTTTTTATCTTCAAAAGAGGTTTAATCCCTCAGGAAAAACGACGATTATTATCAAAGGAATTTTCAATGAAGAAAGAAGGCCACCCTCCTTACCAGGACATCCTATTTGTAGATACAGCTACTGGACATAAATTTGTTTGTGGAAGCACCTTGCAGCCCAAGGAAACTGATACTTACGAGGGAGAAAAGTACCCAGTCTATAAAGTGCCCATTTCTTCTGCTTCTCATCCTTTCTTTACCGGAAGTCAGCAATTTGTTGATTCCGAAGGACGGGTTGATAAGTTTAAAAAACGTTACAGCCGGAAACCTCAGGCAGAAAAGCAAGCTCAAAACAAAGAGCAAGAAGATCAGGGAAAGAAAAAACCTGCTGCTAAAAAAACTGTTGTCAGAAAAACTGCGACGAAAAAAACTCCTCCTAAGGAGTAATTTTGGAACAGAAACTGCAGGGGCTCTTGAATCGTTTTGAAGAGGTTGAAGCTGCCTTAGGCGCTCCCGGCATTCATTCGGATCAAAAGAAGTTTAGAGAGCTCTCGCAAGAGCATTCTTACTTATCGGATCTCAAGGATGTTTACGAGCAGTTTCAAACCAGTAAAAAAGACCTTGGAAATAATCAGAATCTCCTAAAAGAAGAAAAAGACCCTGAATTTTCCGAGGTCATTCGTGAAGAAATTGAGAGTCTTAAGGAAAAAATAGCAAATCTGCAAGCTAAAATTGAAACTCTTCTTGTCCCTCCCGATCCTAACGATCATGCTAATGTGATTATGGAGATCCGCGCAGGAACAGGAGGTGATGAAGCAGCAATCTTTGTAGGAGATTGCGTACGCATGTACCGCCTCTTTGCTGATAAAATGGGATGGAAGTATGAAACCCTTTCACTTGCAGTTTCTGAAGCAGGGGGGTATAAAGAATATGTCATCTCTCTCACTGGGAAAAACGTTCATCGTCACCTCCAATATGAAGCAGGAATACACCGCGTTCAACGGGTTCCTGTAACCGAGACACAAGGGCGAGTTCATACCTCGGTAATCACAGTTGCTGTCTTAATGGAGCCTACTGAAGAAGAAAAAATTGTGATCGATGAGAGTGAGCTAAAAATCGATACATACCGTGCATCAGGAGCTGGTGGGCAGCACGTTAACACAACTGACTCTGCTGTTCGGATTACGCACGTCCCTTCGGGTGTTGTTGTTTACTGCCAAGAAGAACGTTCACAGCACAAAAACAAAGAAAAAGCTCTTCGAGTTCTTGTGGCCAAGCTTGCTGAAGAACAGCGGCGCAAGCTACACGAGGAGCGGGCTTCACTTCGCTCAAGCCAAGTTGGCACAGGCGACCGCTCTGGGAGAATTCGCACTTATAACTATTCCCAAAATCGGGTGACCGATCATCGCATTAATCTTACTCTTTATAAGCTAGATCAAATCATGGAAGGGGACTTATCTGAGATGACAGAAGCTCTTATTGGGCATTTCTATCAGGAAAAGCTTCATGCGTAATATCCGCGAGCTTGTTAAGCTTTCCACGGATTTTCTAGAAAAGAAAGGCGTTTCCCATGCGCGGCGCGTGGCTGAAGAGCTTCTTGCAGCCCTTCTTAATCAGAAACGATTAGAGCTCTACTTTGATTATGATGCACCCGTTGAAGAAAATGAGGTTGTAAAGTACCGAGAGTGGATTAAGAGGAAAGGGAATAAAGAACCTCTAGCATATATTCTAGGAGAAGTGGAGTTTTTGGGCCTTACCCTTAAGGTGAACTCAGAAACCCTTATTCCAAGACAAGAAACGGAAATCCTTGCTGACCTAGTGGTGAAATCTTTTCCTAAAGAATCTTGTATTGTTTGGGATCTCTGTACAGGAAGTGGATGTCTTGGGCTTGCAATTAAGAACAAGCGTGCAGACTGCTCTGTTAGCCTCTCAGACATTTCCACAGAAGCGCTTGCTGTTGCAAGAGAAAATGCACTTTTAAACGAGCTTGCTGTTGAGATTATTGAGGGAGACTTACTAGCCCCTTTTAAGGGAAAGAAATGTGACATTTTAGTCTGTAACCCTCCTTATATCACTCAGGATGAATATGAAGAATTAGAAGATGAGGTGCGCCTCTATGAGCCCAAACGAGCCTTAGTAGGTGAAAGTGACTTCTATGAGCAGTTATCGCTAGATCTTCCTGCCTACCTTAACCCAGGTGCAAAACTTTTTTTTGAGATAGGGGCGGGCCAAGGGGGAGTTCTTCATGCTCTATTTAATCAAAGTCATTGGAAACAAAAGCGGTGTGAAAAAGATTGGGCCGGTCATGACCGTTTCTTTTTCCTTGAGTATCACCCAAAAACAGAGTAAAATAGATTCTTTCAAGGAGTACTGAATGTTTGGTGGTATCACAGAAAAATTTCAAAATGTTTTCTCAGCCTTAGCTTCAAAGAAAAAGTTAACAGATGAGAATATTTCTGATGCGGTGAGAGAGGTCCGCATGGCTCTTCTCGATGCCGATGTGAACTACACTGTTACAAAAAGCTTCATTAAACGTGTCAAAGAAAAAGCGCTAGGGGAAGAGGTTCTTAAATCTGTTGATGCTGGCGATCTTTTTACAAAAATCGTACATGATGAGTTAAAAGCTCTGATGGGAGAAAATGAGGCGGAACTTGATATTGGGCGTTGTCCATCCGTCATCCTAATGTGTGGTCTTCAAGGATCTGGAAAAACTACGCAATCTGCAAAACTTGCTCTCTACCTGAAAAAGCAAAATAAGAAAGTCCTCATCGCTGCTTGCGACTTGCAACGTCCTGCCGCTATCGACCAGTTAGAAACACTTGGTGCTCAAGTTGAAGTTCCTATTTATGCCGATCGAGATCAAAAAAATGCTGTTAAAGTTGCTAAAGCTGCCTTAGAGCGGGCTAAAAAAGAAGCGTTTGATGTCCTTATTGTCGATACCTCTGGACGCCTTCATGTTGATGAAGAGCTTATGAAAGAGCTGGAAAAGATAAAAGGAGCAGTAGCTCCCCATGAAATCCTCTTTGTTGCGAACGCATCGACGGGACAAGATGCAGTTAAAACCGCTGCTGATTTCGATAGTCGGATTGCAATCACTGGAACAATTCTCACTATGCTTGATGGAAATACGCGTGCTGGAGCTGCAATCTCTATTCGCGAAGTGACAGGTAAGCCTCTCAAGTTTGAAGGGATTGGGGAAAAAGTGACTGATCTCCAACTTTTTAACCCGCAATCAATGGCTGATCGCATCCTTGGGATGGGAGATGTTATTAATCTTGTCAAGAAAGCTCAAGAGCATGTTGATGAAGAAGAATCTTTAAAAATGGAAAAGAAGCTTCGCAAAGCAACATTTACTTTCGATGACTTTCTTAAACAGATGCGCTCCATAAAAAAAATGGGCTCTCTAAAAGGTCTTCTTTCTATGCTTCCTGGATTTAATAAGATGGGAGGGGACTTTGATATGTCCGATAAAGAGCTCTCAAAGATCGAAGCGATTATCCTCTCAATGACTTTCAATGAGCGCACTGGTCTAGATGAGCTTTTCCCCTCTCGCCGCCGCCGGGTCGCAAATGGAAGTGGTTCCTCTATTGATGATGTTAACCGGATGATCAAGAATTTTAAGCGAATCAAGCAGATGATGAAAAAGATGCCGGGTATGAAAAAGAAGTTCATGAATGACCCGCAGATGAAAGATCAGCTCAGCGCTCTAAAAGGGCAATCCTCATCACTTTTTCTTAAGTAATCCCATTGATGACAACTTTCTGCTCTCTTAGATTTTTTTGAAGTCGTCTGCTTAGCATGACTTTTTATTATAAGAAATTCAAAGAGAATGGTATTAGTTTTGTTTAATCTTCCTGGGGATTTTTGAGTAATAGCCCTTTCACAAAGTAGGAAAGGGTTATCTCCCGACTGCTATACTTACGATCTGTCAGTTTTTTTGTAATGGAATTTGGGTATCCAGGAAAATAGCGCGAAATACTCATAGGTTTCCTCTTTTGATGAATTCAAGGGGCGCGATACGGAAAATAGAGAAATAAGCAAACATTTTTTTATTGATTATGAGTATTTGTATATTTCATTTTTCTATGAATTGACATCAAATCTCATCCTGGATCAGTCGTTTTTTTGTTCTATATTTTTTCAGAAACTGAATGAATTTTTTGATAAAATTAGAAATTAGAAGGGTTGCGGTGGTTTTTAATACCATTTTTTTCGAGCATGGTTTATGATGGGCAGTCTTACAATTTGTGAATTGGAGTTTACATAGATGGCACTAAAGATTCGCCTAAGACAACAGGGCCGAACCAATAGATTGACTTATCGCTTAGTTGTTGCAGATGCTCGTTCCCCTAGAGATGGGAAATACGTTGAAAATCTCGGACATTATGATCCTCATCATGAAGAGGGTAAAGATGCTGTAGTCAAAGAAGATCGCATCCAGTTTTGGGTTGATAATGGAGCTGAGCTGAGTGAAAAAGCATATGCTTTAATTGCTCGAAAAGCTCCTGAAGTGATCAAAAGCATTCGTAATCGAGAGCTTGCTAAAGTGAAAAAGCGTAGCGAAAAGCGCAAAGCGAAAAAGAAGTAATTTTTTCGATGCGCTACGATATTTTATCCCTCTTTCCGGAGTATTTTGAGGGTCCCTTTGATGTCAGTATGATTAACAGAGGGCGGAAAAAAGGGCTGCTGGAAATTAACCTTGTGAATATGAGGGATTTTTCTTCAGGAAGATATCAGCAAATCGATGATCGTCCGTATGGCGGTGGACCAGGGATGGTCCTAATGGCAGAACCTGTCATAAAGGCCGTGCGAAGTGTTAAGAAAGAAAATTCCTATGTGGTCTATCTGACCCCTCAGGGAAAACCTCTCACCGCTAAACGGTGTGGGGAACTGGCCAAAAAAACACATTTGATTGTTGTATGTGGCCATTATGAGGGGATCGATGAGCGTGTTATTGAGAGCGAAATCGATGAAGAGATTAGCATTGGGGATTACGTGCTTACAAGTGGCGCCCCGGCTGCCATTGTTTTGGTTGATAGTGTCTCCCGCTTTATTCCGGGAGTGATTGGAAACGAAGAAGCAACGCAGCAAGACTCTTTTGAAAATGGAATGTTTGATTGTCCGGTTTATACCCGGCCTCCTATTTTTGAAGGAAGAGAGGTTCCTGAGGTTTTAAAAAACGGGAATCATGCTGAGATTAAGGCTTGGCGAGAAACGCAGGCACAAGAGAAAACAGAGCGGGTTCGACCCGACCTAAGAAACTAGAATATCTAATTAGGAGAAATGAATCATGAGCCGCGATGCGCTACTTGAGGAAATTGAAGCTAGTCAACTTAAGGCAGACATCCCCCACTTTAATGTCGGCGACACGATCAAAGTTCACATCCGTATTATCGAAGGAGAAAAAGAAAGAATCCAGGTTTTTTCTGGAACTGTCATTGCTCGAAAAGGCTCGGGCATTTCTGAAACTTTTTCGATGTACCGAGTGGCTTACGGCGCTGGAATGGAGCGGGTATTTCCACTGCATAGCCCCCGAATTGCCAAGATCGAAGTCGTTCGATTAGGAAAAGTAAGACGAGCAAAACTTTATTACCTCCGCGGAACCGCTGGAAAAGCAGCGAAGGTTAAGGAGAAAATTGGGCGGAAAAAGGACAAAAAAGGTCCAGCTCTTGTAGAAGATCCTGCACCTCCAAAGGTAGAGACAAAGGCTGAGGCTCCTAAATCGGAGTAGAGTTGAACGATCAAACCTTTTTTGAAGAGGGCGCCTACAATGCTGGGCACCGGCTGATTGCAGGTGTAGATGAAGCAGGGCGAGGTCCTCTTGCTGGCCCCGTTGTTGCTGCTGCTTGTATTCTTCCTAGAGGACTTCAGATTAAGGGAATTGATGATAGTAAAAAACTCACTTCAGAGAAACGAGAGGAGCTTTATCACGCTCTCACCACTCATCCTGACATCTACTATGGCATTGGAGTTCTTAAAAGCGTAGTCATTGATAAGATCAACATCTTGCAAGCTGCTCTTGGCGCTATGGCACTAGCTGTGGATGCGCTCAGCGTTGAGCCCGATTATCTCCTCATTGATGGCAATCACCTTCCTCCGACACATATTGCAGCTAAAGCGGTAATTAAGGGGGATGGCCGTTCACTAAGTATTGGAGCAGCTTCGATCATTGCTAAGCATCATCGGGATATTTTGATGAAGCAGTTCCATGAGAAGTATCCTCATTACGGATTTGATCGTCACAAAGGATATGGAACAAAGGGGCATGTGGAAGCCCTTAGAGCTTATGGCCCTTGCCCGATTCATCGAACTTCTTTTGAGCCGGTGCGGTCCTTGACTTGCAGCGGTGAATCAGTTATAAAACCTTCACAACCAAAGTAGGATTTTCTCTATGGCGCGTAGCATGACAGCCTATGGACGGTCTCACCTTAAAACTGGAGTGGGACATTTTATTATCGAAATTCATTCGGTAAACCGAAAAAGTTTAGATATCCACTCGAACATTCCAAAAGAACTTCTTTGCTTGGATATGAAACTCAGGAAGCATTTGGGTGAAGAAGTAAAGCGGGGCAATGTTACCATCCGGATTACGAAGGATAGTGGTCAAGGGGACTCTTCCGAAGCTCCCAACCTAGGGGTGATGAAGGCGATCCATAAAGAGTGGATGGAGTGTGCGTTGGGGCTTGGCTATAAAAAGGAAGAAGCCATTCCCTTCTCCTCGTTGATGCAATTTGTGATGACCTCTTCTCCTTCAATTCAAAGGGTTGATAAAATTTTTGAAAATGAGTTGATGCTAGGGTTTGATGAAGCCATGGTTGCTTTTATTGCGATGAAAGAAACAGAGGGGAATTCTCTTAAAGAAGATATTCTTCCACGCCTTTGCCAGGTTGCAGAAGATATCGACAAGGTGAAAAAGCTTACAAAAGAAGCTCCAAAGCGGTTTTATGAACGTTTGGAAAAAAAACTTGAAGAGATCAAGATGAATCATGAAGGGGATAAGGATCGCCTGGCCAGAGAGCTCGTTATTTTTGCGGATAAGGTAGATATTACTGAAGAAATTACGCGCCTTGCTTCTCATATCAAACAGTTCCACAATATCTTAAATGAAGATAAGCGGAGGGTAGGACGGGAGCTAGACTTTCTCACACAAGAGATGAATCGCGAGGTGAATACTATCACAGCAAAATCGCAGGAGCTTGGAATTACCCAGTTGATTTTGTCAATAAAAAGTGAACTCGAAAAGATCCGAGAGCAATTGCAGAATATTGAATGAAAAAGAAAGGCGAACTAATTATTGTAAGTGCTCCAGCAGGAACAGGGAAAACCACCCTTGTTCACATGTTGAAGAAAGAATACCCTGAAGAAGTGGTTCAAAGTATTTCGTGCACGACTCGAAAACCCCGCCCTGGGGAAATCGATGGAAAAGATTATGTCTTTCTGACTAATGAAGCGTTTGAGAAGCGAGTAAATAAGGGAGATTTTCTGGAATATGCGACGGTATTTGGGCATCGGTACGGAACCTTAAAAAAACTTATTGAGGCGCAATGCGCGGTTGGAAAGCACGTCATTTTGGTGATCGATACTCAAGGAGCAATAGAGCTTAAGAAAAAAACAAAAGCCATTTATATTTTTATTGAACCGCCTTCAATAGAAATCCTTGAAGAGAGATTAAAAAATCGCAGAACTGAGTCGCCTGAAACTCTCAAAAAACGGCTGAAATGGGCCCAATATGAGATGGATCAGGCAAAACATTATGACTATACGATCGTTAATGACGATTTAGAAACTGCCTATGAGGCGTTAAAGAGTATTATAGTAGCCAAGAATTACGAAGGAGGAAATCATGGCACAAGATGAATTAACAAAAGAAAGTTATACCACCCTATTCTCAAATAATTTTGAGTTGACACACCACGCTATCGATGTGGCGCAGAGACAAATCCAAAGTGGAAATGAAGATCTTAATGTGACACAGATGCTCAAAGAGATCCGTAAAAATCCGCCGAAACGAGAAGAACAAGAGTGAAGAAAGTTCTGATAACGGCAGCACTTCCTTATGCAAATGGGCCACTACATTTTGGTCATATTGCTGGGGCATATTTGCCCGCGGATTGCTATGCTCGTTTTCAGAGACTTCTAGGTCATGACGTTCTCTATATCTGTGGTTCTGATGAACACGGGGTGGCGATCACCTTGAGTGCTGAAGTGGCTGGACGCACCCCTAAAGAGCATGTTGATCATTTCCACCTGGTTCTTTCTGGCTTTTTCAAGCAGATGAACATTAGTTTTGATCACTATTCACGGACTACATGGAAAGGGCACGTAGAACCTACTCAAACCTATTTCAAGCAGCTCCATAAAAATGGATATATTGAAGAGAAGGTTACCGACCAGCTTTACTCCGAAAAGGATAAGCGATTTTTAGCAGATCGGTATGTTCAGGGAACGTGTCCTAAATGTGGATTTGAAGAGGCAAGAGGAGATGAGTGCCCTAAATGTGCTTCGAGTTATGAGGCAACTGATCTTAAGGATCCTTGCTCAAAAATTACTGGCGCCCCACTCATTCTAAAACCGACAAAGCACTGGTTTCTTCGGTTTGATCTGTTCAAAGATGAGCTTTCAAAGTGGATCAAGAAAAAACATTGGAAATCCAATGTAATGAATTTTGCCCAGAACTATATCGATGATTTAAAACCTCGGGCGATTACCCGTGACTCAAATTGGGGGATTCCTATTCCCCTTGAAGGAACTGAAGGAAAGGTTCTTTACGTTTGGTTTGACGCACCCATTGGGTATATTTCAGCAACAAAAGAGTGGGCTGAGAAGAAGGGAAAGCCCGAAGCATGGAAGCAGTACTGGTGCGATGAAAAGACAAAGCTGGTCAATTTTGTTGGGAAGGATAACATTCCATTTCATGCGATCTTTTTTCCAGCGATGACCATGGGACAAGACGAACCCTACAAAATTGTGGATGAGCTTCCTGCAAATGAGTTTTACAATCTTGAGGGGAAGCAATTTAGTAAATCGGCCGGTTGGTCTATTGACTTAGAGGAGTTTTTTAAACATTTTTCTTCCGATCAGATTCGATATGCCATTGCTGCAAATGCTCCTGAAACACAAGATAGTGAGTTTTCTTGGAAGGACTTTCAAATGCGCTGCAATAGAGAGCTTTTGGGAAAATATGGGAACCTTGTGAACCGCGTTCTTGTTTTTACTCAAAGCAAGTGCGAAGGTGTAATGCCTTTTTTTGGAAACTTGAAGCATGATGATGAACATTTTCTTGAAAAAGTTGAAGAGCTCTCGAAAAAGATCCATCAGGCTTATGGTCACTATCATTTGCGAAAAGCGACTCAGCTTATTATGGAATTTGTGCAAGAAGGGAACGTTTACTTCGACCATAAACAGCCTTGGAAGGATAGTAAAGGTGGTCAAAGCACGACGATTGCTTGCTGTTTGCTTGCTTTGAATACGCTGGCTCTTGTCTCTTTTCCTATTATTCCTGAAACTGCTGAAAAACTTTGGTATCTTTTAGGCAATGAAGAGTTATTAAAAGATCAAACTTGGAACGGCGTCTTAGAGACGGGTATTCCACCACATCGCACCTTTCCGAAGCCGGAAGTGCTCTTTTCTAAAGTAGAGGACAATGTGATTGAAAAACAACTTGAAGATCTAAAAAATGCTCTAAAGTCTGCTGGAGATTTGAAAGATTCGGTCACCTTTGATGCTTTCCAAAAGCTCGATATCCGGGTGGCTCAGATCCTTTCTGTGACTGAAATTCCGAAGAGTGATAAGCTCTATAAGATTGAGTTAGACCTTGGATTTGAGCGTCGGACAGTTGTCTCGGGGATCCGAAAGCAGTATCCTGACCCAGAGATCCTGATAGGGAAAAAAGTTGCCCTTGTGGCGAACCTAAAACCAGCAAAATTAATGGGAGTCGAAAGCCAAGGGATGATCCTAGCAGCAGGAGAGTCTAAATCACTGGAAGTGATAGGAATACAAGAATCTCCCTTAGGAAGTCCAATAACTTAACTTGTGTTTTAGCATCGGTTGCAATGTGAAGCTTGATCCATTTTCTTCGCTTTGATACTATAGCTATATAATTTAGTTATAGGCAATATTCCTTAAAAAGTTTATCAATTCCACATTGATATTTTCTTCGTTTAGATTTTGCTTGTGCCCATTTATGCTCAATAGGATTTAAATCTAGAGAATATGGGGGAAGATATTCCAAGATGTGGCCTACAGCTTCGATCTTTTCTTGCATAGATTTGCTTTTATGAAACGATGCATTATCCATAACCAAAACGCTTTCAGAAGGAAGTTTCGGCATCAAATCTTGCTCTGCCCAACTGCTAAAGGCATCTGTATTAATATTACAATCAAACAGTGATTTTGCAAAAAATTGCAAAATCAGGAGCAAAAAGGGGGAGCTAAGGTGATTTAGAGATAAATTAGGATGGAAAAGGCAGGTAGTCGTTCATTCAGCGGTAAACGTTCATTTTCTCAACAACTCCTTTAGCTATATTCCAAAGATACATTTTTCTAGAGTGTTGAGCTTTGAAAAGATACTTTAGATAGATGTAAGGATTTCTTGTTTATCTTTAGCAAGGGAGTCTTCGAGAAAATGTTGAAGGCCCGTGTAACGGGTCTTCACATTATCGGTCTTGACTGCGATAGCTAATGCTTTTTTTGTGCCTAGGAGGATGACGAGTTTTTTGCCGCGGGTGATCCCTGTATAGAGGAGATTACGGAAAAGGAGCTTGAAGTGTGAGGTGTGAACGGGAATAATGACACAGGGGCATTCACTTCCTTGATATTTGTGGATCGAGACGGCATAGGCAAGCATAAGCTCATCGATATCGCAGAAATCGTATTGCACATCTTTTCCTTCGAAGGTCACGGTGAGTTCTTGCTCTTCCATGTTAATCGCTGTAATGCGACCAACATCGCCGTTATAGACTTTTTTATCGTAGTTATTCCGAATTTGCATCACTTTGTCGTGGATGTTAAAGTGGCGACCCAATCGAACAAGATGCAGGGATTGAGGATTCAATCTCTGTTGAAGCGCATGGTTAAGATTGTCTGTTCCAATGATCCCTTTTTTCATTGGAGAGAGGACCTGGATATCATCAATGGGATTGAGGGGGAACTTTTCGGGGATATGATGCTCAATAAGCTGGATTATTTTTTCGAGAATTTCATCAGGAGATTCGACGTTAAAAAAGACAAAATCGCTCCCTTGTTCATGCTCAGTTTCAGGAAAGTAGCCTGCATTAATCCGGTGGGCATTGGCAACGATGCGAGATCCTTTTCCTTGGCGAAAGATCCACTTGAGGCGAGAGACAGGGAGCGTTTCAGAATAGATCATATCCTTCAAAACAGTTCCTGCTCCAACGCTTGGGAGCTGATCGATGTCGCCAATAAAAATAAGTCGAGTTTCATCGGGAATTGCTTTTAGGAGGCTATACATTAAGAGGGTGTCGATCATGCTTGCTTCATCAATGATGATGAGTCGAGAAGTCAGAGGGTTATCGCGATTTTTTTTGAAACCTCCTCCATTGAAGTCAAATTCTAGAAGACTATGAATCGTGAAGGCTTTTTTACCTGTGATTTCACTCATCCGTTTTGCGGCGCGTCCAGTGGGAGCGGCGAGAGTGATTTTGTCGGTCACTTTAGAAGTAATCGAAAGGATGGCTCGGGTGATTGTGCTCTTTCCTGTCCCAGGTCCCCCTGTAACGATATGGATTTTTTCTTCGAGGCTTTTTTCAATCGCCAGTTTTTGTGCTTTAGCAAAGCGGATCCGGTGTGTTTCTTGCGCCCAGTCGACTGCTTTGTCAAGCGTAACGGTGCGGATTTTGCAAGGGGCTTTATAGATCCTTTGGAGTTCTCGTGCGATACCCCACTCTGCATTATATAAAGGGCGGACCCAGATATGGGGTTTACCATTCAAGGTGTCTTCTATGATGTGACCTTCCATCTCAAGAGCACCGATCTGCTCAGCAATAAGTAATCCATCGACTTCGAGAATCTTTTCTGCTTCGGGGATGAAGGCTTCTTTTAAGTAACAGACGTTTCCGTCATTGCTTAGCTCCCAAAGAACATGTTCAATGCCTGCTTTAATCCGAAGAGGGGAATCTTTGGTAATGCCGAGGTTTTGGGCAAGCTCATCAGCTGTTTTAAAGCCAACGCCGTAGATTTCTTTCGCAAGAATGTAAGGATTTTCCTTTACCTTTTCAATACTCTCTTCGCCATATTTCTTAAAAATCTTTTGCGCAAAAGAGGGGCGGACTTGGTGGGTCTGCAAAAAAATCATTACATTGCGGATGGATTTTTGTTCGCTCCAACAGTCCTCAATTTTTTTGATTCTTTTGGCCCCGATTCCAGGGACTTCGGTGAGTCTGTGAGGGTGTTTATCGATGATTTCAAGGGTTTTGACTCCAAAGGTTTCAACAATGCGCTTGGCATAAACGGGTCCAACCCCTTTGACCATCCCTGACTCTAAATATTTCTGAATTCCCAACACATCAACGGGAGCTGTTAGCTCGAAGTTTTGCACTTCAAATTGCCTGCCATGACGGGTATGATGTTTCCAAATACCGCGGCAATGAAGGGTTTCTCCAGGGCTGATCCCTGGCATCGAACCGACGATAGTGATTAGATCTTTTTGTTTGGGCGTCTTAAGTCGTGCCACGGTGAAACCCGTTTCTTCACTTGCAAAAACGATGGTGTCGATATATCCACTGAGTTGATCCATAGCCAAACATCTTAACCGAACTGATCCAGTTTGAATACAAAAATTTTAGACCCCTTGATCTAAAATCTTGAAGAGGTTATGATAATCGTCTCTGTTCCGGATTAGCTCAGCGGTAGAGCAGTAGACTGTTAATCTATTGGTCGCTGGTTCGAATCCAGCATCCGGAGTTTTTTTTCATCTCGTTCATCTAGAAGCTCTTGTAAGTAACTTAAACGTCAGGAGACATTATGAAAAAAACCTTCTATAACCCTAAAATTCCGCAATTTTTACGCAACTAGTCTGAATCAATCAGAGCAATTGCGTTAGATTCTTATCTTGATTCAAAACACCCTAAAGCAATTTAACCTGAATTTCAAAGACCAACATGTCTTGGGACGCTATAGCGAAGCTTTATTACGTGCTGCTATTGATGATTTGAATGCGTATCGTTCATGGGATAAAGAAGTCTATAATATTGCAGCTTTTCTTATGGGACGGTGCAAAGCGCATCAAAAAAACAGTAAAGTTAGAGAACAAAAAGCAATCCCGAGCAACATTAAGGAATGGCTTACAGGCTATTTTAAAGCCCGCAAAAGAAAATTTGTTTTTATCAGCAAAGGAAATCAGGTTGATCAGTCAACAAACGAATCTAGACCGTTTATTCAACTTTTATGGCACAAACACGATATTCATAGGTTGTGTTGAGAAATTTACTTTAACCATTGGAGAGCCGCGATAAAATGAAGGAATGCCTTGAACCTTGATGCTAACTTCTCGAACCGAGAAAACAATCGTCTATAATGTTTGAGGAAGCCAAATAAACATTCGATTTTGTGTCGTTCTTTATATATGTCTTTATCATGCTCTCGATGATCAATGCGATTTTTCTTTGAGGGAATGATGGCAACAGCTCCGATGCTCTTTACATGATCAATGATTGCATTGCTGTCGTAGCCTTTGTCAGCCAATAATCTTTTGTAATCCCTACCTTTGAGCAAAGGAATAGCTTGATGACAATCAGCTGCTTGAGCACCTGTTAAAATAAAATCAAGTGGATTACCTAATGCATCACAGATACTATGGATTTTAGTCGTAAAACCTCCACAGGACGGACCTAAGGCCTGCTCGTCTTGACCTCCGGTTTTTTTTTATTGGCTCCTGCGGCACAGGCATGAGCGCGGAGGACTGTACTGTCGATCATAATATATTCCATGTCTGGATCATTTGAAAAATAGTAGAGCATCTTGTACCACACACCATGTTCAGCCCAGTCTGCAAAACGATGATAGACGGCATTCCAGTCTCCATATTCCTTTGGTAGCAAGCCATTGTGCTCCGCTCTTGGCAATCCAAAATACAGCCTCTACAAAGCAACGAGTTTTCTCTTTGTTATTTGTGTGTATTTTAGGGTAATTACTCAGATATTCGTAAAGTTTCGACCAGGCGTGGTCATTTATTTTATGCGGGTATAGCATATAGATCTCCTTCTTCAGGAAGTCAGCTTGCACCATTTATGGAAATTTCTCAACACAACCTAACGAAGAACAAAAAGTTTATTGGTTCAAAACTACAAGAAAAGACCAAATAACAATTGTCTTTATTGTTTCTATATATGAAGAATCTGCAAACATAATTATAAAAAACTCTTCTATAGATATAGCAGGAATTAGTTTGAAGAACTGTTCTGAGATTAGAATATTAGACCAAGAAAAAAATGTTTGGAAATCTTACACCCCAATAGTGAAGGAAGGTGTTTTTTATCTTTACTAAGCACTTCAATTCTTGATTACAATGAATAAGATAAATTTTAGGAAAAAGCTCCGGTCGATGGTATACCGAACATGCTTTAGAAAAAATAGACAGAATATGAGCAACAGTGGAAAGAAGACCAGAAAACAAAGAATGAATTAAGTAAAGAGAACTAGAATATGCAACCCGTTAATAATCAAAAATATACATGTTGTATTTGTTTGGACGATATTTCTTCCCATTTATATGAGATTAAACAATGTCCGACAGCACTGAGATGTGGGCATGTATTTCATCTCTCTTGTGTCAATGAATGGTTTAAGGGAAAATTGAATTGCCCTTTATGTCGCGAAAGAATGTCGGTCATGAAGATTTCTGGCCCAATCACCTTTGAGTCTATTCGCCGACTTGAGAGGAGAGAGAGACGTGAAGATACTCCTTTTATGACAGCATTGCGAGTGATGTACGCAGTTATTTACTTAGGGGTACTTGCAAAAATTATATTCTCTAAGTCCAGACCTCCTGCAAAAATCATCAAGCCGATTTCCTAAATAGGAACCGTTTCTATTTTCCGCAATTTTTACGCAACTGAGTGGAAAATGAGAGAACATTTTAGAACAAGTCCGAATAGCTTCTGAATTTTCTTGCGAGAAAAACGTCGTTCTGGTTTACCCACGTGTGTTCAGAGTTTTTTGGTGGATAGATCTGTTAATCTATTGGTCGCTGGTTCGAACCAGCATCCGGAGAATAGGCCTGACTTTCGTCGGGCCTTTTTATTTCTCCGGAATACTACCTATTTTCCTCTATAGCTTTTTAAATCACTTGCAACCACTTAGGGTTTAGAGTTGCATATGATTTCCTGATAAAGTGTCGATGTGGTACTATTGTTCTCAATGGGAAAATATGATTCAATAGTGCTTAGGTTGAGTAGGAATCTATGAAAATGAAGCGTGTAAAGTTTGACATAGAAAATGCCAATTTTTTTGGTGAAATTAAAGGGAAAGTAGAAAACTACTTTTGTTCTAATAAAGTCTATCGATCTGGAAATTATAAAATTTACATAAAATCTATTTTATTTATGTCAGTTTTATTACTCTCTTATTCAACAATTATTTTTTTAACAGTTCCTGTAGGGGTTTTAGCATGCCTTTATATTCTTTTGGGGATGGTATTTGCTGGGATAGGCTTTAACATTATGCACGATGGTGGTCATGGAAGCTATTCCCAAAAAAATTGGTTAAATAAAATAGCAGGATATTCACTCAATTTAATGGGTGGCAACATTTTCCTTTGGAAAATCAAACACAATTATAATCACCACACTTATACAAATATTAAAGGTATGGATGATGATATAGATATCGATCCATGGATGAGGACTCATTCAACGCAACCAAATCATTGGTATCATCGCTATCAGCATATTTATGCCTTAGCATTATATGGATTAACACATTTTAACTGGGTGTTTGTAAGTGATCTAAAAAGCTATTTTTCAAAAAAAATTGGAAGCACTAAGTTACCGAACATGAATCTTAAAGAGCATTTCATTTTTTGGATAAGTAAAGCCGTATTTGTCAGTCTTTTACTTATTATTCCTATTGTCCAAATTGGATTCTGGAAGGCAATAATAGGATTCACTATAATGTCATTTGTTTGCGGTTGTATTTTGGGCACAACTTTTCAATTAGCGCATTTAGTAGAAGGCACTGAATTCCCTATACCCTCAGAAAATTCTAATAAAATTGAAAAAAACTGGGCTCTACATCAAATTGCTACTACAGCTAATTTTGCAACAAAAAACAAATTTATTTTTTGGTTCACTGGGGGGTTAAACTTTCAGGTGGTCCATCATCTCTTTCCTAGGCTTAGCCATATTCATTATCCAGAAATCAATAAAATAATCAGGGACACATGTCGTAAATATAACATAATATATACTGAGCACTCAGGCTTTTGGAGTGCTTTGCATTCACACTTTTTGTTCTTAAAAGGTATGAGAGCACACTAACATTGAAATCCAAATAAGACATTCCCTTCTTCAGAAATTCATTAAAGAGTTTTTGGGATAAATATCCTTTATCTCTAAATAGCTTTCCCTGAATTTTTCCTGTAACAAGATTAGTGACAGGTAATATAAAAAAAACTCCTTTTTGATTTCGACAAAAAAAAACTCTCTCGTTACACTTCGAATATATTCTTTGGAGATAATGGATGAAATGGACACTCTTTCTTTTAGCATTACTTTTAACAGGATGTGCCTCTTATAAAGCTAGTAATCTTTCCGCCCTTGATCCGTACTCTGTACGAAACTATCCGGAGATTGATGGGATGCATATTGGCTGCAAGGCCTTTACCAAAGAGGATTGCTTAACCTATCTCGGCCGCAATGTGATTGAGAAAGGATATCAACCAATTCAACTCACCTTTCAAAATACGACTGACAAAACTTATATTTTCTCTTCAAAGGAAATTAGCATCCCCTGCACCAATACTCAAGAAGTGGCCCAGTCAGTCTATACTTCGACTTTGGGAAGAGTTGTAGGCTACAGCCTTCTTGTATTTCCTGCAATTGTCGATGGTGTAAAGTCAATGAAGGCCAACTCCAGTCTCAATGAAGACTTTCATGAAAAGGCTTGTGAGCATTTTATTATCCCCCCAGGCTCGTATAAAAAGGCGTTAATTTTTGTCCCTCGTGCGCACTATCATCCAATTTTTGATCTTTCCCTTCTTGAGCAGGAAACAGGCAAGCACAAAACAATTGGCCTCTCTTTAGTTAAATAATTTTTTAATTATTATCTACAGTGAAGAATTAATATTTATCTTTCTTTAGGTGGCTACATGCCTTTGGATCATTGTATTTATGGTAGATCCGCTATCTAGTGGGCAAGTGGAACGTTCCAATAGGGGTGGGTGAGGTCTTTTTCATATTGACCGGTTTTCTCATCATAGATCCGCGGTGGATTGATATTGGGGCCGTACTTGTATTGGATAAAACGGGCAGTTTTGTTGGGAACAGGGACTTCGATGCCATCAAAGACACCTTTCTTCAATGGAAATATAACATCAAAGGGGATAGGAGACATTTGACTCCGTTCTCTTTCTTTCCATGCTTCTGCCATGAAGTTGCTATCAAGATGTGCAACAATGTAGGTGATTGTTTTTTTAGTGGGATCAATATCATTACAATAGATATCAATGTGGTTTTGACTTTCTTTTACGTAGACACGGATGTAGCTGCCGGGACGTCCTCGGCTTGACCAATCTTGAGAAGCAAACTTTTTAGAGTCAAGATTTTTAAGGACATTTTTAGCATTTTGAAAATCATCGACAAGAATAGAAAGATCGAGGTCATTATCCCATGGGATAACTCCTCCGTGTCGATAGGTTCCGATACATGTGCCGCAATCAACCCAGAAGGGAATCCTAGCTTCTGAAAAGAGTTTAGAGATTTCAACAAGGGCTTTTTTATCGGGAGCTAGATTGTTTTCATCACCTGGGCGGCGTTCATACCCTTGAGAGACGCACACTTCTCCTTCTCTCCAGTCAGTAGTATCGATGCCAAGGGCGTGGAATTGCTTAAGATTTGAGAGTACTTTAGTGGAACTGAAGTGGGCTTTTAGAGCGATGTGGCGCGCCTTGACCTCATGATTAAAGAGAGCAATTCCTTTTATAGTACATCCTAAAAAAATTCCTGGCGTGAAAAATATTAGGGCTATAGGAGAATAGAGTCGTTTTTTAGTTTTGTATTGAAACCGTTGCTTTATCTCAAACTCTTGGCCATTAAAACTTACACTTTTTCCTTCGCAGAGGTATTGAGTTGGCATGAGCAGGGCATTTGCAAATTTTTCAAGACCCCGAGCCTCTTCAAAAGAGGTGTTGATTACAACATTTTCGGAAAGGCTGTGATAGTAACTGACCAAAACCATTCCGATTTGTAGAAAAACGCCAGTAGTCCCAGGAAAAAGCTTACATATTTTTGGAAATATATCTATGATAGCCATACTCGTGCATTTTACATAATAACCAATTTATTGGAAATGGCCCTTCAAGTTTTTTTAGAAGCTCCCGAGGGATTTATCTCAGATCTAACTGTTGTAGGGTGCTATTGTCAGTACCAGGACACTTTTCTGCTTCTCAAACGCCATCCCCAATGTTTTTCAGGTGAAAAATGGTGTCTTCCTGGGGGGAAACTCAATGAAGAAGAGTCTCGTATTGAAGGAGCGCGGCGAGAGTTACATGAAGAAGCGGGAGTCGCGTTGCTTCCAAAGGATCTTTCTCACTTTCTCACATTTTATTTTGACCGGGGGGATTTGAAATATGATTTCACTGTTTATCATTGCACTTTTGAAAAGAGACCTACGCTTCAGATTCATTTAAAGGAACACACTGAAGGAAGATGGGTGACTCATGAAGAAGCTATAGCTTTTCCATTGATAGCTGGGGGACGTGAAGTTCTAGACTATTGCTTGCAAAAGAGAGGTGATTTGAGTATTTAGAGATAAAGGAGTCTACTTATGACAAAATTACTCGAAGGCCAAAAAGCACTTGTAACAGGTTCTAGTTCAGGAATCGGGCGTGGAGTTGCTATCGCACTTGCAAAAGCGGGTGCGGATGTAGTTGTGAACTATGCAGGCAATAGGGAAAAAGCCGAAGCAGTTGCTGATGAAGTTTCCAAGCTTGGGGGAAAGGTTCTCATTGCAAAGGCAGATGTTTCAAATGAAGAAGATGTTCAAGCGATGTTTCAGCTTATGATTAAAGAGTTTGGAACGATTGATATCTTAGTTAACAATGCTGGTCTTCAACAAGATTCTCCTTTTGCCGAAATGACCCTCGATAAATGGAACAAAGTTATTGGAATTAATCTTACAGGACAATTTCTATGTGCCCGTGAAGCAGTTCGTGAGTTTAACCGAAGAGGAATGCGAGATGTTTCTTGCGCCTTGGGAAAAATTATCTGCATGAGCTCAGTACACGAAATGATCCCCTGGTCTGGACACGCTAATTATGCAACTTCCAAAGGGGGAATTATGCTCATGATGAAAAGTATTGCTCAAGAGTTAGCTCCTCAGAAAATTCGTGTCAACAGTATTTGCCCAGGAGCAATCAAGACTCCGATCAATAAAGAAGCCTGGGAAACTCCCGAAGCTCTAGAAGAACTGATGAATGTGATCCCTTATAAACGGATTGGTCAAGTTGAGGACATTGGTAATACGGCTGTTTGGCTTGCCTCAGATTTAGCCGACTATGTCAATGGAACCAGTATTTTTGTTGATGGAGGAATGACACTTTTCCCAGGCTTTAGCACAAACGGGTAGTGATTTGAAAATTACTTCGGAGTGTCTTCTAGGGCGTTGCTCTGTAACCGATATCTGAGGAAGTTCCTCCCAATATATTCGCCGCAAGCAAGATAGGTTATAAAAAGGGAATAACTCCTTTGATGATGTTAACAGGAGCTTCAATGATAGATTTAAGACCTTTCTCTAAAAAGATCGATTGCATCATTTTCTGCACGATAATTTCTGAAATTTCCTGAGTGGGAATTCCCTTATCAGAGCTGATATTGTCAAACTCAAGGCGCTCAATAGGAGAAAGGTGATGAAGCTTCCCATCTGAAAGGATCAGATCGATTTGAATGTTGGTAAGAATAAGTTTTTTTATGAGTGCAGGTCTTTCTATTGAGAGAGGACTCTTATGATCGACTGCCATATTACTCATGAGCGTTTGCCAATTGCCTTCAGTCTGGTCTTTATTGTAGATTTGAATGTTGACGTAAACACTGTCCAAGTGAATTTGGTTAATCAGAATAGGGTTTTCAAAGTATTGCTTATATGGAGCATCTACTTTGATGCTTTTTACCCTTATTGCAGTAGGTAGTCGCGCTGGTTTGAGATTGGCGATCATGATATCATCAATTTTGAAGTTATCTTTCCCCCAAATGACATTCTTAATCGAAATAGGTGTCATTGTTTTTTTTGAGATAATTTCTGCAAGAATCATAGAAGAATTCAAGCAGGCCAGAGAGCCTAGTCCTGTGATGACTAGGATGATGGCCACAAGGATTGCAATAAGTTTCTTCATACCCCCACGGATAAATCATCGAAGCATAAAAAAAAAGCACTTCCACTTAGGAAGTGCTTTTTTCTCAAAAGAGAGTGAGGAGTACTAGTACTCCATTCCTCCACCTGCCATAGCAGGAGCCGCTTTGTCTTCTGAAGGCTCATCGGTGATAATTGCTTCTGTTGTAAGAAGAAGAGAAGCAATTGATGCAGAAAGCTCGAGCGTAAGGCGAGTAACCTTTGTAGGGTCAATAACCCCCATATCTACAAGGTTTCCGTACTCATCGGTAAGGGCGTTCCAGCCTTCGTTTGCTTTCATTCCCATCACTTTTTGGACGACAATCGATCCTTCTTGCCCTGCATTTTCAGCAATTTGACGCAGAGGGTAGGAGATAGCTTTCATGACGATCTCAGCACCCACTTTTTTGCATCCTTTGAGGTTTGTGATAAGCTTTTCAAGTACAGGGACGCAGTGTACAAAAGCACTTCCACCACCAGGTAGAATTCCTTCTTCGACAGCGGCCTTAGTGGCTTGAAGAGCATCATCAACGCGGTCTTTTTTCTCACGCATTTCCACTTCAGTAGCAGCACCTACGCGGATGATACCAATTCCACCTGAAAGTTTCGCAAGGCGTTCTTCAAGCTTTTCGCGGTCGTAATCAGAGGTGCTATCTGCAATCTGTCTCTTAAGGAGTTGGATTTGCTTTTGGATTTCTTTGCTATCGCCTCCGCCTTCCACTAGAGTGGTGTCCTCTTTTTTGACGACAACTTTTTTCACAGTGCCGAGCATTTCCAGAGTGACTTGATCAAGCTTCATTCCAAGCTCTTCACTGATATACTCTCCGCCTGTCAAGATTGCGATATCTCTAAGACTTTCTTTGCGGCGATCGCCGAACCCAGGAGCTTTTACAGCACAAATTTTAAGCCCTGCTCGGAGGCGGTTCACAACTAGTGTTGCAAGAGCTTCACCTTCGATATCTTCAGCAATGATGATGAGTGGGCGACCACTCTCTGCTACAGCTTGAAGAACAGGAAGGAAGTCCTTCATTGAAGAAATTTTCTTGTCGTAAATCAGGACAAAAGCATTTTCGTAAATAGTTTCTTGAGTCTCAGGGTTTGTAACGAAATAAGCAGAAAGGTATCCACGGTCAAAGTTCATACCCTCAACGATATCAAGGGTGGTTTCAAATCCCTTTCCCTCTTCAACTGTGACGGTTCCATCTTTACCAACGCGCTCCATTGCTTTTGCAATCGTTTCTCCAATTTCAGGATCGTTATTTGCAGAAACGGTCGCAACTTGAGAGATTTCCTTGCGATCTTGGATTGACTTGCTCATTTTTTTGAGTTCGCCTGTTACAATGCTAACAGCTTCTTCGATGCCTTGCTTGATTTCTATGGGGTTTGCCCCAGCAGTCACGTTTCGAAGGCCTTCACGATAAATCGCTTCAGCTAGAACGGTTGCGGTGGTTGTTCCATCACCTGCCATATCGTTCATTTTGCTGGCCACTTCGATGACCATCTGAGCGCCCATGTTTTCATGCTTATCTTCGAGTTCAATCTCTTTTGCAACGGTTACGCCATCTTTTGTAACTTTAGGAGCTCCATAACCTTTGTCGATCGCAACGTTGCGTCCTTTTGGGCCAAGAGTCACCTTAACTGCAGCAGTTAGAGCTTTCACCCCTTTCTGAATTTTGTTTCGAGCATCTTCTTTAAATTTAATGTCTTTAGGTGCCATAAATAATTTTTTCTCCTTCTTTATGATTCAATCGTTGCGATAACGTCACCAGCACGAAGAACAACATATTCTTCATCGTCTAGGGTCACTTCTTGTCCAGAATACTTATCCATTAAAACCTTGTCTCCAACCTTAACAGGCATGGGAAGGGTTTTGCCGTCATCTGTGACTTTCCCACTGCCAATGGCAACGACAACAGCAACTTCCTGTTTTTTTTTCGCGCTATCAGGAAGAATAATGCCTCCTTTAAGAGTTTCTTCTTGTTCAATTCTTTGAACGAGAAGACGATCTCCAAGAGGTCTAAGAGAGATGTTCTTTTGAGTTTGTTGAGTCATATGAATCACTCCATTTAGGTTAAATTTCTTGTACAAAGTTTATAGATCGAAGAATATCTGAGGAAGGATTATTTTTCAATAAAAATTAGCACTTCTTAAATCCGTGTGCTAATAGTTTTTTTGTTTGCGAAAGAAAACTTGATTACATACCCTAACCTTTCAATTCATAGGAGAATGTATGGCTACAGAACGCAGAGAAGCAAGGACTGAAGATACGTGGGATGTTGGTTCACTATACACTAATCTTGAAGAGTGGGAAAAAGATTTCACAAAATTGACAAAAAATAAATCCGATGTTTCGCGATGGCCCCGTCTTGCCTCGTATCAAGGAAAAATTGGAGAAGGGTCGGATAAGCTTTCTACGCTTCTTACAGAAACAAATGAGATTGAAAGATCTCTCTATAAACTTTACACCTATGCTCACCTTCGCCATGATGAAGATGTTGCCAATGATATTCACAAAAATGCCTACGACAGAATATCACTTCTTTATTTCGATTTTCAAAATGAAACATCTTGGATTCAATCAGAGATTCTTCAGCTTCCTGAAGAAACCTTTAATCAGTACCTTAGGGATAAATCACTTTCCGAGCACCGCATTCAACTCGAAAAACTTTTCGCTCTTAAACCTTACACACTCACTTCCGATAAGGAGCACCTTCTTTCTCTTGCAGGCAAGGCTCTTGATACATCATCCAAAGCCTTTGGAGTGCTTAATAATGCTGAACTGAAGTTTGAACCTGCAAAAGATGAAAAAGGGAAAGACCATGAGCTCACTCATGGAAGCTACTCTCTTTACCTCCAATCAAAGGATCGCACCTTAAGGAAAAATGCAGTCTTTAATCTTCATAGGAAATTTGGGGAATTTGAAAACACTATTTCCGAGCTTGTCAATGGGCAAGTTCAGGCTCATATCTTCCAGGCTAAGGCTCGCGGATATGATTCTGCTCTTCAAGCAGCTCTTACCCCCCATCAAATCAATGTAGAGGTCTACCATAACCTTGTCTCAACAGTGAGAAGTAATATTTCACCTCTTCACAAATATATCTCTTTAAGAAAAAAACTTTTAGGTCACGATCAACTCCATTTTTATGATCTTTATACCTCTCTAGTTCCTAAATATGAAAAGAAATATTCTTACTTTGAGGGAACAGAGCTTGTCCTTGATGCAATAAAGCCTCTTGGCCCGAAGTACCATGAAATCTTGAAAAGAGGATTTGGCCCTGAGCGATGGGTGGATCGTTATGAAAACGCACGTAAGAAATCGGGAGCGTACTCAAGTGGATGTTATGATAGCGTTCCCTATATCCTGATGAATTTTCAAGGGACATTGCGAGATGTTTTTACCCTCGCTCATGAAGCAGGGCATAGCGTTCACTCTTACCACAGCAATCAGGGGCAGCCCTTTCAATACTCAAACTATTCCATTTTTGTAGCCGAGGTTGCATCAACCTTTAATGAAGAACTCTTGTTTCGCCACCTAATGGAAAAGGCAGAGTCTCACGAAGAAAAGTGTTACCTTCTAAACCAAAAGATTGACGATATCCGTGCTACTCTTTTTCGCCAGACGCAGTTTGCCGAGTTTGAGCTCACGCTCCATACTCTAGCAGAAAAAGGGGTTCCTTTGAACGCAACGACTTTAAAAGAAACCTATCGCAAACTCAACAAAGATTATTATGGGAAAGACCTTTTTTTAGATTCCGAAATTGATGTTGAATGCCTCCGCATTCCTCATTTTTATTACAACTTCTATGTATATCAGTATGCGACAGGAATTAGTGCTGCCTATGCTTTAGTAGAGCGGCTTATGAAAGAGGGAGAAAAGGCTCAACAAGACTATCTGAAATTTCTCTCCTCTGGATCTTCGCGCTATCCTGTAGATTTGTTGGAAATGGCTGGGGTCAATATGAGGAAAAATGGTCCTATTGAGAAGCTCATTAAGCGCTTTTCATTGCTTGTTGATGAGTTTGAAAAAGAAATTAATGCTTGCTGAAAATCCATAGAGAGGGTATCCATTAAGCCGGAGTTAAAACCATGTAAAGTTATGAGCATTGATTTGAAAGTAACCAAGCCTGTAGTTATCCTCAATGATAAAGGGCTTCATACCAGACCCGCAACAGAACTTGTGAGATGTGCTCAAAATTTCAAAGCGCAGATTTTTCTTGTTTATCAAGGACTCAATGTCAATGCTAAGTCCCTTCTTGGGATTCTCATGCTTGCTGCCACTCGTGGAGCGAGAATCGGAGTTGAAGCCGAAGGCCCGGACGCTGCTGAAGCCGTAGAAGCTCTCTCTGTTCTTGCAAAAAACCGCTTTAATATCAAATACTAAATTCTATCTAAAATACATACTACTCTTCGATGGAGATAATCTTTGCGAGAACTTCCCTTGTGCAATAGATGGGGATGTCGTTTTGGAGGGCGAGAGTCAGGCAATCGCTTGGACGGGCATCGATTTCTAGAATCCTTCGCAAATCATCAGTTTCCTGCTCGACAAAGAGGCGGGCAAAGTAGATGGTATCTTTCACCTCGGTAATGACCACCTGAAGGAGACTGATATCAAGGCCATTGAAGAGAGAATTAATGAGATCATAGGTGTAGGGTCGAGGCTTAACCTGGTCAGCCAGGTGCATTTGTAGGTTTTGTCCTACATGAGGGGAGGTATAGATCGCAAACTGTTTTTCTTCGGTACCTAGAATGAATACGGTATAGTTCTGTGATTGCATGATCTTATTGAACTGTATAGGAATAAGCTCAAAATCCATCAATTCCCTCCTGGTCTCTATTATCATTATAGAACAATTAAGACCAGTGATCAACCGTCCCATCGGCTTTTCCAACAAGGACTCGGCCCGCTAGGTTAAAGAAAAACCCTGTTTCTAAGACACCTGGGATCTGAGAAAGTTTTTCGTGATCTTTTTTAGGGTCATCGCGAAGTGATTCAAAACAAATGTCATAGATATAATTCCCGTTATCAGTGACATAGAGGCTGTCTTTATTACGCTCACGTAGAGATCCTTGGTATCCGAGCTTTCGGATTTTGTCGATAATTGCCTCGGTGGCAAAAGGGAGAATTTCAACTGGAAGGGGGTGTTTCCCTAATTTTTCGACAACTTTAGATTCGTCGACGATCACAACCATTTCGTAGCTGGTATTAGCTAGAATTTTCTCTCGAAGAAGAGCTCCACCGCCCCCTTTAGTCATGATCTTTTCTGAGGTGATTTCATCAGCGCCATCGACGGTAAGATCAATGGAAGTAATGGCGTTGATATCGGCAACAAGGATGCCCCCGTCCTTAGCTTGAGCTTCAGAACGGATAGAGCTTGAAACAACCTGGATATCAAGGCCATCTTGAACGCGCTCAATTAATCGGGTGATAAAGTAGAACACTGTCGAACCCGTTCCAAGGCCTACAAGCATCCCATTTTCTACGAAATTGGCGGCGGCATAGCCTATGGTTTTCTTCATTTCTTCCATATATCTGATTTTCGCTAATGTTTACATTGAGGGCAAGATTTTTCATTGCTTGAGTTTTTAGAAGATATTTGTCATGCTGCGATTTTTGGAGAACACCCTGCATAAGGATCAACTTAAATGGCAAATGGACTCGCAGAAGAAAGTGAAAAGACGAAAAAACTACGTGAAAAACTACGCAGGCGATTGCGGGAAATGGATAGGGGAATTACTCCTCAGGCTTTGAAAAGAAAATCCTCTGAAATTCATCAATGGATTACGCGGCATGCCTCTGATCGAATTGTTCTTTGTAGCAAATCCATTGCTCTTTTCGATGAAAACCAAAATACTGTAGGCCTCAGTCAAAAGGTTAACGCTGTGGTTGAAAAACTGAAGAAACTTGCTCCCTAACTCGAACTTGAGATAAATCCCTTTTAGAGCTAGACTTGTTCCCATGGAAAATGTGATCGAATTTTTAGAAAAGCGCGGCTTTGTTGACAACGTCACAAGCTGCAAACTGAAGGAACTCGCCGAAAATCCTTTCAAAGCCTACATTGGGTTTGATCCCACAGCAGATAGTCTCCATCTGGGAAATCTAGTGGGGATTGTGGCTCTAGCATGGCTTGAAAAGTTTGGTCACACATCCGTTGCTTTATTGGGTGGAGCTACAGGGAAAATTGGTGATCCTTCTGGAAAAAGCCATGAACGCCCGCTGCTTACTGAAAAAGTCCTTCAGCAAAATGTTCTAGGGATCCGAAAACAGCTTGAAAGGTGCCTAAAAACTCCCATTGTTTTAAACAATGATGATTGGCTTGGACCCTTTAATCTTATCGATTTTTTAAGAGATGTTGGAAAGCATTTCCGTGTAGGTCCAATGATGGGGAAAGAGAGTGTTCGAAACCGCTTCGAGTCCGAAGAAGGAATTAGTTTTACTGAATTTAGTTATCAATTGCTTCAGGGATACGACTTCTACCATTTATTTGAGAAGGAAAGGGTAGCTGTTCAAATGGGAGGGAGTGATCAGTGGGGGAATATTACTGCAGGAATTGAGTTTACTCGAAAGATTACGGGAAAAACGAATTATGGATTGACCTTTCCATTACTTACTCGAAGTGATGGAGCAAAATTTGGAAAGAGCGAACAGGGAGCAATTTGGCTCGATCCGCAAAAAACATCTCCGTATCAATTTTATCAATATCTTGTTCGCGTTGCTGATAGCGATGTAGTACAACTCCTCCGTATGCTTACCTTTATTGATTTAGAGGAGATTGAAGAGTATAGCACATCAATCACATCGGGATCTTTTACTCCGAATGTTGCGCAAAAACGGCTTGCTGAAGAAGTCACCCGTTTTGTCCACGGAGAAGAAGGGTTTCAAATTGCTCTAAAAGTGACCGAGGCTGCAGCCCCAGGATCTAAAGCAACTTTGGACCCAGAGGTGCTTGAAGAAATTGCAAAAGACATGCCAAATACTTCGATGTCGATACGTGATATTATCGATCACAAGTACGCTGATGTCGCTGCGCAGGCGGGTCTTTCTTCCAGTAAAGGAGAAATCGTTCGGTTGATTAAAAATGGTGGGGCTTATCTCAACAACGAAAAAATCGAAGATCAAGCTCTTTTGATCGAATCTAAACACATCATTGGCGGCAAATATATTCTTTTGGGAGCCGGCAAAAAAAAGAAAATTTTACTCAAAATTGAAAAAGAACTTGCTTGAAAATCAGTAAGATAGAAGAATAAGAGTAAGGAAATAAAAAATTTTCTTAGTCTTTTTCGTTGAAAGAAAACAGCAAGACATGAGAAGAGGAATTTATCTCTTTTGTTTAACATTTAAAGGAGCAGGGTGATATGGCAACGATTACAAAAAAGAAGCTCATTAGTGAGATATCTCGCCGCCGAGGTCTTCATCCCAATGAGGTACGCCTTGTGGTGCAATCGTTTTTAGATTGTATGACGGAGTATCTTTCTGACGGAGACCGCTTGGAATTTCGTGATTTCGGCGTTTTTGAAGTTGTAAAAAGAAAACAAAAAATTGGAAGAAACCCAAAAAACGCTTCAGTACCTATTATCATCCCAGAAAGACGGGCAGTGAAATTTACCCCCGGAAAAAAGATGAAAAATCTAATAGAAACTGAAGAGCAGCAAGGAGCTGCGTTGTAGGGTAGAAATGCTTTGCAATTTTGGGTGGAAGCTATGAGTGGTCTCGTCACTTTTTTCATGGGTCGTCAGGATTTAGATTCTGGATCCGATCTTTTAGATCAGGCATCTGATGCCTTCTTAAAGGGTGAAGAAATTGGTGGGGCCCTTCTTTTTTCTATTATTGAGGAGTGTGAATCACTTCCTTTAGAATCTCCCGAGGACTGTCTTGATTTTTACCGGCTTTTGGTTTCTGTTCTTTTTATGAGAGAAAAGAAGAATCAACAATTAGACCATCAGATTGAAGGACTGATTCGAAAGGGAAAAACTGAAGGGTTTTGGAAAAGTTTTCAGCTAGAAGAGGGATACCGCGTACTCGTTGACTACTTATATGAAGGTAAGAGGCAGCCATTCGAGGTTAAACAGCTTGAAAAAGGCGCCGTGCTTCAAGAAAACGGGATGCACTCTCTCGAAAGACACATTCCTCATCCCAAAGAAAATGCTGAGCTGGCTCTTCTTTGCCTATATCTTGGGTGGGTGTGGCAAGTCGATGGGCTTGTGCAATCTGGGTTAAAACTTACCGAATTTTGCCTCTCCTTTTGTGATCACAATGGGGAGCTTTTTCAGGGCATGTGGGTAAGAGAATTAGAATATCGGGAGAACAAGAATACGCAGATATTCTCCCTTCTGTTTACGATTGCGTCTCATGTAGCTTTAAGTTCCAAAATTCAGGTTGTTTCTGAGGCTTTATTTGAAAAGAGAGAAGGGCTGCAGCCATTTGTTGCTCTTTTTGCAAAAGCCTTTCAAAGACTAATCGAAGGTGGGGAGTCATTTCCCAAAATTCATGAGGGATTAACCCTATATGACCATGATCAAAGCCTAGGTTTTTTGCGTTACCACCATGAGAGATTAAGCTTTGCTTGCTCTGCATCAGGGGTGAATACTGGATTGGGGGTGATTCATAAAAAGGGAGTTCACATCACGAGCTTCGGCCCTCATTATGCTCCATTGGCGGACTCGAACTGCTATGGGATTTTTCGTCCTTCTAACGGAAGTCGCGATGGATTTAAAGATTTAATTATAGAGCCTGGAGATGAGAAAGCCCGCTTTAAAGGGTGGACACGTGTCGTGACTCCTGTAGCTTCTCATGTTTCTAAGCACCCCTGTTCCTTTGCCGAGAGAGGCCAACAATGGCTGTTTTTTGATGTAGTGGGAGAGAAGGACACAGTCAATCTCACCATCCGTCAAAGTCAGTTTGATGAAACGGCTCCTCTCCATTTTGTCTTTTTTGTTTCAGCTGACAAAGGAATAATTGAAGAGGAGGGAGAGATCCTGCCTAAAGGCCTGGAGGGTTTTCATGGACGGTCAAATAAAATTGTTTTTAGTAGAGGATCGGAAGAAATCACCATCACGCCCAATTTTGAGGGTACTATGGAGGTGATCCCCTTAGCAGGAGGCGATTATTTTTGGTCAGCAGATTTTTTACTTGCTTTTCCGTTAATGGAAAAAATGTCCGCTTACTGCTGGGACATTGAGTAAAATTTTTGTTCCCTTGCAAAGAATAAAAAAAATCAGGATAATTTACCTATCACTTTTGGAGAATATTGTGTCGATACCTAAAGCAATTTTTATTGGTTCCCTCTCCCTTTTTGCTGTAATCGGTGGGTTCGCTCTTTTTAAAAAGAAAGGCGAAACTGTACCTAAGGAATTAGTAGCAGCACCTGCGCCTACTATGGAACCTATAGAGGTGGCTCCGGAGCGATCGCAGCAGTATCTGCAGCCTGTTCAAGATGAAGTCGCTGAGGAAGAAAAGGATCAAGTTTGGCGCCTCTTTACAAAGGGAAAGCAGAAACTTCCAGTTGTTGAGACTGTTCGTTATAAAAGCCGTGTCTCTTGGCTGAAGGGAAGGCCTGCGTGGATCACTGATTATGCGGCTCATTTTTCGACATCACGTCATTTTATTGCGCGGAGCCTGAATGGGAAGAAAGATTACTACACACAGAGAATTTCCCCAGGTGATCAGTTTAATATCTTAAAGAAAGATGTGAGCTTTTATTTAGTTGTTGATCTCTCTCGTTGTAAACTGTGGTTTTATGTCCTAGATGGAGCAACAAACGAGCGTCATTTGCTAAAAACCTGCAAAGTTGGACTTGGCCGTTTTAATGAAGATGCTTACTCAGGATTGCTCACTCCGAAAGGAAAGTTCTCTTTAGGGGACAGGGTAGCGATCTATAAGGCAGGCATATCGGGCCACTTTCAAGATGACGAAGTAGAGATGGTGCGGGTTTTTGGAACAAGATGGATCCCATTTTCGGAAGAGCTTAGTGGAGAAGGAGACAGTCCTCGTGGATATGGTTTCCATGGCGCTCCATGGGTGTTTGATGTGGGAACCGAAACGTACAGTGAAGATCTTTCTACAATTGGAAGTTATGAAAGTGATGGTTGCATCCGGCTTGCACAAAATGACATTGAAGAATTGTATGCCATTATTATTACTAAACCAACCGTTGTAGAAATCGTGACAGATTTTCATGATGCGGAGATCCCTGGAGATCTAATAGAAAATTAAGAAGGTGGAAGAATGTTAGACCATGAAAAGCAAATCCATGATCATGAAAAGACCATTGCTCAGTTAAAAGAGCAAAATAAGGTCAATGGGATTTGGACCGATGAGGAGCTTGTTAAGCTTGAGAAAAAGCTTGAGGAACTCAAAGATCAGGTCTATTCACAACTTTCTGCTTGGGAGCGTGTAACTATTTGTCGCCATCCCAATCGTCCCCGTTCCATTGATTATATTAAGAACCTATGTGAGAGCTTCACCGAGATCTTTGGTGATCGCCTTTACCGTGATGACCAAGCAATTGTTGCAGGTTTAGGGATCATTGGTCGGGAAAAGTTTGTTCTTATTGCTCAAGAAAAAGGATGCGATACTGAAAGTCGTCTCTACCGCAATTTTGGGATGCCGCATCCTGAAGGGTACCGGAAAGCCCTTCGAGTGATGAAACTTGCTGAAAAGTTTAATCTACCTGTCCTTTCCTTCCTAGATACTCCTGGAGCTTATCCTGGCCTTGCTGCTGAGGAACGGGGGCAAGGATCCGCTATTGCAACCAACCTTTTAGAGATGGCTAATCTTAAAACGCCCACTATTATTGTCCTTATTGGAGAAGGGTGCTCTGGAGGGGCGTTAGGAATGGGTATTGGCGATGTCTTTGGAATGCTTCAGCACTCCTACTATTCTGTGATTTCTCCTGAGGGATGTGCTTCGATTCTTTGGCGGGATGCTGCCAAAAACGAAGAAGCAGCAGAAACCCTTAAAATGCAGGCTGAAGACCTTCTTGAGTTTGAAGTAATCGACGAGATTATTGAAGAACCTCAGGGTGGAGCCCATCATGATCCAAAGCTTGTTTATGACGGTGTGAAAAAATTCATTACAAAAGAGGCAAAGCGTCTCAAAAAAATTCCGGTTAGCGAGCTTCTAGAAAAGAGGTATCAAAAGTTTCGCAAGTTAGGGGCTTTTACTGTTGAATCAGAAGCTGCAGAGTGACAATTAACCTAGAATCTCGTATTCTAGATTAATGAAAATACTTCTAAAAGCCGCATTGCGCGTTCGCCGACATCTCTCTCTCTTTATTATTACCCTTGTTGCTCTTATTGGTCTAACTGTTTCTAGCTATGTGGAGATGTTCAGTATAGGGGTTATTTCTGATACTGGAGCCGATTTCTTTGCTCTGTTTTCTTCTAAAAATGATAAAGGCGAGTATAGTGATTATGTCACCGAGGAAGATATCCAAGAAAAATGGAAAAAGATTGATCGGGAGAAGATAGGGCATATTACTAAAGACGATGCCCAAAGCTTTATGATTACGAAGACGGGGAGCAATCCTCTTAAGCGTGTGATGTATCAGATCAAGCGCCACTTTCATTTCGAACAGAATATGAAGGCTTTTATTGCTCTTCTTCTTATGGTAGCAATTTTCAAGGCCTTTTTTCTTTTCTTTAGTCGTTATGCAACGCAGATTTTATCAATTCGAATTAGCCGGGATTTAAGACAGCAATATTTCGACCATCTGCAACATCAGCAAATGAGCTTTTTTCAAAAATATAACATTGGAACCCTTTCCTCAAGAGTGACGGGGGATGCTAACCAAATAGCCTCCTCAATTAATTCCTTTCTGATAAACTATATTCAAGCTCCTTTTACCATTATTGCGGCTCTTGTTGGGTGTTTCTGGATGTCGTGGCAACTCTCTACGGTAATCTTTTTAGGGCTTCCCATGATCGTTCTTCCCGTAATTTTTGTGACGCGAAAAGTGAAAAGAATCACGCGTCAGTTGCAAAAAAACCAAGAGGGATTTGCTGCAGTTCTGATCGATTTTTTAGCAGGGATTCAAACTGTTAAAGTCTTTGCAATGGAATCCTTTTCATTTAAGAAGTATCAAGAACAAAACGTTCAAATGGCCAGGCTTGAGAGTAAAACTGCCAAATATGACCTTCTTACTCGCCCTATTCTTCACACGATTACTACTGCATGCTTAGCAACTGTCATTATTGTGGGCTTGCACATTTTAGATATGAGGATTTCTGAGCTTATTGTTTTTGCGGGGCTTCTTCATCTTTTCTATGAGCCTGTGAAGAAGTTTGCTGAGGAAAACAGCAACATTCAAAAAGGAGTTGTTGCTGCTGAAAGGATGTATGAAGTTCTTAATCTGAAGCCTGAGATCAGTGATCGTCCTGACGCAATCAAAATGAGTCATTTTTCCACGGCACTAGAGTTTGATAAGGTGTGGTTCAAATACGGCGATAAATGGATTCTTAAGGATCTTAGCTTTTCTGTGAAAAAAGGAGAAACAGTAGCTCTTGTAGGGAGCACTGGAGCTGGAAAATCAACGATTGTTCAGCTACTGCCCCGCCTCTATGATGTTCAAAAAGGAGAGATCAGGATAGACGGAAAGCCTATCCAGGCCTATACTCAGAAATCTCTCCGAGAACATATTGCTTTTGTTCCTCAGAAACCCTTCCTTTTTTATGACACGATTGCGGCCAATATTTCATATGGCAAACCCTGTTCGAAGGAAGTAATTATTAAAGCGGCTAAGAAAGCTCATGTTCATGAATTTGTCAAAGACCTTCCAAATACCTACGACACCATGCTTGCTGAAACAGGAAAGAACTTCTCTGGTGGGCAACAACAGCGTTTAGCAATCGCTCGAGCACTTTTTAAAAATGCCCCTATCTTGATTCTTGACGAGGCGACCTCTTCTCTTGATGCTGTAAGCGAAGATAAAATCAAGATGGCAATTAAAGAGCTTCACGGAGAGGTCACCCAAATCCTCATTGCTCACCGTCTTTCAACCATTGAATATGCCGATCGGATTATCTACCTAGAGCACGGTCAAAAGATTGCCGAAGGAAGCAAGGAAGAGCTTCTTATTACCTGCGAGCCGTTCAAGCACCTTTGGGAAACGCACTTCCGTACTCAAAAACAATCTGAACCTATAGCGCGCTAAGTGTCTGTTTTTTAGTTAGAGGAACAAACTCAGGCTATTATTTAGGGAGCATTCCAAGAGAGGCAAAGGCTTCTTTAAGCTCCTCGTTGTCGGCTTTGTCGAGGGCTCCATTTTCGTGGAGCCAGCGGACGTATCCGGGGGGCATTTCTTTGAGCGGAGTGCCACGATGTTTGCCGAAGGGCATGTGGCGGAGAGTTTGTTTTTGCTCCATGAGCTCAATGATTGTTTCCATCGTAAGGTCGTCGATCATAAGGGAAAAGACCTGGTAGAGAACAATCACATCGTCAAGCGCGCGGTGAGCATTATTTGCCACAACCCCGTGGTATTCTCTGAGGTGCTGGAGGGAGTGGCGTGGAAGATCAGGGCGGTATTTACGAGAAAATTTGAGCGAGTCAATAAAGGGCCAGCTAGGAAAGGGGACATCATTTCTCTCAAACTCATTTTTGATAAAGGGTTTGTCAAAGGAATCATTGTTGTGGGCAATTAGTACGACTTCTTCGGAACAAAAGGAGGTGAACTTTTTGGCGACTTCTCCAAAGGAGGGAGCTTCTTTAACCATTTTGTCGGTAATATTATGGATGGCACTTGCTTCTGGAGGAATGGGGCAGCCGGGATTGATCAAGCTTTCGAATGTGCGATCAAGCACAGGGTCATAGGCTGCAATTTCGATGATCCGGTCCTTATCAGGACGGACGCCGGTTGTTTCGGTATCGTAGTAGATGGGGCGTTTTGTCATATCAGTAACTGTACCTTAAGCGATTAAAATTTGTCAAAATCCCTTTGATGGGGTATGATAAATCCTTGTTGTGAATTAAGGAATAGGATAATGCGAATTGCTTTAATGCTTCTTGGTTTGGTGGCCCTATTAGTGGGATGTTACCAGGTAAGTTCGAATAGGGACGATGATCTTCGCGCAGTACCGGTAACGAACAATCCTAACATTTTACCCGACAGAGGGTTGGGGCCGATGCAATCAATGCCCTATTGACTTCACTAGGGTTTATCATTAAGTTAAGCACAAAAGCAGGGACAGGCACGCTATCTATGGCGAAAAAAACCATTCATCACGTTAAGTATAACTTCTTTGAGTCAAGTGCCGACGCAGCTGCAAAGGCGCTCGGCAAGGAAAAACTCAAGAGCATCTTGAAGGAGATGCTTCTCATCCGTCATTTTGAGTTGCGGGCTGAATCGGCTTATCAGCAAGGAAAAGTGGGAGGATTCTTTCATGCCTACATGGGACAGGAAGCAATCCAAACTGCTGCTGTGAGTGCAATGGGGAGAGATCACAATTGGTGGATCACAACCTATCGGTGTCATGCCTTAGCAATGCTAAATGGAGCAACACCCAATGAAATGATGGCGGAGCTATACGGAAAGGTCACTGGAAATGCAATGGGAAGAGGGGGCTCGATGCATTTTTATGCAGATCGGATGCTTGGCGGCTTTGGAATTGTAGGAGGACATCTTCCTATTGCAACGGGAGCTGCGTTCTCTCTAAAGTATCAGAAACAAAACGGTGCTGCGGTCTGTTTTTTAGGAGATGGTGCATTTGTGCAAGGAGCGATCCATGAATCGCTTAACTTAGCATCTCTATGGAACCTCCCATGTATTTATGTGATTGAAAACAATCAATGGGGAATGGGAACTGCTGTGAATCGGGCTCTTTGTGTACAACCAATTGCGGAGCATTTTGCTCCTGCTTATGGAATGAAATCTTATACTTTGGATGGGATGGACTTTCTGAGTTGTTATGGAGGGTTCCACCACATTTATGAAGAGGTTAGAAAAACAGGAAGGCCTGTATTGGTTGAAGCGGTGACCGAGCGTTTTCGAGGACATTCCATTTCTGATCCCGCTCTGTACAGGAGCAAGGAAGAGCTTGAAGAAGCAAAAAACCGTGATCCAATTCATCTTTTTGCAAACGAGCTTAAGAAGCGCAAATTGATTAATGACAAAGAATTTGAAGCAATGGACAAAGAGCAAAAAGAGACTGTGATTGCTTCGATGAAGTTTGCTGAAGAAAGCTCAGACCCAGATGTGACCACACTTGAGGAGGATGTTTTTGCCCCATGAGTGATAAAATGCAGACAGTAGAGTTAAGAGAAGCAATTAGGCAAGCGATCGATGAAGAGATAGAGAGAGATGACAAAGTCTATCTCATGGGAGAAGAAGTTGCAGAGTACAACGGAGCCTACAAAGTCTCAAAGGGACTACTCGACAAGTGGGGACCAGATCGGATTATTGATACGCCGATTGCTGAAAATGGATTTACAGGTCTAAGCATCGGCGCTGCCATGACGGGATTGCGCCCAATTGTTGAATTCATGAGTTTCAATTTTTCATTTGTAGCCTTTGACCAGCTTGTGTCAAATGCCTGCAAGATGCATTACATGTCCGGAAATCGCTTTAGCGTTCCTATTGTTTTTAGAGGACCCAATGGAGCAGCTGCTCAAGTGTCCTGTCAACATTCACATTGTGTTGAAGCTCTCTATGGAAATCTTCCTGGGTTTATTATTATGGCTCCGAGTAATCCTTATGATGCAAAGGGGCTGCTTAAAACAGCAATTCGGAATAACAGTCCGGTGATTTATTTAGAGAATGAACTTGATTATGGAATGAAAATGGAAATTCCTACCGAAGAGTATCTTGTACCGATTGGAAAGGCCAAGGTTCTCAGCGAGGGGAAACATCTGACTCTCGTCTCACATAGTCGCATGATTCATCACTGCCAAGTTGTGGTACAACACTACGCAAGGAAGGGGATAGAAATCGAATTAATCGATCTTCGCACCATTAAACCGCTCGATATGGGAACAATTTGCGAATCGGTTCGAAAGACTCATTTTGCAGTTCTTGTGGAAGAAGGTCACATTTTTGCAGGGATTTCTGCAGAAATAGGCTTTCAAATCCAAGAACAGTGTTTTGATTTTTTAGATGCGCCATTAAACCGAGTCTGTCAACTAGAAACGCCTCTCCCTTATAACAAAGTACTCGAAAGAGAGTCCCAGCCCAATCCAGAACGTATTATGGCTGCAATCGACGAAACCTTACACCGTAGGAGCTGATAACCATGCCGTTTACCCTCACCATGCCGAAACTCACACCTACAATGGAAGGGGGAACCATTGTCAAGTGGCACAAAAAAGAAGGAGAATCAGTCAAAGACGGAGATCTTCTTTTTGAAGTAGCAACCGATAAAGCAACTGTTGAACATAACGCTCTTGACGGAGGTTACTTGCGAAAAATTCTTGTGCACGAAGGAGAGGAAACTCTCGTGAATCAAGCTGTTGCTGTTTTTACCGAGGTAGAAGATGAGAATATTGAAGGGTATCAGCCCGAAGGGCTCAAACAAGAAGAGTTAGAGACCTCTACTGAGGAAACAGGAACTGTAGAAATGGCCACTCCAGCGGCAAAAAAAGGAGGCGGGGTCATGTCGCAAGTTGCATTTCCGATTGAGCCGCCACTTGAAGATTACACTTTTGAATTTGACACAGGAATGCATGAGCGCCTTGCGGCATCACCTCTTGCAAAAAAGTTAGCCAAAGAGAAAGGGATCGATTTGACTTCCGTGAAGGGAACAGGTCCTGACGGACGGGTGATGAGTCGAGATCTGGATTTAGCGCAGCCCGATACCCCTGCAAGCTTTGGACATAAAGGATCTCCTACAGGAAAACCAGGCTCTTACGATGAAGAGATCATGTCTCCTATGCGCAAAGCTATTGGGGAAAAACTTCAAGCTTCTAAAACATTTATTCCTCATTTCTATGTTCAACAAGATGTAGATATTGAGCCGATGATCACCCTGCGTGAGCAGCTTAAAGCTGGCGGAATAAAAGTTACCTACAATGATTTTATCATGCGCGCCGCAGCACTTGCCCTTAAAGAGCATCCTGTAATGAACAGTGGATTTAATTCTGAAGGGAGTCAAATTGTTCGATTCAAGACAATTGATATCGCCGTTGCTGTGAGTATTGATGAAGGGCTTATAACTCCTATCGTGCGCCATGTCGACTATAAAAACCTTGGGCAGATTTCAGCTGAGGTGAAGCACTTAGCAGGTCTTGCCAAAGAGGGAAAACTTCAGCCTCACCAATATCGTGGAGGATCCTTCACCGTCTCGAATTTAGGAATGTTTGGAATTCATGACTTTCAAGCGATCATCAACCCCCCTCAGGTCTCGATCCTCTCAATTGGGGGAATGAGAGACTGCGCCGTTGTTAAAGATGGACAGGTTGTTCCTGGCAAGCGCATGATGCTCTCCCTCTCTAGTGACCATAGAGTAGTTGATGGGGCAGATGGAGCACGTTTCATCTGTGCAGTGCAGAAATATCTTGAAAACCCTATGATATTAATCATTTAAATGATTATTTCTCTTCTGGTTCTTGGGACGGATCGAGATGTTTGGGCAGTGAAAGCTGAACCTAGATACCTAGTAAAAGCGACCAATAACGGAGCGTCTGTGATCTTTTAAGAAGAGCTCTTCCTCTTGACTATGCTCTAGGAGTTGCTGAGAATTGGGCGAGGAAACAAACCACGAAAAGCGTATGGGCTCGCAAAGATGCTGCGTGGAGAACACAGCCCGCTACCCAAAAACAGAAGGAAGCTCTTTCTAAGTTTGAAATCATGTTTAACGAGAATATTTCCAAGGGGCGCGCCTCCCAGCTTTTAGATAGCAGATTCAACGAGCTGGCAACAGTTAAATAGGTCTATTGGCTCAGAGCTAACGGCGTTAATATCACAGATAATATGACTAAAATGGAGGCCCAAAAAATGATATCCGGAAGGGCGCATCAAGCAAGGAGATAATCATGGCAAAGAAAAAGAGTAACACTACAGTTCCGGCCAAACCTTCTGATGAAGAAGTACAACTTGTTTGTTCCTGGTGGGAAGGGAAATTAGCCTTAGATAATGGGTTAAAAGTTGAAATGGATCTAAATAGTGGTATCAAATTTGAGTTAGACTGTATGTCTCTTGAAGAAGAGGGGTATGGGAACTTGCTATGTGCAAAGGTGTTTTAAACTTTTGGAGTTCATAGCATTGGGATCGCATATTCAGCTTTTGTTGACTGCATTAACTGCATCCTTACAGGTTCTAACGAGTTAGAGGGGAAGAATCCGGATGAAATCAAACGGATTTTCCAAAGATGGTGCACAAATGTTTTAAGTCTTCTTTCAAGAACTTGGTCCGAGAGACGCGCAGGAGCTCATGATAGTGACGAAGATGATCATCTTAGACCACCTATCTAACTGTGAGTTTATATCCGGATCCTATCGTTCTGATGAACAAAAAAGAACCCACCGACAATCGCGGGGAGTTAAACTATCGCGACTCCTTCTTGAGTTTAAGGAAAAGCTCGATAAACACCGACGGCCTCATCAACAGATCAATGTCCAGCATAATCATGTTTACAATAAAGGGCAGGCAATCATTGGCTCCCACATCAATGGAAGGGGGGGTAGGTAAAAAATTTCAATAGAATCTCATGGAAGGAATAAAAATGACCCAATGCAGAGCAAAAAGTAAAAGAAGCGGCGTCCAATGCAAGAAGCATGCTGTCAAAGGGAAAGCAGTCTGTCGCATCTATGGAGCCTATGCGGGACCGGAACGTATTAAGGAGTCCAAAACAAAGCATGGAATGTTTACAAAAGAAGCTTTTCAGGATAGGGCAAGGCATAGAGATTTTTTAAGAGAGTGCAGAAATTGTCTATCTTATTAAAAACGTTGTATCATGTCATTAACTCCTGATAAAATCAGGCCTGTCCCAAGCGTCTGCGTAATTCCACTTGGGATTATGCAAAGTAATCCACCAGCAAGTGCTTTACAGAATCCTATAGCTACCCCATCGGGGACTTGGACCTCTTTTTTGTTTTTCTTTTTTTTCACTTGGATTATTTTAGGGCGGTATTCAGAGTGGGAAGAAAAAGAGGCATTCCTGATTTCATTGCTTTCTTTTGACAAAACTAATTCATATAAATCCTCAACAAAATTCCTATCTAAGGAGATACCTTGGCTCTCTGTATCTTCAAAAGTTTTTTCGAAAATTACAGAGAGGAGAGGAACGTTGTATCCTTTCTCGACGAGTAATCCTCGAGCTTTATATAAATCTTCAACAGCCCCTTCGAGTGAAAAATCTCCATCAACAAAAGTAAGACAATCTAAAACCTTGTGACACAAATCTCTTTCCTTTACTTCTTGGCCAATAGTTCTGATGTTCATTGAAGATAAAGGAGAGATGAACGCAATTAAAGAAAAAAAAACGTCGCCAAGAACTTCATGTTAACTCCCATCAAAGTAATCTCGATAAAATGACTAAACCAATTGCCGAACCTACACCACCTATTAAAAGAGAAACAGCCCCCCATAGTTTACTGAAACTTTGTATTTTTCCTTTTAGTCCAAGCATCCACAGCGCCTTAGATATGGCATAAGTAGAAAAAGTGAAGAGAAGAACAAAGACAATGGTTTTGAAAATCTCGTACTGCATAACAAGTTTCCGTGTTCGTTAAAGATCAAATAATAACTTACTTCTTCAATTTAACACAACTCTACCTTCGGCTTGACTATCCAGCGTGATTAAAGTAGCATGTGACTACCAATGTCGAGGCGAAGAAGTCTATGCCAAAAAAAGTTGCTGTAAGAAATCACAAAAGAGTCTCTGTATGCCTGTCTGAGGATCAACTCAATAAGGTCGAGAAGATGGCGATCAAATTATCCCAAGAAGAGGGGAAAATTGTTACCATATCTGAGGCAATAAGAAGAGCCGTTGAGGTTTGCTACCCCATCATGAAACAGGGGACGTTTTTAGATGGCTAAAGACACACACTCGTCTTCCCCGTTCCACCTTTAAACGACGACGCTACGACGGTAATCATGACCATCCTTTTCCATAGACTAACCAGCAAATGTAACACAGTGTTACATTGCATTCACAAAAAAAAAGTTACCCTAAATCCGAGATGTTGGTCAAGAAAATGTCACAAAGGTCTTTGCAAATGAAAAGAATTTGTTGTTTCAAAAAATATTTTTTTGGTTTATACTATCAAAAATAGCTTAAAATGATTATAAGTCTTTTCAAGCCATTTTACACTCCCGCAATCCCATCACAAAACTAATGCTCAAGTAACGCAACACAACGCAAATCTGAGCCTTGTTTTTGTGAGTCTTCCCAAAATTTCTCGTTATGCTACTCTTTCCCTCAAAACAACATGCTAAAAGGAGAATGAAATGTCTGCAGTAACAAAATTGACTAATACAGTGGCTACCCAAACAACGCCATTCGGTGAGATTATTGAAGAGCCCTTTCAAGAAAAAACACCATCTGAAAAAGAAATGCCTAAATTGTCAAAATACAGCCTTTTGGACCTTAGCAACGGTAAAAATCCATATTCAATTTGTTTTTCATGCTATCAGGTTGCCTTAAAAACCCTTATTGCTAAAAAGGGGGAAGAGGAAGTTTTTTCTTAGGTGTATGCATGGCACCATGAGACAAACCAGCATCTTTTGCGAGTAAACGATCCGTGTTCTCAGAGTAATTTCTATCTGCAGGATCTTCTATCAAGTCTTTTTTAGAAAATGTATGCCCCAATGTTGGGGCAGACTTGTTAAAATAAATACCACCATTTTCTCCACCTTTCTTCCTACCCTCATCGGCTTTTTTCTTATTAAGAGATAAAATCCTTTCTTTCTTCATAAGAGCGTATCTCCCTCTGCAGAATTCAGTTATATTTCGCTTCATCTCGCATTGGTTGTCGATCATCTAGATTTCAGCTTCTTCTTGATATTCGAACTCATAAGCCACAGTCTTGTACGTTAAACCATGCTTCTTACAAATCTTCAGCCGAGCAAATTGCTGCAAAGACAGCTTACGAAAAGCTTGTTCCTAAACCGTGACTGTAGAAAACCATTGCTTAAATAATACATAAAGAATTGCATTTTTGTTTTTCAAATCTTAATAATACTCAATAACTTGGAGATGAAAATGACAGTTCAGTTAACAGCAAAAAATATAGATGACTTTTCTCAAATAGAAGAAGGATTAGATTGCTTTAAAGACCCAGTTACTTTTGGAGTAATGGGGCACAAGCCGCAAGTATTGCCATGTGGTCATACATTTGAAGAAGACACCATTCAAAAAGTTTTTTGAATATGTCGAAAGAGCTATTCTAGATGCTCACCAACGCGGAATACGTCCAGAAGAGCCACCAGAACCAAAATGTCCGTTCTGCAAAAAAGACATCTCTCCTGAGTATATGCCTATACCAAATATCAACCTTAGGCAAGCTATAGAAACGATAGGATCAAGGGTTTTACCATCCCTTCAAAGCGAACAACAAGAAAAGACAGTCTACAAAGACGCATTAAACCAAGACGTCCAACAACTTGCTGTATAAATAGTTAAGGAAAATTCTCGAATCACTAATCTTGAAAAAGAAAACGTCGTTCTTGAAGATAGATGCCAAACGGCTGAAGGAGAAAACAAAGCCCTAACTGAGCAAAGGAACAAACTATCTTTGGAACTTTCTGAAACTCACCTCAATGATTTGACTGCAGATATTCAAAAATTAGACACGTCAATATTCAGAAAAGAAGTAATGAGCATTGGAACGGCTGTTGGAAGTATTTTTTAGATGATGTTCTTGCCGTTTGTAGGAGGTCCTGTTGGGTTTACTGCTGGTGTTGCAGTACCCTGTGCGGGCTTTGCAGTATGTGATAAGATTGACGAATCTACGAGAAAAATATTATGAACCTTAAAGCTCAAGAAAGGGTTTAAAATGAGCCCTTCAGTAAATGTAATTCCAAAAGCAAACTAGTCATGTTCAATTTGTTTAGAGATAATGAATGGCCAAGAAGATACAAATGGGAGTGTATGCATCTCAAAAAGGTGCATGCATATTTTCCATAAAGCCTGTATAGAAAAAGCGATTGATGACAGTCGATCATGCCCGTTATGTAGAAGCCAAATAGCAAGGGCTTTTCTTGTTGATAATCTCGAGTATGAGGAACAATGCAAGAAGTGGGAAGCAAATCCTGAAGGGTATACCCTTGAAGCGGAGTTTTTTAAGAAATATCACAAGACACCGCAAGAACAGGAACTACTCGCAGAAGACATCAAATGGCTTAGAGGAGAACCTAATCATTCAACGCTTGCTGATGATGAAGAGAACGAACGCAGTGAGGGGAGCGAAAATAGAGGATGGTGGTGGTCGTCCCTTAAAGGATATGAAGATTACGGCGTTAAGGCTGTTCCTGCGGTATTAAATGGGTATCAAACACATGGAAAAGCACTAAGAAATTCGTCAAAAGAAACAAAAAGGTAGTGATTATCTCAGCTGTTGTTGTAGTTGCTGCAACTGTGGTTATCATCGCTACAAGTGGAGCTGCTGCGCCTGTTATTGCTGCGGGAGCTGCTGCTGTAGATTATGATGCCAATGGAGAAACGAAGCCAAAAAACAATCCCAAACCACGAACACCTGTAAATAAGGCTGGGGAGGTGAACGTACCTTATGACGCCTATGACTATGATACTCCGCTTAATAATTCAGCTTATCCAAGCCATTGTGACTATGATCGACCGAAAGAAATAGAAGCTTTAATACCAAAGATCACTCCACAATTAGAGCCGATACCCGAGAAAAGTGCTCTCCTAAAAGAAACTATCGAAAGACAAAACACCACTCTTAAAGAAGAGCTCAGTCAAGAACCTGTGCTAGCTGCAAATAACTTAAATATTCCAAAGAAAGACGAAGCTTCGTTTTGGTCACAAGCAGCCGAAAAAGCGCGAGAGGTCGGATCTTATGTTGTTCATGAAGTATACGATGGAGTTACGGATCATCTAAGCATCGTGTCGAGCATAACGGGACTTGTTTCAAAAACGTTCAATAACGCATCAGAGTATCTCAGCAATATTAGTCCTTTTGAAAGAGATCCTAGAGAAGCCTTCCAAGAAAAGATCGAAGCAGGTCATGAGAAAATTGATGAAGTTTTTGGGACTGACTATGCTAATATGTATTCTGACGAGGTAAAAGCCATAAGGGATAAGCTCACTACCTGGATGCTACCTCCTCCTCTTAGTGGTTTTAGTAACCAAATCAAAAAATCGTCCAATTTCTTTGAAAAGAACATAAAGCATATTTTCAGAGACAAACCAGGACATTTGCGTGATACCGCAGCAAATAGGCAGTTGTTACTTGAAGTAGCTGGAGATCCAAATAATTTTCTAGGAGTAGATAAATACGGAAAATCTTGGCATGCTAAAATACTACAGAGCAAACGGAATCACTCCATCAGTTCCATTTTCAGAAAGTGCTAGCAGAGATCCAGAAAGGTTTTATAGAGGGGGAGAGAGAGACTAGATAGTGTAGACACAAGTTTAAATTTGCGCTAAGCTGGTTTCTTAAACTTTCAAGGAGAGGTTTAGAGATGACCGTACCAGCGCACAGACGTCACGATATTTTCAGGTCGAATTTGGAAAAAACTTGAGCCTTATCTTCCAGAAAGAAGAGGGGTGTGGGGAGGGGTAGCACAAGATAATCGGCGATTTATCAACGCGGTTTTTTGGATTATTCGTACCGGAGCTCCATGGCGTGACTTACCTCCAGACTATGGGAACTGGGGAAATGTGCATCGTCGTTTTATCCGTTGGAGGAATAAAGGTGTCTGGGAACTTCTTCTGGAAAAAGTAGTGGACGATCCTGATTACGAGTGGTTAATGATCGATGCAACCCATATCAAAGTTCACCCTCACGCAGCAGGTGCACAAGGTGGTAATCAAGATATGGCTCGGACAAAAGGGGGCTCAATACGAAATTACATTTGGCCGTGGATTCGCATGGTATGCCGATCAGAGCGATTATTACGTCAGGTACTCAATCAGACTACCTTCAGGCCAAACACCTAATAGAGGGAATTAACGCCGATTACCTACTAGCAGATCGGGGTTATGACAGCGATGCAATCGTAACTCAAGCGATCTCTCAAGGAATGAAGGCGGTTATCCCTCTCAGAAAAAATAGGAAAAGCAAGAGAGCTTATGATAAGCATCTCTATAAATTGAGACATCTTGTAGAAAATGCTTTTTTACATTTGAAGCGATGGAGAGGAATTGCTACACGCTATGCTAAGCACACATCCTCTTTCTCGGCTGCGGTTCAGATCAGATGTTTAGCTTTATGGGTAGAAATCTCGTGACTACACTATCTAAACAAAATTCTAGAAAGAGCTCTTTGTGAAGGTCTGCAGGAGAGATATCTATTAGCAGATACTACTTTCTTTGAAAAGATTAGTGCTACTGAAAGAGCCATTCAAGAGATAAACCGCTGAGGTCAATACTCTTATTGATTATACGAGTCTTACTGTCCTCAAAAATGCATTTCCTGAAGGTGCTGAAGATGAACAAAAAATAGAGTATGGACAATGTGTTTGTGATTGTATTGCTGCGGTTCGGCAGTAACCATTAGAGCCATTTCTTTCGCTGAAAGAGGATGAGAGATAGGATCGAGAGCCCCACAATTAATACCATGATGACTGAAAAGGCGTGCTTTGCGCTTTCTCCAGGAAGGGACACATTCATCCCATAGAGCGAGGCGATCATTGTTGGAATGCTAAGGATAATTGTCAGAGCTGTCAAAAGTTTTATCGTTTTATTCAGCTGGTTTGTAAAGATGATTTGATAGGAGTCGCGCAGGCTGCGGATACTTCTTAGGTTGATCGAACAAAGGTCTTCAGACTGGATACTTGCATTCAATAGATCTTCCAGTAGGTCTTGGTCTTTCTCATAAAGTAGTGTGTAGCGCCCAGAGGTAATCGATTCTAGGACTGAGCGCATAGGAACAAGAGAGGAGAGATACTGATTTAGAATCTCTTCAGTATGGGTAAGGTTAGTGATGTCGCGGCTGTCGACGTGGGACATCTTTTTTTCTTGTTTTAGGACGCTTGTCCGGATCTTCTTAATCTGCAGGGTATATTCTTGCGTGATCTTCAGAAGAATGTAAATAATAAATTTAGATTTATTAGAAGGGCTGAGTTTAGGTTTTTGAGAGATGAAGTTCTCGACAATTTGGCTTTTCTGAGGGCAGATAGTAATAAAATAGTCTTTCGTGAGGATAATGGTAAAGGTGGTGGTATAGAGTCCCGCCTCAGGTTCCATGGGATGACGGGTAAAGATCAGAACTGTTTCATCAACTTTTTCAACACGGGGGATCTCATAGCGGTCGAGAGAGTCATACATATCGGTATACTCTAAGTCGATCAGCTTACTGATCTGGTTGATATCGTTGGTGGTCGCATCTTCAACATGAATCCAACATCCCTTTCTAGGCTCAGGAATCTCAATGAACTCATCGTCGTGCTCACCCTTATCGTAAATGGTAATCATAACCCACTATCCATGCAATATAGATATGGCATAAAATAGCAGATGCAGAGAATAAAAACTAGAGCTAACTGGCACGTAGTTAGATTTTCTCTAGTTTTTCAACACGTTTTTTGAGGGAAGCTAAATCTTTTACAAACATTACAATCTTTCTTAGAAGAACTTGACGCTTGTTAAATTCGGGCATAGGGGAGACTGGGCCGCCACCGTAAATACCAGGCTTAGAGATTGACTTACTCACACCGCCGCGTGTTGCAACTTTCACGTTATCACAAATTTCAATATGTCCCACAACGCCTGCTTGTCCGCCTAAGAAGACGTTATTGCCAAGCTTTGCTGACCCAGCAATTCCTGTCTGTGAGACAATGATATTGTTTTTCCCAAGTTCAACATTGTGGGCAATCTGCACCAGGTTATCGAGTTTGGTTCCTTTGCAAATTAAAGTCGACTTGAAACGAGCGCGATCGATCGTTGTGTTTGCTCCGATTTCGACATCGTCTTCTAGAGTTACTGCCCCAAGCTGTTCAAGCTTGGTGTGGCACCCTGTTTTAGGATCTGTAGTATATCCATAGCCGCAGGAACCAATAACAGCACCAGGCTGCAATATAACGCGATTCCCAAGGACACACCTTTCCCTTATACTCGAGTTAGGGTAGAAAGTGCATTTTTTGCCAACAACCACTGACACTCCAATATAAACATTAGGGTAGATCTCAGTTTTATCTCCAATCACTGCATAAGCATCAACTACGGCGCAGGGACCAATGGTGACATCCTTCCCAATTGTAGCTGTATCATGGACAACAGCTGATGAGTGGATCCCTTTGAATCCAGAGTGTTGATGGGTAGAGGAAAGAACCGCTTCAGCAATGAGCTGAAAGGTGCGAGAAGGGTTGCTTCCTACAAGGAAGTTTTTTCCCTTTACAGGAGTTATTTTTTCGTCAATGCAGATAACGCCTGCACTTGACTGCTTCATTGCTTCGGTATACTTAGGATTTGCTAAAAAAGAGGCATCCTTTTCGGATGCCGATTCGAGATTGTCCACGCTACAAATCTTAAATTCAGGGTCGCCGACAAGTTCTGTTTGGGTGAGCTCAGAGAGCTCAGCCAGTGAAAAGTGTTTGGCCATTCTAGAAATCCTATTTTTCTATTGATTATCAGCAGCTTGCGCTACATTTTCTTTATCAAAACTTTTATCCATCTCATTAATGACAGACTCGGTGATATCAAATGAAGGGTTGTAGAAGAAACATACTTCTTCACGGACAACCATAGGAAGTTGTTTCTTTTTAGCAACGTTTTCAGATGCTTTTTGAACATGCCCATTTAGGGTTTGCATGAGCTGCATGTTAGCTTGCTGCATGACTTGCATGTATTGATTTTGGTACCGATTGTGTTCCTCACTGAGTGTTTGAAAACGAGCTTTCATTTCTTGCTCAGCTTCAGGAGAGAGGCTATCAACAAACTCTGGATCATTGAACTTTGTTGCAATCTCGTTGATTTGCTTTTCGATATCAGTCATCAAGGTCGTCATTTGTTCGCGGAGCTTTTCGAATGATTCTTGTTCCTGTTTGCCATGTTTAGACTCAGTGACGCAATTTGTGAAATTTACAATTCCGTAGGGGGTTTCTTCTGCGAAGCTCTTAAGAGAAGTAAGACAGAGTAGAGAGGTAAATAGAATGAAAATCTGTCGCTTTTTCATGAATTGACTCCTTAAAATATTTTTTAACTTGGTGTTGATCATAGCATCTTTGGGATTTATTGCCCTTAAAATTGTCCGCCCATCGAGAAAAAGACCCCATTATGATCACCTTTGTCATCTTTTCTCTCAGGGTTAATTGGGAAGCCTATACCCACCATGATAGGAACGCGATTCCCAAGTTCAACCCGAGCCCCGACACCGTAACTCATTCTAAGCTTTGGGACACTAAACTTCTTAGCAGAAATTGAACCAGCATCAAAAAAAGTGAAGAGATCGAGCATTCTAAAGATGGTTTGGTTGTATTCAATAGAAAAGAGGGTAGAGGAGATACCGCCTGTAGGATCGCTCTTTTCTTTTCCTTCTTTATTATCGAAGTGGGGCCCCAGGATATAGGGTTTGTACCCTCGAACAGAGGTCTCACCTCCCAAAAAGAATTTCTCACTAACCGGAAGATCATCCGCTGTTCCTTCCCCAAAGGGAAAAAGAAATTTAAAGTCCCAGCGCAGCTTAAGGGTTCCTTTCCTCCATACGGGATAATAGTATGCATTTAGATAGCTAGCTTTTACAAAAGGGAATATGGTGTGTGATGGTTGATTTTCTTTTAGCTCTAGCATGACTCCTGCAAGCTCTACTTGAGTAGAAGAGTAGAAGCCTCTATGAGGCTTGAAAGCGTTATCTCTTGAATCATAGGAAATTGAGTTTCCAATGCCTGTTACATAACCATTATTGCGGAGTTCTTTGAGCGCATCAGGACTTAATTTATTTTTGTCTACGTGGGTAATGTTTCTACGAAAACGTAAATTTGTTCCGTAAGTCCAGTAGGCTGTTAGAGGATAACTTGCAGAAACAGAAGCTCCATACGTATTCACGTGGTAGTCATCAGACTGCAGCCCGGTTTTTGAATAGTTGAGGTCAAATCCAAAACGCCAGAGAGTATCTCTAAAGTAGGGATCCATCCAGGCAATGGTATAGTTCTGCTGCTTCTTGCCGATATGAACGCGCGCATGAGCATATTCACCGGCGCCTCTAAACGAAGACATCCCCTCGCGCCACCATTTAGTGAGGCCTCGATGATCAAAATTGTTTTCAGCAAGATCAAGTCCTCCAAAGAGGTCGTCAATTGTACTGAGTCCAAAGAAGAGACTCAAACTTCCAGTCATTGTTTCTTCGATCTCAAGAATAACATCACGGTAGTTTTCACCGAGCTCCTGGTCTTCAGGTGTTTTCACCGGGTACACATTGACAGACTTAAAATAGCCAATTGCTTCAAGCCGTTGTTGAGTAACTTTTAGCCTTCTAGTATCAAACACCTCTCCAGGAACCAGCAGAGATTCTCTTAGGATAACATTCTTACTCGTAGAGCTGTTTCCGAGGACTCGAATGAGACCAATCTTAAATTGATCACCTTCATTAATTTGAATGCCAATATTGTAGACGGGGACACTTCGAGAAAGATGAAGAGTGTAATGGACGCCGGTTTCTATATAACCGTCTTTTCCATAGAAGTCTTTAATGTTCTGAATACTATCGCGCAACTTTTCAGGAGAGAAAATAGAACCATCTTTGATGATCATGGCTTTTTCGATTTGCTCTTCTGTTAAAAGCTCATTTCCCGAGATCGTAATATCTCCAAAATGGAAGAGATCACCTTTATCGGCGTTAATTGAAATTTCAAGACGGCCTTCTTCAGTTTCTTTGATCTGAATGTTGACGCGAGCATCTGCAAAACCCTCATTTTGCAAGTAGTTTACGATAACAAGTTTGTCATGCTCAAGAGCTTCATCATGGTAGTTCCCAGTTCCTGTAATCCAACTCGTGAAAAAATTGTATTTTTTCGTCGTCATGAGCTCGAGGATCTTTGATTCTTCGTGTTTTTTAAGCCCATTGAAGCAAATCTTTTTGATGTGTCCTGAATTCCCTTCATAGACCGTAATCTCAACATCTACTTCGTTTGTGTTCCCATAAGGAATCAGCTTATATTCAAGCTGGGAGTCGAAATAACCCTTCTTGACGTAGAACTCTTTAACTTTATTGAAAGCTTTGTTGAAATCTTCTCGATTAAAAACGGTGTGAACCTTGATACCAAGCTCTTTTTGAAGCTTGCAAGTTTTAACCTTTTCATTACCACCCCAAGAAATGGCGCGGATCATTGGTTTTTGCCAGAGTTTAATCGTGATGTAGACTTCTCCCTGACTGATTTCCATCGTAGGAACAGCGCGGTCGTACTCCTCAGATAGGGTTTTTAAATCATAATCAAAGGTGAGTTGAGAGAAGGGATCGCCTGACTTGGTTCTTAGCTTAGTGAGGACGCGCTCTTGGCTAAACGTAGCACCTCGTGGAAGGTTTTCCGTGACAATGGTGATCTTTCCTACCCGTTTGTTTTCGTATACTTCGGATGCAGGAGGAGCGGCAAAAACCGATTTCATTGGCGCAGTTATCAAGAGTAAAGGAGCTATTGCGGCGAGAAACTTTGTGTTCATTAATGTGGTCTTCTATTATCAATAATAAGTTTTCCAATTATAGGAAACGAAGAAGAATTATTGCAAGAGTTTAGAACTTTTGCCTTCCTGAAAAGGCTTGAGAAAGGGTTCCTTCATCAACAAAATCAAGTGAACTCCCAAGAGGAAGGCCCAATGCTAAGCGTGAAACTTCAACTCCATATTTTTCGAATTGTTCTTTAAGATAAAGAGAGGTTGCATCGCCTTCTAAAGTTGAATCGAGAGCTAAGATAATTTCTTTTGTTCCTAGTTCTTCAATCCGTTTTTGCAATTGAGGGAGGTTTAAATTTTCGGGAGTTTTCCCATCAAGTGGAGATAAGAGAGCACCTAAAACATGATAGAGCCCTTGATAGTTGCCGGTTTCTTCAATTGCGTAGGCATCGCGGGGACTTGCTATGATACACAACTGATTCCGATTCCGCCTTTCGTGGTCGCAGAACGAGCACCGCACACCATCTATTAAGCAGCAGCATTTAGCGCAGGACTGCACCCGCTCTTTCAAAGTCTCCACTCCGTCGGCGAACTCATGAAGGTCCTTTTCTCCCCATTCTAACAAATGGAAGGCATACCGTTCGGCAGTCTTTTTCCCTACCCCAGGAAGCTTTCTAAGGTAAGCGATAAGAGTAAGTAAATCTTTAGGGTATCTAACCATGCTTTTGAACATAGCATTTTGCAAAGATTAATGGCTAGGTGATCAAAAAAAATCATGAGAAAGTGCCTATAAACCTGAATTTTAAGTGTGTTTCTCTTATTCTCAGGGATTTTTCGTTTTTTTTATCTTTTTTGCTTGAAAAGGGTTAATTGACCCTTCCCTGCGTCAAAGTGAGGGCAGCCACCCCAAAGCAGGTCGAGTGGGTTGCTATATTCAGTGTTTCCCTACAAATTTTAGGCCTTCCCAAGTCTTTTAACTTTATAGAATTCAAGATTTTTGTCAAAAGGTTCGTATTGCTCTTTTGAGCCAGAAACTCGAAAGAATATAGAGGTTATAAGAATTATTGTCCATGAATAAAAGATTGTACTACTTGAGAGATTTGGGGCTTTTTCTTTAATGTTTTTTAGGGTATGATGCTTCTTAGTCATCTAAAGGAATAGTTTTACAGTGGATCAAAAAGCGAAGATTATTGGGCTTGGAGCCTACTTGCCCAGCCGGGTACTTTCGAATCAAGATTTGGAAAAAATGGTGGAAACCTCTGATGAGTGGATCACCTCGCGAACGGGTATGAAAGAACGTCGTATTGCTGCTGAGGATGAGTTTACTTCAGACATGGGCTATGAAGCGGCAAAGCAGGCTCTTTCTGAAAGTGAAATTCAAGCAAAAGATATAGATCTTATATTGGTGGCTACACTCACCCCTGATTACGTATTTCCGAGTACAGCGTGTCTGATCCAAAATAAGTTAGGGGCATCGAATGCAGCAGCCATGGACATGCAAGCAGCGTGTTCGGGTTACATTTATGCTCTATCGATGGCAAAAGCTTATGTCGAATCCGGAATGCACAATAACATTCTTATTATTGCCGCAGAGAAACTTTCCTCAATTGTTGATTATGAAGATCGGAACACTTGCGTGCTCTTTGGCGATGGCGCTTCTGCCTGTGTTGTTAGCGGATCAAAGCCTGGGTATGTGATTGAAAATGTCTCTCTTGGCTGCGACGGAAAGCAGTCGGAACTTCTAATTCTTCCTGCAGGAGGGTCAAAAAGGCCCGCATCGGTTGAAACCGTTCAGGCAGGAGAGCACTTTATTAAAATGGAAGGGAAAGAGGTCTTCAAGCATGCAGTGCGCCGAATGGAAGGGGCTGTGAAAAATTGTCTTGATGCTTCTGGCCTAACAGAAAAGGAAATCAGCTGGATGGTTCCCCATCAAGCCAATATCCGCATCATTGAAGCCCTCGCAAAACGGTTTGAAGTCCCCAGAGAACAGGTTTACCTAACAATACATAAATATGGAAATACTTCGGCCTCTTCAGTGGGGATTGCCCTTGATGAACTTGTTAAGGAAAAGGGTGTAAAGCGGGGAGAGCGAATCGTTCTCTTCGGGTTTGGAGCGGGACTTACTTGGGGAGCAGCTGCGCTGACGTGTGAGATTGACCGTGGATAAGAAAATAGCGTTCATTTTTCCTGGGCAAGGAGCTCAGTATGTTGGAATGGGAAAGGATTTCCATGAAGCTTTTGCCGTTGTTCGTGAAACTTTTCAAGAGGCGGATGAACTTCTTGGATTTAGTCTGACGAGCCTTATCTTCGAGGGGCCTTCAGAAGAGCTGACCCAAACAAAAAATAGTCAAATTGCAATTTATGTTATGAGCGTTGCTCTCTGGCGTGTTTTGTCAGAACAGATGCCAGATATTGCTCCCACAGCTGTTGCTGGACTGAGCTTAGGTGAGTATTCTGCTCTAACCGCATCAGGACGCCTCAGTTTTAGGGATGGAGTCAAGCTTGTTAGGGCGCGTGGGCTTTATATGCATGAAGCAGGGGTTAAACATCCTGGGACTATGGCAGTATGTTTGGGAATGGCACCTGATAAAGTGACTGAAATACTTGAGCCATTCGAGGGAGTGTGGGTAGCAAACCTTAACTGCCCTGGTCAAGTCGTCATTTCTGGAACGGTCCAAGGGGTTGCTGCGGCATCTGCCCTTCTTAAGGAGAAAGGAGCAAAGCGTGTTCTTCCTCTTGATGTCTCTGGTGCTTTTCATAGCGGGTTAATGGAAGAAGCTAAGGATCAACTTAAAGAAAAAATTGATACAATTTCCCTTGAGACAAGTTCAATTGATTTAGTGATGAATTCTTGTGGAGAGTATATCTCTGAAGAGGAAATTCGAGGGAACATGATAAGCCAAGTCGTTGCTCCGGTTCTTTGGGAACAAGGGGTTCGAGCTATGGAGGAAAGAGGGATCGAATGTTTCATTGAGATCGGGTGTGGGAAGACCTTAAGTGGAATGCTTCGAAAAATTGGGGTGAAGGGAGAAATATTCTCTATAGAAAAAGTTGAAGATTTGGAAACTCTGCATCAAGGAGCGGTGAATTAAATGGGATTACTTAAAGGAAAAAGAGCCCTTATTACTGGGGGAACTTCTGGACTAGGAAAACAGATTGCGCTGACATTTGCTGAAGAGGGAGCTGATGTTGCAGTTATTGGGATGAATCGTGAGCGTGCTCAGCAAGTTGTTGAAACCCTTAAAGAATTAAAGAAAAGCTCCGATCAACGATTTTGGCTTGGTACCGTTAATGTAGGTAACAAGCAAGAAGTTGATGAAGCAGTTGAGAATCTTCTCAAAGAATGGGATGGGGTTGATATCTTGGTTAATTGCGCCGGAATTACTCGAGATAAGCTCTTTATGAGGATGAGCGAAGATGATTGGGATCAGGTAATTGAGACAAACTTGAAATCGGTATATAATCTTAGCCATGCTCTTGTCCGCCCAATGATGAAGGAACGGAAAGGGAAAATTATCAATATTACCAGTGTGATTGGGTTGACAGGAAATCCTGGTCAAGTCAATTATGCTGCTTCTAAACTCGGTATGGTCGGGTTTACCCGTTCCCTTGCAAAGGAACTAGGTCCTCGCAATATCAATGTGAACTGTATTGCCCCCGGGTTTTTCAAAACTCCTATAACTGAAATTCTTACTGAAGAGCAAAGGAAGGGGATATTAGATAAGGTTCCCATGGGACGCCTTGGGGATCCAAAAGAAATAGCTCACGCAGCGGTCTTTTTAGCTAGCCACATGTCTGATTATGTGACAGGGCAGATTTTGACTGTTGACGGGGGCATGATTGCTTAAATTAATGTATAAATTTTTGAACATGTTTGAAAAAAGGAAATTTGTTTTATGTCAGTAGAACAAGAAGTGATTGATATCATTGTTGAACAGCTCGGAGTAGACAGCGAAGAAGTCTCTGTGGAAAAATCTTTCGTAGAAGACCTAAACGCGGATTCTCTAGATCTTACAGAGCTAATTATGACCTTTGAAGAGAAATTCGGTTTCGAGATCTCTGAAGGGGAAGCAGAGAAGCTTCGAGTTGTTGGAGATATTGTCAAGTTTGTTAATGAAAAGAAAGTTGCTGCTAATTAATTAGTAATCAACTTCTTATGGCAACCGTACTATTTTTTAAGTAGTGCGGTTTTTTTGTTCGGATTCGTCATCCAATGGTTCTTAAAAATATTTTACGACTAATGCAATTTAATTGAGTTATTTAGTATAAATTAAGGATTCATAAAATGTATTAGGCTCTGTCCTCAAAGTTTACACCACATGATGATCGAAGCAAACAAGAAAGCTCCTTTAAACATGCAAACCGTTTTATCATAACGTGTTGCAATTCTTCGAAACTCTTTAATGCGTCCAAAGAACCTTTCGACAGCATTTCGTTCTTTATACGTATGCTCATCATACTGAATGGTTGCTTTCTTACTTTTTTTCCAGGAATTACTGGAGTACCCCCTTTCTCTACTAAGATTTCCCTAAATGGATCACTATCATATCCTCTGCCACTCGTGATCGGCTTCACTTGTAAAAAAAATCTAAAATTTTCTCTAGGCGTCCTTTCTTGACCCATCGACTATAACGGTTATATATCGTTTTCCACGAACCAAATTCTGTGGGCAAATCTTTCCAAGGAGCTCCTATTCTTAGCACCCAGTAAACAGCCTCTAAAAATCGTCTATCATCGTTCCCATGTCGCCTCTTTGGAGCTGGTAAGAAAGGGGCAATTTTCCCCCATATCTCATCAGTAATTGATTCTCTTAACATAAAGTTAGCCTCCTTTAGGTTTACTCTATAAAAGTCTAATCAATTTTCATTTTTAGGGAGAGAGCTCTAAGTAGAGTATACGAAGTTCTTTGATCTCAAGGGTTTCTCGAATGTCTGAGCAAAGGCACAACTGTAAATGAATAAGACAAAATAAACTGGTAGCAGTGAAGCTTTAGATTGTTGATTCATAAGACTCCTTGGAGTGGTTTTCGGATCTTCTTAAGATAGCAAAGGAGACAAGAATGAAAAAGGCTGCTATCGGGTAGACTAAAGTAATATTGATTCCTGCAAGCGTTCCAGCTAAAAGGGGAGCGAACATAAACGCAATCGATGCAAAAGATTGAGAAATTCCCATGACTTTCCCCTGCATTTCTTCTGGAGCGGCTAATGAGATTGCGCTAAGCGCATTTGTCCAAGCAAGGGCTCCAAATATGGAGGCGATCAAGGCAAAGATTGCAAAAGGGATAAAAGAGGTCATTAAAGAGCAAAGGATAAACACGATGAATAGCCCCCCTGTTCCAATTTGAGCAATTTGTCTCGCTTTGAAACGTTTTAAAAGCGTTTCGTTGATGCACGAACTTCCGAGAGACCAAACGACACCTGTTGATGCCAATAGTCCGAAGAGGACCTCATGGGAAACAGTGTATCGAGAAAGAGTGTAGGGGTTCAACCATAGGAGATTGATTCCCCAACCCATCATCATCACCAGATAGTAAAAGTAGAGAGACCCAAGGCCCTTAATTTTAAAACAAACCGCAATGTGGCGCATCTTTTTAAAGGGATCGCAGTAAAACCTTTCGTTATTTATATTCGTTTCATGAAAAAAGAGATGAATTATGACGAGACTCAAAAGAGCAAAACCTGTGGTGATCCAAAAGGGGATTTCGGGTGATAATGACTTTGAAAATATCCCTCCAACTAAGATGGAAACAATCCAGCTCAATCCTCCCACAGTCGCAATGATCCCGTAAGCTTTTGAACGACTTTTCTCATCAGCAGAGAGATCAGATAAAGAGGCCATGCATATTGTACGGTTACTTGAAAACATCCCAGTCAAAATCCTGCTAACTAATAGAAGGGGAAAGTGGTGAGTCAAAATTGCTATGCCAGATAGAAAATATCCAACTGCCACTCCACTGTTTAATATATAAAAAGTTCTTTTTCGTCCAAAGTGATCTGCAAAATCCCCGAATATAGGAGCAAAAATCAGCTGCATTAATGGGTAAACAGCGAATAATATCGCTAGTGATAAATGGCGTATTTGCAGAGAAGTTTCTGGGGAGAACATCTTGAAATCAGAACTGAGAAGTAAAGGTCCAAATAGACCAAAGACAATCGCATATCCAAAATAGTCAAAGAAGTATGAGAAATAGATTGCAAAGAGAGATTTCTTTCGATTTATCACAAACAAGGCTCCGTCTATTCCTTTTTATTTGCTTTTTGTTTTTAAAATTCAACAAATATTTACAGAATACGGGAGCGGATTTTTGGAGAGAAGAAGAGCAGCACAAGGAGGCTACTGAGGAGAAGGAGAATTGTGGATAAAGCATTAACAATAGGAGAAACGCCTGAGCGAAGGGTAGACAGAAGGTAGAGCGAAAGGGTTTGAATTGAAGTGCCAGCGCAGAAGTACGAAAGGATAAAATCATCAAAAGAGAGGATGAAGATAAGGAGCCCAGTGGAAAGAAGCGTTGGGCGGAGGAGGGGAAGTGTGATTTTGATAAATGTTTGGAGGGGATTTGCTCCTAATGCTTCGGATGCCTCAGTGAGGCGCTTATCAAGCTGGAGGAAGCGGGTGTAAAGAATAGGAATGACAAAGCCGAGGCCGAGAACAGTATGTGCGACGATAAGGGTAGTGATTCCAAGCTCTACTTTAAACAGTGTAAAGTAGCTGAGGAGGCTGATTGCTAGCATTGTTTCAGGAATGATGAGGTTTCCATAAAAAAGAGGAAGAGCTTTCTGGATCTTGCCACCTTGGGCACGGAAGAAAATCAAGAGTATTCCGAGAAGGAGGCTTAAGGATGTCGAAATAATAGCAACCAAAAAGGAGTTTGTAAAGGAACTCCACAATGTAAAAGAAGTAAAAAGCTCTTGATACCATTTCAAGGTGAAACCATCCCAAGGGGAGGGGAAACTCTTTGTATTGAAGGAGAAAACAATTAAGATGAGGATAGGGAGATATAGAAAGATGTAGGAAAAAACTACAGCAGAGAGCCCCCAAAATTTCCCTAGAAATTTCCAGTTCATTGAAGCCCCCTTAAGAGCATTTTAGACACCTTTTTAAAGATAAAATAAATGAACATGACTGTAACAACAAGTGCAAGACAGCTTAGAACCATAAAGGCAGCTCCAAGTCCCCCAGTTTCATTTCCTAGAACATATTGTGAGATCACATTCCCCACAAAATACGTCTTATCTCCACCCATCAATTCAGGAATAATGAATTCCCCAAAAGAGGGGATAAAAACAAGGAAAAAGCCTGCTCTCACAGCGGGGAGAGTCATAGGAAGCATTATTTTCTTGAAGGTCTCAACCCATGAAGCTCCTAAGTCATCCGACACTTCTAAAAAACGGCGATCAAACCTCTCTAGCGTTGAGAAGATAGGGAGTACCATAAATGGGAGGTAACAGTAAACCATCATCAAAATAATCGCGAAAATCGAATTTAGGAAGTGAATAGGTTCTTGGATCAGACCAACTTTTTTTAGCAGAGTGTTTAGAAACCCTTCTCTTTCAAGGACGAAAAACCATGCGTAAACATGAAGAAGAAAGTTTGTCCAGAAGGGGACGATTAGAAAAAATAGCATGAGGGTCTTGTACCGCCCTGCTTTAAATGCAATAAAATGGGCAAGTGGGTAGGCGATGACAAGACAAAGCAAAGAGGTTGAAAAGGCTAAGAAGATTGAATTAAAGATGACCGTTAGGTGGGTAGAGGAAAAAAGAGGAACGAAGTTCTTAAGAGTTATCCCTTGGATTCCTCTTTCTTCCGAAAGGATAAAAACGCTACTCACTATCATTAAAAGCAGAGGTAGATAGAAAAAAATGACCTGCCAAATCAGTGCTGGAGAACCGATAACAAAAGCACTCTCTTTTTTTGTCCTTTGTTGAATCCGTTGAAACAGGGCATACATCGTTTAACTCTCCAAAAGTAATGCGTTTTCTTTTTGCCAGTAGAGGTGAACTTCATCGTCATAATCGATATCTTCATGGGGAAAGTGTTCTTCATTCTGTTCAAAGACTTGGAGCTTAAATTGGTTGTTTACAATAACGTTGTATTGGGTTGAGCGCCCGTGGTAGATGATTTGAGAAACCTCACCCTTTATCGTATTGGTGAAGTTCTCAACGGGTTTTTTTGAGATGTAGATCTTTTCAGGGCGCATACTGAGCGCTGCGGTACATCCCTCGAACATCCAGCCCTTTTTCTGAGGAATGTAGACTTTGAACTTCCCTAGATGAGGGACGTCTATTTTAGGGTCCGTGTCGATGCTATGGAGAGTTCCGGTTAAAATATTGGTGGTGCCTACAAATTTGGCAACAAAACTTGAGACGGGGAATTCATAAATCTCTTGAGGTGTTCCTATTTGCTCGATGTCTCCATCTTGGTTCATAATTGCCATCTGATCAGCAACCGTGAGGGCTTCGAACTGATCGTGGGTTACGTATACGAAGGTAGTTTTAAGCTTGTCTTGGAGCTCGATAAGCTCAATGAGCATTTTTTCCCGGAGCTTAAAGTCTAGGGCGGCTAGAGGCTCATCCAAGAGAAGGACCTCCGGTTCATTAATAATAGCTCTAGCAAGGGCCACTCTCTGTTGCTGCCCTCCTGAGAGTTGGGAAGGGAATTTAAAAATATGATTTTCTAGGTGGAAGGCTTTTAAGATTTTAATCACCCGTTGCTCAATTTTCTCTTTAGGAATTTTTTGAATTACGAGGCTATAGGCGACATTATTAAAGACGTTGAGGTGAGGAAATAAAGCATAATTTTGAAAGACAATATTAATTTTTCGTTTGTTAACGGGAATATGGGTAATATCGGTATTGCCTAGATAAATAATTCCAGAATCAGGGGTTTCAAAGCCAGCAATGAGCCTCAGAAGTGTGGTTTTTCCACACCCACTTGGACCCAAAAGAGCAAAAAACTCCCCAGAAGGTATTATCAAATTAATTTTATTGAGAATGACCCCCTCTTCCTGAGATTTGGTAATCTCTTTTAGGTGTATGCTTCTCACATGCTTCTCCAAATTATGGGCAACACTTTACTATTTATACGATTATTTTGGTAGAGGCACTTGCAAAACTCCTGATTAGTCGATTTTTGTGGAGTTTTGCTAGGAGCTCGTTTAGATTGGTGGTTGTTTTTTTTGTTTGAATTTTGAAGAATAGGCGTCTATGGAACATAAAAAATTAGTTATTATCGGATCGGGTCCTGCAGGCTTTACGGCAGCTATCTATGCAGCCCGTGCCAATTTGTCCCCTTTAATGTATGAAGGTTTTTTTAGTGGCCCCTCTGGAGGTCAGCTCATGACAACCACTGATGTGGAGAATTTTCCCGGATTTCCTGATGGAATTACAGGCCCTGCATTGATGGATGCAATGAGAAGCCAAGCCAAGCGTTTTGGGACTCAAATTTTAACTGAGGATGTTGCTGAAGTAGACCTTTCTGAGCTCCCCTTCAAGGTCAAAGGAGGAAAAACGACGGTTCTTGCTGATTCAATTATTGTTGCGACTGGAGCTACGGCAAAACGGCTTGATGTTCCTGGAACTTTGGATGAGGAGTTTTGGCAGAAGGGAGTCACTGCTTGCGCCGTTTGTGATGGGGCTATGCCGATTTTTCGAGACAAAAATCTTTATGTTGTTGGTGGCGGTGATACTGCTGTTGAAGAGGCGATTTTCCTCACAAAATATGCAAGTAGAGTCTATATTCTCCACCGAAGAGATGCACTTCGTGCTTCAAAAATTATGGCACAGCATGCAATGGACCACCCTAAGATTGAAATTCTCTGGAATACCGTCCTAACAAATGTTGAGGGCAGTCATGTTGTTGAAAAGGTCACTCTTCAAAATATCAAGACAAAAGAAGAGTCAAAACGAGATGCTGCAGGGGTTTTCTTTGCGATTGGGCATAATCCTAACACTGCCTTTTTAAAAGGGCAGTTGAAGACTGATAAACACGGGTATCTTCTTGTTCAGTCAGATTCAACAGCAACTGATATTGAGGGTGTCTTTGCAGCTGGAGATGTTCAGGATAAAATCTATCGCCAGGCCATTTCTGCTGCTGGATCAGGGTGTATGGCATCGCTTGATGCTGAGCGATGGTTAACAGCAAATGGGTTGTCATGAAGAAACTTCTTCTTTCCCTTCTTCCTTTTTCGCTTTTTGCTTTCGTTATCGATCCCTATCTAACTCCTATTGCAGAATTTGAATTTCGCCCCGCCTATTCCTACCGGTATTACCCATCTGTTAACTATCGGGAGAATCCCTTAAGTTATCATTCTCATGATCATTTAATTAATTTAAACCTTGGAGTGAATTTTTGGCCCAACTGGGATATTCAGTTCCAAGCAGATTTTTCCCATACTCACAAACTTAATTGGGGAGGGCAGAGAGTGGGAATGCAGCTCCGCTACCTTGTATGGGATGATGTGGCGGGGGATCCAATTAGTTTTAGCGTAGGAGGTCAAGTCTTTTATGTTCCTACTCGCAATATGCGCGATGTAAGCTCACCCTACCACTCGCAAGGGAACTTTGAATTAGGGGTTGCTGTTGGCAAGGAAATCGATAGTACCTATCAATGGCTATGGCGCTTTTGGGGTTTTGTTGGGACTGGCATTGCCAATAGGGGATACCCATGGCTTCGTCCTATCCTTGCTGCGGAAGGAAAGTTCCAACTCCGCCATACGCTCAAACTTAGCGCCGAGGGGTATTTTGGGTTTGGAGATCGCTCTCGCGTTAATATTGACGATTTCAATGGATACGCTAAAGTGCAGCACCGATCGGTCGATCTTGGGCTTAATTACACCTATCTTTTTGAAATTTGGGGTGCGCTCGGAGTGCAATACTCCTTTCGAGTTTATGCCCACTCTTTCCCTCAGCATACCAGCATTTTCACGGCTGAGTATCGCTTTCCATTCTCATTATTTTAACGCGAATTGTTGCGCGGATTAAGAGAATAAAGATGTCACCTTAAGCAAGTCTGATCGAATATACATTTTGAGTCAGCATTTGAAAACTATTTCTCATATATCTAGCTCGGAATATCAAAAGAGAGTGTGGATTTTAAGAAAGAAACTTGAGTGTCAAGCATTTGATGACTTAGTTTGTGATTTTTTTGATGAAGCAGATGAGATTCTGGAAAAGCACAAAGATTTTGGAATAACAGAATACCAACATGGTGTATTAAAAAAGCTTATTCGCATCTTTTTTCACTTGCAATCAAGCTCAATTAATTTATCCATAAGGCAACAGCATTTGCGTACTTTTTGCAATGGCTTATTGAAACAAGAATTTGAGGGAAATGGAACCTTTCATTGATGCTATCTGAAAACTCGACGACTGGTTTTCCAAGTTCATCGTTGGTGATTTCAATATCATGAAAGGAAATCGATTTGCCAAAACCAATGCCGAGAGCTTTGACAATCGCTTCTTTTGCAGAGAACCTTCCTGCAAGATGGGTTGCAGAGTCTTTATGCCCTAGGCAATATTCCAACTCTGTCTCCGTAAAGACTTTTTGGTAGAAATGGGTTCCGTGTTTTTCGATCGTTTGACTGATTCGATCGATCTCAAGGATATCATTACCGACACCTTTGATCACTCTTTCTCTTCATCCTCATTATCTTTGTAATATTCGTCCTGCTTAGAGCAGACATCATCGTTTTGCTCTTCAAGACCTTCTTCAAAAGCGTTACAGAAGATCATTCTACCTGAAGAGGTGTGTTTTACGGAAAGAACTTGTGCATCAATAACGTCACCGATGAAGTTTCCACCACCATTGATCACAACCATGGTTCCATCATCTAGGTATCCGACCCCTTGGCGCGGTTCTTTTCCGTAGCGCTGCACCTTAATTTTGATCATCTCTCCTGTTTCCATGAGAGGTTTGAGGGCATTGGATAAAGAGTGGAGGTTAATGATTTGAACCCCTTCAATCGAGGCCATTTGGACGCGGCTAATATCAGCAGTTAGAATGTTCCCGTCGATTAAACGTGCGAGTCGGATGAACTTACTTGTTGCATCTTTCACTTCAGGGAAGTCAGTATCGTTAAAACGAAGTCCTAGATGGCCAAGGTGTTCCATCTTTTTGATGACCTCAAGACAGCGACGAGCTTTTGACTTTGTTATATCATCCCCTGTTTCTGTCTGGGCATAGAGTTCTTTAATGATGAAACGGGGAATAACGAGGTGCTGATCTACAATTCCCGTTGAGCAAAGATCGATGATGCGAGCATCAGAGAGAACGGAGGAGTCGATTAACAGGTCCCGTTTTTTCTGAGCTGTAGGTGCAAATTTCACGAAGGGGATACTAATATAGAGTTCATCAGATGCTCGTAGCGTCATAATTGATCCTAGATAAGTACCGAATAGGAATAGTGCAATCTTAATAATTTCAAGAGCTTGCGGGGTTAAGACAAGGGAGATTGAGCTAAGATCTAAAATGGCATCAAAGATCAAGACAAGAGCTTGTCCCATCAGATAACCGATGAAAAGCCCTATGACTGCGATGTTAAAGGAGCGGAGATTAAACTTTCGGAACAGGGAATCGAAACCAATAAGCAGTAGGCTAAACACAAAACCGATCAAAATACCGATTAAGGCATTCGTTGCGAGAAGTCCTTCTGGCCGTGATATCATGTAAGTTGTCATGAAAAAGATTGAAATAATCGTGAAAAAAATTCGGACAAAAGCTAGAGAAATATTCATCTTAAAAAGCTCCGTTGCGCTATTACTATACCCCGAAACAATCAGGTGTTTGATAATATTTATAGATTTATCTATTCTTACACTAACCAACCACTTTTTTAAAAGGATTTTTATGAAACTCAGCTACCGCAGCGCTATTATTTTCTCTGGACTTCTCTGGCTTGCAATTGGGATTCTTCTTCTTTCAAAGGGGCTCAGTTACCTAGTTGTAGCAGGAAGTGCTCACCTAAAAGGAACACTTCAAGGCTTTTCTCTCTTAACGCAGATCGATCGCTTTGTTAAAAACCCTGAAAAATCTGCTATGGTGCTGGTTTCCGTTGGACTGGTCCTCGGATTTTTCAAAGGACGTATGGTTATGAAAAAAGCAGTAAATCGGGTTATTAAGCGTATCCATTCCTTTCCCTCTCCCATTCCAGTCACGGCGATCTACTCTAAGAGATATCTGTGCCTTATTGGAGGAATGACTCTTATGGGAATTTCTCTTAAATTCCTTCCGATTCCTATCGATGTTAAAGGGTTTGTGGATTTTACGGTTGGGACGGCCCTTATCAACGGCGCAATGCTCTATTTTCGAGCTACTTTTGAGCCTATCGATAAGGTCGCTTGACTATTTATGGTAGTGGGTTCCTTTATGGATTTGAACAGCTCTGTAAATCTGCTCCATAAGAAGAAGGCGGATATGCTGATGAGTGAATGTCATCTTTGAAAAGCTGATAAAGTGGGAAGCATTCTTTAAAATATTTGATGGAAGGCCATCAGGGCCACCAATAACAAAGGTAAGGCGTGATCCTTGTTTTTCAAATTCTCGATAGAGAAAATCTGAAAAGTCCGGTGAAGTTTGCTGTATTCCATTTGGATCTAAACAGATATAGGATCCTTTGCCGTGGAAGTTCTGGTGATCCCACTCAATTGCAGTTGAACCTGTAAGCCTTTTTTCATACTCAGCAAGAGCCTCTTGCAGCCAAGGTTCTTTCGTTTTTCCAGGTGAAAATATTTTAATTTTTAATCCCAAATGACTTTTATCCGTTTAAGGGGTATGATTATGCACCAAATACCATAGGAGGTTCAATGCAAAATTGGTTTTATTGGGATCCAAATCCCACCCCGTTTGTTATCCCAGTGATTGATCATCCGATTGCTTGGTATGGGATTCTGTTTGCCTTAGGTTTTTTTATAGGGTTTTACCTTTTACGCAGCCTATTTAAACAATATCTCCGCACTTGCACTGATTGGTCAGAGGAAGAGTTAAGGAAAAAATCCTTAGCTTTTTCTGAAAAGCTGACAATCTATGTCGTTATTGCGACAGTAGTGGGGGCAAGGCTTGGTCACATTCTGTTCTACGAGAAGTGGAGTGACTATTTCCTCCATCCGATGGAAATCGTAAAGACATGGGAAGGGGGCCTTGCTAGTCATGGGGGGGTTATTGGGATTCTTCTTGGAATTGTCTTCTTTTTCTTCAGAATTCGAAAAAACTTTCCTTTTCTTTCAATCACCCGAATTATTGATATGCTTGTTGTGCCTGCTCTACTTGTGGGGACTTTTATTCGACTCGGAAACTTTATTAATCAAGAGGTTTTAGGGACTGTAACAAACGTTCCTTGGGCAGTTGTTTTTGGTCATCCCATTAATGGGATCATTCCGGCTCCCCGCCATCCAGCTCAGCTCTATGAGGCGGCATTTTACTTCCTTTCCTTTTTAGAATTCTGGCGGTTTTTCTCTCGACTTCTTTATCCAGCAGGGCGACTTTCTGGGATCTTTTTTGTGGTGACGTTTGGATTTCGATTTCTCGTAGAATTTATTAAAGAGGAGCAGAGTCTTTTACTTGGAAATGATTGGCTTACCATGGGGCAAATCTTGTCCATTCCCATGGTTATATATGGATTTATTCTGCTCTTTCGAAAGGTACCAATGGAATCAACTGATTCGAGAGCTTGTTAAGGGCGCTACTTAGCTTCTCTTTTGACCACTCAGGATGGTGACGCTTAAGTAGGGCTTTGTGCCAGAGAAGAAATCTTTCGTAAGTTGAAGCGTGTCCATCGGTCAGGACATGATACCAGTGATACTTATAAAGAATCCAAAGACGTCCTTTAAGTTCCTCTTCAAAAGAAGAAAGGAGTGGATAAAGCTTCAAAGCATCTTCTATCACATCTTGAATGAACCATTCATGATCAACAGTAAATTCGTCGAAATGAAGGATTTTCCATTTCTTTTCAATAAGGGCTAATAAAGGGGTGCTTGGATCAAAATGGATTGTTCGAATCAGCATATCATTTTGAGCCACCCAAGTATCGACTTTTTCTAGGGCCTTAGCCTCATCAAAGGGAGTTGCAATGACCTTTTTAAAAAACTGTAAGGTACTACTAATAATCATTTTGAAGGATTGTTTTGGGTTGTCGATGAGCACATTTCCGAGCTCCTGCTCAAGAATAGGAAGCGCATCAGCTGATGTATAGGATAAAAGATTGCCCTCTTTCTCAATTGTTTTCCAAATTAGGAGTTCAAACTGCTCAATCTGGGATGATGACAATGAAGGAAGCGATATCCCCCTAGAATACGCCTTGACAATAGCGTCTTCTATTGAAGGATCTAGATTTTTTTCTTCATCCATCAAATGCAGTTCTGCATTGATAAATACGAAAAGGGCTTGGTCCATATTTGGAGATACAGGCTTTGTCTTATCTTGTACGCACTCTTTCACGTGGCGAATAGAAGCGCGCAAGGATTCTTCAGTTATATTTTTTGGAAGTGCTTCAGCTATCGTGTAAAGGGCAAGAATCCGTTGAATGAGCTCGAGGCGGTGCTTATCACTTGTTAGAAGAAAATTACATTGCCCCATCTCAATTTGCTGGCGGATAAAGGATTCTATTGTCTTCTGTTCCTTGAGCGAAAAATTGCAAGCAATAAGAGAGCTATATTGCAGCTTTTCGGCAAGAATCATAGAAAGAGTAGAGGTAAGCTGTTTTTCCTTCGCTAGGGTCTTAATCTCAAAATAGGATCTGAGTTTTTTGAGAATTTTACGTTTGAGCATGTAGGAATCAAGATTCCCCCCTTTTGCCGTGATTTCGAGCTGCGTTTTAACAATGAGTTTATCAATCTTGTCGTACTCATCATAAGGACTTTTAGTTTGAAGAGGGCTCAAACCTCTGAGAAGATGCTTTTGAACAGACCAAATGACCTTTGTAAGCTGGTCAATTTCTGGGTGTTTGCCTTCAAGAGTGGCAATACATTCTGAGAGCTTTGTCGCGATTTGTTTTGCAATCGTATAAGAGGGAAGATGATCAGTTGGAAAGCTTTTCTTCAGATTCTCTCGAATCATATATTTTAGGTTAAGCTTTCCGTTATCTTTTAAAGCCCCTTCCTGTCCTTGGATCTTCTCGTAGTAATAGCCAACTTTTCCCCAAACTTTTTTAAGAGCAGAGGCTCCAAGTCGATATCTTGGGAACTTTTTCTTAAATTCAGGAAGAATTTTTGCTAAAAGATTGGCTTCAATTTTTCCAGACCATTTTGAAAGAGAACCTGACTCATCAATTTCACCCTTAATTTTTTTAGAGAGAAATAGACTAAGATCTGAAAAAGGATCGTAGAAGTCGTCGGCTTCATCAATAGGGTGAAGCAATGAAGGATTTTCACTACCTCCTTCTAGAGGCGAAGAGTCTGCTTGATTCAATTCATCATTGGGGAAAGAGAAGCCTGACATAATTATTTTCCATTTTAATACTTGAATTCCTCTATGACACCTTAGAAACCTTTTTGTCCAAAAAAAAATTATATTTTTAGTAAGGTTCTGTTGCAAAAAATGTGTTCTCGATGAAAAACCGTTTAAAACTTATGCTTGGTCCTATCAAAAATAGAGCAGGAAGCAAAAGTGAATCATCAACATCCGTTTAAGTGGCGCCATTATTCAGCAGAAATCATATTACTTTGCGTTCGATGGTATTTACGTTACAACCTCAGCTATAGGAATTTGAAAGAGATGATGAATGAGCGTGGATTGAGTATTGACCACACAACAATTTATCGATGGGTACAAAAATATGGACCAGAAATCAGGAAGAAAATTAAGTCGTTTGTAGGGAAGCCTAATGATTCATGGCGTGTTGATGAAACCTATCTCAAAGTGAAAAGAAAGTGGATCTATCTCTATAGAGCAATCGATTCTAAAGGAAAAACAATCGATTTTTACTTAAGCGAAAAACGCGATGTAGTCGCCGCATTAACATTCTTTTGTCAAATCTCTAGCTTTGGGAAACCTAGGGTGATTAATGTCGATAAATATGCTTCCTATCCTCCAGCATTTAACACGATGAAAAAGAGTAAAGGGTTCCCTAAAAAAACGAAACTTCGTCAGATCAAGTACCTCAACAACGTTTTGGAACAAGACTACAGGCCCATTAAAAGACAGCACAGATGTGCCATGGGATATAAGAGTCTAGAGACCGCGAGAAACACCATTGCAGGCATTGAAGCCATGCACATGATTTTCAAAGGACAAATTGATGAGATCTCGGATGCAAACGCCCGATATGTAAAGATATTTATTGAAGATCTCTTTGAGGTCAGAGGCTTAGCTGCCTAGAAAGAGAAAATCCAATAAAGTGGAAGCTCCTATTCAGAGATGAAGGTTTTTGCAACAGAACCGTCTATATCATAACTGTCCTATTTTTCGGGGGAAGATCATTTTTAAAAAATGCTCGAATCAGAATCAGTTTTCTTTGCACCAGAAGCTATTCGAATAGATTTTCTCTTTTTTGTAATAGTTTTGGCCAATTCTCGTACTTTTTACTCGTTTCTGGATCACTCCGGAGAAATTCAAATTCTCTTACAAAAGCTGCTGGATACATTCCAATATATGCACGAGCTAATAATACATGAGCAGATTGAAACATCTTTTTCATTACAGGATTCATTTGAGCATCTTTTGTTAACCGAATAGCAGATTGAAGTGATACGATTGATTTACTCCTAAATGAACAGTTAGTTGAAGCAGATCCGTGAACTTTCTCTGATTTTAAAGCTTTAGCTAAAAAATCACAGCCATCCATTAGAGCTCTGCATGATTCCTTTGCCTGATCCGAAAAATTTTCTGGAATTAAATCGCTTGGTTCAAATAGAGTAACCTGTTTTCCTCCCCAAGAAACACTTTTTTTGGCTTCTATGGGCTGATGTCTGTTTTCTGATAAACTTGGAATTGGATTTGTCATTCTTACCTCCTAAATTTCAACATGAAATACCATTCCCTCTCGAATACTATGAAGAGGAAGCATATCACCAGTTTGTCCTTCCTGCTTCTGCGTTACAACAATCAACTCCTGGGCATCAGGAATAACATCTGTAACACCTGGTGTTAGATAGCTAGGCTTATTAACCCCCATTTTTGCTCTTGATTCTGCCGCATTCAGATGATTTGAATGAGCAGCACCTAAAATAATAAGCATTTTCCCTTTATTCTTATGCGAGTCGTATAACTTCACTATATTACTGTTTAAAGACTCTAATCTATCTGTTTGACCATAAGTGTTTTTATTTACTCCAGATGGTCGGTATATTTTCTTCGTATCAGCTGCTATTACATCAATCCCATTGGAACGGCATGCTCTTAAAAAATGCAGATAATTAAATGCTTTCCCATAGCTTCCAAAGGCAACCTCAGTTAAATGTTTAACAAGATCAGAGCAATTTACTTCCAGTAATTTATCAGCATGCTCTGGATAAATGTGTTCAGCTAATACTATCTTTACTCCTAATTGAGCAAGTGAGCCAGGTAGTTTAGGGTCTATTATCATTGCGTCTAGTGCATATTCCTGATGGGATCCCTCTCCTAAAATAACGACCTCTGTTTTTTTGAACAAATTAGTCACTGCAGTAGTTGCTGCTGTCGCATTGCCTGAGACACCGTGCTTATTGTCTTTGGTTTTCGTTGCACTTTCATACTTTGTGCGGTAAGCTTCGGCTTCTTTTTCTAGTTGCTCGTTTGAGCTTTGTTCAGAACCTTCTGAAGAGCTTTTGCCTTGCTCAAAACTTGACGATCTAGATCTATTGCTTTTAACTTCAGAGGTTTGTTTAAAGGTCAATAACAATTCATCAACACCTAAAATAACATCTAATGGTTTGTATATTTCAAAGTATTTCTTTGAGGAGTGGTTAATAATGGCTTTTAATAATGTAATCAGCGTTTTTGCATTAAAGGCTTCTCCAATTTCATAACAAGGAGAAGGGTTTTCTGAGAACTCTCTGAATAGAAGGATGTGATTAACAAGAGCTTTCTCCATACTAGAGAGCTTCTCTTCATCTTGAGGCGAAGATGGCATAGGGATTAAAGTAAGGATATGGTCTAACCCTTTTTGGAGAAGAATCTCACAATTAGCTTCTTTATCATCTGTAAGAGTAATTTCAGACCTAGAATCCATGCTTTTAATTTTGCTGCATAAATCTTGAAAACGCTGATCATACTGTGTTTTATGAACAAAGAAATCGTCTGAGCCAGTCAATGAAGGTACATTTGGTAGAGTTTGCGCACCAGTCAATACTTGATCTGCGACACCTTGAGCTCTTGACTCCAGATCAGCATCATCTACTATACGAGATTGGTCATCATCAAATTGAGGACCAGATTTCCCGCTTCCTGTGGGACTTATTCCAGACATACAGACTCCTTTTTCCTGAAGTTCGAATTATATCACAATCTAATTTTTTATGAACCATTGAAAAATAAAAAGGGTTCTCTTGCCAAAATAGAGTTTTTTAATTCTTTATCTCTTTAAAAATTAACAACATATCTATTTTTCTTTTAAAAAAATTTTATTTGATATAATTTTCTTATTAATTGACGAGACAAACCTTTTCAGTTGCATTGATCTCCTGGGAGGTTTTGTCATAAGAGGCCACCATTGAAGCACTGGCATGCCCTGTCACCTTCATGATGTCGCTGTCCTGGAACCCCTGCTGCTTCAAATAAGTCACGGTCGATGTTCTGAGAGTTCTGTTGCAAAAACCTTCATCTCTGAATAGGAGCTTCCACTTTATTGGATTTTCTCTTTCTAGGCAGCTAAGCCTCTGACCTCGAAGAGATCTTCAATAAATATCTTTACGCCTCGGGCGTTTGCATCTGAAATCTCATCAATTTGTCCTTTGAAAATCATGTGCATGGCTTCAATGCCTGCAATGGTGTTTCTCGCGGTCTCTAGACTCTTATATCCCATGGCACATCTGTGCTGCCTTTTAATGGGCCTGTAGTCTTGTTCCAAAACGTTGTGGAGGTACTTGATCTGACGAAGTTTCGTTTTTTTAGGGAACCCTTTACTCTTTTTCATCGTGTTAAATGCTGGAGGATAGGAAGCATATTTATCGACATTAATCACCCTAGGTTTCCCAAAGCTAGAGATTTGACAAAAGAATGTTAATGCGGCGACTACATCGCGTTTTTCGCTTAAGTAAAAATCGATTGTTTTTCCTTTAGAGTCGATTGCTCTATAGAGATAGATCCACTTTCCTTTCACTTTGAGATAGGTTTCATCAACACGCCATGAATCATTAGGCTTCCCTACAAACGACTTAATTTTCTTCCTGATTTCTGGTCCATATTTTTGTACCCATCGATAAATTGTTGTGTGGTCAATACTCAATCCACGCTCATTCATCATCTCTTTCAAATTCCTATAGCTGAGGTTGTAACGTAAATACCATCGAACGCAAAGTAATATGATTTCTGCTGAATAATGGCGCCACTTAAACGGATGTTGATGATTCACTTTTGCTTCCTGCTCTGTTTTTGATAGGACCAAGCATAAGTTTTAAACGGTTTTTCATCGAGAACACATTTTTTGCAACAGAACCGTTTTTGCGCATTGAGTTTTCCGGCTGGCTCAAATTAGCCGAGGGGTTGGAAAAAACGTACAAAGTCGAGTTGTAAAAGAATGACATGCATACTTAAATACCTATTAATTATACTGAATGTGTTGTATATTCGTCTAAAAATAAAGGGGTATAGAATTGCCTACAAACCAAAAAACCGTTGGGAAAAAGAACACCCAATTAGAGACAGGGATCCAGATCCTTCTTGACGGAAATCATCTTACTACATCAGAGGTCTTCAAGGCAGCTTTTGATTTTGATATAGAAATTGCAATTAATCAGGAAACTGCCAAGCGCATAGACACCTCTCGTCAAACTCTGAACCAATTGGTGAAGGAGGGTCGCATTATTTATGGTGTGAATACGGGCGTTGGAGGCTTTGTTGACTGGCTCATCCCAGAAAACGATGCTGAAAAACTCCAAGAAAATCTGATTTCTGCTGTTGCAACCAATGTGGGCGCATACCTCGATGATTCGATCTCGCGAGCTGCAATGCTTGTACGCTTGAACTCACTGGCCCGCGGTGCTTCTGCAATTTCCTTAGAAAACTTCAATAAATTATTAAAGATCTATAACGCTGGCATTGTTCCCTGCATACCATCTAAGGGATCATTAGGTGCCAGTGGAGATTTAGGCCCTTTAGCATGTATTACTCTCGTTGCCACAGGGAAATGGAAGGCAAAATACAAGGGAAGAATTCTCTCTGGTAAAAAAGCTTTGGAACAAGCCAGCATCGAACCTATGAAATTGGGCTTCAAAGAGGGGCTTAGCTTGGTAAATGGAACATCTGTAATGACAGGTTTGGCAGCAATCTTAGTTGAACAAGCCATTTCTCTAATCAAAACTTATGACATTATCTCATGCCTAACCTTCGAAAGTCTGAAAGTCAAAAAACAACCCTTTAATCCAGTAGTTCATCGCGAAAAACCCCATCTAGGACAACTTCAAACAGCAAAAAACATTTGGGCCATTCTTGAAGATAGCCAAATGACCGTTAATGAAGAAACTGTTGAGGAGCATTTGCAATCCTATTCGACTGCCGAGCCAATCCCCACAGATTCTCCTATAGAAGATGCATATTCCATTAGATGCACCCCCCAAATCATGGGCCCTATTCGAGATACTATCAGGTGGGTTCAGTCCATTATCACAAATGAAATTAACTCAACCAACGACAATCCTATAGTTCTTTCTAAGGAGAAGGAAGTTTTTCATAACGGACATTTCCATGGGCAATATATTTCTATGGCAATGGATTATCTTGGAATTTGTTTTACAACTCTGTCAAATCTTTCTGATAGAAGAGTAGACCGTTTTATGGATGCTTCCAATAGTAATGGTCTTCCAGGCTTTTTATGTGCTGAAAATCCAGGTTTGAGGCTTGGACTTATGGGAGGTCAGTTCATGTCAGCGTCGGTGACCTCTGAGAATAGATCGTTATGCACACCAGTTTCAATTCAAACTTTGACTTCTACGGGGGATTTTCAAGACATTGTTTCGATGGGGTTAGTTGCCGCAAGGAGGGCTAAAGAAATATTAACCAACACCTATTACGTAGTTTCGTTTGAGCTACTTTGTGCTGCTCAAGCTGCTGAGATAAGAGGAAAACACCTCCTTTCGGAAGGATCGGTATGTGCGTTGAAGTTTGTAAGAGAGGTTGTTCCTTACCTATCCAATGATCAAATCTTAACCGATTACCTTGAAAATTTATCTGGAGCCATTAGATCTGGAAACTTGCTTAAGAAAATAGAGAGCAAAATTGGGAAAATTCCCTTGTAGAGGAAACTATTAATGTCTGCGAACAATTTAATTATCTCAAATTCCCATACAGAAACAATTATGGTTAATGTAGGTGGAGGTCGGCATAGAAGCTAAAATTTCGAATAAAATCCGTGCTGTTTTGAAGAAAAATAGCTCACACTGTTGGGGACCTGAAGAGCAACTTAACTGCCTATTGCAGCTAATCGAGTTTCCAATGGGGAGGGATTTTTTGATATCCGGAGGCATGAGCTCCTACTGGATTGATTATCTAGTTAATAAAAAAAAAGAACCTTCTCTTCCTCGGTCTCGCAACCCACTACAAGAGTTAATAGAACAAAAATCTTATCTAATATCGTCTTGGAGGGAAGTTTATCAAATATTCATTAAATTGGAGCAACAACAAGTTCGAGACGGCTGTGTTTTTGCGTCAATTCCATGCGGTTATATGAGAGATTTTTTTCAGGTTGATTTTTCTAAGATTAGTGAATTTAAGTTGATTGGGATTGATTTAGACAGAACTGTCTTGAAACGAGTTCGCAAGTTATCCAAAGATTATGGATTTCATGATAGAACAGCAACTTATTGTTGTGATGCTTTAGATCTACCTTTTGAAGGTCAGTTTGATTTAGTATCGAGTTGCGGGTTAAATATATATTTAACTGGTTTCAATCAAGTAGATATGATGTATAAAATTTTCTTTAAATCTCTTAAAGAGCAAGGGATTTTGTTGATTCATTTTCTTACCGTACCACCATTTTTGGGAAGTATGTCAGAATGGAAAACAGATAAAATGGACCGAGAAGTTGAAGCTTTCGATCTATTTCTCCTCCAAAAGGTAATAGAATTTACTGATCACTCCTACATCGCAACTAATGCCATAATTCAAAGGTTAGAAAGAATTGGATTCAAAGAAGTTAAAGTAGAACGTGATTCTTATGGAATTGGTGCAGTAGCGATCGCAAAAAAAAATTAGGAGTTCTGAATGGCTTAGAACTCAAAGACAACCAGCTAAAACTTTTCTGATTTTAAGATTGAGAAGAGAGGAAGTTTTTAATTGACGCACGGAAATATGCTCTGTAAACTAAGATAATTATGAATGATGGAGGATTTCATCTGTGAGCGTAATTTCTAGAGATAGGACAAATTCCAGAAAATTATATTGCGTGGTTCTCCTGCTGTTTCTAATAGATCTGCTATGTGAAAACTATGTAGTTTCTTTATTTGATTCGCTGAATTATGCACCAAAGCTAGCATGGCTCTTTCTCCTAATGCCGGTGCAAATTATTTTGGCTCCTGTACAGGCATCGGCATCTGATCATTTTACACGAAAAAAAACTATTTATGTCGCTCTAGCCTCAAACTTTCTATGCATTTTGACTGGTTTGGTTTTTCTCTAGGTGGACGGTCTTCGCGTTTGGGCATTGATACTTATGGTCATATTCAAGTCAGCGCTTGGGAATCTTGTTCCCCTTGGTCTTGTGTCGATCTCAGATATGCATAAAAAGAGTTATCGGCCCTATTTCATTGGGACGACTTCTATTTACGCGGCGGCTTTTATAGCTATCAGGTACTCAATTTCAACCCTTAGTGCATTGAGTTTTTCGGCCTTCTTAATCCCTCTAATATTGGTTACAATATTACTAGTACATTTTCAATTCTTCGATGAGGAGGACAGGAAAAGCGATTTGATGCCTTATGGCATGCTGAAAGATGCAAAATACAACTCTTGGATTCAAAAACTATTTGGGTTCTTTCGCAGAGTGCCACTAGTATTTTCACTGATATTTCAGCAGACCTTCAAAGATTCAAAAAAGATAGTGTCTGACATTCGGTCAAAAGTTATCAGAGCGGCTTTGATGGGGTACTTTTGGTGGGAAGTGTCCATGTATAGTATCGTTGTGTCAGCTGTAGATCTAAGCTTTTTCCCCAAAAATTCTTTGTTCCCTCTGATAATGATGTGCGGATTTTTATTCGGAGCTATTATTGTTTTCACCTTATTGCGCAGATGGACTGATCAAAGGGTAATTAAGTGGGGTTATTGGATATCCGTAGTTTCTCTGGTTCCGGTTTTTATTTTTGGGTGGGGCGAAGCTCACAGAGAACTCACTTTAGAGGTTTGTTATTTTTTCCATGCCGCTGGGAATGCCTTTCTTTCTGCAGCATTTATGTCCTTGCTCGCAAGAGAGAGAGAACATCATGTCCAGGGGAGAACATATGGCTTAATAGATTCATTTGATAACCTCGCATTCCTAGTTGGTACAGTGCTTGGAATTTGTTTCCAAATGTTGGAACTGAATGTGATTTATCTCGTTATTTTTTCGTTTGCAAGCTTTTTGCTTTCTATCAAATATTACAAAAGGTTCCAGGGGAAATATGAACAAAAAAGTTAGTACAATGGCGAAAGAATGGGTTGATCCACCAACAGTTGGTGACAGTGATTCCCTTCTTCAGAGGTTTATCTACAATGTCTTAAATTTCGGGACCAGATATGCGGTTGATTCAATAGAAGTTAAGCTTACTTATTCTGAGCTGGACCATTTATCTGAACGATTATCTTGTTATCTTAAGGAATGTGGGGTCGAAAAAGGCGATTTTATAGGCTTGTGTTTGCCAAACAATGCAAATTGGGTGGTGGCGCTTCTAGCGATACTGAAATCTGGAGCAGTCTATTTTCCGATCGACCCTACCTATCCCATAGAAACAGTAAAGTATATGATCTCCAACACTGACCCTAAAATGATTCTTTCATCAAGACGGTTTGATGAAGTTTTTTCTAGGCTGAGATCAGACTATGTGGACATCGAGAATCAGTTGTCCATTTACAAGCAGCAACCTTATAGTGTGCGGGCTAGACTATCGGACTTGTATGAGATTAGTCCTAGTGATCTAGCCTATGTTATTTACACGTCAGGAACCACGGGGAATCCAAAGGGAATCTTAGTTACTCATGGGAATTTATGTAATATTTACTGTTCACGTAAAGACTATTATCCTGAGAATTTCAGAGGATTAATTTCTGGGGGCGTTTGTTTTGATGCAAGCTTATTGGCAACATTTTATAGCTTAATGAGTGGTGGCTGTTTATGCTTATTTAATTTTCGCTCCGCCGAGAGCATTTCTGAATTAAAGGATTTTATAAATGAATTTCAAGTTAATTATATCATAAGCGTCCCCTCAAAATATCGTGATTTTCTGAATAATAAACCCAATGTCTGCTTACAATGTGTCAGCCTAACTGGGGAACAACTGCCTAAAAGCCTAAGTTTACTCCATGCTGAGTACGCTCCACAAACTCAATTGCTAAACGAATATGGCCCCTCTGAATACGCCATAGGAACAAGCATTGCTACGATCTATTCTCCTGAGGGTAAGACTTTACGAGAAATTTCTGTGGGATATCCACTTTCAAATACTTGGGTGTATATTCTTGACGATAAACTACGTCCTACCCCTGAGGGGTCTTTGGGGGAAATATATATTTCAGGGGTTGGTGTATCGGCGGGATATTTGAAAGAAGAGAAGCTGAACACCCAGAGATTTATGAACATATCCATCAACGGTGGAAAGGTTAAAAGAACATACAGGACAGGTGATATTGGGCGGTATGTTGAAGGTGAAGAAATTCAGTGTCTTGGGCGTATTGAAAACCAGGTGCAGTATAAGGGTCAAAAAATCTACCTGGCGACAATTGAAAATATTTTTTACCAACATCCAAATATTTACAGCGTTGTTGTCTTTTCACACTTTGGTTCTAACGACGAGGAAATTGTGGTTTGCTTCACTACTGTTCAAAGTACCTCCTTTGATGAACTATACGATTTTTTGGATAAGAACCTATCATTATGTTTGCCCCCCTTAAGGTTGATTCGGTATAACCAATTTCCTATGCTCCCAAATGGAAAGATTGATCGAGTCAAAATATTGAACGCTATTCATTCCAAAGATCTGTGGAAGAAATTAAAATCAAACCAGATCGTAAGGTAACAAAAGTATCGGTTGTCATGGACAATCTAAGGCGTTTTTTGGAATATGGGGAGGTATGAGTTTCCCTTCTAGAGAAGCAAATAACTCAGAAAGTTTGTCCTTTGTTTTATAGTGCGTTCCTTTCTCAATATTTTTTAAGCAGCAAGAACTTAATAGCTCATTTAAACAACTCATTGCTAGTTTCCCCAGAAAATCAGATGGAAGATTTATGCAGCTAAGTCGAAAATTCACATTGGAGCCGAAAAAATGCTCTACTTCCTCTGCATGGCACGAAAACAGCCATTTTTGGACATGCGAGTGCATTGTCAAAACAAACTGGTCTCGATGAAAGTAGGTTCATTTTGGGACTAGACACTACAAAAGTGGCGTAAGTTAATGAGTGCAAATGCTATATACTTCATCCCATAGTGATGCGAGCTGATTCTCTCGAACCGTATAAGAAGCCGTTTGAACTTGTCCTCCCATGCAAAGACTCGCTATATGGTACGGAAGCGTTCTTTAAAAACTTCGAAGTCAAACATGGGCTTGCGACTACTCTTGCTCTTTTTTCTATTTCGTTTGTTTGGATTGATGTTAGGTTTCATTCTCGTATTGAAGATTTTCTTACCGTTTTTACGGCAATCATAGACCCCATCGAGGCTCATGGTGGATCCTTTAATGTTGAACCCCACAGCCTTTGCCATACTTTTCAATGGGCCCATTGCTTCACGTATGAGAGGTGATTCATTCTTGTTGCCTGGTGCGAAAATCATAGGCGCTATAACATTGCAGCTGCGATCACATAGAGCGACAACCTTATCGCCTTTCATGTGTTTGTGACCGTTGAAACCTATATTATCGCCCCTTTTTTGGCCGTTGTCGTGCTAACATCTCCGTGAATCACATCGGTATCTAATATTTTTTTTGAAAACAACTGCTGAACGGAACCCACAAAGATCTTTTCGAAACAGTCATCTCTATGCCAGCGTTGAAAGGTGCGGAATATGCGAGTGTGGTGGATTTCCGGTTTGCCAGATGCATCTTTTTTAATGGGAATTTCTTCCCATTGGCACCCGGTATGCATCAACTTCAAAATGTAGTTGAAGAGACGGTAAAATGACACCTTTGTCTTAGGTCCTCTTGATCCTTCAGTGAGATGGGGCAAGACAAATTGATTAAATTCCTCTACTGACAAATAGGTCGGAATGCTTTGGTATTTTTTGCTTCTACATTTTCACTCCTATACGGAGATAAGGTTACAATCCATCTGCAATCAAATAAAGCGTTTCATACAAATTAGGAGCAAAATAAACTAGCAATGAGTTGTAGTGCTGCATTTTTTTTTGATTCCAAGATTTTTTGGTATATTTTTTGTGGCTCAGAATGTTGAAAAAACGGTCTAGACTCAAGTTTTTTTAAATAGCATTGTTCTATTTTATCAATCCCAATACCTGCAACAATTCCTCCTGTGACGTTATAGATTAAATTATCTGAATTAGCCCATGGAAAAGGTTGTTTTTGATTAACTTCTATAACTTATTGTATAGTTTTTAAAACCACTTAAATTTAGTTTTACATATTGCAAATCATTTTAGCATGGATCCAACGTTAAAATCAATAATCTTTCAATTTCTTTGGGGCTGTGTTGAGTAAATTCGCAGAAAAAACTTGCGGAAATTATGTCAGTTCTCAACAGTCCTAAAAACGAGCTTTTCAAGGATGAAAAGGCTCTAGAGGAAAGGATTTTATTCACATATTAGGAGACAAATTTAAGGCTTTTTGGTTATGCTCTGGCTTCAACAAGCCAACAGCCGCTTGATTTGCAAATTCAACCTTTGAAAAAAAAGACAGTTAGTTTTGCTCAAGAAAAGAAATCCTGGAAATATTAATGAATATACAAACTAAAAACTCAGCTTTTGGAGCAACGGTTCTCATTACGGGGTGTTGTGTTGGAGCAGGAATGCTAGGGCTTCCTCTTGTTACTATGTCATCCGGATTTTTTTTATCGATTATTCCTCTCTTGATTGGATGGTCCTATATGTACATGTCAGGATTAATGGTTTTAGAAGTCTACTTAGATTCAAAAAAAAATATCAATCTCATGGGACTCCTAAATGAAGTTTTAGGCAAAGGTGCCAAAATTATTGGAGCAGGGCTATTTTTATTTTTATTTTACTCAATATTAACCGCTTACTTAAATGCATCAAGCATCTTGATTCAAGGAGCATGTAATGAATTTCTTAAAATTGATTTTTCTCAGTCATTTTATCTAATTTTAAATGCATTAATTCTATTTACTATTATCTTATCTAGCACAAGAAAAATTGATTTAATTAACAGATTTTTAGTGATTTTTATGCTTTTTTTCTATGTAGGCTTAATCTACATAGGATTGTTTCAAGTTGATCCAGTCAATTTGAAAACTTTTTCTAATGCAAGCACAGTAGTGTGGTCAATTCCTGTTTTTATTCTCTCTTTTGGCTTTCAAAATCTCATTCCAACAGTTTCGCATTATTTAAACTATGATGCAAAGAAGATAAAATCTGCTATTTTTAGAGGGACTTTTGCTGCTTTAGGAATATATCTTATCTGGAATTTCATTATTCTAGGAGCGATCTCAAATCAAGATCAAAGAATAGTTGAAGATGGTACTAGAGCTCTACATCAGTTATTTAATTCTTCGAGTTCCCAGGTTGCATTTTTTATAAAAGGCTTTTCCTTTTTTGCAATAATTACGTCTGTTTTAGCTGTATCCTTGAGTTTTGTGAACTTTATATCAGATTCTTCTGAAAATCAAAAAAAACATGCCTTCTATACAATTTGTGTAATAGTTCCTCCTGTGATTTTTTCTTTCCTAAACCCTGATATTTTCCTTAAGATGCTTCATATAGCAGGTGGAATTGGCGCCGTATGCCTTTTTGGGATACTTCCTCCAATGATGATTTGGAAAAAAAGATATGTTTTAAAAAGACAGCACCAAAAAACCTTTCCTTTTGGAAAATTTATGACTGCTTCTTACCTATTAGTTTCTATCGCTATTATTATATTAGAAATACTAAACCTCACTTGTAGGAAATCTTAATATACGCTTTATGCGTGCAATTACGTCAGATGTATGTAGGGATTTCAGTACTTAAAGTGCGAAAATCCTGTCCCTGCTAATAGAGCCAGAGAGGAAATTCTTGGGCTTTTTTTTTAGATCCGCTATACTCAGAATTTAAACGATATATGCGAGGAGCATTCAAATGAATCAAATGATTATCATGGGACATCTCGGGGCAGATCCCGAAGTTCGTTTTACTTCTGGAGGGCAAAAAGTGACGACACTTCGTGTAGCTGCCAACCAGAGACGTGGTGGAAAAGATGAAACTTTTTGGTGGCGTGTCACCATTTGGGGCGAGCAATTTGACAAAATCATGCCTTACTTCAAAAAAGGAAGCGCAATTATTGTCAGTGGTGAGATGCTTAAACCTGAAATTTATAACAACAAAGAGGGTCAACCTCAAATCTCTCTTAACCTTGTGGCTCATAATCTTTCTTTCCCTCCTTTTGGGAAGACTGATCGTCAAGAAGGGCAGCAGCAACAGAGCTCCTATTCTCAGCCAAGCGGAGATTTTGGTGGACAGGCGCAGCAAGGTCAAGGAGAGCAACAGCAGCAGCAGCAACAGCCTGCTGGATTTAGCGAGGATGAAATACCATTTTAATGCAGCTTACCGTTAATGCAAGTATCTCTAAACGGCCCAAAGCCGACCTCGTTGTTGTTCCCTTTTTCAAAACGAAGAAGGGGATAGAGCCTGCTGTTGATGTTCCTGATCTAAAGGGGACGATTAACCCTATTCTTAAAGCAGGGGATTTCAGCGGAAAAGAGGGAGCTACAATGCTTGCCTATCTTTCGGAAAAGGCAGAAAAGCGCCTTCTTCTTTTAGGCCTTGGCGCAGCAAAAAGCCTGTCCATGGAAGGGCTGAGAAAAGCCTATGGAGCTGCGATGAAACGGTGCCAGGATAAGGCATGGCTTCATGTCAACTTTGTCTTACCTAAGTGCGATAAACTAGACACTCACAGCGTAACACGCGCTGTTTCTGAAGGAATCGCTCTCACTTCCTATGTTTTTGACGAGTGGAAATCCAAAGACAATAAGAAACCTTTTTATCTCAAAAAAGGAGTACTTATTGGAGCGCGCGACTTGGCAGTTTGCAAAAAAACACTGGGGATCTTAAGCGGCGTAAACTTGGCGCGAAACCTTATTAATCGAAATGCCTTAGATGTGACGCCACAAACCCTTGGGTTAGAAGCTAAGAAGCTTGCTGAGCACTTCACCTCTGTTAAAGCAACAATTTTGACTAAGAAACAGCTCGAAAAAGAAAAGATGGGCCTTCTCCTTGCTGTGGGCAATGGTTCTCGAATGGATCCAGCCTTAGTCATGCTTGAGTACCAGGGAGCTCCTCGCTCCGATGATCTCACGATGGTTGTAGGAAAAGGGGTGACCTTCGATACAGGAGGGCTCAACTTAAAGCCTACCAATTTTATTGAAGATATGCGCGCTGATATGGGAGGAGCCGCTGCAGCACTTGGTCTCATCCAAGCTGCTGCAAGCATAAAACTTAAAGCGAACATTGCCGTTGTTGTCCCTGCAACAGAAAATGCAATCGGTGCCCACAGCTATAAACCGGGCGACGTCTACCGCTCCCACGCGGGAAAAACAGTAGAGATTACCAATACGGATGCTGAAGGACGCCTCATCCTTGCTGATGCCCTCTCTTATGGACAAAAACATTTTCAGCCCGACCGCATTATTGATATGGCAACCCTTACTGGCGCGATTGTCATTGCCCTAGGCGATCAACGCTCTGGACTATTTTCCAATAATGATAAACTCGCCAAACTTTGCGAAAAAGCAGGAGAAGCCAGCGGGGAAAAAGTATGGCGAATGCCCCTTGATCCAGAGTATAAGGTGCTGCTGGAATCAAACATTGCAGACATCAAAAATGCCGCTGGCAAACGGATGGCAGGATCGGTGACCGCAGCGATCTTTCTTCAAGAGTTTATCCAAGAAAAAACTCCATGGATCCATCTTGATATTGCAGGGACAGCTTTTTTAGATAGCGCGCGCGATTACCACCTTTCTCAAGCAACCGGAGCTGGAGTGCGCCTTCTTATTGAGCTTCTTGAATGTATCGAGTAAAAGAAGAAAGCTCGCTTCTCACTTTTTTAAAAGGGAAAGCAAACCTTTCTGGACGGGAGATCAAAAGAGCTCTTGAAAGCGGAGGATGCCGCCTCAATGGCAAGCTTGAGCGTTTTGCGTCTACGAAGCTTAAAGAAGGGGACAAAGTTACATTTCGCCTCCCTAAAGTTCTCAAGAAAGAAACTCTGTCTATCCTCTATCAAGATCCATCCCTGACCCTCTTTAATAAACCCTCTGGCATGACAACGGCTCCTGAAGTAGGCCATCACCTTGTCCACAGGCTTGATAAAGGAACATCTGGAGTTCTTCTTATGGCTAGAATACTCCCCATAAAAAAAGACCTAGAAGCGCTTTTTAAAAAACGAGAGGTGAAGAAAACCTATATTGCTCTCATCAAGGGAGAGCCCCGAAAAAATCAAGAAACAATCGATAACTGCCTATCGAAAAAAGGGACTTTTCACGGGCAGACTCTCTATGGATCTACGCCAAACGGGCAACAAGCAATCACTCATTGGAAAATTCTAGAAAAACGCAAAGGAGCCTCCCTTGTCGAGCTCTACCCCGAAACAGGACGCACCCATCAACTCCGTATCCATATGGCAGAGATGGGACACCCCATCCTTGGAGACCTTCAATACGGGCGCAATGTCTCCTTTCCAGAAACTATCGATCGCCTCTGCCTCCATGCTTATCGCCTTGCATTTGTCCACCCAAAGACACAAAAAAAAGTGCAGGCAACATCACCTTTGCCTGCACTTTTTAAACATTGACCTAAAGAGCCAATTGCTAAGCTTTAACGCCTTGGGGCATCCACTTCTGTCTCAGCTGAGATAAGTACTCAGAAGGACTTGACTTTGTTTTTGATAAGAAATTACCAATTTCCTTTCGCGTTGGAAGCGTGATGTTTCCTTTTCTTACCTTATTTGCGCCATATGCAGTTGCTGATAGGAACATTACAGACACAAATAAAGCAAAAGCTTTTTGCTCTCTCGAATATCCTTTAGCAGCAGCAACTTCAGGCACTTCAGACCTTTCAGTTTTAACTTCAGGCACTTTAATAAATAGGTTTACTAGCTCTTTTTGACTTTTATTAAGGTCTGACATATCTACCTTATTAAGGTCTGACATATCTATATTATTATTTAATTTGTTAGATGACTCATTAAAAATTTTTTCAAATGACGGTGGGGACTGATTCCCTTTAATAAATTTATTTGCTTCATTTTCATATAAGATTTGTCCAAAAATCTTATGAGCCTTCAGGCTAGAATGTGCTATGATCGCAAACTTGATGTGATTACCATCATTATTTAGGTTTTTAATTGTTTGTATGAAATAGATTGAGTGATTGTAATTGAATAATTTTCCTTTTTCAAGTTCTTTTTTTAAATCATTATTTTGATTAATTAAATTTAATACCGAATTTTTTGTTAAATCTACTGTCATGTGTTCCTCTCCTTTATAGTTTAACTGGGACGCAGTTTTTGTTTCATCTGAGCTAGGTAGTCAGAAAATGTGTTTTTTGTATCGGAAAAGAATTGAGAGATATCCTGCTTTGTAGGAATTGAAAAATCTCATTCTTCAACCTTAATTTTCGATGGATCGTAACAATAAGAACACTTAAAGTTCAATTAAATAATTTTCTTGGTATTAGAGATACTATAGGTAGTCAATATGGCGCATATTGTCGAGCTTTTTGCTGAAAAGGACGAGAATAAAAGCGGGAACAAAAGAGGTGACAACAAAAATATCGAAAAAGCTTGAGAGGTGGATCTTAGTCATCCAGCCAGCAACATATCCTCCGAGGTAGAAACCAATTCCGATGCAGGCAAACCACACTCCGGTAAGGAGTCCGCGGTAGCGGTGGGGGCTGAGGTGAGTGACAAGTGAGAGCCCTATAGGAGCAAGAAAAAGTTCGGCAAGGGCCATGAGGCCAAAGGAAGAGATCAAGTAAAAGGGATTCACGTGAGCATGATCAGCGCCTTGAGGAATATGGGCTGCGGCTCGTTGCATCACAAGAAAGCAGAGTCCCATGAAGAATAGGCTGAGGGCTGTTTTCATTGGAGGACTTGCGCTTGACTTGATGCGTCGCAAAAAGAGGTAGAGGGAGGCAAGAGGAAAGGCGAAGATAAGGAGAAAAAAAGTTTCTGTTGAGGTAAACCAAGGGGTTGGAACGGTGAATTCAGCAAACGTTCTGTCTGTAAACTTAAGGGCAAACAGGGTCATTGAAGAACCCGCTTGATTATAGGCCATCCAAAAAAGAACCGAGACAAGGGTCATGATCAATATGACATAGATACGGTTTTTTTCATGTTTTTTGAGGGGAAAGTGATTTGGGTCGTTTTTTTTTGAGACGAAGTAATGAGGCGGGATTTCAAGATTTTTTAATTTCCCAATCACAGCAAAGTAAGGGACAATGCCAAGCATCTGAACGCAGCCGCACAAGATAAAGACGAATCTCCAATTAACTGTTTGGAGATAACCCAAAACGATCATGGCGACAAAGATTCCAACATTGACCGAAGCGTAGTAAATGGAAAAGCCTCCTTCTCGGATATGAGGCTTTTTTGCATAGACACTTCCTAAAAGAGAGTAGATTGCTGGGGTAAACAGTCCTCCTCCAAAAGCAAGAAGAGCTAGTGCTGGAAGGATGAGAGTTTCGCTCAAAGTTGCCAGTAAAAAGCATCCTGCAGCAGTCAAAAGCGTTCCAAGGAGTATGGGGCTTTGGTAGTTCCACTTATCAGCAATCCACCCTCCTAAAATAGGAAGTGTAAAAGCGATTCCTGTGTATGTTCCAAAAAAATGTGTTGCTTTTGGTATAGAGTATGAAAGATGTGTTACGAGGTAAAGAACGAGGAGGTTCCCAATTCCCCAATAGGCGAAACGTTGGCACATTTCTGTGAGGGCAAGGAGATACATTTCGCGAGGGTGCTTATTCGAAAAAATAACGTCTTGTCGTTTCATCTATCCTCGTGTAAAACAATGTTTTGAATTCCCTTTCTAGATATAGCCTCAAAAGGGGATTTAGGCTATGATTTTTTATGAAGCATTTTGTACTATATCCGTATATTTTTGAAGCTAAATTATTTGATGTCTAAAAAAGATGAAAATCCTTCTTGTTAAAACATCCTCTCTCGGTGACATAATTCAAGCGCTTCCTGTTGTTTCTTTTCTTAAGGAAAAGTATCCTGAAGCAGAAATTGATTGGGTTGTTGAAAAACCTTTCAAAGAGATCGTAGAAGCCCATCCTGATATCCATACTGTGATTCCTATTGAGATGCGTATATGGAGGAAAAACCTCATTAAGCATCGAGCTGCCATTTGTTTGGCAATAAAAATGCTGCGCTATAAACACTATGACCTTCTTTTTGATTTGCAGGGAAATATTAAATCGGCGCTTATTACAAAATGTGTTCGTGCTAAAAAAAAGGTGGGAACCACATTCAAATCAGCGCCAGAGTGGCCAAATGCATTGGCCCTAAATTGCCGCTACCCTTTGAATAAAAAAGACCCTATTTCCCTTCAATATCTCTCTATTGCGCAGCAGCATTTTTCCCTAAAACCCTACCCCATCAACGTATCTCTGACCCTCACTATTACTCAAAAGGAATCGGATTGGATTCTCTCGAAGTTAAAAGGAGAGCACCGCACGATGATCTGTCCTGGCTCTTATTGGGAAAATAAGAAGCTTTTCCTTCCGACCTGGATCGAATTTCTTAAAGAACTTTTGCAAAAGAAAGAAACCCATTTTTATCTTGTTTGGGGAAGTCCTAAAGAAGAGCAAGAAGCTCTAGCCCTTCATACGCAATTTCCCTCCTATAGCACAGTTCTCTCAAAGATGCACCTTCCTCTTTGGCAGAATTTTATGTCACATATGGACGCGATTTATACGGTTGATTCAAGTGCTCTCTATCTTGCAGCTACAACAGCTATTCCGACGCTGAGTTTCTTTGGTCCCTCAAACGCTTCCGTTTACAAACCTGCGCAGAATATCCACAAGGCCTTCCAAGGGACCTGTCCTTACGGCAAGACTTTTACCAAACGATGCCCAGCTCTCCGAACGTGCAAAACTGGAGCCTGCCTTAAAGAGCTATCTCTGAAAACATTGAGTAAAGTGGCATCTACTTTAAAATAAGTGCGATGTGTTTTCTTTCTTTGATTCGATCAGCTTTGCCATTGATCCTTGACTTAGATTGATTCTAGGGATAGATTTATTCACCGCTTTTGTTAATCCTTTATTACATTAAGCAGGAGATCGAAGTCGATGTGGGATTCAACGACTTCAACAGCCTCGTTGATTTTCTCTTTGTCTTCTTTGCGGATTTTAACGGTGTAGGAAGTGATCATCTCCATAGCGCGGTAGGAACTGACGGGAGCATAGAGCATGGGGATATTGGCTTTTTTGAGTGCTTCGAGGATGGTTTGTCGAGGGGGCGTGTCACCAGTGAGAATGATTCCTACGGAGAGATCTTCCTGAGGGTTGGCAATTTTAACGTCCCAGTGTTTGGTTAGGGTGGACAGGATAATATCTTCGCGATTCGAGGGAGTGATGATGAGTTGGTTTGGAAGAATCAGTTCCCGATAGTTTTTAAGAGAGGTGGCTACAAGGCGCATATGGCGAAAGTGACGCATATGGTGGTCTTCCCCTGTGAGCAGTGTGGCATTGAAAAGGGACTCGTAGTCTTGCATTGTGGGATTGCTTAGAAAAGGGTCAAAGGGGATGCAGCCAAGGATAGGGATGTTCCAGTGGGCAAGGGCCTTTTTCATATAGGTAAGGACCATATCTCGTTTATTGTCATGCACGCGGTTTAAAATGATGCCGGCAATGCGTACTCCTTCGGCGTCGCAAAGGGCTTTATTGACGGCGAGGGCATCAAAGGAGGATCCAAGGCCTCCAGAGGCAACGAGAATCATGGGCAGTCCAAGGAGGGACGCAACACGGGCGTTGCTGAAGTTGACAATTGACCCAACGCCAACATGCCCTGTTCCCTCAATAACAGTTGCATCGCTTGACTTAGATATTGTCTTGTAACTTTCTTCAATTTTTGATTGTAGGTCTTTTTCTTTGACCTTTCCATCGATAAAATCGCGGGTAAACCCTCGAGTAAAAAGAACTGGGCTCATCGTGGCTTCAGCTTGCTTCAGATTAAAGTGGTCTTTAAACAACACCACATCTTTGTCGACATGAACGCCTGTTTCAATTTCCACATGCTCTTGCCCAATGGGCTTGATAAACCCCACATTTTTATGGGTTTTCAATAGACCTGAAACCAGGCCTAGACAGGTTGTAGTTTTTCCGACATGTTGCCCTGTCGCTGCAACAAAGAAAGCTTTTTTAGACAATAGGAGCTCCTACTTTTAACAGAGAACGGATTGTCTCTTGAGTTTCTTCGAAGATTTCCTCATCACTTTTCATTGCTTCGACCTCCTCTAAGGAAAAATACTGAATAGGATCAGGAGAATGCGGGGTAGGATTTCCTAAGGGAGTGGCTAGATAAATGAGATCGAGATGTTGGTGGGCAAGGGTTTCTTTATGCTGGGGAATCTGTTCAACAAGGCACATATAGGGACGCTCAAAAGAGGCGGCGTTCCACCGCTTGATCCAGAGGTTTTCTTGCTTGGTAAAGGAAATTTCAAGTCCTGTTTCTTCCATGACCTCTCGTCTTGCTGTCTCAGGAGGAGATTCATTTTTTTCAATATGCCCACCAGGAGGTAGCCATTTTTTCAATTTTGGATGGAAAAGGAGAAGGACTCTCTCTTTATACAGGATGTAAACTGAAGTAGTAAAGTGACGTTCCATGTCTCTGATTATATCGCTCGTTTTATTATTTTGCACTGCGTTATTGAAAAACTTGTGCAGGCAGTGTATCCTTGGCTGCGTTATGGAAGAATTTGATGAACTTGTAGAAATTGCTGATATCCTTCACGGGCCTGAGGGTTGTCCTTGGGATCGAAAGCAAACGTTTAAATCTCTTTGTCCTCACGTTCTCGAAGAAGTTCACGAGTTTCTTGAAGCTGTTGATGACGATGATACCGAGGGGATGGTTGAAGAGCTAGGCGATGTTCTTTTCCAAATTATTTTCTACGGTAAGCTTGGAGAAAAGGCCAAGCGGTTTTCCCTTGAGGATATTATTACAACGGTTAGCGAGAAGCTTGTGCACCGCCACCCTCATGTTTTTGGAGATGTCGAGGTCAAAAATGCTGATGAAGTCGTCCATTACTGGGAAAAGGCAAAAGTCGAAGAGAAAAAAGAACGCAAGCACCCCCTTGAGGGAATTCCTAAAACGCTCGGAGCCCTCGCGCGGGCTCAAAAAATTGTTTCCAAGATTATTCGCACCAAGCTTTCGTTTCCTCAAAAAGAGCAGAAAGTATCTGCTGAAATTGCCATTGGTGATCAATTTCTAGATCTTGTGATTCAAGCGCAGCAGGAAGGGGTTGATGCAGAAAGCGCCCTCCGAACTGCTCTTAAAAAATACGAAGCTCTTTTTGATGCTGTGTAGGATACGCTGGACAACCTCTATGTTCTTTAGAAGTTTAACTGGATGGAGCCTGTTGCTCCGTGATAGATAATGTGGCTGCCGTGATCAAGGATATCTCCCTTGCCATGGAAGATCAAGTTGCCGCTAGCGGTTGCAATGGCTCCGACGTAGAGGACTTGATAGTTGAAAAGAATGAAGAAGTGCTTGGTGGGTCTAAGCTCAATAAAGGGGAATACTTGTGCAAAATAGGCAAAGTTAAAACCACTTTTATCAATGTTGCGATGTACGATGGTGTTGCCTTTATCAAGCATCAGAGTTCTTTGCCTATCGCGATTAAAAAGACCTCCACCTTTGACAACAAGTCCCCATGTTAAAAATTGGTAGGGGTTGCATTCGATGTCTCCACCTAGTTGAAGTCCAAGTGAGGTGTTTTCTGTCCGGATGCGGTAGCGACTTGTTTGAGGAATCTCATCAAAGGGTTTAGTAAAGTACATCTTAATCTTTTCGTCGATATCAAAGTAGCGCAGTCCAATAATCCCCGAGACGGAAAAATGATCAGTGTAGCGAGGGGTGACATGGTACCAATAATTGAGTTCATAGGCATACATTTTAGAGAGATAGACTGCTTTTACTCGGCTTGCATAGTTATAGTCATAGGTAAATTGAGTGATGTTTCCATCGATATTTAGGTTCTTAGGACAATTTATACTTTTTTGGCCGCTCCAAGCGAGTCCTCCCAAGTAGCGCGCTTCCCATGTAGAGTAAATGCTTGGGTAGATCTTTGTGGCAACAGAAAATCCTGAATTGAAGTGCATATCATGGACGAGGTCTTTTGACTCGATCATAGGTTTTCCCTCTTCCTTTCGACAGTCAACGGGTGTCCATTCAATGGGGATTCCTTGGGGTCCTCCGGCGGCAGCAACTAAATGTTTGTTCTGGGAGTTGGCACGCCGCATCAAAACGTAGTCGAGTTCAATGGAAAAGTGTTGGTAGTAGGCGCCTCGTACAGCACCGCATGCACTAGCGCAACTTCCAAGTAAAAGAGCTATCCACAAATAGGTTTTCTGCATTTGCATTCCATTTAAAATACTGAAATGTATCAAAATGAAATTTCTCCTACAAGCTATTTTGTAGAGGTAAGGTGGAAATTCTGTGGGGATTTTTGAGAGCTGTAGGCATAACAAAAGCCGGAGAGTGCTCCTGGCATAACTTAAATCCTAAAGGCTGCTACATTCCTGTCCTGACCTGGTTCAGACCGCATTATTCCAAGAGTTCCCCGGCAAGCTGCCAGTTTATCATATGAGGTATTTTCCTGTATAGGAAGTGCTTATTTTTCCGATCTCTTCTGGTGTGCCCGTGGCAACTACTTGGCCGCCACCTTCTCCGGGGCCAGGCCCTAGATCGATAATATGATCAGCGGCCTTAAGGATATCTAGATTATGTTCAACAATAATGACGGTGTTTCCTTTATCAACAAGGGCGCCAAAAATGGGGAGAAGTTTTGCGATGTCGTCGCTGTGAAGGCCAATCGTTGGTTCATCGAATAGATAGAGTGTCTTTCCTGTTGCCCGCTTTGAAAGCTCTCTTCCAAGTCGCATGCGTCCGGCTTCGCCCCCTGATAGAGATTGAATCTCTTGCCCGAGTGTGAGGTAACCAAGCCCGACACTGATAAGGGTCTCTAAAATTTTCTGGAGTTTTGGAATAGGAGGAAGGAAGTTCAGAGAGTCTTCGACAGTGAGCTTTAGTAACTGACCTAAGCTTTTCCCCTTGTAGGTGACTTTTAAACTGAGGGGGTTTAGCCGGTTTCCATGGCAGCTATCACATTTGACTCTTAAAGAAGGGAGGAATTGCAAACGGATAGTTTTAAACCCGAGGCCCCAACAGTTTCGGCACATCCCTTTAAGGTGGTTATGGCTAAAGTGTTTTGGCTGCAGTCCTCGCGCTGCTGCTTCAGGGAGTTTGGCAAAGAATTGGCGCAAGGGTTGATTGGCTTCGCTATAGGTAGAAACATCGGCTCTAACGGTATGCCCAATGGGATTTTGATCGATGGCGATCAGCTTATTGATTTCTGATAGTCCTTTGATTTTTGCTCCGTCAATGGCGATTTCATCACTATCTGAGCGGGAAGCGATATGTTTTTGCATGCCTTGTTTTAAAAGTGTGTCGATTAGCGTTGATTTCCCCGACCCTGAAACGCCACTGATGCAGGTTAAAACCTTTGTAGGGATTTTCACAGTGATGTTTTTAAGGTTGTGTTTTTTGGCTTTTTCGATGGTGAGAAAACTCTTTGAGACGCGCCGTTTTTCAGGGATGGGGAGTTTTGTTTTTCCGCTTAAATAGCTGCCAGTTAGAGAGGATTTATTCTTTTTGATTTGGGAGAGGGTTCCCTCTGCTGTGAGTTCTCCACCAAGCCTTCCTGCTTTAGGGCCAAAATCAAAAATATGGTCAGCAATTTCTAAAGTTAAAGGGTCATGCTCAACCATGAGAAGTGTGTTTCCTAAATCTCGAAGGTGTTTAAGTGCTTCGTTGAGCCTTTCATTGTTATAGGGGTGAAGGCCAATGGTTGGCTCATCTAGAACATAGAGACATCCCGTGAGGCCACTTCCGAGCTGGCGGGCAAGATGAATCCTTTGCGTTTCTCCTCCACTTAGGGTGGGCGCACTCCGGGAAAGAGATAGATATTCCAATCCAATATTGCAAAGGAAGGTGAGGCGATGAATCAAGGGATCTAAGATTTCTTGAATTTCCTTTTCCTTAGGGATGCAATCAATAAAGGAAAGAGCCTCAGATAATGGAAGGTTGCATAAATGACCGAGTGTCTTCCCTTCAAGTTTTACTCTTCGCGCTAGGGGATTGAGCCTTTCTCCTTCGCAACTCATGCAGGGCGAAACTTCGAGCAGGGGTCGTATGGTTTCTCGTTGCTGTCGGTGTCCTGTTTTTCCAATTTTTGCAAAGGCGTGATTAATCCCTATGAAACGGAGCTCCATTTTCTCGCATTTAAAATAACGGGGCGATCCATTGAGTATCAGCTGGAGCTGTTTTACAGGAAGTTGATAAAGAGGAATATCGGGGTCAATCGCTTCTTCCTCTAAGAAGGTGAGAAAACCATTCTCAGCAGCAGAGGTTGCTTCTTCTTTCCACAATTTACTTATCAGTTCATAGGATGACAGGGCCATGATTTTTTGGTGGGAGAGGATATTAGCTCCCCATTGAAATCCGAGTCCCAAACAGTCAGGACACATCCCTTCTTCTGAGTTGAAGGAAAAGGTGTGAGGAGTAAGCGGGGGGTAGGTCTTTCCTGTGCTGGGAACAGCAAAGGCTAGGTTGAAAAGAAGGTCTTCATTATCGAGTGCGACAGTAAAGGGCTCTTTTGTTAGGGCTGCTGCTTGTTCTATTGCCTCGAAGAGTCTCTTTTCAATACCAGAACGAATTGCGACGCGGTCGACAACAAGGAAAAGAGCATTCTTTCGACTTGCTTGGTAGGGGATTCCTTCATCAAGTTCATAATATTCTCCATTAAGGCGCACTCGAACAAATCCTTGCTGCGTCAAAACATCCTGAATCTCATCCATCGATTGCCCTTTCACAACTTTGATCGGGGATAGGATATGGAGTCGGGTTTTTTCAGGAAGTTTCATCAGGTGCTTAATCACAGACTCTTTGCTGATCGACTCAATCTTTTCACCTGTTTCAGGACAATAAGCCACTCCTTGGTGGGCATATAAAAGACGGAGAAAATCGTAGACCTCTGTCATTGTTCCAATGGTTGAGCGAGGGTTTCCTGCGTGGTGTTTTTGCTCGATAGCGATTGCTGGTGAGAGCCCTTCAATCTCTTCGACTTTGGGTTTGGGCATCTGTTTCACAAACTGCCGGGCATAAGCGGATAGAGATTCAATGTAACGTCGTTGCCCTTCAGCGTAGATTGTTTCAAATGCAAACGAACTTTTCCCAGAACCAGAGGGACCTGTGCAGATGGAGATTTTTCCTCGGGGAATTTTGAGATCCCCTCCTTTTAAGTTGTTTTGTCGGCACCCAATTGCAGTGATTGCACTGAGAGGTTTTTGAGTCGCTTTATGGGGGCGGCTTTTGAGAGCTTTGCGAGGGCGGAGCGCATGTCCTGTTGGAGTTTCTTTTTTTGCCATCTGCTCTGGAGTTGCAGTGGCAAGGATTTGTCCCCCTCCTTTCCCTCCTTCAGGGCCTAGATCAATGACCCAATCCGTTGTTTTAATAAGATCAATATTGTGTTCGATCACAAGAACTGTATTTCCTGCATCGACTAAGTGTTGCAAGATATTGATAAGCTTCCGGATATCATGAAAGTGGAGTCCTGTTGTGGGTTCATCCAAGATATAGAGCGTTTTCCCCGTAGCAGGGCGGATGATTTCTCGAGCAAGTTTTATCCGTTGCGCTTCTCCTCCCGAAAGTGTCGTGGAAGATTGTCCAAGGGTGATGTAGTCCATTCCCACTTGTTTGAGAAGGGAAAGTTTGTGGTGGATATGGGGAATTGCATCGAAGAATTCGAGAGCTTCTTCGATAGTCATTTCCAAAACATCGTGGATATTTTTCCCCTTGTAGTTAATGGCAAGGGTTTTGGGATCAAATCGTTTTCCATTGCAGAGAGAGCAAGTTGTCCACACATCGTCCATAAAATCCATATCAAGGCGGATCTGCCCCATCCCTCTGCACTCGGTGCACGAACCTTCCTGGACATTGAAGCTGAAACGGCCGGGTTTAAAGCCTGCTACTTGGCTTTCGGGAAGTTTTGTGAAGAGATCTCGAACATCATCGAATACTTTGATGTAGGTACTGGGATTGGAACGAGGGGTCCTTCCAATCGGAGTTTGATCAATGGCTATGACCTTATCAAGGTGCTCTAGCCCTTGGATCGCCTTGTGCTTTCCTACTGAGTGCTCGGCTCGATGAAGCTTATTTGCAAGAGCTGGATAAAGGGTATCGGTAATAAGGGAAGACTTTCCCGAGCCTGAAACTCCTGTGACGGCAATGAAAAGTCCCAACGGAATATCAACATTAACCTGCTTTAGATTGTGATGCTCAGCCCCTTTGATTGTGAGAGTTTTCTTCCCTTTTTTTCGCTTTTTCAGAATCGGAATGGTTTCTTTTCTGCTTAGGTAAGCTCCCGTAATCGAGCGAGGTTCCTTCTTTAAATCTTCGATTGTTCCGGCAGCAATCACCTCTCCTCCTCGGGATCCTGCTTCGGGGCCGATGTCGACGATAAAGTCAGCTGCTTCCATTGTTTCTTCGTCATGTTCTACAACAATAACTGTGTTTCCACGGTCTCGGAGTTTTTCTAGAGTGGAAATAAGCTTTGTGTTGTCGCGGGGGTGGAGGCCAATCGAGGGCTCATCAAGAATATATGTTGTGCCGACAAGGCCACATCCAATCTGCGAAGCGAGGCGCACCCGCTGCGACTCTCCTCCAGAAAGGGTAGGAGCGGTGCGCTCTAAAGCTAAGTAGTAGAGTCCTACATTAAGGAGAAATTCGAGCCGTTTTTTGATCTCCAAAATAAGATCATGTCCTACTAGTTCTTCAAAGGGAGAGAGTTTGATCTTTTGAAAGAAGCCGTGGAACTCTTCAATTGTTATTGAAGTCAGTTCATGGATTGTTTTCCCTCCTAGCTGCGTCGCTGCAGGGTAAGGCTTGATGCGAGAGCCGTTGCAGTCGGGGCAAACCGTTTCATGCATCAATTTTAACATCTTATTTCTATAGATGTCACTCTTCGCTTCATTGTAACGCTTTTTCGCTTCTGAAATGATACCCCGCCATTTAATGTATTCGGTCCAAGAAGTTCGTTTTACAGGGTGGATAAAATGCATTTTAGTCCACTTTTTTCTGTTTCCATACAGGTATTGGTTCTGGGCTTTTACTGGAAGATCTTTCCACGGAATGTGGATATCAAAGTCGTAGAGGCTGCCAAGGTTATTGTAGATGTTCTTCCATTTCACTGTGTTGTAAGAACCAGCGATTAAGCAGCAGTCCTCTGCAATACTCAGCTCAGGGTTAATAATTTTGTCGAGATCAAAGTCTTGTGTGAGCCCAAGCCCATCACAGGTGGAGCACATCCCACTAGGATGGTTGAAGGAAAAGTCATAGGGTTCTAGTGGGGAATAGGAGAGTTTTGATTTTTTTGCATAGGCGTGCTGCGAAAAAAGGGTTTCTTCCTTGCTCGTTTTATTGTAGACACTCATTACCCCTTCGCCAAGCTCCAAGGCATGAGTCACTGCTTCTATAATCCGGTTTTTTTCTTCCTCTTTGAGGATGATTCTGTCGATGACGAGGTCGATATCATGGGTACTTGATTTATCAACTTTAATTTCGTTTTCAAGATTTACAATCTCTCCGTCTAGGCGGATACGCATAAACCCTTTGCGGATAAGATCTTCAAAGAGATCTTTAAATTCACCCTTTTTTCCTTTGATGTGGGGGGCCAAGAAAACGAGCTGCGATTTTTCTGGAAAATTCTGAATGGTAGAAAGGATCCGCTCTATGCTTTGAGGCTGAACCTTTTCGCCGCTTACGGGGCAATGAGGGGTACCAACACGGGCAAAAAGAACACGGAGATAATCATAGATTGCTGTGATGGTCCCAACGGTGGATCGAGGGTTTCTCCCTGCCGTTTTTTGTTCGATTGCTATGGTAGGAGAAACTCCTTCAATGAGATCAGCATCGGGTTTTTGAAGGCTTCCCATGTATCTGCGCGCATAATTGGAAAGAGATTCGATATAGCGCCGTTGCCCTTCAACATAAATTGTGTCAAAAGCTAGCGAGGATTTTCCTGATCCTGATACTCCGGTAAAGACAATAAATGTTCCTGGATCGAGGGTAAGGTTGACCCCTTTCAAGTTATGAACTCGAATGTTTTTTAGGATGATAGATTGCTTTCCCATGGGGGATAGTATACATTAATAAGAGTTTCTATATAAGAGAAAATATGCGCACTAGAACAAAAATTATTTGTACCCTGGGACCCGCAACAAGCAGCTACGAAAAAATTTTGCAGCTGATCGATGCGGGGATGAATGTTGCTCGAATCAACATGAGTCATGGCGCCTATGACAAGCACAAAGAAACGATTAACAATCTCAAAAAAGCGCGGAAGGAAAAAGGGATTGCCTTAGCAATCATGCTTGATACGAAGGGACCTGAAGTGCGTGTCGGGAACCTCTCTTCTCCCATTGTTTTGGAGAAAGAAACCCATCTTAAAATCACCAAAGATCCTGCACAAGGAGAGATAACCCTAGAACCTTTTGAAGTCACTCAAGATATCAAAATGGGGGCACAAGTTCTCTTCGATGATGGGTATATCTCCTCCAAAGTGACTGAAAAACACCCCGATTTTTTGGTTATAAAAATTGAAAATTCTGGAGTTTTGAAATCGCAGAAAGGGGTGAATATTCCCCATGCAGAGCTTCAGCTTCCTGCCGTTACAGAAAGAGATATTGCAGATATCGAGTTCGGATGCACAAATGGGATCGATATCTTAGCTGCATCCTTCATCCGCTCAGCAGACCATATCATTACCATTAAAAATATTTTGGCAAAATGCAAGTCTAGTCATGTCATGCTAATTGCCAAGATTGAAAATGCTCTCGGTGTAAAGAATTTTGATAGCATTCTTCAAGTATCAGACGGAATCATGGTTGCAAGGGGAGATTTGGGAGTAGAGTTGCCTGTAACTCAAGTTCCCAGACTTCAGAAAGTGATGATCCGCAAATGCTATCAAGCCTTCAAGCCCGTTGTTACAGCGACGCAAATGCTTGAATCGATGATCTCAAAACCTCGCCCCACACGCGCCGAGGTTTCTGATGTTGCCAATGCTGTGTATGACTGCACCTCTGCTGTGATGCTTTCTGGCGAGACAGCTGTGGGACAATATCCCATTGAAACAGTCAAGCTTATGCTAAGCACCATCATAGAGGCTGAGAAAGATTTCAACTATGAGGATTTCTTCTATAAAGATGTATCGCGCCAGTTTTTTAATGACATTTCCTCATCGGTGGCATTAGCCTCAGTAAAAACAGCCTATAGCGCTCATGCAAAAGCCCTCATTGCTCTCACAACAAGTGGTTTTACTGCCCGTCTTATGGGGCGATTTCGTCCTGAGATGCCTATTATTGCAGTGACGCCCGATGAAAAAACCTATCACCAACTTGCGTTTTTTTGGGGAACCGTTCCTGTTTTGGAGCAAGTAAAGGACGTCAAAGAAGGAGTGCAGAGGGCCAGCTGTTTTGCTTTGACGCATAAACTCGTGCGCTACGGAGATCTGATTGTGGTGACCTCTGGAACCCCTTTTGGGGTCAGTGGAACAACTAACGTGATGCTTGTTGATAATATCGGTGATATGCTTGTAAGAGGACTCCCTGGAAATGGGAAGCGGACTCATGGAAAAGTAGAGTTTTTTCTTAGCTTTGACGAAGCAGTTAAATATGACTTTAAGGACAAGCTGGTTGTTATGACTAGTTGCTTAGAAGAATATGAGCCTCACCTTAAATTAGCAGAGGGCATTATTCTCCAAAACCATCCTGATGACACTCACTCCGAGGACCTTGCAAAGCAGTTTGCTCATGACCACAAGATCCCTCTCCTGGTCCGTGCTGACGCAGCGTGCACAATACTCAAAAAAGACCAACTCGTCACCCTAGACCCGACCAAAGGGCTGGTCTTTGAGGGGATCGTTGAATCAGAAGACGAGATGCGAGAGCAAGTCTGCAAATTTTAGAAGGCTTTTCTGTCGAATTCAAAATTTATTGACACCTACTTAAGTTTTTGATTATCAACTTATAGTGAACAATAAAAAAAACATTGTTCCAAATAATTATTTCCAGTATGTTTGTCGCAAAATTTTGAATCATAATGATTGGGTTTCAAAAATATGTCAATTTCGTCAGTTATATCCTTTTTTTCTGCTATTTCTAGCAGCATCAAATCTAGTATATTTACATAGTTTGCAGATCGAACAGGGGTAGTTCAAAATATTGCCAAAACAACAACCCCTCTCTTCAAAGGAGCCTTCGTATTTGGGGCGATCAACGAGACCGTTGAATAGGGTCCAATGCAGAGGCAATTAATCCAGTTCTAGATGTTGTTAAGGCTGCAGTTGGAGTGAACTCAAACAAGGCTGGCGCAGATTTTATTTTAGAAGAAGTCTTAAAGGATTCTAGTTAACAGACCAAAATCGATGCTTTTGCGATGATGTATGCTGCTAGAGACACCATTAAATTTATTGTGACTAAGTCAGTTGCTATCTATGTGATAGGAAGTAAAAAAGGAGAACACCCTCTTGATTTTTTCTCTGACCCTGCCAGAAAAAAATCAAACACTCTGTACTCAGATTGGAGAAACGCGAGAACTTGCAGCTGATTACGAAGCCATTCTTGTGCATCTTGATGCTGCAGCTGCTGAAGAAGTCGAAGGTGAAAATTTCTTTGCATTCCAGAGAGAGATTGAAAAGAATGTTGGCCAAAGACTTGCTCTTAAAACGCTTCAGGGAATTGGATCTCCAGAGCTTCAGATAACATTTTCACGGAACTGTTGCAGAATTGCAGCACAAAAGCTTGCTGAATAAGCAGTCTAGAGAGAACTGATTAAGTTTATGAGGAAGCCTCACTTTCATGGAAGTGAGGCTCTTTTTTTCCTGACTTGTCATTTTTTTCTGCTTGAGGCACCATGTCCAGGACATGAGAAAGCTTGCTTTGATTATTCTTTTACTGCCGGCCTTGATCTTTTCTGATGATGGAGCATTGAAGCGTCCTGTTGTTCTATCAGTGCCAAAAGCAGGGGGGCATCTTGCTTTAAAGATGTTGAGTTTGTTTCCAGAAACTCTAGAGGGTCAATGGGCTGATCACATTGTCAATTGCGGTGTGCGCAACCCTTTATTCTATGATTCTGAGACGCCAAAAATCATTCTTGTGCGAGATTTGCGGGACGTCTTTGTTTCACTGGTTTATTGGTTTGATGCTCAGATTGAAGAGGGGCTTATCAACCGTCACTTGGCTGCGAAGCGCAAGGGATTGAAAGAGCTGATTCAACACTGGAGAGGGTGCAGTTTTGATGAAAAACTTCGGATTGTTTTGGAGGATGGGCAAGAGAGTCTCTACTATGATGGTTGCATGAGAGAAAACATCGAAGAAGCGTGCGTTTTATGCGAAGAAAAAAATACTCAGGTCATCTGTTTTGAAGATCTTGTGGGCCCTAAGGGAGGAGGAAATGTTGAATCTCAAAAGGAATGCATTCGACGGTTTGCGGCCATTTTCTCTCAAGACTTAAAGGAAAAGCAGATCGAGGAGATTAGTCAGAAAATGTTTGGAACACTGCACCCTACGGAATTTGATCAAACCTTTCGCAAGGGACAGGTTGGAGCATGGGAAAGTCACTACAATGAAAAAAGCTTACTTCTCTTCTACATGCGCTACGGTCGGTATCAAAAAGCATTCGGTTATATTCAGTAGCATGCAGTATAGGATATTTTAATCCGTTGTGGACGGGATACTTTGGGTTTGCTAGATAGTGTAGACACAAGTTTAAATTTGCGCTAAGCTGGTTTCTTAAACTTTCAAGGAGAGGTTTAGAGATGACCGTACCAGCGCACAGAAGTCATGATATTTCAGATGGAAAAAGTGGTGGACGATCCTGATTACGAGTGGTTAATGATCGATGCAACCCATATCAAAGTTCACCCTTACGCAGCAGGTGCACAAGGTGGCAATCAAGATATGGCTCGGACAAAAGGGGGCTCAACACGAAATTACATTTGGCCGTGGATTCGCATGGTATGCCGGTCAGAGCGATTATTACGTCAGGTACTCAATCAGACTACCTTCAGGCTAAACACCTAATAGAGGGAATTAACGCCGATTACCTACTAGCAGATCGGGGTTATGACAGCGATGCAATCGTAACTCAAGCGATCTCTCAAGGAATGAAGGCGGTTACTCCTCCCAGAAAAAATAGGAAAAGCAAGAGAGCTTATGATAAGCATCTCTATAAATCGAGACATCTTGTAGAAAATGCTTTTTTACATTTGAAGCGATGGAGAGGAATTGCTACACGCTATGCTAAGCACATATCCTCTTTCTTGGCTGCGGTTCAGATCAGATGTTTGGCTTTATGGGTAGAAATCTCGTGACTACACTATCTAGACTCCCACTGTATCACTTGAAATGGAGAAGTGGGGATGATAGTCTTTCAAATCTCGCGCAATAATCCTTTACAGTGCCCAATCTCTCAAGAGCAATATGCTGGGGAGCATCTAAATTCTGAGCTTACCGCGATGGCATTCTTTGGTTGTAATTTTGGGTTGGAAAGATTGGAGCTTATGAACCGCGTTTTGTCGAGCGAATGGTTCACTTCCCATCAAGGGCAGTTTAAGATGAGAGAAATCAAAGCTGAGTTTGGAGTCACCAATGCGCTTTTTAACGCCGCTCTTGGGTCTGAGAAACTCCTTTCTTCGGATGGTCTTTTTAATGTGGACGGGCTTCATGGAGGAGCACGTCGAGCCATTCAAAAAGGAGTCTCTTACAGCAACAATTGCCCGATGTGTCGTAAGAGAATCCGAGGGCTTTACCAATCAAGACATCTCAATCGGCAGCTAAAATTTGGGAGGGTTGATTTAAGTAGATTGGAGATTATTCAAATGAAGATTGAGGAGATTGCAGATTTTGCAGCTCCCCTCGTTGAGGCGCTTGGAGCGCTAAAACAGTTTGTGTCACGGGAGGGAAGGAACCGTCTATCTTCTTTGAGCAATTTTCTTCATTCTATTGATTTTTATGTTGATAAGTTTGAGAAGAAATTGCAGATCATCCTTGTCCTTTCTCTGGGGATTAAGGTGATGTGTTTAGGCTATGAGAAGATCGGAATCAAGATGTTCAAAGAGATGCATAAGAGGACTAATTCTCAGGTCAATGCATTACTGATTTTCGTGTTTATGTTGTTTGTTTAGAAGGGACTACTCCATGTTGTTGATCAAGATCCAGTAGAAACAGCGACTATTGGAATGGTGATTTTTCTTATCTACCTTTTGGGATTTGAAGGATTGACTATCTTCGTAGGATTCCTTGCTTTTGTGAATCTTGTCAATCAAGCAATAGTTGTTAGAGAAGATCTCAATCGAGCTAGGAGAGAGAGATGAGCACATATAAGTATGTTAAAAAGCTGGAAGAGTTAACCATTAACGATATGGAGCTCGTGGGAGGAAAGAACGCCTCGCTTGGGGAAATGCTTCAGATTCTTTCAAAGAAGGGGATACAGGTTCCTTCTGAGTTTGCAGTGACTGTAGAGTATAATGGTCCCAGAAATTCGAGCCACTTACTAAGCTAGTTTGCTCCCGATAAAAGGAGAAAAAAAATGGCAAAAACAAGAAAAAAATATTCTGCCGAATTTAAGCTAAAGGTGGTGTTCGAAGTTTTAAAAGGAGAGAAAACAGCGGGAGAGCTTGCTGAGAAATTTGAAGTTCACCCTTTAGTTCCTGGAGGGTGGAAAAGGCACTTTAAAGCCACTGCAGTTCAAATTTTTGAGAAAAGCAATAAGCGTTTGGTTAGCAAGGAAAAAGAGCAAGAAAAGGGAGAGTTATTTGAGCAAATTGGAAGGCTGAAAATGGAGCTGGAATGGCTTAAAAAAAGTACACGGCTTTGAGTTAGCTCTGAGAAAATCTCTTATAGATGCAGGTGATAGTGAGCTATCACAGAGAAAGCAATGCGAGCTTCTGGGATTAAATAGATCAACCCTATACTACGTTGAAATTATTTCTAGGGAAGCAGATTTAGACTTAATAAAAACAATTGATAAAGAATACCTTAGAAACCCATTTTATGGGAGACGTAGGATGACATTAGAAATGCGCGACTAAGCCTTTTTTGTTGGAGAAAAAAGAGTGAGAACTGCCATGAAAAGAATGGGATTGGAAGCGATTTATCCAAAGCCTAATTTGAGCAAGCTACATCAAGACCACAAGAAGTATCCATATCTGATGAGGTCTGTAAAGGTAGACCGTTCTGACCAAGCGTGGGCTGCAGATATTACGTATATTCTGCTTCAAGGTGGATTTGCATATTTATTTGCAATTATTGACTGGTACAGCCGATTTATCCTTGAACTGAATTTAACATCAGGGAAAACTAGCTTAATTTTTGCGAATTTTGGTCTTGACGTTTGGGACCACCATAAAGAGTACCGCTTTTTTATTGAAGAAAATGGTCTTACAAAAAAAATCGAGAAGGTTCTAGAAGCCTCCTCGAACCATTCGAAGTCTATTCAGAAAGTGGGAAAAATAATCCGGAAGCTCATCCTAAAAGCTGATTTTTCAAGGGCTCTCAAAGATGAGATACTCGATTTCTCGCGATATGGGAGCTTTAACCGTCAGAAGCAGTGCAACGGTTGAAGATCTTCCCGATGCAAGCTTTACCTCCCCTTATTCACCGATCGAGAGATTATCTATCGTGAAGAGCAAGGATATTGCCACAAAGAGGTTGCTCTATCTGTGGGGTTCCAGAAAATGGTGCGATCTGATCTTGCTTCTTCTGGAGTGATGTTTACTGTTGATATCGAAACAGGAGCTGTGCGAATCCAGTCAAAAAAAATATTCGCTTAAGAAATTCATGTTTAGTACAATCTGTGTCATAGTATAAAAAAATTAAAAAATACCTGGTATTTTGCATGATATGGCAACGCCTGTTTTTTTTATTCTTTCTCATTCCTGGTTTCGTCTATGGCCTTAATAAAAGCGAGTGTGACACCATTAGAGAGAATGCGGCCTCTCAGTGGAACCGACATGAGGAGCTGATTCAGCAGTTTAATCAAGTGGGGCAAACCGAAGAAGGGCTTAAGCTTTTAAAAGAGTCACTTGCTTGCTGCAAGACAGCTCTTTCCTTCTTAGATGCTATCTTAAAAGATATTGCAGGCAAATCTAAAAAGCAGCGGAAAGAGATTTGGCGCGTCAATATAAAAAAGGCGTGTAAGAGAGACAAAAAGACAATTAGCCGTGAAATACCTGAACTCGAAAAGGGAATCAATACTGTTTTATCCTCGATCGCTTTTGATAAGTCTAAAGCTCTTTACGAAAAAAGCCTAGAAAAGGCAGAGGACGCAAACAGGAAAAAAGAAACATGTCCGGTTCGCACTCTTTCAAATACCCATGAAGTTGTCACTGTTTTGCAAGAAACTGCTGTCCTTTTTAGAGAAGCAGAAGCCTTTTGTCAAAAGGCGATTACTACTTTAACCGCAGCTCCCAAGTGCAGTGAAGCAAATAAAACTGTCCTTTTACAAACGCTTGAGACCTATAGTCAAGCAGCCAGCGCTCATGAAAAAGAAGCGCTAGAGTGGCCTGAAAAAGTATTAGCCCAGAAATCATCACTCCAAGAGCGACTAAATGCTTTATTACAAGACTCCGAGCTTTTTGAAGAAAAAGGGTTAAAGCGCAACAGCTATGAACTTAAGACACAAATCCTTCCTATTTTAAAAACGTTGATCGAAAACAGCGAAGGAGAAGAAAAAAAGGCCTTTGAAAATAGACTTAAAGGATTGCAAAGTAGCATCACTCTTTTTGAAATCTCTGCAGATCAAAATAGGCTAACAGAAACAAATCTTTCACTATCTCCGGAAGAATTTAAGGCAAGGGAAGACGAAAGGCGAAACATTTTCTTTAAAAGCGATTTTGCGTCTGATCCAGCCCTCTTTTTTCAAAACTTCATCCATCAAACGCTAAAACCTGTTGTCATTGCTTTAGATGGCCCATTCGAAAAAGGGGCAAACGAATATGCTTTATATCTCGATCAGTTCTACCGATTTCTATTGGAAACGGAAGATCCTATCAAAATGCTCACCATCAAAGTTTACAAGCAAAAAGATCTTGTCCACGAAGAGAAAATTTCCCTCCCTACCAAGGGCTCCCTAGCGTGGCACTCCTATTTACTAAAAGAAGGGTCCTTATTTATTCCCGAAGCAAGCCTTGAAAAAGAATTTGGACTGAAGCTCCACTTCAGCTATATCAGCGATCCAAAATGCCACTCACTTCTCCTTTCTCAAAAAGCAAGTGATCCCCAGTATCAATTTGCCTTTTCTATAGAAGGGAAAGATCCTCTTTATACATGCCACTTCCTTGCTCCACCTCCTTGGCAATTAGATGCTCTTCGTAGACCTAGAGCGCAAAACTCAAATCGCATTCCTTACAAAAATACCCACTTCTGCAGTTTTACTTCAAACCCTGAAGGGGGTAAACACCTAGAGGAAAGTTTTCCTACCCTTAATGAATTTGTCGAATCTCTCAAAAAAGATCCTCTAGCCCTTGCTGCCCACGTCCAAAATGAAATTGCTCTTGTTGAGCCTTATTGCAAACAAGAAGGAGGAGTTTTTCAGGCGCCTGGAATTCAGAGGAATGCTCTTAGGGTTTACTTAGAGGGGCAGGGTTCTCCTTGGGAACAATGTCAACTTCTCATCTATTTCCTCCGAAAAGCAGGGTATAGAGCCCTGTATGCCATGGGAAACCCTTGTTCTCTTCCCAAAGAGATAATCGAAAACATGCTCCTCTGCTCCCTCTCCGAAGGAGAAGAAGAAGGGCATTTAAATTATCCTTGGGTTGTTTTCTTCGATGGAAATCAGTGGGTTTCTCTTTTTCCATGGCTGAAAGAGATTCAAATAAGCGAAGGCTTTGATGTCTATCACTTCTTGCCCGAAGAATTTGCAAGCGCAGATCGGTGGATTTTACGCTATCTAAAAGGGGACGAAAGGATTTTAAAGCACACCCATCCCGACGGAGATGACAGCGCAGCTAAGCTCTTCACCCTTTTTGCAGAGGAACACCTAAGAAAACAAGGCCTTTCCCTAGACGACGTTGGGATCCATTGCACTCAGCTGAAAAGGCAATTTGCTTCCTTCGAAGACTTTCCATCCCCAAGAATTGATGGAGAATTTAAGGTTTTTGATTTAGAAAAAAATTTAAACATTTTCGCAAAAGCGCATATCGAAATCTCTTCTCATGAGAACCCTGGAAAAAAAATCCATGCAACATTTCCTCTGACTTCCCTTAATTGTCAGGCCATTCCCCTATCTTTTAAGGAAAATCGCTTTCGTATTCATGTTATAGGAGAAAAAAGTGAAAGAACCTTAATTCTAGACGAAACCGATCACTGTCTTGACATCAAAGTCAATCGTGATATTCAGGTCGGTACAAAGCTTTTTTCTTCAACCAAAGTACTCTCCTTAGGAAGAGGAGCAACCGCCGCTCTTTGCTTCCACTTTGGAGAGGAAACTCCAAAGCTGACAAACCTAGCATTTGAAATATTCAACCAGGCAAAAGAGGATAAAAAACTTGAGGCCCTTCTTTCCTTTATGGGAGCAGCCTACTTTGAAAAATGTGGGAGGGGACATCATAGTTTAGCAAAACTTCATAAAGTGCGTCCAGCAGTTGACTTTGCTTTTGGCCTGTCTAAGCTCATTGAAGGGGGGCCTAACGCTGCACAAGCAAAGCTTCCTCAAGTCGATATGATGTTTCAGTGCGATTCTCATTCATTGTCCCTTAATCCTCACGCTCAAAGACCATTTGAAGCTCTAGCAATCGTTGACATTTCTTCTAATGAACATCAAATTTTAAAAGATATTTTTTCAGATCTATCTGCCGTTTCAACTGTCAAGCTTCTCCAGCTTGCTCATAAATATAAACAAAAGGAAGAGATTTCAGGAGAAGGATTTTTAGCTCTAGATGCAGAGATCCTTAAAGAAGTAGAAAAACAGCCAGAAGCCTCTCAAGCTCTTTATTTTCCCCATTTAAAAGATCTTGATCTTCGCGCATTAAAAGAGTCGCCCCAATGGAACATTGCCCAAAACCTCCTTATGCAAGAAGACTTCTTCAGTCCCTTTGCCTATGTCTATATGACTCCAGGTTTTGTGTATAGCCCAGATAAAACGTATAAAGAAATGGGAACATTCATTTTTCATCCAACAGTTGGACATGCTTTAATCTCTTCTAATACACTTTTGCTAAATGGAGGCCTCGGATCCCCACTCCCAAAGTATTATTTTAGTCCTTCGGTGATTCAAGAGTGGCAGCTAACCCCCACGAATCATAGCTATAAACTCGAAGTCCCAAGCCCATTTGATACAGTTGTCCCATTGCTTCTGCCAAAACCTCTTCCAGAAAAAACAACCTGGGAGAGCGATGTGCGGATTGAACATAAGTCTCTGTGGAACTCCGTTGCTGACCCGATAGATATTGTATCAGGCAGTTTTACTATTGACGAAACCGATCTCATCCTTCCAGGTCCCTTCCCCTTGGAAATACGGCGCAATTACAATAGCCAAAACCCTCTAATGGGAGAGCTTGGAGCAGGCTGGAAACTGAGCTTAAATCCTTTCCTTGTCAAACAGGACGGAAAACTTTTTGCAGCTGAAGTAGACGGCACAATCATTTGCTATAGCTATTGTCCTTCAACTTCAAGATGGGAAGTCTTTCCAGAAGACAACCCTGACCTTTGCAATTTTAACCAGAACGGAATCGGCAGTAGCGCAAACCCTTTCCATTCCTACATTGAAAATGACATCCTTTATGGGGCCGATGGTTCCAAAAGGTTTTTCAAAGAAGATCTCCTTCAAAAGTGGGTGAATGCTAGAGGAGCTATTCTTACGTTTTTCTATCGCGGAGACCAACTGGCTCGTATTGAAAGCTCTCATGGAGCGTTTTTATACTTTGAGTACACCCACGAAGGAAAAATCTCTGAAATCTATGCCAAAGATGGAAGGAGAATTTCTTACAGCTATAATTCTCAGAGAGATCTCATAAAAGTGACCCTTCCGAGTGATGCAACCATCACCTATGAATACGATCATGCGCAGCGCCTCTTTCGAGAAACAAAACCTTTAGGACAAGTCTTAGAAAATGTTTATGACACCCAAGGAAGGGTAGTAGAGCAAAGATCTCCCATGGGGCCTCGCCAAGAGCTCATTCCCACAGCCACTTTTGAGTACCAAGATGATACTACTACTGTTACAGATGCAGCAGGCGGAAAAACAATCTATAAAATTTTCCAAAAACAAATCTATAAAATTATCGATCCCCTTGGGGCAATAACGTTTCAATCTTGGTTCATCGACGAAGAGTCCTACTTTGATGCCAAAACAGAGCAAGTTCTTTCCTGGAATGGGCCCGGAGCTTTCCCCAAAAGCCTTCAGAAGGCCGTTGATAAGCGGGGGCTTACAACAATTTACTCTTATGATATAAAAGGGAATCCTATAGAGATTGCTCTCCATGGAAAGGACCTTACAGGAGATGGCCAAACATCTATCCTTAAAAAGCTGAGCTACAATAATAACAACCTTTGTATTCAAGAAGAAGTCTTAAACGAAAAAACTTTGACAACTTACGACAAAGACTTTCCCCACTTGCCAAAAAAAATCGAAGAACATAGTGACAATGCTCTGATTTCCACCATCGAATTAAAATACAACGCCTTTGGCCAACTTGAAAAAGAAGACAATAATGGAGCCATTATCCTTTGGGAGTACGATGGAAGAGGATTCCCTATTCAAAAGACCCAAATTACAGGAACAGAAGATCACGATGTTGTGACAAAATACGCCCATAATAACCAAGGGCAGTGCATCAAAATCATCCAAACAGATGCGGCGTACGAAAACATGTATGATATCATGGGCAACCTCATTGAAACCCAAACCCTTTCTCCTTCAAGAGAGCGTCTCTCTGCAAATAGCATCGGTTATAATCTCAATAATCAGCCCATATGGGAGCAAACCGCGAATTCAAAAAATATCACCTATTTCGACTATCACGCCTCAGGGCAGATCAAAGCTAAAAGACAACAACTCGCTCCTAGCCAGAAAGTGGCTTATACTCTTTATGAGTATGACTCTCGGGGATACCTCATCGAAGAGGTTGATCCACTAGGCTATACAACCTACAGAGAGTATGACGCTTTAGGAAATGTCCTCTCTGAGACAAAAGAAGGTCATACAACACAATTCACTTACGAGGCTGGAGGATTTCTTGAAACGATTAAGGCTCCAACAGGCGCCAAAACAACGAGACTTTATACTACAAATGGCCTCCTCAAAGAAGAAATTTACCCCGATGGAACCAAAACCTCCATCATTTATGACCTTTTTTCTCGTCCCATTCTAGAAACCAGAAACGGCATCACTTGGGAAATCCAACATGACAGAGCGAATCGCATGATTACTTGGAAGAATAGTGATACAGGCGAAACAGAAATCAAACAATACGACTTAAGAGGCAACCTCACTTTTTTAACAGACCGAGCGGGCTTTACCTGGAAAAAAAACTACGATGGACTCGGCCGTCTCAAAACAGAAGTCACTCCCAAGGGAGAAGAGACGACATACAACTATGTCCATAATACAGTCATTTGCAATCTCCCGAGTGGAGAAACCACCATCACTACCTACAAAGGGGGGCATGTTGGTGCGCAAGAAACATACGATGCTCAAAATCATCTGATTCGCTCATCATACTACTCCTACAATCCAGAAGAAGACATGCAGAAAACCATCCAAGGAGATGCCCTAGAGACCCTCACTTGGATGAACGCTCTTGGAAAGCCGATTAAAATCAAAAAAGGAAATATCATTGAGACGTTTGAATATGATGCATGCGGCAACTGCACCTCCATCATGGATAACAAAGGACAAGTGACACGTCAAACATTTGATGGACTCGGTCGTATCACTCAAAAAGCACTTTCCGATGGGACGTTGCTCACCTTTGGCTATGACCTTGATTCCAATTTAACAACACTGCAGCTTCCAAATGGGAATATTTGGAAAGCCTCTTATGACTCCATGGGAAGAGAAATCTCAGAACAAATGGAGTCAGGGAGAGAAAGCATAGGGGAGTGGGAATACACTTACGTAGATGGGTTTCTTAAAACAACCAAAGATCCCCTAGGTCGCATTCGTGAATATACCTATGATCCCCATGGCTGGCTGATCCAAGAAGCTGTTGATGGATGGCAAAGAAACTATACCTATGATCCAAGAGGACTTCTTCTTTCCGCTGAGCAAGTCGGCTCTCAAAGCCTTTCTTGGCTTTCAAGTTGGTTTTATACCCCCCGAGAAGAGCATTCTCTCGTCGAGCGCACTTATGATGCCGATGGCCATCTTACATACGAATCCATTTCTCTCAATTCTAGCCTAGTCCAAGAAACCCACCAAGAATGGGGATCTCGAATGCGATCGCTACAAATTGGAGATCATGAGCGCACATTTGTCTATCAAAACAATAGAATTGCTGCAGTCACTTCTGGAAGAACGCACTTGACCTATACCTATGATCAAAGCGGCGCATTAAAAAGCAAAGAAACAGCGCTTTCAACTATAGCCACACACTATAACTCTTCTGGACTTCCCGAAATCATTTCAGCCTATCTACTGAGTGGCTTACTCCAAGAAACCCTAGGGTGGAATGCATCAGGAAAGCTAACCTCTTACCATTCTCCCTTGATTCAAAAACAGTTCACTTACACGCCGCGAGGACACTTGCAATCAGCAGGGACAGAAAGCTACACATTTGATTTTGGAAGTGCTGGAACAGGGATCCGAACAGCAGCACAAAACAACCAAATCCCCCACGATGGTCTAGATTCCTTTGGTAGAGTGATTGCAGAAATCACAGATAAATATTCCCTAAGAACAAACTATGACTCCTTGGGACAAGTCGTCTCTCAAGGACAAAGGCAGTTCGAATGGGACCCATGGGGACGCCTTCTCAAGGTTACCGACCCTAAAATGACCTGGGAAGCCTCCTACGACGCATTAGGAAGAAGACTTCAAACACGCTATACCCCAGCAAATAGCTTTTGCGTCTCTACAACTTCTCTTTATGACCCTGAAGAAGAATTCCAAGAAATCGGCGTTCAAATAGGGAATAAAACCTACTGGAAACTCTATGGACCAGGCTCTTGTGATGCCCTCATTGATGAAACAGGGGCCTCCGCCTTCCTCATGCATAATGCCCTAAACGAATTGACCGCAATCATCACCGAGGAAGGGACGCAGTATGTTCCCCAGGCTTGCTCATCCTACGGTCCCCAAACTCCGCCATTTATTCCAAGAGACCTCCTCTCCTATGCGCAGTCCCTTTCCTGGCATAGCAAATCCCAAGATCCCACAGGACTCATCCTCATGGGAAAAAGGTATTATGACCTCAAAGTGGGAAGGTTTATCAGCACCGATCCCATTGGATATCCCCTATGCATGGACCTCTATTCCTATACAAATGGCGACCCCATCAATTACATCGACTTAGATGGGCGTTTTGCCTCTTTTGCCTATCAAAAAACCTCAGTAGTTGGCATTTCAAATACCCTCGCTTCCCTATCTGCAGATTATGGGATTGGGAATTCAGGAGCTTTTCAAGTCGGCTCTTTTGACCTTCAAAATGGTGCCATAGGATTTATCAATGGAATTCAAAACTCAAGATCAGATTCATTAGAAAGTGCCTACAACTTAAGTCAATATGCCCAAGGTGCCAAGATTTATGGAACCTATAATGCATCGAATTTATCAGGACCACTCGCAAGGACCCTAACAGGAATGTCCAATAAACTCCTTTCATTTGGTGCCGACGTCGCTGAATGCGCCATGGGACATGCAGGGTTCCACACACCTCCTGTTAGGCACTTAAGAAATCAATGGACTCGCTTTATTTTGACACATGGGCCGGAAGCAAGGTTTCTCCAAATCTGCCATAGTGGAGGAGCGGATCATGTGAAGAATGCTCTTATCGCTTCTTCAGAATCGGTTCGCCAAAGAATTATTGTCCTGGCGATTAATCCCTCTGTCATTATCCCAAAAAGCTTGTGTTTCCAATCTGATAATTATATGAGTAGACGGGATTTTGTTACCCGTCTTGACATCATAGGGAGGCTCAAATATGGAAATGAACTTCATATACTAGAACCTCACCCCAACGCTAAATTATGGGATCACGATTTTGCAAGCCCTACTTTTTCAGAGACAATAAACCGTCATATTAAAGAATATATAGAAAATTATGGAGGTATAAAATGAAACTAATTTTTAATTTTGGAGTGATAATTACTATCCTAGCTTTTATTTTTGGCTGTTCTTCTTTCAGCTATCAATTACCGCATTATGAAAAGATAGCGGATGCGATCACAGCAAATACCGCTAAGAAATTAGAGGAGCAAAAGAAGCTTTATCTTATAGGAACAGGAGGCAGGATGATGCACGATATTCAAGCGATGCACATGAGCTTCCAGTTTTTTCATGAAGTAGATCTCGAGGAAGCAAGAGAGCTGATTGTTTATGCTCTTAGAGAATATTTATCTGATATTAATAACAATGAGGAAGTTAGACCTTACCTTCACAACTATCCTTTCACTGCTAAAAATGTAGAAATAAGAATATTCATTTCTGGCCCAGATAGGCATGAGCTCCCTCCAGAAAAAATCGTCTACGTTTCATCTCGTAATGGCATATTAAGATATTACATTCGTGCAGATGATGATCACCCCATTCATCAAGAGACATACGAAGAGGCTTCAAGCAAATTTTTTGCAAATCTGCCATAGTGGAGGAGCTGACCATGTGAAGAATGCTCTTATCGCTTCTCTAGAATCTGTGCACCAAAGAATTATTGTCCTGGCGATTAATCCCTCTGTCATTATTCCAGAAGAATTATGCTTTCGGTCTAATAACTACATGAGCAGACGGGATTTTGTCACACGTCTTGACATCATAGGGAGATTCAAACATGGAAGTGAACTTCATATATTGCAGCCTCATCCCAACGCTAAATTATGGGATCATGAATTTGCAAGCCCTACTTTTTCAGAGACAATAGAGCGTCATATTAAAAACTATATAAAAAAATATGGAGATACAGAATGAAAATAATTATTAATTCCGGGATAATGATAACTATTCTCTCTTTTCTTTTTGGTTGTTCTTCTCTCGGCTACCAATCTCCTCGGTATGTAAAGCTAGCGGATGCGATCACAGCAAATACCGCTAAGAAATTAGAGGAGCAAAAGAAACTTTATCTTATAGGAACAGGAGGGGGGATGATGCACGATATTCAAGCGATGCACATGAGCTTCCAGTTTTTTCATGAAGTAGATCTCGAGGAAGCAAGAGAGCTGATTGTTTATGCTCTTAGAGAATATTTATCTGATATTAATAACAATGAGGAAGTTAGACCTTACCTTCACAACTATCCTTTCACTGCTAAAAATGTAGAAATAAGAATATTCATTTCTGGCCCAGATAGGCATGAGCTCCCTCCAGAAAAAATCGTCTACGTTTCATCTCGTAATGGCATATTAAGATATTACATTCGTGCAGATGATGATCACCCCATTCATCAAGAGACATACGAAGAGGCTTCAAGCAAATTTTTTGCAAATTTGCCATAGTGGAGGAGCTGACCATGTCAAGAACGCCCTTATCGCTTCTTCGGAATCGGTTCGCCAAAGAATTATTGTCCTGGCAATTAATCCCTCCGTCATTATCCCCAGAAAGCTGTGTTTCCAATCTCATAATTATATGAGCAGACGAGATTTTGTGACACGTCTTGATATTATGGGAAGATTAAAATATGGAAATGAGCTTCATTTATTAGAACCTCACTCCAATGCTAAATTTTGGGATCATGATTTTGCAAGCCCTACTTTTGCACCAATAATTGAATATCGAATAAATAATTATATTGAAAACTTTGGAGGAATAAAATGAAGTGTTTTTTTAATTTTTCACTGGTTTTATTAATGTTCTTTTTAATTTCTTGTTGTGACTCTATGACGTACAAATTATCAGATGACGAAAAAATTGTTAATCAAATTACTCAGGAGACCGCGAAAAAGTTAAAAGAGAAAAAAAATCTAGTTTTAATAGGAACTGGTGGACAAATGATGCATGAAATAGAAATGCTAGCCATGAGTTTTAATTACTATCAGGATGTCAATTTAAAAGCTGCACGAGAACTTCTAGTCGAGTCAGTCGAGGAGTATTTATCTGCTATCAATAGCAATCAAGATGTAAGACAATATCTTGCTAACTACCCATTTACAGCAAAGAATGTGGAAATTGCGATCTTCTTTCGTAATCCAGATGGTTCTAATGTTGCTTCTGAGAAAATTAATATTGCTGCTGCTAATCAAGGCAAAGTAGTTTACTATATTGATTACTCTGAAAAGCATACTATAAAGGCTATTTATAGAGAGACATATGACGAAGCAAAGCAGGCTATTTCTTCTAAATGCCACGAATCTACCAGGACCACTCGCAAGGACCCTAACAGGAATGTCCAATAAACTCCTTTCATTTGGTGCCGACGTCGCTGAATGCGCCATGGGACATGCAGGGTTCCACACACCTCCTGTTAGGCACTTAAGAAATCAATGGACTCGCTTTATTTTGACACATGGGCCGGAAGCAAGGTTTCTCCAAATCTGCCATAGTGGAGGAGCGGATCATGTGAAGAATGCTCTTATCGCTTCTTCAGAATCGGTTCGCCAAAGAATTATTGTCCTGGCAATTAATCCCTCCGTCATTATCCCCAGAAAGCTGTGTTTCCAATCTCATAATTATATGAGCAGACGAGATTTTGTGACACGTCTTGACATCATTGGGAGATTAAAATATGGAAATGAGCTTCATGTATTAGAACCTCACTCCAATGCTAAATTTTGGGATCATGAATTTGCAAGCCCTACTTTTAAGAAAGTAATACGAGACCAAATAACTAATTATATTCAAAATTATGGAGATATCGAATGAAGCAT